>JAKVCS010000003.1:0-600000 GCA_022448365.1 Saccharospirillaceae bacterium | reverse complement strand
ATGGTAAGACCTTAAACAGCCAGATGCCGCTACCGGCTAAAACAAACGTCAGTGTTGATTCGATGTTTTGCGGTGGGTTACTGAAAGTGGAAAGCAATAGAATCAAGATGATTGCCCCATAGCTAGAGAGCATCATCGAGTAGGCGTAACGGGTGTTACGGCTCTCTGCCGTTTTCATGCGATGTCCTCTGTGCTTAAGCGACCTGCCAATCTGGCGATTCGACGACCCTGGGCCTGACATAAGTCGGTCTCTGCTTTACTCAGGGTTTTGTCGTTATCTGAGCCTGACCAGTGGCTACTGCCATACGGCGTGCCACCGGACTCGGTAGTGAGTAGCCCTGCTTCGCTGTAGGGGATACCCGCGAATACCATGCCGTGATGCAGCAACGGTATCATCATGGTAAGCAGGGTTGCTTCCTGACCACCATGCAACGAAGAAGACGAGGTGAATGCACCGGCCGGCTTATCGATCAGGGCACCTGTCAGCCAAAGATTAGAAGTCGTATCGAGGAAATACTTTAATGGTGCGGCCATATTGCCGAAGCGGGTCGGGCTACCCACTACCAGACCGGAGCAGTGTTTCAGGTCATCGATAGAGCAATAAACGGCGCCCGAATCCGGCACTGGCGATGATATCGCTTCAGTATTCGGAGATATATCAGGTACGGTCCGCAGTCGAGCAGTCATCCCCCTGTGTTGCTCTATCCCTCGTGCCACCTGGCGTGCCATCGCTTCTGTCTTACCATGGCGGCTGTAATACAGTACTAAAACATAAGGTGCGTTAGCCATCAGATAATCTCCAAAACCTGTTCCGGTGGACGTCCAATACGAGCTGCATCACCGTTAACCACAATTGGACGCTCAATCAATTTCGGCGAGGCAACCATGGCTGCGATGATGGCGTTATCGGATAGGCTGTTATCGGACAGGTTATGTTCCTTGTAGGCCTCTTCTTTGGTGCGCAGCAATTCACGCGCAGTCATTCCCAGTTTGGCTAACAGGGCTTTCAACTCGTCAGCGGCTGGTACCTGCTTGAGATATTCGATAACCTCCGGCTCGATGCCGTTTTCTTGCAGTAGCGCCAGTGTTTGGCGGGATTTTGAGCAGCGTGGATTGTGGTAAATCTTAATGTCGCTCATGCTAAGGCGTCCTGTGGCTGATGAAACAGTGCGCATTGTATCATCTCGAGTGCTCAACCACTCGGTTTTGTCTTATCAGGGAAATGCTTTTCTGGTGATAGTTTTTGGGGAAATTATGGCGAACAACAGCTTGTTTCATCTACTGTGGTCCAGCCTGAAACGTTTCGAGCGAGAGGAGCGACGTCGGGATGCTGCAGCCCTGACTTACACTACGCTGTTCGCTTTGGTGCCAGTGATTACTGTTAGCTATTCGATTCTCAGTGCCCTGCCTGCCTTGCAGAGTTGGGGCGAGCAGGCGAACCAACAATTACTGACGTATGTGATGCCGGAAGGCAGCAGCGTTATTTCTGGTTACCTGACGCAATTCAGCCAGCAGGCGCGGCAGCTCACCTGGCTTGGCGTGCCTTTCTTATTTGCAACGGCCTTTATGTTGTTGCGTACTATTGAAATGCAATTTAACCGCATATGGAACGTCAGTAATCCACGTTCCGGAATGCAAACATTCCTTCGTTATTGGGCGGTATTAAGCCTTGGGCCTTTATTATTTGGTGCTGCGTTTGCAGCCAGCTCGGTGTTGGCGTCTGTCAGACTATTTGGTGATACCGCTTTACTGGTGCCGGGCGCGGCGCGACTGATCCCCTGGGCACTCGGCGTACTTGCGCTGACGTCACTGTACATGCTGGTGCCGAACTGCAAAGTACCGTGGAAACATGCGTTGTTGGCCTCCATTCTGGTGGCAACGGTATTTGAAGCGGCCAAATTTTTGTTTGGTCGCATTATGGGTATGTTTCCCTCTTATCAGCTGATTTACGGAGCTTTTGCTGCGGTACCACTGTTTCTTTTGTGGATGTATCTGGGCTGGATGTTGCTGATTCTCGGCGCAGAAGTGAGCTTTGCACTGAGCCATCGTCAGCAACACAGCGGTCACAGTGAGCCGCTAGGGTTACGATTGCGTATCATCAGCGAGTTACTGGCTGCGCAAAACGGTAATAAACCGCTGGATCAGCAAGCGCTTGAACGAGTCCTTTGTGAGGACGACCTCGAACACATAGAGAGATTTGTGTGTTATGCCGAGCAGCAACAATGGTTGAAGGTATCACATGAGAACGAGTTGCTGTGGATTCGTGACCCTGAGTTGCTGATGCTTCGTGATCTGGTCAATGATCTGAAGATCAGTCAACTTATCCAGCCGCAGGAGCGTCATCAAAGTCTGAACGATTGGCGTCAGGGATTGATGCAAAGTATGAAGTTGAGCCTGGACCAGCCCGTTGCCAGTCTGTTGGCTGGCCCAACAAAAGGGAATGTGGCTAAAATGCCACGAAATTGATAAGGATAGTACTGAATGAATAACAGTATTCAGGAGCCAGAAATCGAATCCTCGGTGGATAATCAGGCCCCGGATTTGGGGGCTGCAGCGGTAACGTTAAAAGTCCATCCATGGCGATCATCGCTTTACGAAGAGTTGCACAACCGACCGTCTCCGATAATTCAAGGCAACTGTCAGGTTGCTCACTTTACAGTACTGCTGAACGATAACCGTCAGGCACTGCATGACCATGTGGTGGATCTGTGTAAGCGTTTCAGTGTGCCTGCACCAGGACCAGATTCCTCTTGTTTTTATCAGGACTTTGGTGGTTTTGAGCTGCGTTGGGAGCGCCATCTGGAGTTCGCTAATTTCACTTTTATTTGTCCGGATGTTGAGCCATTTTCATCCGAGGCGCTGAATTTTATTCCCAAAGACTGGTTGGCGGGCATTCCCGGAGAACTGGTGGTTGCAGTTCAAATGGCGGTGGTGGATGCCGCACCGGAAGGTAAAGATCTGCACCGATGGTTTGAAGGGCAGCGCGCCTCAGGTTCCGGAGTGGCTGATAAAAAAGCGCAGGTCTGGACGGCGTTTAAACTTCACAACGACGGTTTTGGACGAATTGTCACCTGTAACGAGGGGCTGACGCCGTATCAGACTGGTCGCCTGGTACAACGTCTGTTTGAACTCGAAACCTACCGGATGATGTCGTTGATGGCACTGCCAATTGCGCGTCAGATGGGTGCGGAACTCAGTCGTATTGAAGAAGGTCTAGCGACGCTGAATCAGAGTATCTCTGATATTGATGCGGATAAGGATGAACGGGTTTTGCTGCAGGAGCTATCCATGTTGGCTGCCGAGGTTGAGCGTTTACGTTCTGACACCAATTTTCGTTTCGCAGCAGCGGTGGCTTATCACGACCTGGTGCGTGACCGTTTAGACCAATTAAAAGAAACTCCCATTAATGGAGTGCAAAGCCTGCGTGAGTTTCTCGAACGCCGGTTAACGCCGGGCATAAAAACCTGTAACTCCGTTCGAGATCGGCTGGAAGATTTATCGCGACGTATTCACCGTACTACCAGTATGTTGCGTACTCGGGTTGAGTTATCGATTCAGGAACAAAACCAAACATTACTGGCATCCATGAATCGGCGCAGCCAGCTGCAATTGCGTTTGCAGCAAACCGTTGAAGGATTATCAGTCGTGGCGATTGGTTACTATATTCTGGCACTGCTTGGGATTGGTTTTGAAGGCATCAAAGCGGTCGGGATTGAGACCATGAATTCTGATTTATTTAAAGGTATCGCGCTGCCCATTGTATTAGCGGCGGTGTATCTCGGAGTACACAGTTTGCGCCAGCGTATTACAAAAAATAATCGCAACAGTTCGCCGTCGGAGACGGAAGGCAGCAGTTAGGTGTAGTGCACACCTGGCGGCAGGTTTTTGTCGTATGTCGGCTAAAATCGGCCGCTTTGCTACTTAACAGGCTGAAAATTCGCTCAAAACTCGCCTTGGCTTGGGAATTGCTGTGATCTCCTCACAGTTCGTTTTCAGGTCAGGTTTATGGATATCAATCCAAATTCATCAGGTAAAAGTTCGCCTACTAGTAGCCAGGTGTCTGAACCGGCAGCGCGGCGTTTGATCGATCGGCTCAATTCTCAGGGAAGTCAGGGGAATACTGAACAGGTTTCTATTTCCTATAAAGCCCAGAAGTTGGATTTGATACGGGCAGAATTTTTCTCTACCACCATTCGTTCGGACCAGATCCCGGCGTTGACCCAGCGATTATTCGAGGATGGTTTGATCGATAGTGAGCAACTCCAGTCACTCAGTGGTTTTCGAAGTACCCCTGTTTCTGCCGTATCGGAATCGGTTCATTTTCTCAATAATTTCATTCTTAACGAGTCGGTTGATGGTGATACCGAAGGGGCAAAATCGCTCCTGTCTGCGCTTGAAGTTATCGAACAAATGAATGCTCCAGCCACCGCTGGTCGGCGCGAACAGGAACAGCAGGCGCTGGTATTTGTCGGAAATTATACGGAAATGTTGAAAGAAACTGATGCGCCTGCCGATATTATTAAAGGCTTCGAAAAAGTCTCGGAAGTATTAGTGACATTAAATAAAGTTCGCAGTAACGAAGCAAAAACAGGCGCGTTGGCAAGTTATGCCAGTGTTGAAGAAGCGCATAAGGCGCTCTACGACGACAAACCAAAACAAGGTAATGACTCTGTTTAACCAATGAGGTTGCAGTCCATCTTCAGAGAGCATGATATGAGTGAGATAATTTATGCGCTTTAAGCGACTATTACTGGGGGCTGCCTTGTCGGCTTTTGTGGGCCAGGTATCAGCGAACGGCTTGTTGGTGACATCAGAAGGGCCCGGCAGCCCGGACTCAGGGGTTGGCAGCAAATTCTCCAGCAGTCAGATGAGTATTACTTTGCCGTTAGAGGTCAAACGCAATCGACAGGAATCTGCAGCCAGCTATCTGCACCTGGATCAGACCAGTTTTAAAGTAGGAGGGTCTGATATAGCCAGCAATGACTACTACTGGTTGTCCGTTCCTGTACATTACCGACAGCGTCGGGATCGCGATAATGAATTCTTGATCCAGATTGAGCCGGGTGTGATGACAGACCTGAAAAGTCTTGAGTCAGATTCTCTCGCCGCTAACCTGGAGATCTATGGTCGACGTTATCGCAGTGGCGGTGGCTTCTGGCAATTCGGTGTTGTAATTGATCGCGCCTTTGGTGACCTGAATCCCAGGCCTGCATTGGCAACGTCATTTCAGAGCAGTAAGCAAACCCGTGTTTTGCTTGGTTTTCCTCGCACTAAAATAACAACTCAGTGGGGGAATTCGTTAACATCCTTCTTGCACATACGCCCGGCAGGCGGTGTATGGCGTGAGGAAATCACTGATCAGGATGGCGCTTTTAAAGTATCTTACCGCAATTGGCGAATCGGCATGGGTGGTGAGTTTCGCTGGCGTAAGCAGCTGTGGCTGACAGCAGAAATTGGTCAGACACGGCTGCGTACGATTGAGGCCGCAGACAACACCGGATCGGTGAAAACTTCTCGCCCTGGTGATGATGCATATACCCAGTTTGGTTTGAGTATTAAATTCTGATTGTGAGCGGATATAAAAACGGCCACCTAATTGGGTGGCCGTTTTTTGGGGGCTGAAGTTATTGATTATTCAGCATGGCATCACGAGCTGCTTGCTGAATTAACTCGTCTGCCCAACGATTCATTTGTTGCGCTAATGCTTCTTGCGGCAATGCACCCAGTTGCAGCAAATGGCTGTGGTATCGGGCTTCGTCGAATAATACGACTGGTTGAAGTTTTTTCTGAATGTTAGTGCGAAGCTGCCGTAAGGCCTGAAAATTCAGATATTTTTCGCTGCTTTCTGCGGGGTTTAACAGCACCTGATCAACCATCGACTGGGCCTGCGGTAACTCATTCAGCAGGTTGTTCTGGACAAATTTCAAGGCCTTAAGTCGCTGCCAGCCCTTAGCATGAATTCCACTATCGATGACCATAAGCACCAGCTGTGTCATTTGATTGTGCCAGAACATCAATTGCGAGGCCGTGTCCGTATAATTCGTCAGGGCTAGCTGCTGACTGTAGAGCTGCCAACCGCTATTGAATCGACTGTGATAGGGCAAGCGGCGGAAGGCTGGCAGTTGCTCATTTTCAGCAGCCAATGCCAGTTGCATATGTAATCCGGGAACCGAGTAGCTCGCCATAGTCAGTGCTAGCTGGGCGCGGGAAAACGACCCCAGGGCATCGGGATTCCAGCGAAACTGAGCAGCGCCACTGTCTGGGGCCGGAATGTAGGCAAAGTTCTGATCTTCACTGGTATAGCGCCCTGGTAAGCTAACTCCCTGAGTCACTGCCAGTGGTGTTTGCGGAATATCGGTGAATTCGTATGGCAGCTGTTGCGCCAGCTGAGTCAGGGTTTGTTGTTGAAAGCCTAATAGTTGCGGAGTAACCAACTGCTTCTCGGTTTGTTGCGAAAACGGCGGTTGTTGCTGACGCAACCAGCTTCTGAGTTCATTGAATTTGGCTTGTTCCTGGCTGCTGCTCCAGCCGTTTCGTTGTGCAAACGCCAGAACTTGCTGTTGGATTCCCTTCAGCTCTGACAAGGCGAACTGGAATAGCTGATTCGCATCCATTTCTGTTTGAGAAAAATGCTGCAACTGGAGTTGGTAGTAGCGCATGCCTTGGGATTGTTGTTCGAGGGAGACCAGGTTTGGGGCCTGCTTGTGCTGTTGCTGCAACGTGACCAGTAGCTGGTTAAGCGCTGGTAAAGCTGAGCGCGACAGGGCTCGTTTCATCTTTTTCAGTAACAGTTGGCGACTGGATGGATAAAGCGCCAGATCAGCCAGTTTCTTCTGGAAGTCTTGCCAGAAAAGATTGCTTTCATTGAAACGGTGGCTATCGATGTTGTCATCACTGTTGTTGAGCCAAATATTCAGACGATCAATACTTTGTTGGTACGCAAAAGCCGGAGAAACATAGCCACTTTCGAATCGTTCAGTTAGCGCTTCCTGCCAACGTGTTAATAGCGAAGATAATGCGTTGATACGGGCAATATAATCGTGGGCATCCTGAATATTGCTAATAGGGTGGTGTTTCAATAGGGTCGCTTCTACCCGAATCAGCCAGTTGCTGTTCGTCGCAAGCGGGTCTTGCAGTTGTTGCAGCGGCGCCAACAGGAGTTGGTATTCCAGCTCGTTCATCAATGTGTGGTAGCTACCGAGATTGCCAAGACTTAATGCCGCCTCATTGATGGCTTTGAGACGGCTGCGGAAACCCTGGAGGCTTTCCAGTTGCTGTTCCCTGGCTTCTGCAGAAATATCATCCCAGTCGAACTGGCCACGAATACCGCTAAAGCTTGCCAATACCGGACTGGTTTCCAATCGCCACTCCGTGTATGCGGAGAATATTGTTTCAGCCTGGTGGTTGGCTTGTTGCTGCTGTTCTGAGGTGATCACCACTGTTGGGGGGGATGGCTGGTTTTTTTCGGTGACTAACTGGCAACCATTCAATACCACGGGTAGAGCCAGTAGTGGCAATAACCGGAAAACAGACAACATAACACTTGCTCGACTTGAAAATTCTAGACGCGGGCGAGTGTAACAAAGTTAACGGCGTAAATCCGGCATCACAAATTTGGATTGGTTGGCGCTAAACGTGTGTTTGTTGATGACCTCGTATACGTGACCACACTGGTTGCAATAAACAACGTAAAACCAGGGGGTGCCATTTTTGGCGGTTTCCTCGCTGGCTTTTGAAGCAAAGTGTTCGATTCCTTCAGCATTGCAGCTCGGGCACTTAGGTTCCGCCATAACTACTCTCCATAATCTTCTCTATAATTTGTTATGCTCAGTTCGATTGTAGAGCAGGGTTTTGGTTCCCCAAAGCCAGGATTAAGGAATTCTTTATGCGCTTGTGTGGTTTGACACTGATTTGTCTTATGTTGGTAAGTGGTGCGGTAAATGCTGAAATTCAGCCGTTTAGCGCGGCGCGCCTGCTGGAGCAGGAGAAAATGCCGGTTAAACATTATCGTCTGGTGATTTCTGAACTAAAGCGCAGCCAAGCGACCACATTTGGTGAGCAAGAACGTCGTCTTGATGGCGATCTTTGGCGGCGAATCTGGGCAGTCCAGCCAGGGTTGACGCTGGATGAAGTCAGTACCTTTTTTCAGCAGCAAATAAGCGAACTCGAGTTGATTTATCAATGTCAGGGTCTTGATTGTGGCAGCAGTCATTTTTGGGCTAACACCGTGTTCAAAAATGGTCGCTTGGTCGGGCGAGAACAGAATCAACGTTACTGGGTAGTGAAGCGCCCGCTGGTGGACGGCGGCAGCGAAGTGTGGGTGCTGTATCTGGTGCAGCGCGGTTCACGACAGGTGTATATTGTAATGGATCGGTTGGTAACAGCGGATGAGGTCAGCTTGCAGCAGGTCAGTCAGACTCAGATTCAGGCAGCATTGCGTCAGAACTCTGGTTGGTTACCGGGCTTGGTTACTGATAATGGTCTGTTGAACGAAGAACTCAGCGCTAATCTGATCGCTGTGTTGAAGGATATACCCGAACGAGACAAGCGCCGTCTATATCTCATGATGCATTGTTACGACGCCAGTCTGATGGCGGATAACCTGCTTTGTTCCGAGCGCTTAGCGAAGCAGCTTCGGGTTGCTACTTTTAACGAGACATCGGAGTTAAATGTTGTTGGCCATGGCGCTTTGGTTGCAGCTCCGGATAGTGGTTTATCGCCCAGACTGCGTTACGTTTTCTGGCCGCAGCGCTGAGTTTTAGAGGTTGTGACTATGAGTGAGCAAAGAATATGACCAGAGCAACAGCGGAGGGAAAAACCCTGGCTTTGGTTCTCGGTAGTGGCGGTGCCAGAGGCTATACCCATTTGGGCGTGATCGACGAATTGCAGGCACGTGGCTACAAGATCGTATCGGTATCAGGTTGCTCAATGGGGGCTATTGTCGGTGGCTTTTTCTGTGCAGGTAAGCTGGAGGAGTTTCGCCAGTGGGCCACCGGTCTGAATTATCTTGACGTGTTAAAGCTGGTGGATTTCAGTTTGTTATCGAACGGTGCGATCCGGGGAGATCGTGTATTTAATATTCTTGAAGGCATGTTGGATGGTCAGAAAATTGAAGAGCTGCAACTGCCGTTTACTGCGGTGGCAACAGACCTGACTCACAAAAAAGAAATCTGGTTTCAGAGTGGCGCTTTAA
Organism: Saccharospirillaceae bacterium; assembly: GCA_022448365.1. NCBI lineage: Bacteria > Pseudomonadati > Pseudomonadota > Gammaproteobacteria > Oceanospirillales > Saccharospirillaceae > Saccharospirillaceae bacterium. The sequence continues at coordinate 590,807 of JAKVCS010000003.1, read as the reverse complement.
ATGAAGCGATTCGGGCATCAGCCGCCATTCCAAGTCTGCTAACGCCGGTTTCTTCAAATGGTCGTTTGCTGGTAGATGGCGGTGTATTGAATCCGTTGCCGATTGCGCCGTGTGTATCGGCGCACGCAGATTACCTCTTTGCCGTTGATCTTAATGCCGATGTGCCGATGCCCGTCGATTTTTCGGCGGAGCGGCAGCCCTCGCCACAAGAGAAAGACGATTGGTTTAATTCGGCGGTAAACTCTGCGATCGATAAGGCTGGCGCGTTGCTGGAAAGATTCGATCATTCCGGTAAAGATTCGGATGAGAAAACCAACCAAATCGCCCAGGATAATCTGGGTAAGCTGGAAATTCTTAACGAAATGTTTGAAGTCATGCAGGCTTCACTGTCCCAGTTCAAAACTGCGGGCTATCCGCCGGATCTGCTGATCCGTATGCCCAATAACTGTTGTCAGATGTATGAATTTTACCGTGCCGACGAGATGATTCGCCTAGGCCGTCATATTGCCGCGCAGGCGCTGGATGCATTTGAGCAGGGCCAGAGCAGTTTATATGGACATGGAATTGCCGGACATTGACGGTGATAAACATGGCTTATGGCTCAGCAGTGCGTTAACGAGCGAAAACGGTTAAACTAGGGCGCTTTCTGATTGCTGCGTCGCCAGCGAAAAACAGTTACAGGAATCCGAGTGTCCGAACTACCGTCAGTATCTCTGCAACAGCAAAAACTTCATGCCGTCGATGAATTATTATCGCTCCAGGATATGATCCGCTGGGCAGTCAGCCGTATGTCTGAGGCTGGCATCTACTTTGGGCATGGAACCGATAATCCGATGGATGAGGCGGTGTTATTGGTGACACATGCGTTGGCCTTACCATGGAATCAGGCCGATCAGTGGCGTGACTGTCGTTTGACGCGGCAAGAACGTGAATGCATCGCCGAGTTGGTTGTTTGTCGTATTGAACAGCGTGTTCCAGCACCTTATCTGGTGGGCGAAGCCTGGTTCTGTGGTTTGCCTTACGTGGTCGATGAGCGTGTGTTGATTCCCCGTTCCCCAATTGCAGAGCTGATTGAAAATAGCTTCCAACCATGGTTAACGCATGAACCGAAGCGGATTATGGACTTGTGTACCGGCAGTGGCTGCATTGGAATTGCTTGTGCGATGCAGTTTGAGCACGCGGAGGTCGAACTGCTGGATATCTCATTTGATGCTCTGGCAGTAGCTGAAGAAAATATTCAGCGCTTGCAGGTAGAGGATCGGGTTATCGCGTTGCAGTCGGATTTATTTGCCGCTGCCAGCGGGAAGTACGATTTAATCGTTTCCAATCCACCATATGTCGATTCTGACGATATGGCTTGTTTGCCCGATGAGTTCCATCATGAGCCGGAGTTGGCCTTAGCGGCGGGTGATGACGGTCTCGATCTTGTGCGGATTATGTTATCTCAGGCGCGTGATCTCTTAACCGATGATGGCGTATTTGTGGTCGAAGTCGGAAACAGCTGGCCAGCATTGGCTAAGGCCTATCCGCACTTGCCATTTCAGTGGCAGGAATTTGAACGGGGTGGTCATGGTGTGTTTGTACTGAACGCCGCGGACTTGGACAACCTTTCATCAGCGCAATTAAAAATTTAAGAAATACGAGTATATAAAGTATGTCTGGCAATACCTTTGGCAAGAGTTTTACCGTCACCACCTTTGGTGAGAGCCACGGTCTGGCGCTGGGCGCCATTGTTGACGGATGTCCCCCGGGTATCGAGCTTACCGAAGCCGATCTTCAGGGCGATCTTGATCTGCGTAAACCGGGTACTTCAAAATTTACCACCCAGCGTCGTGAGCCCGATCAGGTAAAAATCCTATCGGGTGTGTTCGAAGGAAAAACGACAGGTACGCCCATTGGTCTGTTGATTGAGAACACCGATCAGCGTTCAAAAGATTACTCTAATATCGCAAAAACCTTCCGTCCTGCACACGCTGACTATGCATACACGCAAAAGTACGGTTTCCGTGACTATCGGGGTGGTGGCCGCTCGTCTGCACGTGAGACCGCGATGCGCGTAGCCGCAGGTGCTATTGCTAAAAAGGTTCTGGCGGCTAAAGGTATTGAGGTGCGCGGCTACTTGTCACAGTTAGGGCCGATTAAAATCAATCCGGCTAACTTCGATTGGCAACAGGTGCGTCAGAATCCGTTCTTTTCTCCGGATGCTGAGATCGTGCCGGAAATGGAAATATACATGGATGCACTGCGTCGTGAATGCAACTCGGTCGGCGCCAGGATCAGTGTTGTTGCCACGGGCATGTTGCCGGGGCTGGGTGAGCCGATTTTTGACCGTCTTGATGCCGAGTTAGCTCATGCCTTAATGAGCATTAATGCCGTGAAAGGGGTTGAGATCGGTGATGGCTTTGATTCGGTTGAACAAAAAGGCACCGAACACCGTGATGAGATGACGCCAGAGGGTTTCCTCAGTAATCATGCCGGCGGTATCGTTGGTGGTATTTCGACAGGACAGGATATTGTTGCGCATATGGCATTGAAGCCAACTTCCAGTATCACGGTCCCAGGTCAGTCGATAGATGCCGACGGCAATCCGATTGAAGTGGTTACCAAAGGCCGTCATGATCCTTGTGTTGGTATTCGTGCTACGCCGATCGCTGAAGCTATGATGGCGATTGTGTTAACTGATCATTTGTTGCGGCATCGCGGTCAGAATGGTGACGTACAATGCGATACGCCAGTAGTGGCTGCACAGGCACCGGTTTCAGAATAAATCAGGAGCGGCGATATGGATTCTCCTTTGCCTCGCTCTGAGGTGCCGTATCGTCGCTTATCGTTGTTCTACTTTCTGTATTTTGCTCTTCTCGGCTGTATTGCACCGTTCTGGGGGCTATTCCTGCAGGCACGAGATTTCAATGCTGAAGATATCGGCCTACTGATGGCCGCTTTTGCTGCCATTCGCATTCTCGCTCCAAATGTATGGGCCCATGTTGCTGGTCGTTTTTCTTCACCGATGGTGATGGTGCGTTGTGCCGGCGTGTTAACCGCGGTGTGCTTCGTTGGTGTCTGGTGGGCAAACTCATTTTTATCGATGTTGTTGGTGATGTTGGCATATGGCTTTTTCTGGGCGGCCATGTTGCCTCAGTATGAAACAATTACGATGCAGTCACTTAATAACCGGATTGATGATTATTCGAAAATTCGACTTTGGGGGTCTGTTGGCTTCATCGTTGCCGTGATTTTATTGGGGTGGTTGTTTGACGCTTTTTCAGTTAATTACCTGCCTGCTGTGATGCTGGTAACGATGCTGTTAATTACAGCGAACAGCTTCTCTCATTCTGCCCGTGTGGTGGTACGAGAAGGAAAAAGAGAGCGCAACTTCATATCTCAGGCATTACAGAAGCAGGTTGTTGTATTTATTCTGATAACAGTGCTGTTACAAATCAGTCACGGAGCGTATTACACATTTTTCAGTATTTATCTGGAACAATTGGGATACAGTAAATCTGCGATTGGACTACTTTGGTCGCTAGGGGTTTTTTCAGAAGTCATCTTATTCTGGCAATTTCATCGTTTACTCCACTTACTCAGTTGGCGCGGGTGGGTAATGATGATTTTGATTTTAACGGCGGTACGTTGGTTACTAATATCACAACAAGCTGATCAGCTAGTTGTACTATTAATTGCTCAGGTGCTGCATGCATTCAGCTTTGGCGCTATGCACGCAGTATCGATGCGGTATATCCAGCACTACTTCAGCCGCCCCAATCAGGCTCAGGGACAGGCGTTGTATTCCAGCATCGGTTTTGGTCTGGGCGGCGCACTGGGTGCCTGGGGGTGTGGCATTTATTGGAATAGACTGGGTGGCGAGCAAGTTTTCGTTGTATCAGCCGTCATTGCCACTGTCGCTTTTCTGATCGCGTGGACAGGGTTGCGCCGCGAGGAATAGGGTATATATTCAACTCTGAACTTTGTTTTTAAGTAGTGAAAAAGGACTGGCTATGAAAATAAACGTCACATTTGATATGACACCGGATGAATTTCGTCGTGTTATGGGATTGCCTGATGTTCAGCAGTTCCAGCAAGAATTATTTTCACAAATGATGAGCAAAATGCAGGCTGGCGAAGAAGGATATGATCCTATGTCGTTGTATCAGCCCATGATGAAAGAGGGAATGAATGCGATGGCTCAGTTTCAGAACATGATGATTAATATGATGTCGGGAAATACAAACGATAGTTCTAAATAACGACGATAAATTAGGACAATAAAAGCCAGAGATTTTATTTTGTTACCTTTGTTCTCAAGTCTCTAATAACAAGGACTGATTTTGAACAAAATACTGCTACTTTAAGTGGCAGATGTCATGCAACTGTAAGATAAACTCAACTAGTATGTGATTACCACTACGGCTATAAAACCTTTGAAGGAGCAAAACCATGCAAGACAACATTCTGAACGCATTCGCTGAGCAAGCTAAAACGATGTATGCGCCGATGTCCAAATTCAACTCGCTGTTTGTTGATAACATGGAAAAGATGACGGAATTCCAACTGAACGCCATTAAGTCATACGCAGACATGGGTGTGGAGCAGCTGAAACAGGCATCTGAAATTAAAGATGCTGAATCGATGCAGGCTTTCACTACCGCTCAGGCTGAAGCTGCCAGCTCGCTGAACAAAAAGATCATGGACGACGCTAAAGCACTGTCTGACATGGCGATGGATTTTAAAGCGAAAGTTGAAGGCATCATGGAAGAGACTCGCTCTTCCGCTGCAGCCACAACGACAACCGCAACTTCTACTAAGTCTAAGGCTAAAGCAGCTTAATTACGACTGAAGTAGCTAAAGGCCACCCGGACTCGATCTTGGTGGCCTTTTTATTTTCTTTCTCTCAGATATGGATAGGTGATGTATGAAAGGGCTGCCAACGGAAAACATGGAAACTGCCGTAAAAGATTTTTATGACATGGCAGGGCGTGCTGCGGAGCAATATGGTCGCTTCTGGCAAAAGATGGCAACGCAACCAAGTACTGCAGAGGACCCGGCAGGTTCTGTTATGACTGATTTCACTCAGGCATTTCGTGAGCTGGGCGAAGCGATGGTAAGCAATCCGAATAAAGTGATTGCTGATCAAATGGAAATGATGAAACAACAGCAAGAGTTGTTTCAGCAAACCGCTTTACGCTTTATGGGCCAGGATGTTGATCCTGTTGTTGCACCAGAGAAAGGTGATAAACGATTCAAAGACGAACAATGGTCTGAAAATCCAATGTTCGATTATATGAAGCAACTGTATTTATTGCAGGGGCAGACACTAATGAAAATGATCAAAGATACCGATGGTTTAAGTGATCATTCTCGTCAAAAAGTTGAGTATCTGGTGCGCCAGTATATCAATGCATTATCGCCAACTAATTTTGCTAACCTAAATCCGGAAGTCATCCGTAAAACCATGGAGACGGGTGGTTCTAACCTGGTATCTGGCATGGAGCAGCTACTGGAGGACTTAGAAACGAGCGTTAGCGGCGCACTAAACGTTGCGATGACTGACACCAGTGCATTCCAGGTGGGCCGAAATCTGGCTACTACGGAGGGAAGTGTTGTTTATCAGAATGACCTGATGCAATTAATTCAGTACAAACCAACAACAGAGCAAACTTACAAACGGCCTTTGCTGGTGGTCCCGCCATTTATTAATAAATTCTATATCCTCGACTTACGTGAGAAAAATTCCTTTATTAAATGGTTGGTTGACCAGGGGCATACCGTATTCGTAATTTCCTGGATAAACCCTGGTCCTTCGCTGCGCAATAAAGGTTTCGAAAACTACATGCTTGAAGGACCGATTGCAGCAGCCGACGCAATTGAACAAGCGACTGGCGAAAAAGGTGTAAATGCCATCGGTTATTGTCTGGGTGGTACTTTGTTGTCAGCTACGCTGGCCTATCAGAAGAAAAAGAAAAAAGAGACCATTAAGTCAGCAACGTTTATGGCGACATTAATGGATTTCTCTAAGCCTGGCGAAATTGGTGTGTTTATCAATGAAACTGCCATTGCAGGTCTGGAAAAACAGATGGACGCGCTGGGCTACTATGATGGCCGTCAGATGGCGTTCAGTTTTAATACTTTGCGTGAGAATGATCTGTTCTGGTCTTTCTTTATTAACAACTATCTAAAAGGCGAGCGTCCGGCTGCATTTGATTTGCTTTACTGGAATACAGATAGCACCAATTTACCTGCAACGATGCACTCGTATTATTTGCGTAATATGTATCTTAACAATCTGCTGATTGAGAAGGATGCGTTAGAGCTGGATGGTGTGAAAATTGATTTAGGAGCCATTAAAACGCCAAGCTACTTTATCTCTGCGGCTCAAGATCATATTGCTTTATGGCAGGCGACTTATACGGGTGCCAAGGTACTGGGCGGTAAAAATCGTTTTGTATTGGGTGGCTCTGGTCATATTGCCGGTATCGTAAATCCTCCGGAAGCCAATAAATACGGTTATTGGACCAATGAAGAACTGCCTGAGTCTGCTGACGACTGGTATCAGGGCTGTGAAAATCATGAAGGCTCATGGTGGTTAGATTGGCAGCAATGGGTACTGAAGACTGGTGATATGGAGATGGTTGCTGTGCGTCAGCCGGGTGATGGCAAACTGGAAATCTTAGAAGATGCTCCAGGTCGTTACGTTAAGCAACGTATCATCGACGTTGTGGCCAGCTGATGGTTCGCAGAGGCGATCATTTTGGTTGATGAAAACGGCGCTTCGGCGCCGTTTTTCGTTTATGAATCAACTGCTTGGAATATTATCCGTTTTGTCTGAGTGTAATCAAAACAAGGGTTTTTCCTGTTGTCAGTTTCCGCTATCATGCCAACAGCTATCAGTGGTAAGGACATCTCGTGTCTCAATTCGATCAGGAATCTGTTGTCTATGGCGTTATTCGCCATGTTCCCGCTGTGGATGAGTTCAGTGCTCGTTTGCAGCGTCGCGCAAACTGGAGTTCGATCCAGAACTTGCCTCTCGGTGTTGATGACGAATGGTCTTTGTTATGCCGCGAAATGTTCTCCATGCCGGGTGATGATGTGTTCAGTGGTACCTATCAAACTCAGCTGATCCACTTTGCGGCTTCATACAAAGCGGTGGAGTATGAATGGGAGCACTGGTTGAAACAGTTTGAGACGTTACTGAAAGGGATGTACTGGGTAAACGCCACGGTTCATCTTGAAACGGAGTTATCGGGCAAGCACACGTTCCATTGGCAGGCGGATAGTGGTTCTCATGCGCCGTCGGATGCTGAACTCCGTATGAGCTGTGAATGGGAGCGGGAAGCCAGTTTTGCCGTCTGATTTTATCTCGAATCCTGATACCTCAGCCTTGCCTTCACACATGGAAGAAGTGCCAGAACAAGGTGTGATTGCAGTTCCTTATCAGCGCCTCAGCGCCGATGCCCTGGATGCTATTCTTGAAGACTACGTTAGCCGTGAGGGCACCGACTACGGCGACTACAGTTTTTCCCTGAGTGATAAAAAAGCCCAGGTTCTGTCACAACTCAAGTCTGGACAAGCGACACTTTTGTTTGACCCTGTTCAGCAGACATGCCACATTGAAATGACTGAATTTCTCCGGCAGCAGGGCTGGCAGGGGTAGTCGAGTGCGGTTTCCCGTGCCCAAACCAGTTATACGCCAATGATGTATTGAGTCTGGAGGCTGTATGAAGCGAATTACCGATATTCAACAAGTTAAACTTCGTCGCCGTATCCATGATGCGATGCAGGACGTTGATCTGTTAAAAGATCAGTTGGCGGAGATACGTGCCTGCTGTGCTGAATTGGAACAAACCATGCGTGACATCCGGTTACGTGGTGAGCAGGCCAGGAGTTGCACTTCGGCCGATATTAAGCGCAAACAAATCAAACGTGTCGTCTGATCTGTACACTGATTGCTGCTTTTAACAGCCGATCTTTCTTCTTTGCATATCCCGCAATAAAAAACGTCCTGGCCATAGGGCTTCCTGAATCGCCATGCTGAGTGGAAGCGCTCCTGTCGTTATTTGTGCTGCCAAAAGTTGAGCACACAGCGGTGTCGACGCTAAGCCACGTGATCCATGGCCGATGTTGAGCCATAAACCGGGTAGCTGAGGTGCCTCAATTGCGGGTACGTGTTTGGCATTTTTAACCATTGGCCGGAACGCCTCAATAAAGGCTTCGGTCATCGGAAGCTGGCCGACCATCGGCAGGTAGTCCGGCGTGGTGCAGCGGAAGCCCACGCGACCTTGTGCCACAGCGTCATGATCAATATCTTTCCAGGCCGGACCAAAATCGCTGAGATGGCCGAGATTGGTCTGATGATCACTGGCGCGAACGTCTTCGTCGTCATCATTCAGATTGTACGTTGCACCAAGGCAAGTTAACCCCAGCTTAGACGGCGCCATATAAGACCGGGCACAGAGGACCGTATCGATGTCTGGCACCAGGCTGGCATCAAGAATTGTTAACTGACCACGAATGCGTTTAACCGGCAAATACGCCTCAGGTAACAGCTGCTTAGCTTCGAATGCGCTGGCAATGACCAATTGCTGACAAACCAGTGGATCGCCTGCACTGTTTATTAATGTCCAGCCCTCGGCGTTTCTTGTCAGCGCCTGGACATCGATTTGCTCAAAGTGTATAGCTGGGTGATCAATTAATTGCTGGCAAAATTCCACTGGAGAAACCCAGCCGGCCTGCGGAAAAAATAATCCACCGCTGGATTGTGGGCAGCCAGCTAGATCACTCGCTTGTTCAGCTGTTACTGCACGCACCAGCGCTTCGGGATACGATTGCGCGGCAAGAAACTTTTGTTGGCGGCGAGCTTCTTTTTCGTCATATGCCAGCTGTAAAACACCGCAGTTTTTCCAGCTGCCTTCGTCTTTACCCTGGCCAAGCACGTTCACGACATGCCGCAAGCTGCTCTGATAAGCCGCCAGATAAAAATCGGTATGCACGGCGTTATCTCCGGCAGCCAGTTTCACGTATAAACCACCCTGAGGATTGCCTGAGGCCGCTGCGGCGATGCCGTTACGATCAATAATCTGTACTTCGATGCCGCGTTCCGCTAACGCTCGTGCGGTCGTACAGCCTGCCAGGCCTGCGCCAATAATCGTCACCTTTTGGGGAGACCGAGAACCGAGGGAATTGGTGTGCAATAACCACGGTTTAAGCCATTTTAGTGGTGGGAGTTCCGGCCCATTGCATTGTCGATAAATACCGGTCAGCATTTCTCGTTTGCGGCCAAAACCCACCACCTTTTTTACATCAAAGCCTGCGCCTTTCAGACCTCGCCGAACAATCCCAGCCGCTGTGAAGGTTGCTATGGTTGATTCTTGATGTGGATGTAATGCATTAATTCGCCGCATTTGTCGGAATAAACCATCGGTCCACATTTGCGGATTTTTTGAGGGCGCAAAACCATCCAGATACCACGCATGCACCGGACCATTTATTTGCGGTAATGCATCGTGAACGTCATTAAAGATCAGTGTCAGCTGAACTTTATACTCAGGCCAGATTAAATGATGGAAGCCGTTAATAGCTAGCGGATATTGTTGCAATAATAATTCAGTGAATTCACTAAGCTCAGGCCAGAGTGCCATCGCTTGTTGGAGTTCCTGTTTATTGAGTGGGAACTTTTCGATGCTGGTGTAATGTAGCCAGATATCGTCATTACCGGATTGCTGGCGAGACAGGGTAAAACTTTGCCAGGTCATCAGAAAATTCAAACCGGTGCCAAAACCGGTTTCGATAATACCAAACTCGCCGCGCCAGTTTTCCCAGCGTTGTGGTAAGTCGTTGTGTTGTAAAAATACATAGCGGCTTTCATTCAGGCCATCTTCAACAGAAAAGTAGGGGTCATCGAACTGCTGTGATACTGGCAACCCCTGATCATTCCAGCTCAGATCCGGACTGGTGAGCGGTTGGCTGTTCTGAGTGTTTGATGGGGTATTTGGTTTAGACACTGTGGCTGACTACATAAGGTTCGATATGCTGTTATTTTATCTATAGTTACTGCTCTAATCTAATAAATTCGGCCTTACTGTGGGTAAAGTGCAGGTATCTTATTAAAGAAGGTTGGCGATCGACGTTAAGCTGCTGTTTAGGCAGGCGCGCTTGTTGTAGCATTCGCCTATGTTATATGAAATCTTTTCTGTGATGGCGCCAGTACTTTTTTGTGCCGCCATCGGTTTTTATTGGGCAAAGTCGGGTTATGACTTTGATCCGGAGTTTATCTCCCGGCTGGTATTGCAGGTCGGTGCTCCGTGTCTGATGCTGTCGGTACTCAGCAGTGTTGAACTGGATATTCAGGCTTTTCAGAGGACAGCGCTTGCCTGCATTCTGATTGCTGCTGTGATGGGTATCTTGGGTTGCTTAATTCCGTGGCTACGTGGTGATGATGTGCGGGCTTTTTTACCATCATTTATGTTCCCGAATGTTGGCAATATGGGGCTGCCCATTTGTATGCTGGCGTTTGGTGAAGAGGGCCTGGCGTTAGCCCTGGCATTTTTTATGGTGTTGTCAGTGGCACATTTTCCAGCCGGTATTTTATTAGCCGGTGGACGTGACGCTGGTGGTTTAAAGGGCATGATGAAGATGCCTATTTTGTATGCCATCGTCTTGGGAGTCAGTTTGCTCGCATTTGATTTGTCTCTGCCTGCTCCGGTGAAAAATTCGGTCGAATTACTCGGTGGCATGACCATTCCGTTGATGTTAATTACGCTGGGTGTTTCGTTACAACGGCTGCAGGTTGGTCAGTGGCAGCAAGCCGTATTTTACAGTGTGATGCGTATCGGTGGTGGCTTACTTGTGGGGCTGCTGGTTGCATGGTTACTGGGTCTGGAAGGAACTGAGAAAGGGATTGTAATTATTCAGGCGTCGATGCCAGTAGCTGTATTCAATTACCTGTTTGCCGAGCGGTATCAGCGTGAACCGGAAGCGGTAGCGGGTATGGTGGTTATGTCGACGCTGATTTCTTTTGCTTCTGTGCCTGCGCTTCTGTGGTGGTTGCTTTGAATTTTCGGAATGTGTCGCGGCTGATTTCAACAGTATTAGAGTCGATGTATTGCTGCTGTTAACTGATCAGTATTAAAAAGCGCGACACAACCCGTCGCGCTTTTTAATTTCAAAGGTATTATTTTTTGACAATGACGTCCTTAATCACTATTGGCTCAACCGGAACGTCGCGAGCACCGGTAGCCGTGCTTTCAATCTTATCGACGACTTCCATTCCCTGAGTCACTTTACCAAATACAGCATAACCATAATCACGGAAACCATGGTTCAGGAAGTCATTATTTTTGGTGTTGATAAAAAACTGGCTGGTAGCGCTGTCAACCTGACCTGTGCGTGCCATAGCGATGGTACCACGATTATTTTTTAAACCGTTCTTGGCTTCGTTTTTGATTGCTGGCAGCGTTGCTTTGCGGATCATGTTTTCATCGAAACCGCCGCCCTGAATCATGAAGTTGCGGATAACACGGTGGAAAATGGTGCCGTCGTAGTGATCTGATTCGATATAGGTCAGGAAGTTTTCAACACTGATGGGTGCTTTGGCACGGTCCAATTCCAGTTGGATATCACCCTGACTGGTTTTGAGGACAACCGTCACCACGTTTTCAGCCTGCTTCGCTGCCTCTTTTGTTGACGCTTCGCTATCGGCTGCGTTTGCTGAAAATGACATCAGTGTTGCCAGTAAGCTGGTGGTCAGAATAAAAATTTTGGCCATAGGGCGCATAGTTCTCTCCATGGAGTTTTTATAAGTGTCGATACGCTAATGTAAGCGACTGCATTTGTGAAGTTGCTTCATGGTATCATCACATTCAGCGACAATGGGGCAGGCGAATGTTAAAGATTGGTAAGCTGACAGATTACGGGGTAGTGGTGCTCGATCACCTGGCTCGTGCTGGGTCGGTAAAGCAATCGTCCGAAGATATTGCGGAGGCGACGGTGTTGCCGATACCGACCGTCCGTAAGGTGATGAAAGCGCTGGCCGATGCGGGGCTGGTGATTGCTCAACGAGGTGCAAAGGGTGGGTATCGCCTTGCACTAGCTCCTGAGCAAATCCGGATTCTTGATGTGGTGCAGGCATTTGAAGGTCCTGTAGCCTTAACAGAATGTTCGGTTGACGATCATCAGTGCGATATTATCGAAAATTGTTCGCTGTCGAGCAGTTGGGGTGGCATCAATAAGCTATTGATGCAGGTGCTGGCCCGGGTAACGCTTGAGGATGTCCGTAAGCCAGAAATGCAGGATCGGCTGCATCGTGATCTGGTTGATCCATCGGGTCGCATCAATCTGGTTAATCTCTGAATCTTATCTCTTCACAATGAAAGCATGGCTGCCTGATGGTGGTTTGGATGTTTATGAACTGTGTCTCAATTTGGGTCTGTCACGTTGCCGCTCGGTTTTTATCCGAAATATAAAGATGTTTAAAATCAATTGCTTATGTGGATAGTTGGCCTAAGTGACGGTCGTTTGACGAGCTAGGGTCAAGATGGCGTATTTGGTCGTTGCTGGAATAATTCATAAAAACGCATGATGACCAAGTCGGTCGAAATGTAAAACGAGGTAAAAAATGACCGTGAGAAAAGCGCTGTTTTTGCTACTCACTATGACGTTCACCCTAGCGGTTCAGGCGGCTGATCTGAAAGGGGTGGGACTGTTTGAAACGCTGGATAAACCCTGGTTTGTAGCGGCGCTGTATACTCAGGATCGTTACGAACGAGACGACCTGAGTAGCAAAGAATCAGGCAGTATTGCTGCGGAGACTCCGGCGTTACCGATGCGCCTGGAATTTAAAGTGGTTGAGTCGAGTATCAGTCAGCGTCGTTTTCGCCAGCTTTGGACCGATGCGCTATCTGTGATTGACCAGGATTCGTTGCAAGGTCAGCAGGATTTTGTCCGGTTTCTGGGAGCGGTCAGAGGCTCCCTGCGGCAATATGACCATATTGTTCTTAAGCAGCAAAAAGATCATGTATCGCTGAGCATCAATTATCACGAGCACGCGCGATTATCCGCTGACTTTCTGAACACTCTGGTGACGGTTCTTACAGCAAAAATTGCCCCGGTACCGGCCCTCAAGCACGGGCTGCTTGGCAAGTTGCCAAAAGATACTCTTCGGGGGATTCAACGAACATTTGACCGTGGTGAACCAACGCTACATCGTATCTCTCAGACTGCCCGCTGGTTACGCTTACCGCAACAAGGCACGACACTGGCAAGTAACGCTTCTTAGCAATGGTGGTATACTTTCGCCTTCAATTTATCTGTCCGAAAGTGTGATGAGCGCCGATTTTTCTTCTCTGACTCCCGAATATATTGATCGTTTTGGTGGTATTGGTCGTCTGTATGGTAACGATGGCTTGCTGCGATTGGCCAATGCCCACGTCTGTGTGGTTGGAATAGGTGGTGTGGGCTCCTGGGCCGCTGAGGCCTTGGTGCGCTCTGGTGTAGGTGAAATCACACTGATCGATATGGACGACATTTGTGTGACAAATACCAATCGTCAGATTCATGCACTGAAATCCAATGTTGGCCAGTTGAAGACAGAGGCGGTCGCGCAGCGACTTAAAGCCATTAACCCTGAAGTGATTGTGCACAGCAAAATGGCGTTTGTGACGGCAGCGAATCAGCGTGAGTTAATTCATTCGGATTTTGATTACGTCATTGATTGCATTGATAGCGTAAAAAATAAAGCGGCGCTGATCGCTCATTGTAAGCGAAATAAAATCCGGATTGTGACAACCGGCGCTGCGGGCGGCCAGATCGATCCGACACAAATCCAGATTGGTGATCTCAACAAGACGTTCAATGATCCGCTAGCACGAAAAGTTCGTTCGCTTTTACGTCGGGAATACAATTTCTCACGCAACGCCTCTCGTAATTATTCTGTTCCTTGTGTGTTTTCCAGCGAACAACTTTCATACCCCCAGGCGGATGGCAGTGTTTGCCAAACTAAATCCTTTGCCGGTGACAGTACCCGATTGGATTGTTCGTCTGGGTTTGGCTCGGCCACCATGGTAACAGGAACCTTTGGCTTTGTTGCTGCGTCCCGTGTGATAGAGCGAATTGCCAGGGATGCCGGTAAGAAAAGCTGAATATAGACTTAGTGTGAGACCATTTGCTTAATGCTAATGATTGATTATCTCGCTTCGTCGCCGTAGCATGTTAGGTCATAATAATAACCGAGTGGGTGCCATGGAACGCCTTTTTCACCATATCGCAACGACACTTGTCGCTTTGAGCATAATGTTCGCAGCTCATTGCCAGTCGGAATCCGCACAACAAAGTTACTCGCTGTTGTTATTCGAGGCGACCGTCTATCGCACTCTCGGTGATACAAGCGGCTATATCTATAGCGAAAATGATCGCAATTCTCTAAAGGACCTTGAAGCAACTTTGCAAAACGGTAATAAACTCGTTGCCGGTTTTGAATCCCGTTGGCCGATGGTTGCTAAGCACTGGCAAGTACTGACACGTTTTGTTTACTCCGATCTGATCAATAATGAACAGGCTGATTTGGTTAAATTTCCACGTCGCTACGAAGTTTTGCAGCAGAATTTGGTAGAGGCACTGAATAGCGCTAAAACGGACACGGCGGAAGGTGACATCGTGGCAGATAAAAAACCATTGCTGATGTCTTTGATTCACCTTGAGCAAGTTGTGGCTGGCTATACCTTTTACAATATCAATGTATTTGGCGGACTATCCGTACCCGAAACCGGTATTGAAAATTATAATGATATGTTCAAAGCAGAGGTGCAAAACCTCAAGGCAGATGACGCTGCCCTGGCGAAAGCACTGACACGTAAATGGAGATTTATCGAAAAAACGGTGCTGGATTACAATCAAAGATCGGCAGTTTTTATTGTTCGGCGGACCGCCAGCTCATTACGCACCCTGATACAAACCAATATTTCCGATGAGTTACTTGCTGGCGAATCTTATTAGTCTTTGTCGTTTTGTGCTTTGAGTTGTTTGATCAGAGATTCTGGCAGTTTATTAATCTGGAGACGGTTGTTAACGCCGTCAAATACCACATCATCTTCCAACATAGCCGCCGAAAAGCTGAGACTTATGTCTTTGTTTTTACCACTGTAGCGAATAAAACTCTTCAGCTTTTTACGGTCTGGAATTAATTCCGTTTTAATTGCTTCTGCGACCTGAGACGTTGGTGCGCCTTGTTCTGCCATTTCCTCAGGGGTTAATGCGGGTTGAGTAGCCTGACGCTCTTTTTGTTTTTCAACAATATAGTGTGAAAAGTTCTCACCAGTTTTGCTTTCCGGTTTCGATTCCATTTGCGATTCAACGTAATCTGCAAGATCCGTAAAATCGACGACTTCGCCGCGCTTATCCTGTTCTATGCAGTAATCGACGACCTTGCTTTTGTATTCGAAGCTTTGTTCTGCTGGAAGATTCTGACTGAATTCATCAACAATTTGTAAAAATGCTTCAGTTTCTGCTGCGGTGTCTAATGTGTCGGTAAACCCCATAAAATCACCAAACTGATTTTGCAGCGGTTTGTCAGCTCGACCAAAACTGAAGGTAATGTACTTTTCTTCTTCCTGCACCAGCCAATCAGTCAGGTTGATCATGACTCCGAAGCCGGTATTTGAGAAATCGATATAGTGGGTTTCAGACAATGTCATATCGCTGTTGATGGACACGCTGGTTTTGCGGCGTAAATGAAATACATAAAACCGATCGCTGTCGGCCAGTTCCTCGTATATAAAGGCGAGGTAGCCGTCGATCGCAAACTCTGTGTTATCAAGGCTGTTGGCGAAGTATTTACTCAGGCGGCGGGTGAGCGACATAAAGTTCTGCCGATCACCTTTCCAGTCCTGGATTTGCGCCCGCATCAGGGTGACCTCCGGGTGGAAGGCACCATAACGTTTACCGGCGCGCTGGGTCAGAATCCCTTTTAGCTGACTGGTTGCCTGGGAGTAAAAACGCTCACTGTGTTCGTCGTCGAAGTTGGCTTCCTGTTCGCTGCAGTGAAGAGCGGCAGCCGGTTCTTTCGGATCTTTACTGATCTGATGCGTAACAAAGTGGCGTATGGTCATAAAACTCCGGCTCCGTTTCAGAGGCCTTCAAATTCACAAATAGCGTAAACGGCAAAACCGGCCTGACGCAGTTTTTCGCCGCCTTTGAGGTCTGGCAGGTCGATGATTGCAGCGGTTTCCACTACGTCAGCACCCAGTTTCTTCACCAGCTCACAAGCGGCCAGCATAGTACCACCTGTAGCGATTAAGTCATCCATTACCAATACACGATCACCAGCTTTAAATGCATCGGTATGCAATTCAATGGTAGCGCTGCCGTATTCCAGGCTGTAATCCTGTGTGATGGTTTCAAATGGCAGCTTTCCTTTTTTACGCACCGGCACCAGGCTTAACCCCAATTCGTAGGCGAGTGGTGCACCAAGAATAAATCCACGAGCATCAATCGCAGCGATCGCGTCGAGTTGCATGTTCTGATAGCGGTGAACAAAGCTATCAATCAACAGACGAAAGGCCTGGGCATCCTGCAGGAGTGGCATGATGTCACGAAACATCACACCCTCTTCAGGCCAGTCTGGAACGGTACGGATGGCGTTTTTGATTTCCTGGCTGTAGCGGCTCATATTGGCTCCGGTAGCAAATCTGCTGGGTGTGAGCAGATCGAGAGTTGTCTTGTCGGTCGAACGAAATCGCGCATTTTAACGAACTGTGACGCGCTTAGACAGGGCAGCGCTGTTATGTGAAGTCCGGTGGTCTTTTTAACAATTGCTATTTGGCCCGCTGTGGTTCTTCGTAATCGGCCATTCGCCGATCAACTTGAAAATTTGTCATGTTGGTCAGGTATTTGAGCGGTAAATCTTGGCGAATGCTGTCTGACCGGTATAATCGCCGTCTCATTAAATTTTGACCTCTCGGTGGCTGGTTCAGCCTCGAACACAAAGGTGCTGCAAAATGCTAGAAAAATTGTTCCAGCTAAACCGGTTTGGTACATCGGTAAAAACTGAAATGTTGGCCGGTGTTACTACCTACCTGACCATGGCTTATATCATCTTTGTTAACCCGGCGATGCTGGCAGATGCTGGGATGGACCATGGTGCTGTGTTTGTTGCCAGCTGTGTGGCTGCGGCAATCGGCTGTTTTATCATGGGATTCTGGGCAAATCTGCCGGTAGCACTGGCGCCGGGAATGGGTTTAAACGCCTTCTTTACCTACGGCGTTGTATTGGGCATGGGGCACAGCTGGGAAACGGCACTGGGTGCTGTATTTCTCTCCGGTGTTATCTTCATATTACTGAGCTTGTTCAAAGTACGAGAGTGGATTATCAATGCCATTCCGGCCACATTGAAGAAAGCCATTGCTGCCGGTATTGGTGCTTTTCTGGCGCTGATTGCTCTGAAGAATGCTGGCATTATCGTTGACCATCCGGCTACACTCGTAAGCCTTGGCGATCTCACTGAATTTGGTCCGGCCATGGCATTGACGGGCTTCTTCCTGATTGTGGCATTTGTTCAGCGCAATATTCCTGGCGCAGTCATGCTGGCGATCTTGCTGGTAACGGCCGTTGCTCTGGTAACCGGTAATGTCGAATACACCGGTGTCGTGTCGGCTCCGCCATCACTGGCACCAACGTTCATGGCCATGGATGTAAAAGCCGCGTTAGATGTTGCTATGTTAAGTGTTATTTTCGCCTTCTTATTTGTCGATTTGTTTGACACCTCCGGCACTCTGATCGCGGTGAGTGAGCGTGCTGGCCTTAACACCTCAAAAGGTGAAGTCCCACGCTTAGGTCGTGCGTTACTGGCCGACAGTTCTGCAACGGTAGCGGGTGCGGCGCTGGGTACATCGACGACGACCAGTTACATTGAAAGTGTTGCCGGTGTCGCTGCGGGTGGTCGCACGGGTTTAACCGCTGTCACTGTTGGCCTGTTATTCCTGTTGAGCATCTTCATCGCTCCTCTGGCTGGCATGATTCCGGCTTACGCAACGGCTGGCGCGATCTTTTATGTGTCGGTTCTGATGATGTTTACGCTTAAAGAAGTGGCATGGGAAGATCTGACCGAAGCCGCTCCGGTTGCCGTCGTGTTGCTGTTAACACCACTGACGTTTTCGATTGCACATGGTGTAACCCTCGGATTCATCACTTATGCGGCAGCCAAACTGCTGGGTGGAAAAGCACACGAACTGAATACCAGTGTGATTGTGATTGCCGCGCTATTGCTGGCGAAAGTGATTTTCGTCGGCTGATTCAATGCTTCTGGTCTCAATGAGAAAGCCGCTGCTTTGCTAACAAGGCAGCGGCTTTTTTACATGCGGTCAAACCCAGAGGAATTGATTGATCTGTCAAAATCGCACCTCTGACGTTATAACTCTGAATCTTCAAACTCTCTTTTGCCCGCAGGAAAAGGACTTTCAATGGCAGTGCTACGCTACCTTGCTATCACCCTGGCACTATTGTTTCTGTCTGGTTGTGAGATTGATTTCGGCAATGATAAGGAATCTGATCCAGCGCCTAAACGCATCTCCGGTGATCTTGTGGCCCTTCCAATTAATTTTGCAGAGCAAGTTGTTATAAAACTGCTGCATATTCGGCACAACGATGAATTCCATCCCCCTGTATTTGCAATATCTGGGTTACTTGAATCATTGGTCTGGGTGTCTTTCTGATAGCGACAAATCATAGTCGATATTTTCTTGGGGACGAACCTTATGTTCGACAAAGGCGGTACCTCAATGGCTATGAAATCAGTAATAAAAAGCAATCTCTGGAAAATAGTTTTATAGGTTTTTCATTAATGATGCCTCGTGGTGAGTTGCTGGTTATAGGCCAAGGCTCAGCATATGTCACTGGTTACAAATCCGCATCGCCCTGCATGCTGAATAGGCGTATTATGCAGGGCGTTTTTATAGCTGTGAAAGTATCCCCTTTATGAGTTATTCCCTGAGCCAGAAAGATCATCAGGCTACCCTGAAATTATCCAACAACAAGCGTTATGAGCTGTTCCTTAAGAAAGCCGCACAATTCGGTGAAATCTGGAGTCTGGCGAATGACGAGGGTTGGGTGACCATCAGTTCGGAAGAGGGAGAGAACTGCCTGCCGGTATGGCCGCACCCGGATTATGCCAAAGAATGGTGTAACGGCGAGTGGAATGATTGCCAGCCCAAAGCGGTGGAGCTGGATGTCTGGCTGGAACGCTGGACGCCGGGGTTAGAGCAGGATGAAACCTTGCTGGTGGTATTCCCAAATTTGAAAGAAGAAGCCTTATTGGTGGATCCGCACGAACTGGACGAAGGGTTACGCCAAGCACTGGCATCAATCTGACACATTTGACCAGTGACAAGCCCCTCTGAACTTTGTATAACTCTTGTATAAACCAGATTGTTATGCAGAGTGGGAACAAACTATGAAGCCAATATTCAGAAAGCTTGCGCTGGGTCTTTCGATAGCGTTCATGCCGCTGGCCACGATGGCTGGTCAATCAGAGTCTGGAGCCGATGCAACGCCGGTTGCAACAGACGCCAGTAAGGATTGCCCAGCCATCTTTAACCATAAAATGAAGAAGCTGCACAGTTCCAAAATTCTGGATGTGTGCGAAGTGACGGCAGGCAAGCCGGTTCTGTTGGTAAATACGGCCAGCCATTGCGGTTTTACCGATCAGTTTGGCGATCTTGAAGCGCTGCACAAGAAATACAAAGACCAGGGTTTGGTTGTCTTGGGCGTATCCTCTGATTCTTTCGATCAGGAAGATAAAGACGAGGGTAAAGCAGCAGAAATCTGTTTTAAGAACTTTGGTGTAAGTTTTACGATGCTGTCAACAGTGCCGGTGAAGGGCGATGGCGCGCACCCTATGTTCTTGGAAGTGGCCCGCCAGGATGTGGCACCGCGCTGGAATTTCTACAAGTATCTGGTGGGGGCGGATGGAAAGATCGTCAGCTCAAACTCAAGCTTCTTTATGCCCGATGAAGGCGATATTGAAGCGCTGTTGAATTAGCCAGTCGGCTGGTTTCGGGGCAGGTTCTTCCTGCCCTTATTCATAAAATGATGGCATTCTCAAATCCCCTGCATAAATCGGTTTAATCCCATTCTCCTTTGAGTGTTGCTGCGCCGCACTAAGCATCCGAACCTGGGAGACACAGACATGTATGGGCCGGATACGTACTACAAATCAAAGACTGACGAAGAACAGTACAGCTTATAAATATGCTACTCTCGCGCTTTCAGCAACCGAGTGACCTAATCGGTTTATTGTTAAGCGATCAGCGGATTAATTATGAGTTTCACCTTTTCTCAATTGCACCCGGATTTACAGCAGGCGCTAAAGCAATTGGGATATCAGCAGCCAACGCCTATTCAACAACAAGCAATTCCTGAGGTTACCAATGGTGCTGACGTGATGGCAGGTGCGCAAACCGGTACTGGTAAGACCGCTGCCTTTGCTTTGCCATTGCTCAATCGCATATTGACAAGTCACACCAAAGAGAAGGAGGCGCTGGCTGAAAATAATGCGGTGCAGGTTCTGGTTTTAACGCCCACACGTGAGCTGGCCCAGCAAGTTCATAAAAGTTTTTGCCAGTACGCTCAATTTACATCTGTCAGAATCGAACTGGCATACGGTGGGGTGAGCCTGAATCCTCAGTTAGAAGCATTGGCAAACGGCTGTGAGGTATTGGTGGCTACGCCCGGAAGATTGCTGGATCTGGTGTTTAAGCGTGCAGTGGACTTAACGCAGCTACAGACTCTGGTGTTTGATGAAGCTGACCGGATGCTCGACATGGGTTTTATCGACGAAATTCAGCAGATTCTGAAACGACTACCCAGTAAGCGTCAGACGTTGTTTTTTTCTGCAACCTTTGGCGATGAAATATTCAAACTGAGTAAACAATTATTGACCGATCCGGTATTGATTGAGGTGGATGCACGCAACACCGCTGCGGTTACTGTCGAACAAAAAGTGTATGTGGTGGATACTGAACGTAAGCGTGAGCTGGTGTCGCACCTGATCGGCAGTAAGAACTGGCACCAGGTTCTGATTTTTGTCAAAACCAAACAGGGTGCTGATCAGCTGGCTGTCGAAATGTGCAAAGACGGCCTGGCTACTAAGGCGATTCACGGTGATAAATCCCAGGGGGCGCGTGAACGGGTATTGGAGGCGTTTAAAGAAGGAGTAACCCGGGTGCTGGTTGCTACCGATGTCGCTGCACGAGGTATCGATATTCCACAGCTCAATACGGTCATTAATTTTGATTTGCCTTATATCGCCGAAGACTACATTCACAGAATCGGCCGAACCGGACGGGCTGGGCATGATGGCCTCGCGATTACGCTGATGAGTCTGGGAGAAGAGTATTTGCTGGAAGAAATTGAGGTAATCCTTGATGCACGCTTACCACAACAATGGCTGGAAGGTTATGAGCCAGACCTGACGCGCGATATTCCGGAAAATAATAAAAACAGCCGCAGTGCTCAGAAACGTCGTGCTAAGCAACGGGCGCATGGGAAAGTCAGTGGCAACCGCCGTCGCCGTAAATAATCGGGCCTCATTGCAGTCTGAGTTTTTGGCTACCACATGCGATTTCCGGCGGGTATAATCGCCCGCCATTTTGGTTGCCGTTAGCTGAAGTAGCCGTTTTTTGAGTTCCGGAGTAATTATGTCCCTGGCGTATCGTTTTCAAACCGTGATTGATCAATTAGCGGCAGGTAATAAGAAGCAATTTGCTGAGATGACGGGAAAATCGGCGTCCCATATTTATAAAATCTGTCGTGGTTCAGGACGACCGTCGATGGCCTATTTACAGCAGCTGTTCGAAGAATTCCGGGTTGATATTACCTGGCTGTTGACCGGCGAACAGAATGAATCTGCCAATCCCGCTGGCGTGCTAAACCCAGGAGATCAGGTAGTGGCGCCAATGTTTGATGTAAAAGCCAGTGCTGGTGCCGGTGCATTAACCGACAGTGAAGCGGTGGAAGATTATTTCACCTTTAATAAATCGTTTTTATCGCGGCAGCTGGGTATCAGTGGTGAGCAGTTGGTGTTTGTTACCGTTGACGGTGACAGCATGGAACCGACGCTGTTTGATGGCGATCAGGTGTTGGTGGATATGACTCAACGTACAGTACGTAACAACGCAGTGTATTTGCTGAATAGTGAGCGAGGACTGGTTACCAAACGGCTGCAGCAAACAGGCAAACAGCTTCAGGTAAACAGCGATAATCGTGATTATGACAGCTGGCAGCTGGATTTAACCGCGCTGGAAGATAACCCGGTTGTTGGTCGTATCGTTTGGTCAGCCCGCACTGTTTAATTCGCGTGGTGATCTGGTTTGGTTTCTGAATACATAAAGCATTACCCATCACACCTGACTGATCAGGTGCAACAGCTGCTGGATAATGGCCAGCTGGGGGAGGTACTCAAAAAACGCTACCCTGGTATTCACAATATCCGCAGTAATAAAGCGTTGTACGATTATACGATAGAGCTGAAAAACCGCTATTTACGTAAGTCCTCGCCGCTGAGTAAGGTGGAGTACAGCGATAAGGCGCCAGCCTATAATGCACTTGGGTTGCATAAGCGGATTTCTCGGCTCCACGGCGGTAAACTGGTAGCGAAAAAAGAAATTCATATCGACAACCGCTTCCGTGATGCTCCTGAAGCCTTTTTACGGATGATTGTGGTACATGAGCTGGCTCATCTGAAAGAGATGGATCATAACAAAGCGTTTTATCATCTCTGTTGTCATATGGAGCCTGATTATCATCAGCTCGAGTTTGATTTACGGGTATGGCTGACCTGGCAGGATGCCGCTGCACGATAAATTCGGAAAAAGCCGCCGTCAGATTGTTGTGGGGCCGTTTAAAATCTGACGGCGGCTTTTTATGAACTTCTTCAGAGGCTTAATGATTGATAACCTGTATCGTGACTATTTCAGCATTAGCCCTTCGCGAATATCTTTCCAGGAAACCAGTTTAAAATTCTGGAACTCTTCTGGCATCAGGTTGCGGCCATCTTGCACCACTAATAGACCTTCAGGATATTGTGACCCCATATACGCCGAGCTGACGGTTAAACCATCGGTTTCGGACGCGCCATCTATTGCTGGTAACAGGCCGGTATTCATGCCGATACGGAAGTGCGCTTGATAAGCAAACGGCGGAAGGGTATCGAACAATACATAGCTGTCGTTGCCCTGACTGGAAACAACCAGATAACTTTGCTCTTTACCGTGGTAAATATCCATGCCTTCAATATCTGCATGCAGGTGGTTCGTGTCTTTAGCATCGTTGAGTGTCTGAATTAACTGCGGTTCTGAATTGTTATCGGACAAGTCCAGCGTCCAAATGCCGTAATTTTCCTCTCCCAGGAATAGACGCTGATGTTTGTCATCGCTGACGCAGCCCTCTGGTTGAGTTGTTAGTGAGAACTCACGCACCAGTTTGCCACTCCAGCCAGTATCCGAATCAATCACCTGGTATTGCTCAAAGCGACCGTCTTTGTCATTTATAAATACATACATTTCGTTATTCACACCACGGCCCATGCACAAACCGTACACCTCATCAAGAGTTGTCTGTATACCACTGACCATGGTTGTAACGCCTGTGTTCGGGTCGATCCGATAAAGGGCAATGCTGTTATTATCGCGCTGGCTGGCACTGGCAATATCGGCGGCAGATTGTTGATAGGTAAAACCCTGACGCACATCAATGTTATTAATCCGACCGGATGTCAGGGTCTGTAAGGTATTACCCTGGATATCATAGATATGAAGTCCAAATTTTTTATTAGTACCTAAAATCCGACTTTTTTCAGGTACAGTAGGGTGAACCCAGATCGCTGGATCATCAGCAGCATCGCCATCGGTTATGACGGGGTCGGTTTCTGCTGTTGGCGTAATATTAATGATGCGGTTGTTTGTGATATTCGCCTTGAGTGAATCATCCGCTGTTTGCTTCAAGCTTGCTCGTAATAACTCACCGGAATAATCGTTTAGCAAAAATAGTTGTTGGTATTGCTCGAAATGGCTCGCAGACAAAGTATCCATAGCGATTCCATCATCCAGCTGGTAACTGTGCATATCGGAGAAATTGTTCAGGCTCAGACGGTGCAATTTTGAATGACCCCCTTCACCAATCCACAGACGATGATTATTAATTGCTAACGGCCCTGAATTTTTATCAAGACGTCCAAATGGCGCAACCAATGCAACCGGCGAACGAGCGATTTCACTCTCTGCGCGAGCATTGTAAGACCAGACGCCGATGTTTTCTTCAGAAACAAACAGTCGTTGGGATGCATCGTCAGCAACACAATATTTCGTTGCAGGTGGCATCGGGAATTCACGGATTTTACTGAGGTTAACTTCATTATCGTCGAGAGTGACCAACATCTGGTGGGCCATGTGACGTTCATCCAGCAAAAAAACCTGTAATCCCTGATCCTGATACAAGCATAAGGTTTCCAGGGGGTAGGGAATAGTATCGGAGAGCGCTATCTTGTTGCTTTTTGGATGGACGATTACTAGCTGATTATCGCTATTGAGTGTAGCAATGAGGTCGCCGCGTTGATCAAGAAATTCGCTCTCAATATCAAAAGTTTGCCCATTAATCGATAGTTGTTCACCAATGGTTATCAGCTGACCATTGAGGTAGGTCGCATCAATCGCTGTTCCCGGAAACGGTTGTGTCGTCAACGACTGCACTGTTGTTTGTGCTGGATTTTGCGCCAGGGTTGCCGATGCACTGCTTTTCTGTCCACAGCCTGATAATAAACTGATCAATGCTGGTAGTATCAGCAGGTTTGTGAATATTGATTTTTTAAACGTTATCATAGCCGTATTCATACAAGTTTTTTGAGCACACGAAAGTCAATAACGATTTTCGTGTGCCAGTCTGTAATGTCAGTTGTGAAAATGACATTACCCGGATTTTTCTAAGATTTTAGTTACTTGATATCTGCTATCAGAAGTTATGGAAGCTCACACCCAGACGGTAGGTTGGGTCGTAGTCTTCATATTGGGCATTATATTGTTCGCTATTTTGGTAGCTGTAGTACGGTTCATCGGTCAGGTTGGATATATCAAACGTTACCTTCCACTGCGAGTTAATCGTATAAGCAGAACTGAAATCTAACTGGGTCTGAGCCGCTTGGTATATATCTTCACTTTTCTCTGTTGGGTCCTGAACTTCCAGTAGGTATTCCGATTTATAGTTGGCCGCGAGACGTAACATTAATGCGCCTTTTTCATAACCCACGGTAAAGTTGCCAGTCAGATCAGATTGATTGGGCATCTGGATATCGCGTGTAATAATTTCAAAGGCACCGTCATCTTCTTTACTGCTTTCGATACGGGCTTCAGATTCGCTGAATGTGGCGTTTGCGGAAAGCAGCAGGCCGTCAAACGGTGATGGCAGCATGTCGAGCTTTTGCGAGAATGCCAGTTCGAGGCCGGTGATGGTTGCCTGCTCGCCGTTACGGAACGACTTAACTTCTTTATAGTCAGTTGCTGCGTATTTTCCGCTACCAGCCAGGTCGGTTTCGAAAATAAAGTGATCAACGTCTTTGTGAAACAGAAAAGCAGAAATCACTCCAGCAGCGCCGGTAAAGTGCTCAATACCTAAATCGAAGTTGGCCGACTCCATCGCTTTCAGATCGGTGTTACCGGTTTCTGCTTCATCGCCATCGGCATTGGACGAAAATCCAGGGCGCATTTGTTCAAAAGATGGACGGGCGATTGAGTTGGTCCAGGCGGCACGTACCTGTGTCGCGTCACCCAGCTGATAGCGAAGGTGTAATGCGGGCAGGGTATGGCTGTAGTCATTATCGACTTCAATCTTCTCTGCCGTCGCCGGTGCATCATCACCCTCTGTGATGGAATAGCCTTGCAGGTTGGTCTTGGTGCTTTCATGGCGAACTCCGGCGAGAATACGCCATTGCTCAATATCAATCCGGCCCATAACATAAGCGGCTTTGATGTCTTCTCTTATTTCATCATCAGAAGCCAGCATTTTTCCTTCTTCATCAATCTCTGCAGCGACACCATTAATAGCATTGCGAACCTTAGATGGTGAAATCTTTGGTCCAAATCGGCCGAATTCATAATCTACTTTGCCGTTGGCATAGCTACTTAATGATTCGTCTGAAACATCTTTGAAAATTCGAACGTCTTCATCCTGAGTCTTTTTTCGGACACTGGATTTTACGCCGAATTTAATCAGGGCAGGGTTGTCGTCAATAAACAGATCGCGGGTAATATCAAATTTAAACGACGTTTGTTTATCTTCCACCAGTGTTTTTTGTTGTTCAATCTCATCAATTTTGTAGCTGTTGGCGGCATAGAAGTCATCACTGGCAATTAAACGTGGTTTGCGGCTGTTGCTGAAGCCGATGTTACTCAGGTATTCGTTGCCAACAACATCGTCATCCAGTTCAAACACGGCTTCAACGCCGCCTGGCTCATCTTCTTCTGCTTTGGAATACCCCAGCGCATATTCGACGGTCCAGTCGTCAACAAAGTGTTCACCACCAAACGTCGTGGAAACAATTTTCTGAGTTTCTTCACGATCTTTTAATTCACGTTTGGCTTCTGCTAACCCAGTGGCTCCCGGCATGCGCTCACCACCTTCGAACACCATTTCACCATCGTCATCCTCCAGGGCACCAAAGGCAATTTCACTCAGCTGGCGTTGTTCATCATCTGTGTATTTGCTGTATAGGGTACGTAAATACAAGTTGTTAGATGCATCCAGTTCCAGATCAAAATTCAGTGCTGCGCCAATACGTTCACGCTCGAGCGTGTATTCACGCATCTGCATTTCTTCGAGACCTTCAACTTTGCCATCATCGAATTTCCATTTACCACCGGTCTCAACATTATCGGAACCGAATTTTCGATTGTCATAGCTGAATGCGCCAGCAACCCCTAAACGGCGGCCTTCAGACAAATCGAATGTATTGCCTGCGGTGAACGAATACGCCGGGCTGGTTTGTTCCTCGTGCTGATCGTAAGACGCCTCCACACGGGCGCTGTAAAACAAACCATCGCGTTCCAGTGCTGACAGGCTTTCAACTTCAATGGAACCACCAATGGCGTTAGCGTCCATATCAGGTGTCAGAGTTTTCGTGACAACCAGAGAACTGATTAGATCCGATGGCATTACGTCCAGTGCCACGGCGCGGCGGCCGCCTTCCGGTGCTGGTAATTGGGTACCATTCACGGTGACGGCATTAAGGTCAGGACTGATGCCGCGAACACGAACAAAGCGGCCTTCGCCCTGGTCTCGTTCGATCGACAGACCCGGCACTCGCTGTAAGGCTTCGGCGGCGTTGCTGTCTGGTAGTTGACCAATGGCATCGGCATTAATGGCACTGACGACGTTGTCGGCGAAACGCTGGCGGTCCAGAGCGCGCTGTATTTGTGCAGCCTGACCGATAACCAGAATTTCTTCCATCGAGTCGTTGTTGTCGTTTAACAGAATGGTCGCTTTGGCCGTTTCACCGTCGGTAACCACGACGCTGTACTGTTTCACCTGCTCACCACCAATGATCACTGACAGCGTGTAATCACCTGCAGGTAATACCGGTAAGCGGAAGCGACCACTGGCCCCGGTCAATACTTCACGATTTAATTCTTCGACGCGCACCACCGCATCGGTGTAGGTGGT
The DNA here is from genome assembly GCA_022448365.1 of Saccharospirillaceae bacterium. Taxonomy (NCBI): domain Bacteria; kingdom Pseudomonadati; phylum Pseudomonadota; class Gammaproteobacteria; order Oceanospirillales; family Saccharospirillaceae; species Saccharospirillaceae bacterium. Next base: position 563,120 of record JAKVCS010000003.1, on the reverse strand, counting down.
TTTGCCCATGGCATCAATCAAACGGCCTTCGACACTGCCATCAGCATGAGTCATTCCGGCAGCCAGTAAAGCGATAGTCGCGGCCAGCGGTTTCATGGTCCGTCGATTCTTTAAAGACGACATGTATTTCTCTCCATTCGGGTACTTTTTTGTGATGGCAGCGACCATAGAAATGTCGTATTTCAATTCTGTGACAGTTACACAGAGTGTGCTTTTAATACTCTGGTTTCAGTGTTTAGCACGTGGACGTTTGAGCCGATATGACCCCTGATACCGGCTGTTTAAACCGATTTGCATTATCTTGGGGCCTGCAGATCGATTCGCCAGCGGGCATAACTCGTAGGGTGAGCTGAAAAGACCCGGGCTTTAACCGGATTTCTGCTGAGCCGAATCGACCCCTCAGCAATAGTACGGGATGTCACATAACTGTCATTTGCGGCTGGATAATCCCAATGATGTATTAACCGGCAGAAATTATTTATGTGGCGCACTCTGAATTTACACCGACATAAATTGTTATTGATTGGTGGTTTGCTCGTGACTTCTTTTACGGCGACGTTATGGATAGGCGAAGCAAAAGCGATGAATGCTATCGATTGGCTCGACGTCGTCGGTGAAGGTGGCAGTGCTGTTGCTCTGGCAGTATGGATGATACTGATTCTGGGCAGCCGCCCTGCGGGCAGGGTCACCGATCTGCTAATGCTTGGTCTGGGTTTTATGTTCCTGGCGTTGTGGCAAGACAGCATTGATGAGTTTATTCATCTGCCCAATCCTCAGTGGTGGGATCAATGGCTGGAAAACGTGGCCATGCCGATAGGCATCGCGTTGCTGACTTATGGGTTATTTCACTGGCACAGTGAACAGCTGGCAATTAATGAGCAATTAAGAAAACGTGAGCGTGTTTTTCGCGAGCACCGCATGCTCGACCGTTTGACTCAGATTGGTAAAGTAGATTATCTGAAAAAACAAATCCAGAGTTTTATTCAGCGTAACGAAGAGTTACCGCTGTCTTTACTGATGATTAATATTGATGATTTTACCGCAATCAATCGTCAATTCGGTCACCGGGAAGGTGACAGACTGCTGCATGAAATCAGCGAAGTTTTATTACTGAATTTACGCGATGGCGATTTAATCTGTCGCTACGGCGGTGATCGGTTTGCTGTCTTGCTACCACACACACCACCGGCAAAAGCCCGTGTAATAGGCAATGAATTACAGCTGGCTGTTCAGTATTTTGCTTTTAAATTACGACAGAGCGGTGCTACACACTATCAGCGTATCAGTGTTGGTATGTCGTCATTATTGAATCTGGATAGTTTTGATGATGAGGTGTTTGATGGAGAAACATTGATTCGTCAGGCCAACCAAAGTCTGATAGCCAAACGTTACTCTGAGATTCCGGCGGCGGTGTCATGAGCGGTACGGCTTTATGGACGGAATCGAGTGAGAAATTGATTGCTGCTCATTGGCAACCCGCTTTGTTAATCGACATGCTGGTGGCTCGTGATATCAGTAGTCACCGGGTTTTACGCGGTACCGGAATTTTTTATGATGACCTTGGAGCCGGTGAGCAGCGGTTGTCTGCTGATCAGTTGTTGCAGCTAATTAAAAATGCGCAGCAATTGGAACAGGATCATGATCTCAGCTTTCGCTGGGGAGCCAGCGCCTTGCCTGGCCACTGTGGTTGTTATAGCCAATTGCTGACGAGTGCTGAAAATCTGCAACAATTTATTGATATTCTTGGTCAGTATCGACGGGTATTTTCGCCTCTGTTAACACCGCGTATTTATCAGGATGCAGACAATCTGTACCTCCATTGGATTCCGGCTACTGGCTTAGCTGAACACCACACCTTCCTGATCGAGATGACCATGACTGCCGTGGTTGCCGCGAGTCGCTGGTTGCATGACGAACGCTTGCCCTGGCGGTTTGCCTTCAGTCATGAACAGCCAACATATGTTGAGCAATATCAATTAAATCTTGGCGACCATCTTCAGTTTGGTGCGGGTATCGACGTAATGATGATCGAGAAGTGTTGGTTGAATAAACCATTCTTGCGCCGGGCCAGTCAAATGACCATGACACTAACTGCGCGACGGGTACTGCAACGGGAATGTGAGCAACACTGGAATGACTCGCTGGCGGCGCCATTTATGGCAGAGGCGGTTTATCGGTGGTTAATGGCAAGGATTCAGCGTTCGCCCGGACTTGAGGTCGCCGCCGAGGCATTCTTCATGAGTCCGGCGACGTTTAAACGTAAGTTAAAAAAACACAACACCAGCTTCCAGCAATTGCAGGATCAGGCGAGATTGCACACCAGTTTGTATTTATTTCATGTCAATGGCTGGAGTAATGAGCGGGTAGCGCAATTTCTGAACTTTAACGACACCACGAATTTTCGTCGTGCTTTTAAACGCTGGAGTGGACTGACCCCCAGCGCCAGTAAATTACGTTTCTGTTTCTGATTAAATGAAAGACACGGCTTCTTCCAATGGAGCACGATCCGTGCGGGCTTTATTGGCATCAGCGTTATCGTCCGCGTAACCAAATGACATACCAAATAATATACCGGCGTCTTCAGGCAGCTGTAAAAATTCCCGCACTTCTTGCGGAAATTGGCCCAGCGCACCTTGCATACAACTGTCGATACCGCGTTCTTTTAACAGCAGCGTGAGAGTTTGGGCGTAAATACCAATATCGACCGCCCCCATAATACCCAGATATTTATCCATGGTGAAAAAGGCGACATGTGGTGCATCAAAAAAAGCCCAATTGCGCAGCATCGCCATGTTGCGTTTCATCTTATCCTCACGCTCAATACCCATAGCGCTGTAAAGAGCATCTGCTGAGCCGAACTGACGTTCGCGGTGGATTCCCTGATAAGCAATTTTCCAATCAAAATCCGGAGAGGGTGGCTGTTGTTTCATCACAGCGGCAATCAGTTTATTTTTTAACTGATCTTTTTGCTCGCCGGATACCACATAGGTTTTCCATGGCTGCACATTGCAGTTAGAGGGAGACTTTTGTGCCAGTGCAAAAATATCTTTCAGGGTCGTCTGATCAACCGCCTCTTTTTTAAATGCGCGTACGGAATAGCGGCTGTTGAGAATTTCACTGAGTGCCATCGGATGTTCCTGTTTTTTGTTGCTGTTATTAATGTCGTTGTCCAGATGGTAACAGTCAGAAACGACAAGCAAAGTGTGCAGATGTGACAGAAAAGGTGTGAAATAGGTTCCGGAGGATATTGGCCATGGCAGTCCAGTGACTGCTGTGGCGGTTACCCTCAACCCTCAAAGCCGTTGTCATCCAGCAGAGAGGGAGGAGGGAGTACGGAGACTATTTATTCAGTAAGTAATTTACCAGCAAAGCAACCGGACGGCCGCTGGCACCTTTGGTTTTGCCTGCGCCACCCCAGGCAGTGCCAGCGATATCCAGATGAGCCCATGGAGTACCTTCGGTGAAACGTGCCAGGAAGCAGGCTGCCGTTGTTGCGCCAGCCAGCGGGCCACCAATGTTGGCCATGTCGGCAAAATTGGTATCCAGTAACTCCTGATAATCGTCTTCCAGTGGTAGCCGCCAGACTTTATCACGCGAATGCAGTGCTGCCTGCTGCAGCTCATTTGCCAGCCCCTCATCCTGAGTAAAGAGACCAGAATTCACAGCCCCCAGTGCCGCCATGCAGGCACCGGTCAATGTGGCGATATCAACGACGGATGCAGGTTTGAAGTTATCGATACCGTAGGTCAGTGCATCACACAGGACCAGACGACCCTCTGCGTCCGTGTTAAGAATTTCGATGGTTTTCCCCGACAAGCTGGTTACTACATCCCCCGGTTTGGAAGCGTGCCCTGATGGCATGTTCTCAGCACTGGTGATCATGCCAATGATGTTTACTTTAGGTTGCAGTGAAACCACTGCCTGCATGGTGCCCAGAACCGAAGCCGCGCCGCACATGTCGTATTTCATTTCATCCATCTTAGCGCCCGGCTTGAGGCTGATGCCACCGGTATCAAATGTGATGCCCTTGCCAAGGATGATGTGAGGTGCGTCGTCAGGGTTATCGGCCCCGGAGTATTTCATAATGATCAGCTTACCCGGTTCAATGGAACCCTTGGCAACGGATACGAAGGCGCCAGCACCCATCGCTTCCATCTGATCTTCATCGATAATGATGGTCTCAATGGCGGGATTCTCTGCCAGCTTTTCAGCTTCTTCAGCGAGGTAGTTTGGGGTACAAATATTTCCTGGCAGATTACCGAGATCGCGAGCGTAATTCACCCCTTGGGCGATGGCCTCACCTTTTTCCAGCTGGCTGCTTACAGCATTACCCAACCAGATAATGTGTTCGGTTGTTTTCTCTGCCTTGTCGGTATCGTTTTGTGGCTTGGTAGCAGTGAAACGGTATTGGCTGCGGCCATAGGCCATCGCTGTTTGCTCAGCTAACCAGGACTCACTGACTTCTTCGCTGACCAGATTGTCGATACTGAGCGCCACGGACCCAGGCAATTTGGCACTCGCGGCGGCTATGGCATTGAGGACTTTGAGCGCAGTTTCGGTGGTTTGTGGTTTATCGCCACTGCCAACCAGCAGTACACGTTCTGCACGGATACCGTCGACACCAGGCAGTAGTAGAGTTTCTGCCAGTTTGCCGCTGATATCTCCGGCATTGATCCGAGCCTGTAAAAAACCGTTTGCAGCGTTATTTATTGCCTCTGCAGCTTCAGATAGCTTGCCTGTCTGGTCGAGAGTGACGACAATACAGCTCGCCTGGACGTCGGTGGCAGAATTCTGGGAAACCCGATATTGCATACTTGCTCCTGCAGCATGATGTTGTATAAGTGTTAAAGAGTATAGATGCTGCCTGTTTTTTAGATTACAAGGTCTGGCAGTTTTTTAAGGATTTTTAGTTTGATTTTATTTCGATACCTGGCCAGGGAGCTGGCTGGTTCTATGTTTGCAGTGACCACGGTGTTGCTGATGATCCTGATGAGTGGTCGATTGATCCGCCAGCTGGCATCCGCTGCCGCTGGTGAAGTCTCTTTGGAGATCGTATTCTTTACTTTATTACTGCGCCTTCCTTCGTTTCTGGAAATGATCCTGCCGCTGGCATTATTTATTTCAATTCTGCTCACCTACGGTCGTTTGTACGCTGAAAGTGAAATGACGGTGTTAACCGCAACGGGTTTCTCCAACCGTCGTTTGTTGGGTTACACCATGATTCCTGCAGCAGCACTAACGTTATTAGTTGCCTCTTTTACTCTGTATCTGAGCCCATGGGGTGCTCAGAAAATGGAAGAGTTGTATAAAAAACAATCACAACTGACCGAGTTTGAATTATTGGCTCCCGGACGTTTCCAAAGTACCGAAAAAGGTTCACGCGTCACCTACGCAGAACGTTTATCGGACGATAAATCGGAAATGCGCAATGTATTTATCGCCGATGGAACATCATTGCTGGTAGCGAAACGGGGTACCCAATACGTCAGTGACGAAACCGGATCACGTTTTCTTGAGCTGCATGATGGTAAGCGCTATGACGTCACTCCAGGGCAACTGGCGATGCAAAGTCTGGATTTCGAATTATACGGAGTCAAAATTGCGGATGAACCTGAAGCACGGCGGAAATTGCGTAAGGAAGCAGTACCGACCATGGACCTGATTGGTTCTGATAACCCAAAACATCAGGGGCAATTGCGCTGGCGTATCTCGTTAATTCTTATGGTGCCCATTGTCACCCTGATTGCTTTTCCATTGTCGAAAGTGAATCCGCGTCAGGGAAAGTTCGCCAAATTATTTCCTGCCATTGTTCTGTTTATGTTGTATATCTCATTGATTATTGGTCTGGTTGGTATGATCGAAAAGGGCAGAATCCCGGCGGATGGTGCAATCTGGGGATTACATTTCGTTTATCTGATGATTGGCGTTGGGTTGATGCTGGTGCCTGAATGGATGCGTCGTTATAAGGTGAGACAGCTGTGAATCGTTTGGATCAATACGTCGCCCGAAATGTACTGTTTGCCAGCCTGATGGTTGTGCTGGTCATTGTTGGTCTTGACGGTATTTTTGGACTGGTGGATGAATTAGGGCGGCTGAAAGGTGATTATCAGTTCGTCGAAGCATTGCAGTTTATTGGTATGCGTTTGCCTCGTCGTGCTTACGAATATATGCCAATGGCTTGTTTGATTGGCTGTTTAGCAGGCCTTGGGACTATGGCGGCTAACAGTGAACTGACGGTGATGCGGGCAGCGGGTATTTCCGTCGGCCGCATTTCTCTGGCGGTCATGAAGCCGGTGGCGTTATTAATGGTTATCAGCATGTTGATTGCTGAATACGCCATTCCATCTCTTGAACGCATTGCTCAATCTCAACGTGCCGTGGCTCAGGGAAAAGCCGAGACTCTCAGTAACAAAGGACGAGGTTATTGGCATCGTGAAGGCAATGAGTTTATGCGCTTTACGGCCATTGAACCTAACGGTGTGCTTCATGGGCTGACACTCTATCAGTTTGATGATGGCGCCCGATTGCAGCGTATTCGCAGTGCCAAGCGTGCGATTTATCAGCGTGAACAGTGGTTAATGGAACAGGTTACCGATATTTCAGTCGCCGACGAGCGAACGTCGAAACAAACTTTCAACAACCTCATCTGGAAAACCGGTCTGACGCCTGAAAGTCTTAATGTGGTGATGGTTCAGCCGCGGGATATGTCGATCTCGAATCTCTATCGTTACACCCGTTACCTGGAAAGCCAGGGGCTGAATGCAGACAACTATTTGCTATCGTTCTGGCGTAAAGTATCCCAACCACTAGGCACATTTGCTCTGGTGGTATTAGGGATTTCGTTTATTTTTGGTCCATTGCGGGCGGTGACACCAGGTTATCGCATCTTCTCAGGCATTCTTGTGGGGCTGGTATACAAATACGCAGAAGAGTTGTTAGCTCCTGCCAGTATTGTGTTCGGTTTTGAGCCGGTATGGGCCAGTGTCATACCAATTGTCGGATGTTTCAGCATTGGCTTTTGGATGTTGCGTAAGGCAGGTTAGCCGCCTTACGCATGCTTCGGTTTGGTTAACTTTTCTGCCGCATTTCTTTGGGAATAAAAACCTGGTGGCTAACGGATGCAATGTCGTGCCAGCTACGTTGTTTTTTGTCGATTAATGCCCAGAGAAAACCCAGGCCGAAGACGGCCAGGGAAAAGAAACCGGTTCCTACTCTCAACATGCATTGGCTGAGTTGCAATCGGCCGCCGTTATCGTTGACTAACTTCAGCCCCCAGGCTTTCATTCCAACGGTTTGTCCATTGCGGCGACGCCAGGAATCGCTGTAGTAAAAGAAAGCGATGATAAACATCAAGGACAAATTAACAGCGGCCGGAAGTTCTCCGGGGAACTGATTATTATTGGTAGCCTTAATCACAGCGACCACCGCAAATCCCGCCATAATATAAAGTGCAATTAAAATCAGACCATCGTAGATCATTGCGGCCAGACGCCGGCTTAGCGGTGCCGTTGGATAGTTGGTATCAGACATAGACTTCCAGTTATTGGTTAGACTTACTGCGTAACGCGGAGCAGGCCCTCATCATAACAAATCACGCCAGGCCACAGAATATGGATAGATAATAATCCCCCTTGAGCACTCAAATGCTGCCAATCCGGTTACCAAGTGACTTGGTTTCTGACATGCAGCCTTTTATGCTTCGCGGCTATGCAGGGGGGTCAGTGCTGCTTTTGGCCGGCAATTCCGGTTTAAACGCCAGTTGATTGTTTCAAGTCATTGGATTAAAGCGCCGGGTTTCTCATAATGGGTGCTGATAGAAATAAATGAGGTTGTTATGGTGGATATCGCTGATATACGTAAGGAATACACGCAAGGCAGGTTGGACGAAGAAACCTGTGCTCCCGATCCAGTTACCCAGTTCCATGCCTGGTTTGAGCAATACCGTGAGACAGAACCTGCTGAACCCACGGTGATGACGCTGGCCAGTTGTGATCAGAATGGCCAGCCCTGGCAGCGTATTGTTCTGTTAAAAGGTTATGACCATGAGGGCTTCGTATTTTTCACTAATTATGAAAGTAATAAAGGTCAGCAGCTCGGCGATAACGGAAAAGCATCATTACATTTTTTCTGGATTGACATGGAGCGTCAGGTTCAGATTCAGGGTGAGGTCGAGAAAATCTCACGGGAAGAGGCTGAGCAATATTTTCATTCCCGTCCGCGTGAAAGCCAGCTCGGTGCCTGGGCATCTGCACAAAGTCGACCGCTGGAGAATCGCCAGCAGCTGGAAGATAAGTTTGCTGCAGTATCTGATCAGTTCGAAGGTCAGACTGTACCGCTACCGGATTTTTGGGGGGGATATCGCATCAAGCCTTTGCGCATGGAATTCTGGCAGGGGGGCGCGCACCGGTTACATGATCGGGTTGAATACATTACCGACGGTAACGGAGGCTGGCATAAGCAGCGCCTGAGCCCTTAGCGATCATGACTGCGGTTCAGGGAGAAACTGAAGTCAATCAATAGCTCGTTGGCGTGTATCTGGCGGGTCAATTCTCCCTGAAGTTGGCTACTGACTATGTAGTCACACAGCAGCCATGCTTCCGGCAAAGACCCGTCTTCATTCTTCAGGCTGTCTCTGGTTGTGAACTTCATTGCAAGATAGGCGTGGTCTCCCTTCAGGGTCAGACGTAGGGCTAATGCATCTGTAATGTCTAATAATGGCTCCTGCAGGATCAAACAGTGCAGTAAAAACGCAATCAGTTTATCGTTTTCTTCCAGTATCAGCGTTAGGGGGAAATCCTGGTTAATGCTCACATGGTGTAATTGCTGATGTTGCTGCAGCCATTCCGTGATCATCGAACTCAGATCAAGACTGCGTGAAGGTTGGTTGATTTCAAGATCCAGATACTGGCCCAGCAGATCAAGCATTTTGTGATTTTTGGTCTTCAGATATTCCAGCAATAAAATATTAAACCGGGTGTTCAGCTGGTTAATCTGACTTTGCTGGAAGCGTTCCAGCTGGCCAGTCAGTTTCTGAATATTGGCTTTGGCTCGCTGTTGCTCTTCGTAAAGTTCTTCGGTGCGTTTTGTGACTTTGTTTTCCAGGTTGACGGCCAATTCTTGAGACTTACGGGTGGCAATTTGCTCTTTGGTCTTATCCACAAGACACAGCAAAATATCCAGCGGACGACTTTCGTGGTAAGAGATCACCTGAATGGTGGTATCAAGAAACTTCTCTTCATGATTCAGATTAATTACCTGAATGCAGGTTTGCATACGGTTGACGCGGCCAAACAGCAGCTGATTGAAACGCTCTCTGAGTTCAACATTTTGTTCACCATGAAACAGCTCGCGGAATCTTTCCATCGGATGTTCGCTGGCTTCCAGTTCCTTCTGGTTGCTGCCAAGCAGTTGGGCGAAGTGATGGTTACAGCTTATTTTGTCGGTCTGGCTATTGTATTGGCACAATCCGAGTGCGGCGTTGTCCACGGCGATGGACAGCTGTTCTTTTGTTTCCTCAAGTTGCGCTTTACTTTTTTCACGCTCGACGATATCGGCTTTTAAAGTGTTACGCATTTTATTAATAGCAGCCGCAACCAGGTCCAATTCGTCTTGTTTTTCCGAGCGGCTATTCAGCACCAGTGCTGATTCAAGATTGTCCAGAGAGAAGTGACTGGCCCAATTTGACATAATCCGCAGTCGTTGGGTAATCAAGGCCCGGACAATGGCTAGCACGAAAATCGATACGGAAAAGGTTTTAACGAACTGTGTTAACAGAATCTGGACGGCTTTGTCCTGTAACTCGTCATACAGGTCCGCGTAGTTGATATCGATATGCAGATTGCCGAGGTTATATTCTTTTCCCGGATTCTGAAAAATCAGTGGAAATGAATGGCGCTGGTCCGTGCGGCTTAATACATCCCCGGCGCTGTGTATCAGATCATTGTCTGTTTCAATGTAGACATACACGACACCAGGAAAGTTAAGAATACCTGCCATTTGAGACTCGATCTGGCGGGTATCGAAATTCCATAAACTGTAACTGATACTTTGCTGATAGCTGTTCTGAATTTGCTGACCATTGGTCTCATATTCACTGACACCGCGATGATAGTCACTCAGCAGGATAAAGCCGGACGTAGCCAGGGTAATAATAAAGCTGAACGTCAGCAGATAAGACAGCAGTGTGATTCCGACGTGACGGCGGTTATTTTTTTTAGACTCAGACAGGCTATTCAAAGCGGTTATCCCAAACAGCAATGCTCTAACTATAGCTACTCTGGCGAGGCCATGGTATCTCCGTTGGCAGATTCTTCATCCGTTGTCGTAATAGGCCAAAGTATATTTCTTGTCAGTTTATCAGCTGGTTGTATGAATATCTGTATTTGTTGGTCTGGGAGAATACTCATCGAGAGTATGAGAACCTTGTTGCAGCGCTAGAGGTTGCATTGTTTACCATGATGTTGGGGTAGGTGGTGCAAAAGTCGTGATTATCAGCATGGGCGAGGTTCTGGATACTGACCGGCGACAGCGATACGAATTTCGAATTATGTGAGATGATACTGAACTCCAAAGCATTCCATTCTTGTATTGATCAGTCCCAATAATGCCTGGTAATGGTTATCAATAACGTTAACAGTAATTTTACTTCTCCTTTAGATACGAAATCTTGATATTGCAATTCCGTTACAGACATAATTGTGCGATCTGATAACAACAACGCATACTGTGATGCTATATGGCCAAATTTAAGTTAATCGTCTCATTGTTTATCATGACTATGGTATGTTTTGCCAGTCATGTACTCGGCAGTGACGCGCAAAGTGAGTATCAAAAGTTCAAGGCGTTCCAGGCGGCGAACCAACCGGTTAATATTGAAGTGACGGAAGTCAGCGAACGGTTTATCAATGCCTGTTCGGTGGTTGCAGAGCAGGATGTGACCAGTGGTTATGGTTCGTCAGATCCAACCAGTGCGGTCTATCGTATGCCCGAGGCATGTGTGGATGATCTGAATGACTGCAGTTGTTTCGCTTCGACCCGTGATCAAGTCTGCGTGTTTGAATGTACCGCTGGTTTGTAGTCTCGACCCCCGAAGTCAGCTTTATTGGTTATAGAAAACGCCACAAATAGGTGGCGTTTTCTACAACCGAGTGGAGAGTTCATCAGGCCGGTTCTGGGTCTAGCGGTTTGACCACATAAAGCAGATCGCCCTGGTTCACCTGTTGACCATCCGAGTTCATAATTCGGGTAACCTTAAACTGCTGTTTCACTGGGTAGAGTTCGGACTCAGTACGGTTGAACTGTTTCAGGTTAAGCGGGGTGAACATTTTCATTGCTTCCATCAAACACAGGGTCTGATCGATGCTGATAATATCGCCTTCTTTGACAAACGGCGGTTCCGTCGGCGACGCCGAGCCATAGAAGATACTGGTACTTGGCGAAAGTACTTTAAGCTCATCAGAGCCCTCAATCGCCAGCGCAGAGGCATCAACGGCATCGGCTGATAAATCGGCGGCCTCTTCAATATCGTGAATCAATGCATCCACGTCCATGCGATCGAGGAATTTCGGGAGATAGGTTGTGTCGTAGATTCCCTTCTGGAAGACATCGTCATCAAGAACGCGTTTCAGCAGCGGAATATTGGTGCACACGCCGGTTATCCGCACCCGTTCAAGGTAGTCGCGCAACTTGGTAATCGTGTCGTTACGATCTTTACCGTAACAGATAATTTGAGTCACCATGCTGTCATAGAATGGCGATACCTGCTTACCGGGAGCCGCCATTGAGATCAGCTCTATGTGGTCTTCATCCGGCAACACACAGTCACGAATGCGGCCAGGTGTCGGTACAAATTCGACATCATCACCCTTGCGGACTGCTTTTTCAGCATTGACGCGCACTTCGATAGCATAGCCATTAGCAACTGGCTTCAGATCGGTGATGGCTTCGCCCTGAGCGATCTTGAACTGGGTGCTGACGATATCAATACCCGACACCAGTTCTGTTACCGGATGTTCAACCTGAAGACGCGTGTTCATCTCCATAAAGTAGATGGTGTTATTGTCGAGATCGAAGATAAATTCAACCGTACCAGCACCGACGTAGTTCACGGCATCAGCCAGTTTGGCGGCAAAGTCGTATGCACCTTGCTCCAGTTCCCGCGGTAGCATGGTCGAGGCGGATTCCTCGAAAATCTTCTGGTTATTGCGTTGAACCGAGCAGTCACGAAGTCCCAGAATCTTAGTGTTGCCATGGCTGTCACGTAAAACCTGCACTTCGATATGGCGCAATGATGTGACGTATTTTTCCAGGTATACGTCTCCGTTACCGAAAGCAGCTTTGGCCTCGGTCGAAATCTGATGGAACAAGCTGTGAATCTTATTCGGCGATTCCACCACCTGAATACCCTTACCACCACCACCGTGTACAGCTTTTAACAGCACCGGATAACCAATCTCATCAGCCACACTGGCGGCATTGGCTGAGCTGGTCAGAATACCGTGAGAGCCTGGGACTACCGGGACCTCAACACGCATGGCGGTGTTAATGGCGTTTGATTTATTGCCCATGGTTTCCATGGATGAAACCGGTGGTCCAACAAAGTTAATATCGTGGTTACCACACAGAGCCGCGAACTGACTGCTCTCTGACAGGAATCCGATACCTGGGTGCAAAGCGTCAATCCCCTCATGATGTGCGACGCGCAGCACGGATTTGGCGTTCAGATACGACTCATCTGGTGTGTTACCACCGATACACACCACACGATCTTCTGGTCCTAACATATCCACTGGGACCGAATTCATGTCCGGGTCTGATTGCACCAGAACCACTTTAATGTCGTTCTCCTGGGCTTTACGGATCAGTTTGACGGCGGTACAGCCACGGGCATGAACCAGAACTTTGTCGATGTTGCCATATTTTTTACTTTCGTTGGTCGCATCCCCTGTGTCCGGTGCAAAGCGCTCTGCAGTGACATAACCCTGCAGTACACGATCCAGAACATCATCAACCGTGTGGCGAGCGGTTGGCATATCCGGGTCAATCGCACGCAAGCGGCTATCAAGATCATCGAAGAACGGATGTTGCACCAGGCCATCCATTGATTCCGGCGAAACTGACAGGTAGTTCGACAGGGTGCACGTGCTGGGCAGGTAGCTTGGCACAACAATCTGACCCGCGAATGGCATATTGGTGCCGGAAAAATAATAAGTTTGTGCCAGTGGGTGGGTCACGAACGATGCCTGCGCACCACCGGTACAATCGCCAAAACCAAAGATCACCAAGGGCAGGTCGTTGTCACGAACAAAGCGGGTAATGCGGTCGTTAACGATGGCCATGGAGAATAGTGCGGCTGCCCCTTCCTTGGTCTGCATCCCACCGGACGATACAAAGCACACGATTGGCAACTGCTGCCGGGCACACTCGACCATCAATTTGCAGAACTTTTCAGCACTGGCCATATCAAATGCACCAGCCTGGAAGTTCAGGTTGGATACCAGTGCACCAACACGCTGCTGACGATCACCAATCTTGATGGTACCAATACCGGTTAATACGCCACACGGTTTTTCGTCTTTGTTTAGAGCCCCTTCGATAGAGCTGCGAAAGCCCGGGAATGAGACCGGATCTGCAGACATCAGAGATCCGTTTATCTCATCAAAGTCTGCGAAGAAACGTTCGATTAATGCCGCTGGGCTGGTTTTCTTCTGACGCTTCGTGTCATCCAGAACCTGTTGAATGAGCAGATCGTGGTAGCCCATGGTCAAACGGTTCCAGAAATCTTTACGACGACCGATGGAAACCGGATTTATCCGGCCGTTGTAGTTCTTACCTTCCTGCTCGGCTTCATGATACTCAGCCAACAGTTTCTCAAAAATAAAGGTGATCACAACAAATAAGGTGTCCGACAGGCGAGGAAACGCCAGTTTCTTCCACTCTTCCACTGATTTGAGAAAGTCCACGCGGGCTGAACTCTTGATGAAATAGCTTAACCAGTGGTTAAAAGATTCTCGCTCCTGCGGGGTGTAGCTATCACCGGACGTGGCTTCCGCCAGTGATTTATCCAGCAATTCTTTCACGGCATCACTGGAGAGTGCTCGGGTTTCATTGGCTTCTTTCGCGACGTTCACCAGGTTGTAGATGAAGTTATCGTACAACTGACCGAAAACCAGCATGTTCTGGCAAACCTGACTGAATTCGTAGCGCAATTCTTCATGCAGAATGGCATCCAGAATGGTGATGTCAGGGTGCGCAGGGTTCTGGATGTTTTCCTGACGGAATTGAATGTAAGGAGCGAGTGCTTCTTCAAGAATACGGCGGTTAGCTTCAACTTTGGCAACCGCCGCACTGTTAGCGATGGCTTCGGTTCGGGTTGATAATTTCAGCTCGTCACGCACGTCTTCCGGAATCAGTTGGTGCTGCAGTACGGTATTCAGGGCGCTGGCAATCGATTGCTTCAGAGCCCCTTTTGCTTGTTCGCCAGCCATTTCAGTCGTCAGGTCCTGACGAGTCTCGTGGGGCAATATCTCACGAATATAAGCCGCCAGTGGGTGTGGATTATTTTCGACAAAATCAGCTACAGCGTCGGTATCGAGAATATCGTTAGCACGCAACATAAAGCGGCTTTGTTTGTAATCCTCAAGGTAATTCAGCAATCCCTGAAAGTTAACCGGAGCGTCGGCTTTCCAGCGATTAAACAAATACAGACCCAGATTAAAACAGAGGTCCTGTTTGGCTTTTAGATAATTATCTTTTGGCTCTCCGAAGAACAGACGAGCAATGGTGGAGCGGCTTTCGTCACGCTCTTCGTATTTGCTCCAGAATGTCTTCCAGCTTTTGTGTAATGACTCGTCGTAAACAATTTTCTCTGGCGCCTGGATCCAGTTCTGGAATTTACGTTGAGCTTCACGCTCATTTCGTTGTTGCAGCTGCCCCTCTGGAATTTCTTTTTCAGCCAGGCGGCCATAGTTTTCCACGCTGGTTGCATGGATGCGGCGGCGCAGAGTCAGATAGCGCGTGTAGCGATAGGTCAGACCAAAAATATTGAGGTGTTCAGTAGGCGTCTCCGCCAGGAAAAAATTAGCATCACGCTGAACTTTTTCTAATTTATCGGACGGTTCCAGAAAACGATCAATACTGCGTTTGTAGTGATCCATCAGGTATGGGTTGTTGCGGGCAAATTCTGCGGAGCTTGCTTCAATGGATTCAATACCGGTAACCACAGACTGATGCAGGTTGTATCGTTTTTCATCCGCATCACTTGGTGCGTAATCGATGATACCGTCAATGATACCGGCTTCTTTCAGTTCAAATCCGGACACACCTACGTATTTTGCACACTCTTGCCACGACAAGTTGTATTTCCGGGCAATGCTTGCCAGCCCCTGAGGTTGGATGGTGTTGAAGATACCATCACGAACCGATAGTAAAATATTGGTTGTCGCCAGCGGAATCGCACCCCCCGAATATCCTGCTCCCCAGATAATACCGAGCGTTGGCACATCGTTATTGGCCATTTCAGTAATCAGGTGAGAAATCGAATGCGCCTGATTACCTGCATTGGCTGCCTCTCCGGCATCGGCTCCTGGAGTATCGATAAATGTAACAATAGGCATCGCACGCTGAGCAAAAGCCCGAACTTGTTCTGCTGCCTTATTGTGGTGCTGCGGACCCCATACGCCGTTATTGTGTTCACGGTTCTGACAAATAAAACCAACCCGGCGAATCTTGCCATTGAAGTCCATATCCGCTTCGCAGGTATAGAGTGGGCCGTCTTCAAGTTCGGTAATCGTGCGCAGAATGAGATGCTGAACAATAGCCTTGGCACCCACGCGCTGATTATTCTCGCTCGGTGCAACAACCTGTTCGATATAATCGTCGATGTTTAAACCCGACAAGCGTTCGCGTTCGTTGTCACACCGTTCCGGTGCAATTAAACCTTTTACTGTGTGATCGATCGGGTTGTCTTCAAACTCCGGGAAAAGAGAAAAGTCAGCAGAAAGTTGTTCTGCTTTCAGAAACAACTGATCAATATGGGCCTGTTCATTGTCGAGAGAATTGTTTGCCTGTTTATCTGTCATTGTAACTAAATCCATACTGTGCCAAAGCGAGATCAACCAAAGTCAGATGAAACGGGGTTGACCGGAAAAAAACTATAAATATTGAGTTGGCATTCATTTTTCTGGGGCGGTGTTGGCTCCGCTGAAAGTTAGCTGCCGACGTGTGTTAGCAGCGTTTCTTCCTGAAAACAACTAATGCCTGGTACAGCGCCTGAGTATGTCATTTTTTGCGGTAAGTGAACAACGCCATCACCGCAATTTTGACACTCCTTTAATAATCAAATGGCCTTAAAAATCAGGGTGGCGTTGGTACCACCAAACCCAAAGCTGTTCGACATTACGGTGGTTAGCCGGGCTTCACGGTTTTCAGTAACGATGGTAAATCCTTCGCTACCTTCATCGAGGGCCTCGATGTTGGCGCTGCCGGTAATAAAGCCATGTTGTTGCATCAGTAAGCTGTAGATCGCTTCCTGTACACCGGCAGCACCGAGAGAGTGGCCAGTCAATGATTTAGTCGAGCTGATGACTGGACGTTGTTCACCGAATGCTTCGCCAACCGCTTTGAGTTCTGTAATGTCACCGGCCGGGGTGCTGGTGCCGTGAGTATTCAGATAATCAATTTCCGGATTGCCAGCCATTTCAAGTGCCATTTGCATGCAGCGCACCGCTCCTTCACCTGAGGGAGCAACCATATCTGCTCCATCGGACGTTGCGCCATAGCCGACCAATTCGGCGTAAATGGTCGCACCGCGTGCTATCGCGTGTTCATATTCTTCCAGTACCAGCATGCCGCCGCCGCCGGCAATCACAAAGCCGTCGCGGGTGGAGCAATACGCGCGTGAGGCGCGTTCCGGCGTGTCGTTGTATTTACTGGATAGTGCGCTCATTGCGTCAAATTGTGCACTCAGGCTCCAGTGCTCTTCTTCGCCGCCACCAGCGAATACGACGTCTTGTTTGCCCCATTGAATCAACTCCATTGCGTGGCCAATACAATGTGCACTGGTCGCACAAGCGGAAGTCATGGAGTAGTTCACTCCTTTAATTGAGAACGGAGTTGCCAGGTTTGCTGATGCGGTGGAACCCATGGTACGGGTAACACGATAAGGGCCCACTTTCCGGATACCTTTTTCACGCAAGATATCAACGGCCTCAACAATGTCTGAAGAGGAAGCACCACCGGAGCCTGCGACCAGTCCGGTACGTGGATGACTGACAACGTCTTCGGGCAGACCTGCGTCCTCAATGGCTTCTTTCATCGACAAATAGGTGTAAGCGGCCGAATCGCCCATGAAGCGTTTTAATTTACGATCAATATGTTCCGCAAGGTCAATATTCGGTTTGCCGGCAACATGGCTGCGAAACCCCATTTCCTGATATTCAGGCTGGAAGGAAATACCAGAGCGCTGAGCCTGAAGTGAAGCCAAGACTTCTTCTTTATTGTTGCCCAGACAACCTACGATGCCCATACCTGTAACAACTACTCGACGCATATCAAATCTCAACTTGTGTTTTTTAAATTCTTGCCAGCATATTAGTGAAAGATTGAGGTAATATTTCAGCTTCAACTAATATTTCTGCGCCCCACTATATAGCAGTGGTGGAAGAGGCATAAAGAAAAATATTATTGACATCAGGTTGTTAATCAAAGGTTAAAGGTTGTATTCGAAATGGCTGAAAAAGGTGTACGCTGGCAGCGTGTTCAGGAGTTGATGTTGGAAAATGCGCTGGATGTCGAAACGATGGCGGCTTGTTTGGGAGTGGATGAGGTTAAGCTCGAGGCTATGATTGGAGACGGTGCTAAACGTAAAATCCCCGATTCACTGGCGCAACAAATGGAACAGACGTTTTCCAAACCAAAAGGCTGGCTCGATCAAGGAGATGACGGCGGTATTGCCTTCGATTTGTTCGGTTCCTGAACATTATCCCTGTGTCCCACAGCCCTGATGAAACAGGGCCATGGACGAGTTATCTGGAACGCTTTAGCAGACGGAAAAATGGTATCCAGAATTGACGCCCGGCAATGATCAGGGCGGTCAAGCTGGTCATTACTCCCAGTACTTGTGTGTGAGGATATCGGTCTTCGTGAAACGCCAGTGCGACCGTCGCTAATGTTAATAAGAGAATACTCGCAAATTTCCAGCCATGTGCCTCAAATGTTTTGCAATGGCTTTCCAGATAGCTACAGAAAACAGCCATCACAATGCCGGCACCACCACCGGTTAAAATATCGACCGGCCAATGTGCACCAACCATGACACGGCTGAGTGCAGCCAAAACACCCGCGATCATGATAAACACGATTAACGCAGGTCGCAGCGTATTTAATGCAAGTAAGGTGGCGCAGCTGAGCGCTGTGAAGGCGTGACCTGAAGGAAAACTCTCATTCTTCAGGGCCGGACCAATCAGGTTAAAGCTACTCGCTTCTAATACAGCTGGCGGTCGTGGCAGATTAAGACTTTGTTTAAAAATATGAACGGTGATACCGCCAATAATGAGTAACAACAAAGACTGAGTCAGCAATCTCGGACGATAAACCGCAACCGCCAGCAGCAGCGCAATGGCCCACAAGGTATCTGCCATCAGCGTCAGGTTGGTCCAGATGGCAGGGTGCAAAGCCGAGCCCGCGACGTTCCAGCTGAGAAATATTGCCTTGTTCGAATCGGTGGCTGCAATGAAAGCGGCCGCAATGAACATCACTGCGGCAATTGCAAGCAAAGCCGGTTTTAGCAACATGATTCTATTGTGCATGGATGGCATCTGATGCATTTTCTCCCGCTGCTCGGCGTCGAATAATCATGATCGGACCTGATTGGAACAGCACGTCGATATCTCCAGTGTCTCTCAAACGGTCTTCGCGGGCGTAACCGATTTCACCGGGTTTCAGTCGGCGGCGTTCAGTCCACTTATCGAGGTAAACGTTAAAACTCGGCATATCGATGGATTGAGTAACAATCGGCTGTTCCAGTGTTTTAGCAAACTGAGCTGCCTCCCACACAGGTCGCTGTTGGGCTTCGCTGATAGCGGGTACAAACACAAACCAGACAAAGGCCGATTGCAGCGCGCCGGTTAGTACCAGTGAGAACCACGGACTGATGCGCGGCCATAAGATCAGAGCTGCGGATATGATCCAGGTGAGCGTGGCGAGAATGGCGAAATCCTGATTGATATATTCTGCAGCGCGATTGGCTGCTGCAATTTCAATCGGATTGGTCAAACCATCGATAATCGTTGGTATCAACAATGGCAATGCAGCAAACAGTGCAAACAGTAGTGACGGGAAGATCAGCGTCAGAATGCGGCTTTTCAGCCAATGACGATAACGTGCCATCAGGATAACCAGTGGCGTGACACCGTACAAAATGTAGTGGGGTAATTTGGTGCTGGCGACACTGAACAGTACCAGAACCACTAAAAACCAAATCCATAAATAACGATTTAATAAGTCGGCATTTTCACCGTTATGCGGACGAATGGTTCGAAGGCTTGGCACGATTCGCACCAGCAATGCACCAAAGGGAGCGAGGATAAAGGGCAGTAACAGCAGGTAGAAAAAAGGTCCGCCATCATGACCCTCCATCGCATTGTTAAATCGGTTGACGTTATGCTTAAGGATAAAACCGTCGATAAATGCCTGGCCTTGTGCCATATACTCGAGAACGTACCAGGGTGCTGCAATCAGTAAGAACAGAATCCATCCCGGGAAAAAGAAAATCGCCTTAACAAAGGCATCCCGCATCCCTGACCAGAGGAAGAAGATTGCGGAAACCATAAATGGTATTGCCACAGCAACCGGGCCCTTGGTCAACATACCTAATCCCATCAGAGCGTATATGATCAAGAGCAGCTTATTTGACGGCTCAATCGTGTAGCGATACATGCACAACATGGTGGTCGCCAGTATAACGTTTAAAACGGCGTCTGCTGTTGCTACATGGGCAATCATATTAATGCCCAGTGCCGCTGCTGCTATTAACGCTGCAGTAACGGCAATTTCCTGATTCAGAAAACGGCGACAAAAATAAAAAATTGCCAACGACCAACCAACCCCAGCCAGTGCTGAGGGCAGACGAAATGCCCAGACTTCATTGCCGAATATGGCGATGGAAGTTGCCTGGAGCCAATAGATAAAAATCGGTTTATCAAAGCGTACCCGATCGTTGAGATAAGTCGTGATAAAATCACCACGTTCAAACATTCCCCGGGTTGCTTCGCTGAAAGCCCCTTCGTCGTGATCGAACAGCAGGTAGCCGCCCAGATTCATAAAAAAGAATGCAATCAGTGCGGCAACCAACCAATAAGGGACAGAGAGGTTTCGCATGGATCAGCTGTTTTCCGTGTTGCTGTCTGTTGCGGGTACGGATGGTTGTTTCATTTCTGTCGCGTCCTCGCGATAAGTTTCTTCCTCGTCATTCTCTGTGCTACGGTTATAAATCACGTATTGCTGACGTTGGGAGGATTCAAAGTAGGTGCGCGATATCAGTTCCGACAGGACCCCGGTGGTCAGGAATTGCAGTGCAGCAATGACACAGACAACCGAAATCAGAAACAGCGGACGAGTACCTATGTCTTCACCGAGGAAGATTTTCAGGAAGCCCAGATAAGCCAGCAGTATTCCGCCAACGGAACCCAGCGCTAAACCGATCGATCCGAAGAAATGACCCGGACGCGCGCGATAGCGCATAAAGAAATATACCGACAGCAGATCAAGAATAACTCGGAAGGTACGCGAAATACCGTATTTTGATTCACCCGCGACGCGAGCGTTGTGTTTTACCACAATTTCGCCGATGCGGCTTGGTGGTACAACGGCGGCAACCCAGGCGGGAATAAAGCGATGCATCTCGCCGTACAAACGAACCTGTTTAATAACCGCGGATTTGTAGATCTTTAATGAGCAACCGTAGTCATTGATGCGCACCCCCGTGATTTTGCCAATCAGACGGTTAGCGATACGGGATGGGATTTTGCGCAGGACAAGGTCATCTTTACGGTTTTTCCGCCACCCGGTTAACAGGTCAAGATCGTTTTCAATCAGGTGGTCAACCATGCGCGGAATGTCGGCTGGATCATTCTGTAAGTCGCCGTCTAATGTGGCAATAAGCTCACCACGGGCTTCATCAATACCAGCTTGCATCGCAGCGGTCTGGCCGAAGTTGCGACGTAGCTCAATCACACGAACGTGAGTACCGTACTTTTCCGTTTCTTTATGCAGGGCTTGTGGAGTGCCGTCAGTACTGCCGTCGTCAACGACAAGTAGTTCCCATGCTCCCTGATAGTCGGCCAGCCCCTCGTGAACACGAGCAACCATAGGAGAAACGTTGTCAATTTCGTTGAACATGGGGATGACAACGGATAAGGAGGGGGTTGTTGCCTCAGTCAAGGTAGATACCACTCTGTACCGATAATTATAAAAAGTGTTGGGATAATACCCAAAAGCCTGAGCAGTGAAAACTAAAGTCGTGTCAATGCCAGGCCTGGAAGGACTGTCGTATGGCAGCGGCGTACTTTAATGCTCAGCTGGTTGATTATTTGTTGCACGTATCGTGAGTAAAGCAATCAGACTCGTCAGGATGAAAGTACTGCCAAGTACAAATAAGTGCAGGTTTACTGCCGCCGCCAGTGCGGCCGACTTATCCAGGCCCCATGGGATTAATCCGGCGACAACGCCGGCTTCATAGGTCCCTGCGCCAGCCAGCCCGTTAATCGGTAATACGCTGGAGAACTCTCCGGCAGTCGCACCAATCCAGCTTTGGTTGAATGGCATCGGCAAAAATTGTTGCAATAACCAGGCGTACACTGCGAGTTTCAGTGCCCAATTAATCAGAGTCCAGAAAAGGGCGCGAACAAACGGCCATGGGGACTTAGGCAATGCATGCATCAGTTCCGCTATTTTATCTGACCATTCACCTTGGTGTTGATTCAGTAACGTTTCTACATGGTTTTGCAGGGGTAAGACAATCAAGGGTGTCAGCAGCAAGGCGCCGCTGATGAGCCAGCGGGCTGTCTCGCTGAGTGGCAGCAAACTTTGCAGTGATACCACCGCCAATATCAATAGGGCGTACAAATCGAGCAATCTTAGCCACAGTAATGCTGGTGCGCTGTGGCGATAAGGTAAGTCGAATTGCTGCTTCATGAGCAGCGGAAATGCGGTTTCACCACTGCGCATTGGCAGCAGGTTATTGAAGAAGTTGTGTAAAACGGTAATACGCATCAACGGTGTGAAATGGCCACGACAATACCGATAGAAAAAATCATAAAACCGAACAGCGCGTAACGCATAACTAACCAGCATTAACAGCACTGCAATCGCTAAGTCTTGTGCAGGAATCAGCTGCCAGCTACTTAATATCGAATGCCAGCCAAAACTGTTTTCGACCAGAATAATCAGACCGACCAGCAGAACCACACCGGCCCAGAATTTCCATGACTTTAACAATTGTTCCCCGACCTGCTCATCGTCCAGATTAAGAGGGCGGATGGTTGCGGTTGGCGGTGGTAAAGTCAAGTTTGAATAACGGACGAAATCACGTAAAGTTCGCCTTCAACGTGATAGGCAGCCGGAGCAATGGTCTGCTGTGATTCAGATGAGACGTGTGCCTTGAAAGTATTAGTAGTCAAAACTTCCTCTCTGGGAGATGTATTTCACACCTTGCCAGCGATCGAAGATGCCTGGCAAAGCTTGCCGGATGTTGAGTTTCACTGGCTGGTGGAAGAAGGATTTGCTGATATACCAACCTGGCATCCGGCGGTTAAGCGGGTCATTCCTGTGGCGTGGCGTCGCTGGCGCAAGAATCTGTTTAATAAGCAGAACCGCCATGAAATGAGCGTGTTTCGTCAGCAGTTGAAAAGTGAAGAATATGACATCGTACTCGATGCTCAGGGACTTATAAAAAGTGCGATATTCACACGTTTGGCGAAGGGACCGCGCTATGGTCTGGACAAGAACTCATGCCGTGAACCATTAGCCGCCCGCGCATATCAGTATCCGCAACTCATTGCTAAGGGACAGCATGCAATTCCCCGGGTACGCCAGTTGTTTGCTCAGGTGCTTGGTTATGAAGTGCCAGCTTCGTTATCGTATGGTGTTGATCGGGGTCGTTGGCAGAGACCGAATGTTGAAGGGGATTATTGGGTATTCCTACATGGAACCACATGGATCACCAAGTTATGGCCAGAGCAATACTGGGGGCAGCTGGCTAACATGGTCACCGGTACTGGCAGACAGGTTATGCTTCCTTGGGGGAACGAGGAAGAGAAGCAGCGCGCAGAGCGCATTGCTGATTGTATTGATGGTGTATCGGTGTTGCCCAAAATGGGATTAAACGATCTGAATGCGTACCTGGCTTACGCTCAGGCGGTCGTCGGGGTCGATACCGGTTTGTCTCACGTGGTGGCGGCACTTGAGGTGCCTTCTGTGGCGATCTATGGTGCGACCTCCGCAACCCTGACCGGTGTGCTCGGTCCACAAGTGGAGGTCATGAAAAGTGAGCTTAGCTGTGCACCATGCCTGTCAAAAAAATGTTTATTGAATGACTTGGGTGACATTCAGCCGGCTTGTTATCGCGAGGTTTCACCGCAGAGAGTGTTTGATTATCTGCAGGCGGTGATCAGCTAAGATTTTATACTGGCACGATTTTTCCCTTACGCTCCAACATCCTGATGCAGATTATTTCGGGGGGTTGGTTGATGAAAGCGGTCAATAAGCACACTCTATCGAATAAGGTGCCGGCCTAATTAGCCGGCTTTCGTTTTTGTGGTTTACGCATTGTTTTGTCAGAGGCCTTCTGCATCGGGCTATCAACCTGACGCTTGGTTGCGCCAGACTTTTTCCAGGGCGATTTTCCGCTCTCTGACGTTCCTGGCGTTTTTGTAGCGGAGCGGTTTTTAGAGCCGGAGCGCGCTTGACTGGCACTGGTTTTGCCCGATTTTCCTTGTGCATGATGCCTTTTTTCACCGCTGCGTTGACCGTCTTTGTGGTCAGGGTGAATCTTGGCTTTCTTCGGCTTTTTGGGTTTCTTGGGTTTTGCGCGCAATACCGATGGCGGAACTTCATGAACCGGTTCAAAACCTGGAATGTAATCACGCTCCAATAGTTTACCAATGAGATTTTCAACTTGAGACAGCTCTTTGAATTCGTCGGCAGAAACCAGTGATACAGCATTGCCAGCTGCCCCTGCACGGCCTGTGCGGCCAATACGGTGAACGTAATCTTCAGCAACGTTCGGTAGGTCAAAATTGACGACCTGAGGTAGCTGATCAATATCGATACCGCGAGCAGCAATGTCAGTTGCAATGAGTGCGCGAATTTCACCGGATTTGAATTCAGCCAGTGCCCGGGTGCGAGCCCCCTGGCTTTTGTTACCATGAATGGCGGCCGCTTTAATCTTCTTTTCGTCCAGGTATTTGGTCAGCCGGTTAGCACCGTGTTTGGTGCGGCAAAACACCAGAACCTGTTTCCAGTTATTCTCTTTGATCAAGTGCGCCAACAGTGCAGATTTCTGTTTCTTATCAACCGGGTGAATACACTGATCGACCCGCTTCGCCGTGCTGTTTGGTGGTGTCACAGAGATTTCGATAGGGTTGTTGGTCAAGCGTTTCGCCAGCTCTTTAATCTCGTCGGAAAAGGTGGCAGAAAACAGCAGGTTCTGACGCTCTTTAGGCAGGATGTTGAGAATTTTTTTGATATCGTGGATAAAGCCCATATCTAACATGCGATCGGCTTCATCCAATACCAGCACCTCTAACTGTTTAAACCGCACGGCGTTTTGCTGATACAAATCGAGCAATCGTCCGGGGGTTGCAACAAGCACATCGGCGCCGCGGCGCATGCGCAGCATTTGTGGATTAATCTTAACGCCACCAAATACAACCGCTGAGGTGAGAGGTAGATGCTCTGAGTAGGCGCGGACGTTGTCACCTACCTGGGCTGCCAGCTCACGGGTTGGGGTAATAATCAGAGCGCGAACCTGATTCGCCCGGGCACGCTCTCCAGTGCTGAGTTTTTCCAGGATTGGCAGGGTGAATCCAGCGGTTTTTCCGGTGCCGGTCTGTGCCGCTGCCATTACGTCTTGGCCGGTTAACACGGCTGGGATCGCTTTTTCCTGAATTGGAGAAGGCTTGTCGTAACCTTGTTCGGCTACGGCTTCAAGAATGGCAGGTGATAATCCCAGTTCGGTAAATGACATAGTTGTTCTCAGGTGGCGTGATTGTCGATTGGTAGGCTGTGGCAGCGATTTTTTCGCCTTGAGCTGATATCGCAATGTTCGGAGGGTGTAAAAAATGACGGCGGAGTATAGCGTTTTTTGTTGTCAAAAACGATGGTGTTGGTGCTATTGCCTGGCTTGAGTGGAACTATTTATTACTGTGCTGCAATCGATACTCTCCGGGAGTGATCCCTGTCCAGGTTTTAAAGCGACGATGAAAAGAGCGGGCTTCACTAAAGCCTAGCTTCAATGCGATATCGTTAATTGGCATCTCACTGCTGGTCAACCATTCGCTTGCCGTTTCCTGCCTGAGATCGTCCAGGAGTTGCTGGTAGCCTGTGCCTGCATCCTGCAACCGGCGTTGCAGTGTGCGCTCGGTAATGCCGAGTTGCTCGGCTACTTTTTCCCGGCGTGGAATGCCTTCGTCCATAAGGGTTCGCAGCAGAGTACGAGTTTGCATCACAATCGGGTGGCGCTCCTGAATTTCCGACATAACTGAGCTGGCTTGCTGTTCAAGATTACTCAGTAAAAGAGGATCTGGTTGGCGCAGTGGAGTATCGAGAATCTGTTCTGGGAAAATCAGCGCACTTTTGCCAGCGTTGAACTCCAGTGGGCAGCCAAATATCGCTTCATAATCAGGAAGCAAGCCAGCATCCGGAGCGGGACGCTCGAATAAAACTGCTTCGGGTTTTCCCTCCTCCAGGTCTGCCAGCCATCGGGCAAAAAGCAACCAGGAGCCCAATACGTTATCAATCATGTGTGGACGGACAACCGGGTCATCGTATTGACATACCCAGCGCATGGCGAGGTGAGGACCGTGTTTTTCTATCTTGGTGATTCCCATATCACCAACAATGGCCTCGTATTCCGGGGTGAGGTGAAGCGCCTCGCGGGCGGTGCGGGAATTCATAGCCATGTAACCCACGAGGCTGTAGGAACCTGGCTGGACGTAGTGGGCACTTTTCAGACCAAATAGTGGGTCTTTGGTTTGCTCTATCAGCCAGCGGATCAAGTTCTGGAATGCTCGCCCTTTCACGCGGGCAACCGAGTTATCCATAATGCCCAGCGGCAGGTCGGCAGCATTCAGTGCATCTTCTGCCTGAATGTCGTAATCCTGGGCAGCACGCAGGTATTGCCGAATTGCATTCGCCGAAGCGGTACCAAGAGAATCCGTATCAATCATGGCTGGCTGAATTTACTACTTTTTCTGTCCCATTGGGTCAGTGATTGTCGCACCAAACGCTTTATAGTGAATAACATAAACTGGAATCTGTCCTGGGCGCCCGGCAATGAAGCTCACAGTGTAACCGCGTCTCCGGTCAGGGTCTAATGGGTTAATCGCATTTCTGTTGTGAATTAGCTCAATACTACTCAACTATTGGGTCTGGTCACTGCTTGGCTGGGCTGTCGCAAAATAATAAAGGTGGAAGCATGGGTCGTCGTTGGAATGGCTGGGGTGATGAAAATTACACCAAAGAGGTATCGGATCATGGTCGTAAACTGATTCACTCTATCATTGGTAAGCCGGAAGCCCTGCCGTCAGCAACCCTTGACGAAGTAAAAGCCAAGGTGCCTGCTTCCCGTCTACCGCAACATCCACTGATCATGACCGCGGCAGAAGACCGTGTTCGTCATGCTCGTGGTCAGAGCTTTCCGGATTGGCTGGCAATGCACAGTGGCGATTTTGGGCAATTCCCTGACGGTGTCGCCTATCCGGAAACCAGTGCACAAGTACGCGAATTATTGGATTTTGCAGTACAAAACGACTTTGAAGTAATCCCTTATGGTGGTGGTACCTCTGTTGCTGGCCATATCACTCCAGGAGCAAGTGAGCGTGCCATTCTGACGATTGATATGGGTCGAATGAATCAGCTTATGGACCTGAATGAAGAAAGTCAGATCGCCACCTTCGGAGCTGGCACGCCCGGTCCGCTGGTTGAATCTCAGTTGCGTGCACGGGGCTATACGCTGGGGCATTATCCACAGTCCTGGGAGCTGGCAACCGTGGGAGGATGGATTGCTTCCCGCTCTTCTGGCCAGCAATCTCTGCGTTACGGTCGGATCGAGCAGATGTTTGCCGGCGGTCGCATGGAAACGTTACACGGGTCCCTGGACATTCCCACAATTCCGGCATCATCGGCCGGTCCTGATCTGCGTGAAGTCACCATGGGAACTGAAGGCCGCATGGGGATCTTTACCGAGGTTAAGGTGCGTGTCAGTCGTTTAGCGGAAGAAGAGAAATTTTTCGTCTACTTTATGCCTAACTGGGATGCAGCCAAGGATGCCGTTCGTGAATTGGTACAGCAGCGTGTGCCGATGTCGATGATGCGTGTTTCTAACGCAAAAGAATCAAAAGCGCACACCCACCTGGGGACGAAAGAGTCGCAATTTAAAGCGCTGGACAAATTCCTGCGCTTCCGGGGCATGGGTGACGAGCGATGCATGCTGACGTTTGGTGTGACTGGTAGCAAGTACCAAAATAAAACGTCTTTGAAGCAAATTCGCAAGGTACTGAAGTCGAACGGCGGTGTTGGTGGTGTTGTCGCTAATATCATGGGTACCATCTGGGCGGAAGGTCGTTTCAAATTCCCGTACCTGCGCGAAACCACCTGGGAAGAAGGTATTGCCATTGACACGCTTGAGACCTCAACAGATTGGGATAATGTCGACACGCTGTTAAACGCCATGGAGTCGTCGTTGGAGCAGGCGCTGCAAGACGAGAACGAAGAGGTCATGGTGTTTACTCACTTGTCCCACTTGTACGGTCAGGGTTGCAGTATCTACACCACTTATTTCTTCCGTTGCGCTGACAGCTATGAGCAAACCTATAAGCGCTGGCAGAAACTGAAAGCAAGTGCCTCTGAAGTGATTGCCAATAGCCGCGCAACAATTTCTCACCAACACGGTGTTGGTAAAGATCACGCTCCTTATCTGGAAGCGGAAAAAGGAAAGTTAGGAATGCGCATTCTGCAAACCCTAACAGAAGATTTTGATCCGGATCAGCGACTGAATCCGGGGACTCTGCTGGAGAAAGGCAAGTCTTACAAATAACGGAATGGCTGGGTTCTCACCTCGTCGTACGCTGGCGGTGGCATCGGTTTAAATCTGCTAAGACAGATGATGTGGCTTAATGCGTTATCACAGCCCGGCCTGGAATTTCCAGTGCCGGGCTACTTTGTGAAACAGGAATGAAATCGAATATGTGGCAAGAAGCATGGCAGGCAGGTAACCGAGATCGCCTGTTAAACAGTCTGAAAAATGAATCTCAGCATTGGGATGTGATCATCGCCGGTGGCGGTATTACCGGTGCCGGAATTGCTCGTGAAGCGGCCCGTCGAGGTCTAAAAACCCTTTTGTTGGAGCGTCAGGATTTTGCCTGGGGAACTTCAAGTCGGTCCTCGAAAATGGTTCACGGCGGTTTACGTTACATCGCTGCCGGTGATGTAAAAACGACCATGCATTCGGTCCAGGAACGCGAGCGGCTAATGGTCGAGGCGCCGGGTTTGGTGGATCAGATGGCGTATATGATGGCGCACTATAAAGGTGGCTTTCCGGGACCATTTGTTTTCAATACGCTTCTGCGCGTTTATGATTTTTTTGCCGGTCGTCGCTATCGCAAGTTTTTCACAACGGACAATGTTGGATTTTTAAGTCCGAACATCAATGACAATAATCTGATTGGTGGCACACAGTTTGCCGATGCTGTAACGGATGATTCCCGTTTAGTGGTGCGCGTATTGCGTGAGGCACAAAAGGACGGTGCAGAAGCGATCAACTACGTGGGTGTAAAAAGTCTGTTGAAGGACGGTGATCGCGTTGTTGGTGCTGTGCTGGAAGACGCCCTAACCGGTGAAACCTACGATGTTAAATCGGATGCTGTTATTAACGCTACCGGTGCATGGGCAGATGAACTACGCGCCGAAATGACCGATGAAAAAAATATTCGCCCGGCACGTGGCTCTCATATTGTGGTTCCTTACTGGCGCCTGCCGGTTTCTCAGTCTTATACAGCGATGCACCCGGAAGACAAGCGTCCGATTTTCATTTTCCCCTGGGAAGGTCGAACCGTTGTTGGGACTACGGATCTGGATAACAACGGCATCGATAACACCGAAGCCAGTATGACCCGTGAGGAACTCGAATATTTATTAAAGGTGGCACGCCATCAGTTTCCTAAAGCGGATCTGAAAGAGGATGATATTATTTCCAGCTGGGCTGGGGTGCGACCGTTGGTTTCCTCTGGTGCTCTGAATCCATCCAAAGAAAAGCGCGATCACAGTGTGTGGGATGACAACGGCCTGGTATCCGTTTCTGGTGGTAAATTAACGACGTTTCGCTTAATTGCACTGGACGCATTAAACACCGCAAAAAAATACATCAAAAACTACAATGATGGCGAATTTGGTGCGCAAATCTTTACCAAGCATGAGCCTACATTAAAACAGTTTGCTGCATTACCGTCTTATATACAGAAGCGCCTTAAGGGTCACTATGGAATGGATATTGACGCATTGCTGATGTGTGCACGAGATGGCGAGATGGAGGTCATTCCGGGTGCTCGTGCTGTATGGGCAGAATTACGTTGGGCTGCTGCAAATGAAGCGGTTGTTCATTTGGATGATTTATTATTGCGTCGTACCCGAATTGGTTTGTTGATCGAACAGGGTGGATTAATTTTTGAAGATAAAATCCGTGCAATCTGTGCCGAAGAATTAGGTTGGACCGAACAACAATGGGCTGAAGAAAAGCTTCGTTATCAGTCAATCTGGGATAAGCACTACGGCATTCCGGCCTGAGTTAGTGCAGTACTCGGTAACCTGAGCACTGTTTTCAGGTTGCCGTAAAAAAATACAATAATATTCAAAGGAAAGCTTTGTGAGCGATCAGCCTTATTTATTATCCATTGATAACGGAACTCAGAGTGTTCGGGTATTGGCATTCGATCTGAATGGTAATGAAGTTGCCAAAAGCAAAGTTAATCTGGAAGCTTATGTCTCAGAAAATCCAGGGTGGGCAGAGCAGGATGCAGAATATTATTGGCAGTCGCTGACGAAGGCGTTCGAGAATTTCTGGGCAAAAGGAACGGTTAAGCCGGAACAGGTTCGTGGTGTCTCACTGACGACTCAGCGCTATACCATGATTAACCTTGATGAACATAAAAAGCCATTGCGTCCGGCTATCGTTTGGATGGATCAGCGCAAAGCTGAGCCAGAAAAACCCTTATCTGGCCCTCTGGGGTTTGCCATTAAAATGCTTGGTCTCAGTAACCTGATTGATGAGCTGCGATCAAAGGCGCGCTGTAATTGGTTGCTTCAGAACGAACCAGAGGTTTGGCAGAAGACGAAGCATTATGTCAATTTGTCGGGTTATTTAACGCTGCAGTTAACCGGTGAGCTAAAAGACTCTGCAGGTTCGATTGTTGGATATTTACCTTACGATTATAAACGTCAGGATTGGGCGAAAAAATCAGATCTGAAATGGAAGTTGCTGGCTGCCCGTCGTGAAATGATGCCGGATTTGGTTAAGCCAGGCGAAACATTGGGGCATATCTCGGCGGCTGCTGCTGAAGTAACGGGACTACCTGCTGGTCTGCCGATGATCGCAGCAGCATCTGATAAAGCCTGTGAAGTATTAGGCGCTGGTGGCTCCGACCCACACATCGGTTGTTTAAGTTACGGAACCACTGCAACCATTAATACCACGACGCCTAAATACATCGAAACGATTCCGTTTATCCCACCTTATACTGCCGCGATTCCCGGACACTACAATACCGAGATGATGGTGTATCGAGGCTTTTGGATGGTGAGCTGGTTTAAGGAAGAATTTGCTCATTATGAGCAACGGAAAGCCAAGGAAATGGGTCTTGAGGCTGAGCAGTTATTCGATGATTTACTGAATCAGGTACCTGCCGGTTCGATGGGACTGATGATGCAGCCTTATTGGTCACCGGGGGTTCGCCAGCCAGGCCCGGAAGGCAAGGGCTCCCTGATTGGTTTTGGTGATGTTCACAAGCGTGCTCATATTTATCGTGCCATTCTTGAGGGGCTGGCTTACGAGTTACGCCAGGGTAAAGAACAGATCGAAAAACGCAGTCGCACTCCGATCACTCGTTTACGCGTGTCAGGTGGTGGCTCTCAGTCAGATGCTGCAATGCAGTTAACGGCTGATATTTTCGGTATGCCAGCGGAGCGTCCGCATACGTTTGAGGCATCTGGCCTTGGGGCAGCTATTAATTGTGCCGTTGGTCTGGGTATTTACCCGGACTACCGCAGTGCGATTGATAATATGACCCATAAGGGGGATGTGTTTGAGCCTCATTTGCCAACGGTTAAGTTGTACGACCGCCTCTATAAAGAGGTGTATCAAAAGATGTACACACGCATGAAGCCTCTGTACCAATCTATCCGAGAAATCACAGGCTATCCTAAGTAGCGGAGTGATAAAAATCAGGCGTTAAGCCTGATTTTTCGTCGATAACATCAGGTCGCGCGTGGCATGAAGGGCACTCTGATAACTGTGGGTAATATCGCCGACCTCCAGTTTCAATTCGTCCAATTGCTTAAAGCTGGCGCTTTCCCAGTTCGCTCGCTCCATTTCTTCCACCAAGTTGAGAATCTGTCCGTATTTTCCTTGATGACAGATAAGAGCGTTGCTCAGCTCAGTTGGTAACTTCAAGCGCTCGCATACCTCCTCCATTGATATGTCGAGAAATGCATCCAGCAACGAGAATAAGCCAAGAGTGAACGCGGTATTGCAGTCGAGAGCTGTTTGTCTGGTCGCCAGCTCTTGCGTCAGAAAGCCGCGCAGAACAGCTTGCTCGCGCAATACTTCGGGTTTTTCTGACAGCTGTCCAAGTGATAATACGATTGCCCAGGTTTTAATTTTATCCAGTCCAACCAGCATCAATGCCTGTTGAATGGAGGTGACCTCTGTCGCACAGGCAACGGCGGCTGAATTGACCAGCTGCAGCAGTCGAAAGCTCAGTTGTGGTTCGGTCTGCAGGGTTTTCGTTATATCAGCAATTTCGGCATCTGGGTTGTTCAATTGTTTGAGAAGCTGAAGGACTGATATTTTATTATCGGGCAAGCGCCTGCCGTACATAATGGTTGGTTTCGCGAAAAAATAGCCCTGAAACAGGGTGCATCCAGCCTCTCTGCAGACCTCGTACTCTTCGGGGCTTTCTACTTTTTCTGCCAGCCATGTCAGCCATGGGCGCTGATAGGACTTAATCATTGGAAATAATTGTTGAATATCCGGCAGGCGCAATATATCGACCTTTACTATGTCTACATAAGGCAATAAGCGAATCTGGTTGGGCTCCGCGGTAAAGTCATCCAGTGCAACCTGATAATTCATCCGCCTTAGCCGCTCTATTGCCTGGATCGTATCCTCATCGGCTGATACGTATTCAAGCACCTCAGCGACCAGCATATTGCTGGAGACCACCGGCGGATTAAAAAGCCAGTTGCGGGTGAAGTTTACGAAAGCGGGTAATCCACCTGTTACTTTCTCGAATCCAAGTTCCTGGTAGGCACCGATCATGACTTCACTGGTAGCGTGGTCACCCTGACTTTCCTGCCAGCTGGCGTCATCGCGGGGATGAGGACGGCACAGAAGCTCGTAGCCAATTACCTGCAGGTTGAGATCCAGGATGGGTTGTCGCGCCAGTAGCGGCAGACCGATATCAGACATCTTATTATTCTCTGTAAACCTGCTGATAGTGTAGCCGCTATTTCCATGCGTTTTTGATGAGCTTGGCTACACTTTGTTAAAGAAAGGTTATTGGAGTGTAATATGAGCGGTGTTCTGAGTGCGGTTGACGCCCGTACCAAGTTGGTAGGACAAAACCGGCTTGAATTGTTGTTGTTTCATCTGGGTGGATCACAGCAGTTTGCGATTAACGTATTCAAGGTACAGGAGGTAATGCGCTTACCGCCGCTGACTGAAATCCCGGATCGCCATCCGGTGGTTCGTGGTGTAACGCATTTGCGCGGTCAAACAGTGCCTGTGGTTGATTTGCGTAACGCTATTCAGATGGGACCGCTCCGTACTCCAGATGAGGACGCCACGATTATTGTGACCGAATACAACATGACGGTGCAGGCTTTCTTGGTGGGTGGCGTTGATCGTATTGTTAATATGAACTGGAACGAAATACTTCCGCCTCCGGGTGGAGCTGGGCGACAGCATTATTTAACGGCGATTACCCGGATTGACGACCGGATTGTAGAAATTATCGATGTTGAGAAAGTGCTTGCTGAAATAGCACCTTACAATATGCAGCTGTCTGAGGATGTTTATGATCAGGAATTATTGGCGCGTATTAAAGGTAAGAAGATTCTTATTGTCGACGATTCTTCTGTGGCACTTCAGCAGATGAGATCAGTACTTGATCCGATGGGACTGAACGTCATTCAAGCCAATAATGGTCTTGAAGCCTACCAATTGCTAACGCACTGGAAGGAAGAAGGCTGGGATATCAACGATGAACTGGTGATGATTATTACGGATGCAGAGATGCCAGAGATGGATGGCTATATGCTGACTACTGAAATTCGTCGAGATCCGGAGCTGAAAGATACCTTTATTATTTTGCACACATCTTTGTCGGGTAATTTCAACAGAGCCATGGTGGATAAGGTCGGTTGTAATGGTTTCTTGTCGAAATTCGCGCCCGAAATTATGGCAAAAGAAGTTCAACGTCTGATGCGTGAAAAGTTGAAGATGCCGCCCTTAGAATAACGATCCTTCCTTATGGCATAATGGCCTGAACTGTATATGAGGCTATTATGCATATTTCCCGGCTGTTTATTTATCCTGTCAAATCCTGCGCGCCAGTTGAAGTCGATCGACTGCATTTTGACCAATACGGCCCGGTCGGGGATCGTCGTTTTATGGTGGTCAGCCCTGAGGGTAGATTCTTAACTCAACGACAGCTGCCTCAAATGGCATTTATAAGGCCTTCTCTGACAGTTGCTGACTCCCATAAGATTGAAACGCTGACGTTGTCGGCCGGAGATGTTAGTCCTCTGCATATATCGCTGACTGCGTTGGATAACATTGAGCTAACCGTAACCGTCTGGAAGGATTCGTTGGCTGCAACAGATTGTGGTGATGTCGCGGCTGAGTGGCTGTCGTCGTTGCTTGGTAAGCCTTGCCGCCTGGTTATGTTGCAAGAGGGGAGTCAGCGTCAGGTGAGTTTAAAGCGGGCAAAGCCTGGTCGATTTGTTGGCTTTGCTGACGGCTATCCGTTGTTGGTGACTACCCAGGCCAGCATCGATTATATCTCGGCACAGGTAGGCCGTGAGATCGCGATAGAACGGTTTCGCCCTAATGTGCTGGTCGCTGGAGATTTTGCCGCTTTTTCTGAGCTTAAATGGCAAGCAATTGAATGTGCTGAAGGTCGGGTGGAATTAGTAAAGCCTTGTGAGCGCTGCGTTATTCCGACTCGTGACCTGGAAACTCAGCAACGTGAGGCGGATGTGCTGGAAGCGCTGAAACAGCATTGTCGTGTAGATGGAAAAATTATATTTGGACAAAACGGGATTGATCACGGCTTGGCAGAAATCCGTGTTGGAGACACGTTAACAGCGGTTTAAAACAGCTCTATTTCATCATCTGTTCCGAACGATTCATCCTGGCCTTGTTCGAAATGGTGACGGTAAATTTCCAGTGCCTCGGCAACGGAGTGACCAGCCATAATGTGCTCGAACATAATGCGTTCGGCCTCCATGGTGTAGTTGCCCTTGATGTGACTCTGCAGTGAGCGCCAAGACTCGATATGGTAACGCTGTGTTGCGTCATTCATCAGGTGGCCCATGCGCTCCAGGCTGTCACCTACATGTTCAAGGCGCTGTGTTAGGCGATCATAAAACTGGAATGCAATTACCGCTTGCTGGATCTCACTATTTATCTCATTGGCAATTCCCTGAATCTGGGTGGGACTTGAATCATTGCCGTTCTGGCTGATTTCCAAAATTTTATGAGTGTTGTCAGCCATTGCGGTAAAGTTCTCAGTCAACTGACTCACTGACTGATTGCCTTCCTGCAGGGAGGTGTCAATTTGAGCAATTGCTAATGCCAGCATTGCAAGTGTTTCACTGATCTGGCTCCAGTCTGGCTCACCCTGAGCCGCTACCGAGGTTCCACCCAGAGTGTGGCGTTGTGCAAAACTCATACGTCTCTTTCCCAATTGACTGCCTTTAGCATAGATGATCGTCGGGTAAGTGCGAGCCTCATTTCCAGTGGCGTGATTATTCATTTAGGTATTTGCAGATTTTAGGTGCCGAGAATAAATCCAGTATGTGACCGGCGCCGGAGCATTGGATGAATACGCCGGTTGCGACATGTGGCGGCACAGGGGTTTGGGGGTTGCCAAACGGTGTTTTTCAATAAATAAGAGGCATAAAAAAACCGCCAAATTGGCGGTTTTTTCAGAAAAGATGAAGCTTTCTTACTTTTCCGGGTAGTCACGCTTCTGGTGGCCAGTGTAAAGCTGGCGTGGGCGACCGATGCGGTAATCGCTGCTGATCATTTCGTTCCAGTGTGCTATCCAGCCAGGTGTTCGGCCCGTTGCAAAGATAACAGTAAACATCTCGGTTGGGATGCCAATCGCTTTCAGAATAATACCGGAATAGAAGTCTACGTTCGGGTACAGGCCACGTTTGACGAAGTACTCATCTTCGGTAGCAATTTTCTCAAGCTTCATAGCGATCTTCAGCAGAGGATCGTTCTCCATACCCAGCTCAGCCAGTACTTCGTCACACGTTTGTTTCATAACTTTAGCGCGTGGATCGAAGTTCTTGTATACGCGGTGACCAAAACCCATCAGACGGAACGGATCGTTCTTGTCTTTAGCTTTTTCGATAAATTTATCGATGTTGGACTCATCGCCTATTTCGTTAAGCATGTTAAGTACTGCTTCGTTGGCACCGCCGTGAGCTGGGCCCCAAAGTGCAGCGATACCAGAAGCGATACAAGCGAATGGATTTGCACCCGTAGAGCCGGCCAGGCGTACCGTCGAAGTAGACGCGTTTTGCTCATGGTCGGCGTGCAGCAGGAAGATGCGATCCATTGCTTTCGCCAGTACAGGGCTCACTTCTTTATCTTCACATGGGGTATTGAACATCATGTGCAAGAAGTTCTCTGAGTAGCTCAGGTCATTACGCGGGAACATGAACGGCTGGCCAATGCTGTACTTGTAAACCATTGCCGCCAACGTTGGCATTTTAGCGATCAGGCGGTGAGCCGAGATCATGCGGTGTGATTCGTTCGAGATATCGGTTGAATCGTGATAGAAGGCAGAAAGTGCACCAACAACGCCGCACATGATCGCCATTGGGTGGGCATCGCGACGGAAGCCATTAAAGAAGTGGCTGAGTTGCTCATGAACCATGGTGTGGTTCTTAATGGTGCTAACAAAAACTTCTTTTTCTTCTGCGCTAGGCAGTTCTCCGTGGAGTAGCAGGTAGCAGGTTTCCAAATAATCGGACTTTTCTGCCAATTGATCAATTGGATAGCCGCGATGCAGCAGAACACCTTTGCCGCCATCGATAAACGTGATTTTAGACTCGGTGGCAGCGGTAGATACGAAACCTGGGTCATAGGTGAACAGGCCTTTGCCAGTCAGACTACGAACGTCAACGACATCAGGTCCCAGTGTGCCTTCATATACCGGCAGTTCTAGGTTTTCCTCAATGCCATCAACTTTCAATGTTGCTTTTTTGTCAGCCATGCTGGCCTCCTGCTTGTTCAAATTTTAGCCTTTTTCCAAGGGAATCAGGCGTGACCTCAAAATAAAGGGCACAACTATAGGTTCTGAACTTGGTTTGTCAATTACCCAGCGGTCGCGCTACTACTCCAAGAGCGCTCCAGTATAGTTGCTATACCATCGCTGAGTATTATTACCGAGGCGGTTTGTCGCACCTAATGAGTCGTCCGGGTTTGTAAATCGGGTGGGGCGAGACTATAATTTGTCCCAACCTGAAACTTATACAGAACTTGTACAGTGTTCGGGTTGTATTTCTTAAGCCTGTGTTTATGCCGGGATGCCGTCCTGAGCTTAAGCCAAAATGAGAGTGTAGAAGAGCCGTGAATAGCAATAGACCTACAAATCTAGATCTGACCACTATTGAGCTCCCACTTCCTGCCAAAGCCTCTATCCTGCATCGTATTTCGGGAGTCATCCTTTTTGTTGCCGTAGCATTTATGCTGACTGCGCTGGGTGCTTCATTGGAATCTGCTGAAAGCTTCGCTGAACTAAAAGCTGGCTTCGATAATGGTCTGGTTAAATTCATCGCCTGGGGCATTGTGTCCGCATTGGGCTACCACTTGGTAGCAGGTGTCAAGCACCTGTTGATGGATATGGGAATTGGTGAAACCAAAGAAGGCGGTCGTACTGGTGCCATGATTACTTTGGTAGCTGGATTGATCGTAATCGTTCTTGCGGGAGTTTGGGTATGGTAGCAAGTGTCACTAACTTAGGCCGCAGTGGTCTGTACGATTGGGTGGTGCAGCGATTAACTGCTGTCGCACTGGCCCTTTATACTCTGTTTTTGCTGGGCTTTTTAATTGCTTCGCCTGACTTACAGTTTGCACAGTGGGAAGGTCTGTTCGCACAAACCTGGATGAAGGTTTTCTCGCTCGCAGCTCTGATTTCTCTGTGTGGCCACGCCTGGGTAGGTATGTGGACTGTTTCAACTGATTACCTGAAAGCAGCCGGTATTCGTTTTGCTTTCCAGCTGGTGTGTGCAAGCGCGTTGTTTGTGTACCTGGTTTGGGGTATCGACATTCTTTGGGGTGTGTAAGTCATGTCAAAAATTAAGACTATGTCCTTCGATGCCATCGTAATCGGTGGTGGTGGTGCAGGCATGCGTGCTGCACTGCAGTTAACTGAAGCTGGCATTAAGACTGCCTGTGTGACAAAGGTTTTCCCAACCCGTTCTCACACGGTATCAGCGCAAGGTGGTATCACTTGCGCAATCGCTTCTGCTGACCCAAATGATGATTGGCGTTGGCATATGTACGACACGGTAAAAGGTTCTGACTACATCGGGGACCAGGACGCGATTGAGTATATGTGTTCTGTAGGCCCACAGGCTGTATTTGAACTGGAACACATGGGTTTGCCTTTCTCTCGTTTCGAGAACGGTCGTATTTATCAGCGTCCTTTCGGTGGTCAGTCTAAGGGTCCTGATAATCCAACTCAGGCTGCCCGTACCTGCGCTGCTGCTGACCGAACGGGTCACGCTCTGCTTCACGCCTTATATCAGGGTAACTTGAAAGGTGGTACTACGTTCCTCAACGAATGGTACGCCGTAGACTTAGTGAAAAACGCTAAGGGTCAGGTTGCTGGTGTCATCGCGATCGATCTTGAATCGGGTGAAACTGTATACATTAAAGCTAAGGCAACTGTTCTTGCTACCGGCGGTGCTGGTCGGATTTATCAGTCTACTACTAACGCACTTATTAACACTGGTGACGGTGTTGGTATGGCGTTGCGTGCTGGTGTGCCAATGCAGGACATGGAAATGTGGCAATTCCACCCAACCGGTATTGCCGGTGCCGGTGTATTGGTAACTGAAGGTTGTCGTGGTGAGGGTGGCTACCTGATCAACAAAGACGGCGAACGCTTCATGGAGCGTTATGCGCCAAACGCGAAAGATCTTGCTGGTCGAGACGTTGTTGCCCGTTCCATGGTTCTGGAGATTCTCGAAGGTCGTGGCTGTGGCGAAGATGCAGACCATGTATTCCTGAAGTTGGACCACCTCGGCGAAGAAACCCTGAATGCTAAATTGCCAGGTATTCTTGAGCTGTCTCGCACCTTTGCACAGGCAGATCCGGTTAAAGTGCCTATTCCTGTTGTTCCGACGTGTCACTACATGATGGGTGGTGTTCCGACGAATATTGGTGGTCAGGCTCTTACTCAGGACGAAAATGGCAACGACGTTGTTATTGAAGGCCTTTATGCCGCAGGTGAAATCGCTTGTGTATCGGTGCACGGTGCAAACCGTTTGGGTGGTAACTCGCTGCTTGACCTGGTGGTCTTTGGTCGTGCTGTGGGTCTGCAAGTTGAGCAGAGTTTCGCTGAAGGTTTCGATTTTGTCGACCCGACTGACGAAGACATTGAGCGTGCCATGGCTCGTCTGGATCGTCTGAACAATGCTTCTTCCGGTGAGAAAGTAGCGCAGGTTCGTGCTGATTTGCAAAAAACCATGCAGCTGTACTTCGGCGTATTCCGCGAAGGCGACAGCATGGAGAAAGGCTTGGAAATGCTCAATGAGATCGGTGAGCGAGTTAAAAATACTGCTCTTGATGATAAGAGTGGACCGTTTAACACGGCTCGTATCGAAGCTCTGGAGCTGGATAATCTGTTCGAAACAGCTTATGCAACTGCTGTAGCAGCCCTGACTCGTAAGGAGTCCCGTGGCGCTCACGCCCGTAATGACTTTACCGAGCGTGATGATGAGAACTGGTTATGCCACTCTCTGTATTTCCCTGAAACCAAGACAATCGGTAAACGTGACGTCAACTTTGCTCCTAAGACAGTTGCCGCATTCCCACCGAAAGTCCGTACTTATTAATAGGGAGTAGAACCGTGTTAGTTAGTATTTATCGCTACAATCCAGAAAAAGATGAAGCGCCATACATGCAGGATTACGATATTACTGTTCCTGGTAATAAAGACGTAATGATTCTGGATGTGTTGGCTTTGGTGAAAGAGCAGGATCCAACTGTTGCCTACCGTCGTTCTTGTCGTGAAGGTGTGTGTGGTTCTGATGGTATGAGCATCAACGGCAAAAATGGCCTGGCATGTATCACTCCGATCTCCGAAGCGACCAAAGGTAAGATGGATAAGCTGGTGCTGCGTCCTCTGCCTGGTCTGCCGGTTATTCGTGACATGGTCATCGACATGAGCATGTTCTATCAGCAGTTCGAGAAGGTTCAGCCATTCCTTCAGAATGATAAACCAGCTCCTGCTATTGAACGGCTTCAGTCTCCAGAAGAGCGTGAGAAGCTGGACGGCCTGTACGAGTGTATTCTGTGTGCATGTTGCTCTACCGCTTGTCCTTCTTTCTGGTGGAATCCGGATAAATTCATTGGTCCTTCTGGCTTATTGCAGGCTTATCGTTTCCTGGCGGACAGTCGCGATACTAAAACCGAGGAGCGATTGGCAGGATTGAGTGATCCATTCAGCGTTTTTCGTTGCCGTGGGATCATGAATTGTGTCAATGTATGCCCGAAAGGTCTGAACCCTACCAGGGCTATTGGTCACATCCGTAATATGCTGCTGAGCCAGCAGCTGTAAGGCATTACCACAGACCGACCATGTGGTATTAGACGTAAGTTGAGCTGGACATACAGCTCGCTTACGTTAACATTTTTTCAAAAATGGCGCCCAAAAAGCGCTATTTTTAACTAAGCTATATCGTTAGTTGAGGGAACGGGGAATCCCCGATTCAACTCAGAGGCTTCTCAACCATACCCGGTTGGCCCTCCATTTGCCCCTAAAGCGTAATGTCGGTGCGTGCACTCTGTAGATGAACCCCTCGTATTAAATAAAAACAGGGTGGTCGTACAACATGCACGAGCAGACAATGGAGCAACTTTGGAACACCTCGCAGTTGGCAGGTGGCAATGTTGCTTACGTGGAAGAGCTCTTTGAGACGTATCTTCGTGATCCCAATGAAGTGCCAGAAGAGTGGCGCAGCTATTTTGATCAGCTTCCACGAGTCGACGAGAATACTTCCGTCGATACTCCTCACAAGCCCATTCGGGAACAGTTTCTTCTTTTATCAAAAAACCAGAACCGTTCACGCCCCACTTCGCAGGCGGCAGTCAGTTCAGATTTTGAGCGCAAACAGGTTCAGGTACTCCAGTTAATCAATGCTTATCGTGGCCGTGGTCACCAGCACGCAAAATTAGACCCTTTGGGCATAATGGAGCGCGAAGTGGTCCCTGATCTTGATCTGTCTTTTCACGGGTTGTCCCAGGCAGATATGGATACAACGTTTCAGACTGGTTCATTATTTATCGGGCAAGAAGAATCCAGTTTACAAGAAATTGTGGATGCATTAGACGCAACCTACTGCGGTACGGTTGGATCTGAATATATGCACATCGTAAATACTGCGGAGCAACGCTGGTTTCAACAGCGTCTGGAAAGTGTTCGCGCACATCCTAAGTTCGGCGATGAAGTCAAGCTGCACTTACTTGAGCGTCTGACCGCGGGAGAGGGGCTGGAGAAATATCTTGGTTCGCGTTATCCGGGCGTTAAACGTTTTGGTCTTGAAGGCGGTGAAAGTTTAATTCCTCTAATGGACGAGCTGATTCAGCGTTCTGGTACTTACGGTGCTAAAGAAATTGTTATTGGTATGGCGCACCGTGGACGATTGAATACTCTGATCAACACGCTTGGTAAGAAAACT
Organism: Saccharospirillaceae bacterium; assembly: GCA_022448365.1. NCBI lineage: Bacteria > Pseudomonadati > Pseudomonadota > Gammaproteobacteria > Oceanospirillales > Saccharospirillaceae > Saccharospirillaceae bacterium. The sequence continues at coordinate 521,429 of JAKVCS010000003.1, read as the reverse complement.
TCCGACCTGTTTGATGAATTCGATGGCAAAGCGCAATTTGAATCACACGGCGACGTTAAGTATCACCAGGGTTTTTCCTCGAATGTGATGACCTCGGGTGGCGAGGTTCACCTGGCGCTGGCATTTAACCCGTCCCATCTGGAGATTGTTTCTCCGGTGGTTGAAGGTTCTGTTCGTGCGCGTCAGGATCGTCGTGATGATGAAACCGGAGAAAAGGTGGTTCCGGTTCTTATTCACGGTGACTCGGCTTTTGCCGGTCAGGGTGTGGTCATGGAGACCTTCCAGCTATCTCAGACACGGGCATACAAAACCGGCGGTACGATACACATCGTGATTAATAATCAGGTCGGGTTCACAACCTCTCGTCGTGATGATAACCGTTCGACTGAATATTGTACGGATGTTGCCAAAATCGTTGAGGCGCCTATTCTGCACGTCAATGGCGATGATCCTGAAGCGGTATTGTTTGTGACTCAGTTGGCGGTCGATTATCGCAATGAGTTCAAAAAAGACATCGTGATTGATTTGGTTTGTTATCGACGTCGTGGTCATAACGAAGCCGATGAGCCGTCTGGCACCCAGCCACTGATGTACTCGATCATCAAGTCGCAAAAAACCACTCGCGATTTGTACGCAACCAAATTGATTGGTGAAGGTGTTCTTGATCAGGCTCAATCGAAGGACCTGGAGGAAGAATACCGTAATGCATTAGACAGTGGCCTGCATGTTGCCAAAAGTCTGGTGAAGGAACCCAATGAAGAACTTTTTGTTGACTGGACTCCATACCTGGGTCACGAGTGGACTGCGAAAGCGGACACCTCGTTTGATCTGAAGCGGCTGCAGGAACTGGCCAATAAACAACTCGAAGTGCCGGACGGCTTTGCTGTTCAGCGTCAGGTCAGCAAAATACTCGAAGATCGACGTAAGATGGCAGCGGGCGCTATGCCAATCAACTGGGGCTTCGCAGAGACTATGGCCTATGCCACTCTGTTGGATGAGGGGCACCAGGTTCGTATGACAGGTCAGGATGTTGGTCGTGGTACCTTCTCGCACCGCCATGCTGTGCTGCATAACCAAAAAGATGGCGAAGCTTACATTCCATTGCGTAACCTCAAAGATGAGCAACCTGCTTTCGATCTTTATGACTCTACCTTGTCGGAAGAAGCGGTATTGGCATTTGAATACGGTTACGCGACAACCACTCCAGGTGCACTGGTTATTTGGGAAGCACAGTTTGGTGACTTCGCTAACGGAGCTCAGGTGGTATTTGACCAGTTTATCTCCTCAGGGGAGCACAAATGGAGTCGCTTATGTGGTTTGACGATGTTGCTCCCTCACGGTTATGAGGGGCAGGGCCCTGAGCATTCGTCTGCTCGCTTGGAGCGCTACCTGCAGCTGTGTGCTGAGCACAATGTTCAAATTTGCGTACCATCGACACCCGCGCAGGTTTATCACATGTTGCGACGCCAGGTAATTCGCCCGCTGCGTAAGCCTTTGGTGGTTATGTCGCCGAAGAGTCTATTACGTCACAAGCTGGCTACCAGTACGCTGGAAGAGCTGGCTGAAGGGCACTTCCAGACGGTGCTGGACGAGATCGATGAGCTGGAACCGGCTAAAGTGCGTCGCGTAGTGATGTGTTCCGGTAAAGTCTATTACGACTTGCTTGAACGACGTCGGGCGGAAGGCATTGAAGATGTCGCTATTGTGCGTATAGAACAGCTGTACCCATTCCCGGCCGATGATCTTGGCGAGGTTCTGAAAAAGTTCACTCAGATGGAAGAAGTTTACTGGGTACAGGAAGAGCCTATGAACATGGGAGCCTGGTACAGCAGTCAGCACCACATGCGCCGCGCAGTTGCGGCAATCGATAATAAATTACACCTCGAATATGCAGGTCGTGACGCTTCGGCTTCACCAGCTGCTGGTTATATGGCGCTCCACCTGGAGCAACAAGAACAATTGATCCGTGACGCATTAGGGCTTCAGGGTTAAACGCAGGAACACTAAGGAAAATATCAATGAGCATCGAAATTAAGGCCCCCACTTTTCCTGAATCTGTAGCCGATGGCACAGTGGCGACCTGGCATAAGAAGCCAGGCGAGGCGATCCAGCGTGATGAATTAATTGTGGATATTGAGACCGATAAGGTCGTTTTGGAAGTATTGGCGCCAGCTGCCGGCTCTCTTAAAAATATTATGAAAGAAGAGGGTGACGTTGTACTGAGTGATGAAGTATTGGCGGTATTTGTTGAAGGTGACGTCGCTGCGGCTGCCCCGACTGCGGAAAAGGCGGTTGAAGAAAGCACCAATGACGGCAATGAAGATGCAATCGCCGGTCCGGCAGCACGCAAGCTGGCTGACGAAAAAGGCATTAGTCTGGCTGACGTTAAAGGCACTGGCAAAGGTGGCCGTGTTACTAAAGAAGACGTACAAAATCACCTGAAAGCAGCGCCAGCTGTAGCACCAACGACTGCTCCAGCACCTGCACCTGCGGCAGCCAAACCTGCACCTGCTAACGCGGGTGCGGTCAGCTTTGATGCCGGTGAGCGAGTGGAAAAACGTGTACCGATGACGCGTCTGCGCGCAACAATTGCACGTCGTCTGGTTGAAGCCCAGCAAAACGCTGCCATGTTAACAACGTACAATGAAGTTAACATGAAGCCGATTATGGAGCTGCGCAACAAGTATAAAGATCAGTTCGCCAAGAAACATGATGTGAAGCTGGGCTTTATGTCATTCTTTGTGAAGGCCGCGACGGAAGCGCTTAAGCGATTCCCTGCGGTTAACGCATCAATTGATGGTAACGACATGGTTTACCACGGTTATCAGGACATTGGCGTTGCTGTTTCTACTGATCGTGGTCTGGTAGTTCCGATTTTACGCGATACTGACGGTATGGGCTTAGCGGAGGTTGAGAGTACTATTGCTGATTTCGGAGCACGCGCCCGAGACGGTAAGTTGGGTATCGATGAAATGCAGGGGGGTACCTTCACGATTTCAAACGGGGGCACCTTCGGCTCTCTGATGTCGACTCCGATTCTGAATCCACCGCAAACCGCCATTATGGGAATGCATAAGATTCAGGAACGTCCGATGGCGGTTAATGGTGAAGTAGTTATCCTACCCATGATGTATCTGGCGCTGTCCTACGACCACCGTATGATTGACGGTAAGGAAGCAGTGCAATTTCTGGTAACCATCAAGGAATTGCTGGAAGATCCGGCTCGCCTGTTGTTAGACATTTAATCGGATAGTTTAAGGAAATTTTCGAATGAGCAAGAAATTTGATGTTGTCGTTATCGGTGGTGGTCCTGCCGGTTATGTGGCTGCTATCCGCTGTGGCCAGTTGGGTCTGGAAACCGCATGTATCGACAAGTGGATTAATAAAGAAGGCAAGGCTGTCTTTGGTGGTACTTGTTTGAATGTGGGTTGTATTCCGTCTAAAGCGTTACTGGATACCTCTCATAAATACGAAGAAGCAAAAGAAAAGTTCTCTTTGCATGGCATCAGCACGGGTGATGTGAGTATTAACATTGCCGATATGCTGAAGCGTAAAGATCAGATCGTAAAGAATCTGACCATGGGCGTTGCTACTTTATTCAAAGCGAATGGTGTTACGCCCTTAGAGGGTACCGGCAAAGTTATGGCCGGTAAAAAAGTTGAGTTTACCAATCATGCTGGTGCAACTGAGACCATTGATGCAGACAACATCATCATTGCCACTGGTTCTGTGCCTGTCGATATCCCGCCTGCACCCAAGACAGACGATATTATCGTCGATTCCACAGGTGCACTGGAATTCTCTGAAGTGCCGAAACGTCTGGGTGTGATCGGTGCAGGTGTCATTGGTCTCGAGTTGGGCAGTGTTTGGGGCCGTTTAGGAGCCGAAGTAGTGGTCCTTGAGGCTCAGGATAACTTCTTGCACCTGGTCGATCAGACAGTGGCTAAAGAAGCTAAGAAACTGTTTACCAAGCAGGGTATGGATATCCGTGTCGGTGCTCGTGTGACGGGGTCCGAGGTTAAGGGCGAAGAAGTCACGGTAACCTATCAGGACAGCGAAGGTGAAAAATCTGAGACCTTCGATAAACTTATCGTTGCGGTCGGTCGTCGTCCATACACCGAAGGCCTGCTGGCTGGCGACAGCGGTGTAAATATGGATGAACGTGGCTTCATTTTTGTGAATGAGCACTGTGCAACTGATGCACCCGGAGTCTACGCGGTTGGTGATGTTGTTCGTGGTCCGATGTTGGCACACAAAGCTTCTGAAGAAGGTGTTATGGTGGCTGAGCGTATTGCCGGTCACAAGGCTCAGCTTAATTATGATGTCATCCCTTCGGTGATCTACACTCACCCTGAAATCGCCTGGACTGGTAAGACAGAAGATGAATTGAAAGCTGACGGCGAAGCTTACAACGTAGGTATGTTCCCGTTTGCTGCCAATGGGCGTGCTATGGCCGCAGCAGATACTGACGGTTTTGTAAAAATCGTTGCGGATGCAGAGACTGATCGTATTCTTGGCGCTAGCGTAATCGGCCCTAACGCCGGTGATCTGGTGCAGCAAATTGTGGTGGCAATGGAGTTCGGGTCTACCGCAGAAGATGTCGGCATGATGGTGTTCTCGCACCCAAGCATCTCAGAAGCCGTGCATGAAGCTGCTTTGGCAGTTAACAATGCTGCGATTCACAAAGCGAATCGCAGACCTAAGAAGAAATAATGTAATGGCCCGGAATTCCGGGCCTTGCTTTATGGCTGAATGACGCTGAGCTTAAGCAGGCATTACCGACACAATCGGATATTCAGTTAACAGTAGCTGCTGGGAAATCCCCGGCATATATAAAAACAGGACGAAAGCGATGAACCTTCACGAATATCAGGGTAAACAGCTTTTTGCGCAGTACGGTTTGCCGGTGTCGAAAGGCGTGGCAGCTAAGACTGCGGAAGAAGCTGTAGCGGCAGCTGACGAGATCGGCGGGGAAAAATGGGTTGTTAAAGCCCAGGTGCATGCCGGAGGCCGCGGTAAAGCGGGCGGTGTTAAGCTGGTTTCTTCACGCGAAGAAATTAAGGCGTTTGCGGAAAACTGGTTAGGCAAAAATCTGGTTACTTATCAGACTGATGAAAACGGCCAGCCTGTTAGTCGTATTCTGGTAGAAAGCCTCACTGATATCGCTGATGAGCTGTATCTGGGTGCGGTTGTTGATCGTGCAACGCGCCGCGTAGTTTTCATGGCATCGACTGAAGGTGGCGTGGAGATTGAAAAAGTTGCGGAAGAAACGCCAGAGAAGATCCTCAAGGCTGAAATCGATCCATTGACCGGTGCGCAGCCTTATCAGGGGCGTGAGCTGGCTTTCAAGCTGGGTTTAACCGGTGATCAGGTCAAGCAGTTTACCAAGATCTTCATGGGACTGGCGCAACTGTTCCAGGACAAAGACTTGGCCCTGATCGAGATCAACCCGCTGGTGATCAAAGAAGACGGTGATCTGCACTGTCTGGACGCTAAACTGGGCGTTGATGGTAACTCTCTGTACCGTCAGAAAGAAGTAGCAGCGATGAACGATCCTTCTCAGGAAGATGCTCGTGAAGCCGAAGCTGCTGAGTGGGACCTGAACTACGTAGCGCTTGATGGCAACATCGGCTGCATGGTTAACGGTGCTGGTCTGGCGATGGGTACGATGGATATCGTTGCTCTGCACGGCGGTTTCCCGGCTAACTTCCTGGACGTTGGTGGCGGTGCAACCAAAGAGCGTGTTGCTCATGCCTTTAAACTGATCCTGTCTGACGAAAAAGTGAAGTGTGTTCTGGTGAACATCTTCGGCGGTATTGTACGTTGTGACATGATCGCAGAAGGTATTATCGGCGCGGTTAAAGAAGTCGGTGTGAACGTTCCTGTGGTAGTTCGCCTGGAAGGTACTAACGCTGATCTGGGTAAGCAGGTTCTGTCTGAATCTGGTCTGGATATCATCGCAGCAACAAGTTTGACTGACGCTGCTGAGCAAGCAGTTAAGGCAGCGGGGAACTAATAATGTCCGTTTTAATCAATAAAAACACCAAAGTTATTTGCCAGGGGTTCACTGGCGGTCAGGGTACTTTCCACTCTGAGCAAGCAATTGCATACGGTACTCAAATGGTTGGCGGTGTTACGCCAGGCAAAGGTGGTACCGAGCACCTGGGTTTACCTGTATTCAATACCGTTGCTGAAGCCGTTGAAGCCACTGGCGCAGACGCTTCCGTAATCTACGTACCTGCACCTTTCTGTAAAGACTCTATCCTTGAGGCTGCGAATGCTGGTATCAAGCTGATCGTATGCATCACTGAGCATATCCCGGTTCTGGATATGCTGGAATGTAAAGTGAAATGTGATGAGCTGGGTGTTCGTCTGATTGGTCCTAACTGTCCGGGTGTCATTACTCCGGGAGAATGTAAGATCGGTATCATGCCTGGTCATATTCACCTGCCAGGCAAAGTGGGTATTGTTTCCCGTTCCGGTACTCTGACGTACGAGGCGGTTAAGCAAACGACCGATTATGGTTTTGGCCAGTCTACGTGTGTAGGCATCGGCGGTGACCCGATCCCGGGTTCTAACTTTATCGATATTCTGGAGCTGTTCCAGAACGATCCGCAAACTGAAGCAATCGTTATGATTGGTGAGATTGGTGGTACTGCTGAAGAAGAAGCAGCAGCTTTCATCAAAGCGAATGTCACCAAGCCTGTAGTATCATACATTGCCGGCGTTACTGCGCCGAAAGGCAAGCGTATGGGTCATGCGGGTGCAATCATCTCAGGTGGTAAAGGCACGGCAGATGAGAAGTTTGCTGCCCTGGAAGATGCCGGTGTTAAAACCGTACGATCTTTAGCGCAAATCGGTGATGCGTTAAAAGAAGTCACCGGCTGGTAACTTCTTAGCTGCCGAGAAAGCGCATCACCGCTGTTCGGTTGCTGATGAAATCCTCGCCTGAGTCGGTGGGGATTTTTTATGCCTGCTGCACCGGAGTAACTCACTTGGGCTGGAGTGCTCAAGGTGGTCATAAATCGTGGGCATTAGTAATAAACGTACCTCAGCTAAATGCTGAGGCTCTTGTGTGATCTGATGCGTAGCGTCGGTGGGGTTTGAGTAACGAAGTAATCAGGCTACTGAAAACGTTGCTCCAGCTCATCCAGGTGCATTAGGATTCGATCGTTATAGCTGACGACCAAGAAAGGCACAGTGTTTTCGTTGTAATTTTTCACCGATTGAGCCATGAAACGCCATTTGCTGTTGATGCTTTTGAGGATGTTGTTTACCCCTTTATCGGCCAACAAAGCACGCAGTTCTTCCAGGCCTTCTTGAAAATCTTCTGCCATTTGTTCTAACGAGCGCTCTGAGTTACCCATAAATACTTGCCCCAGATTGGTGGTACCACGGGCTGCATACTGAGATGTGATTTCTTCCATCAGTAACGCCAAGGAACGAGCTTTCTGTACTATTGGAGCAGGTGTGATACCACTGGTTTGTTTAACCTGCTCATACGTCATTGTGACCTTTTTCACGATTTCCTGGTTGGTGCGGCCCATTTCGTCGACCATGCGAACGTCGGGGAACCCCTGAGTCATCATATCGTTTCGGTTAGCCATCAAAAGCTCTTTGAATTCTGACCATTCAGCGTTGATAGCAGCCAGGCTATTTTCAACACCGTTGGCGGTAGCCTGCTCTGAGGCACTTTTTAGCGCGACATCAAATTTCTTCATCCCCTGCTGCATGCGTCGATCATATTTCGAATCAGCATCCAAGCCAGTGAACATATAGAAGTTAGTGACAACATCCGTTGAGGTCAGACGCAGCTTCTGTAGATCAGTCAACAGCTGCTGTGGGGTTGCTAGGGTGATTTGCGCGAGCAAACTCAGCGTCAAAACTTGAACGAATCTAATCATTTAATGTATCTACCGTTGATTTTATTATTTTGAGAGCGTTTCTGGTACGAGTTTATGTGAAAAGACCCGATTCGCCCTAGCCTTAGATACAAAAGGTAACAAAATTGAACAGTAACTACTCATCTAGCGGGAAATAGCACGTACAGAACGTAAGTGTTTTTGTCGGTGTGTCAGCTATTGTGCGCAATTTGAACAGCGCTGCTGTGCAATTATGGCCAATCTATTGACTTTCGTCTGGGTTTATCCGAAGGTGTGCAGCACGGATTCAAACGCTCGTATGAATCGGTTGTTTAACTCTGTTGTCATGTTTGAGGAGTTAAGTGACCGTGAGCGTTGGTTCACTCACAAGCAAAATGCTGGATCGGTACTATTCTGATCAGCTCAAGCTAACCCAAGTGGAGATCAGTTGATGATTTACGAAGGTAAAGCCATCACGGTAAATATGATCGAAGGCGGCATCGCCGAGTTAAAATTCGATCTGCAAGGCGACTCAGTTAACAAGTTTAACCGCGTTACTTTGGAAGACCTTAAGGCAGCAGTTGAAGCGATTCAAGGCAATAATGACGTTAAAGGTGTGCTGGTAACTTCCGGTAAAGATTGCTTTATCGTTGGTGCAGACATCACCGAATTCGGTGACGCATTCAAAAACAGCGAAGAAGAAATCGCTGCATGGGTGGCAGAAGCCAACCTGGTGTTCAACGCAGTTGAAGACCTGAGCGTACCAACGCTGACTGCAATCAATGGCATCGCCTTGGGTGGTGGTTTCGAAATGTGTCTGTCGACTGATATGCGTATCATGTCTGACAAGGCAAAAGTGGGTCTGCCGGAAGTTAAGCTGGGCCTGATGCCTGGTTTCGGTGGTACCGTGCGTCTTCCGCGCGTTATTGGTGCTGACAATGCGATCGAATGGATCTGCATGGGCGCTGAAAACAAAGCAGAAAAAGCTCTGAAAGACGGCGCTGTTGACGCGGTGGTTGCTGCAGACAAACTGCAGGAGCAGGCAATTGCTATGCTGCAATCTGCAATCGCTGGCGAGATCAACTGGGAAGCTCGTCGTGAAGAGAAGAAATCCAAGCTGCACCTGAACAGCATGGAACAAATGATGGTATTCGAAACGGCTAAAGGTTTCGTTGCGGGCCAGACCAAAGGTCAGTACCCGGCACCAATCGTTGCGATTAAGGCAATGCAGAAAGCGGCTAGCGCTGGCCGTGATAAAGCACTGGAAGCCGAAGCAAAAGGTTTTGCTAAGCTGGCTAAGACCACTGAGTCTCAGGCTCTGATCGGTCTGTTCAACAACGACCAGCTGCTGAAGAAAAAAGCAAAAGAATCTGAAAAAGCAGCCAAGCCGACTAACAAAGCGGCGGTACTGGGTGCTGGCATCATGGGTGGTGGTATTGCATACCAGTCTGCTGTTAAAGGCACACCAATCATGATGAAGGACATCGCTGAAGCCGGTATCGAACTGGGCCTGAGCGAAGCAAACAAGCTGCTGTCTAAGCGCGTTGAGCGCAAGAAGATGAAGCCGCTGGCAATGGGTGAGACTCTGAACCGCATCCGTCCAACTCTGTCTTACGCTGAGTTCGGTGATGTTGACACGGTTGTTGAAGCTGTTGTTGAGAATCCAAAAGTTAAGAAGATGGTTCTGGCTGAGCTGGAAGACAATGTTCGTGAAGACACTGTAATCACCTCTAATACCTCTACCATTTCTATCGATCTGCTGGCTGAAGACCTGAAGCGTCCGGAAAACTTCCTGGGTATGCACTTCTTCAACCCGGTACACATGATGCCTCTGGTAGAAGTTATCCGTGGTAAGAAGACTTCTGAAGAAGCTGTTGCGACTACTGTTGCTTACGCCAAGAAAATGGGTAAGACCCCAATCGTTGTAAACGACTGCCCAGGTTTCCTGGTTAACCGTGTGCTGTTCCCTTACTTCGCTGGTTTCGCTGGCCTGGTTCGTGACGGTGCCGACTTCCAAAAAGTCGACAAGGTTATGGAGAAGTTCGGTTTCCCAATGGGTCCTGCCTATCTGCTGGACGTTGTGGGTATTGATACTGGTGTTCACGCTAACGAAATCATGGCGGAAGGTTTCCCTGACCGCATGAAGGCTGACTTCAAAACTTCTATGGAAGTAATGTTCGAAAACGAGCGTTATGGCCAGAAGAACGGTAAAGGTTTCTACATCTACGAAACCGATAAGAAGGGTAAGCCGAAGAAAGTTGTTGATGAAACAACGTACGAACTGATCAAGCCAGTTGTGGCTGATGCTAAAGACTTCGAAACAGACGAGATCATTGCACGTTGTATGATTCCTCTGTGCATCGAGATCGCCCGCTGTCTGGAAGAGGGTATCGTTGATACTCCGGCAGAAGCAGATATGGGTCTGATCTTCGGTATTGGTTTCCCTCCATTCCGTGGTGGTGCATGTCGTTACATGGATACCGTTGGTATGGCTGAGTTTGTTGCTCTGTGCGACAAGTTCGCTGATCTGGGCAACCTGTACAAACCAACCGATCGCATGCGTGAAATGGCTGCGAACGGCGAAAGCTACTTCGGTTAATTGGCGCACTAGGAGAATTAAACTATGTCTTACAATCCAAGAGACGTTGTCGTTGTTGACGCAGTGCGCTCACCAATGGGTCGTTCCAAAGGTGGTGTATTCCGCAACGTACGTGCAGAGACCATTTCTGCAAACCTGATCAATGCTATGTTCGAGCGTACTGGTGTAAACCCAGCGCTGGTAGAAGACGTAATCTGGGGCTGTGTAAACCAGACTCTGGAACAGGGCTTCAACGTAGCGCGTCAGATCTCTCTGACGTCTGTTGTGCCTAAAGAAGCGGGCGCGCAAACTGTTAACCGTCTGTGTGGTTCTGCAATGTCTGCAATCCACACGGCAGCTCAGGCGATTCAGACTGGCAACGGCGATGTATTCGTTGTTGGTGGTGTTGAGCACATGGGCCACGTAAACATGCAGCACGGTTTCGACCACAACCCGGAAGCATCCAAGTTCTCTGCGAAAGCATCGAACATGATGGGTCTGACGGCTGAAATGCTGGGTAAAATGCACGGCATTTCCCGTGAGCAGCAAGACGAATTCGCTGCACGTTCTCACCGTCGCGCTCACGCTGCGACACTGAACGGCGACTTCAAAAACGAAATCGTACCTATGTACGGTCACGATGCTGACGGTAAAGAAATCCTGGTAACTGAAGACGAAACCATTCGTCCGGAAACTACTGCGGAAAGCCTGGGCAAACTGCGTCCTGCATTCGATCCTAAAGCAGGTACTGTAACTGCAGGTACTTCTTCTCAGATCACCGATGGTGCGTCTGCGATGCTGCTGATGAGCTACGAAAAAGCTCAGGAACTGGGTCTGAAGCCACGTGCTCGCATCCTGGGAATGGCGGTTGCTGGTGTTGATGCTGCGATCATGGGCTACGGTCCAGTTCCTGCGACCAAAAAAGCACTGAAGCGTGCTGGTCTGGACGTAACTGATATCGACTACTGGGAACTGAACGAAGCATTCGCTGCGCAGTCTCTGCCGTGTGTTAAAGATCTGAAGCTGAAAGACATCGCTGAAGACCGTATTAACATCCACGGTGGTGCAATCGCTCTGGGTCACCCACTGGGTTGTTCCGGTGCTCGTATTTCTACTACTCTGATCAACGTATTAGAGCAGAAGGAAGCGAAGTACGGCGTTTCTACGATGTGTATTGGTCTGGGTCAGGGTATCGCTACCGTTTGGGAGCGCATGTAACCTGATATGCAGGCGATTACTTTCGGGTGATCAAAAAAAACCGGCTTAGTTGCCGGTTTTTTTATATCTGCGATTCCTTGCAGTGGCAGATAGCGATCTGTGTTCTCCAGTGGATAGCTTCGCTGGTGTGTTTCAGAAGCTGTGCGATGGAAGATAAATCGCCAGACTGCAAAAAGCGATAAGCAGAATGCCTGCCAGGCCACTGATTGTATTTTCGATTGTCATAATACAGTCCTTACGAGTGGGATACCCGTTTACTGTAGAGGAAGCTTACTTAGATGTAAATGATAATTGATATCATTTGTGGCATTCGGGTTTGTCAGGATCTGTTTCTTCGATAAGCTCACGCAGAAAAGCAGGCATCCGTTTTCCTATCTGATTCAACCGTACTGATGACTGGCGATATTTTCGTCTCAGCTGAATTAACCAGTGGCGTACTGACGGAACGACACTGACCAGAAGCGACAGGCCGATCAGAATACTCAGTAGTCCCAGGGGAATGGGCAGTGGCGTGATTACAATACCTAATATAATTAATAAGACTGCTGCGACAAATTTTGCACTGCGTTTGATCATTCGGCTGTAAAGAATCCTTAAAGTGAATCAGTATTACATCGTTGTATTGCGCTGTTGTGACGGCAGTTTACCGGAATTTAATAAATGGTCTGATATATGAGTGAGCCAAATAAAAAACCATTACCTAAGCGTAGCCTGTTAATCACCCCGGAAGGCGCGCAAGCCTTGCAGGAAGAGCACGACTATTTATGGCGTTTGGAACGGCCCCGAGTCACTCAACAGGTCTCTGATGCAGCGAAGCTTGGGGATCGCTCAGAAAACGCCGAGTATATTTACGGTAAAAAACGATTGCGACAGATTGACAGTCGATTGCGTTTTTTGCGCAAGCGCTTAGAAGCATTAACCTTGGTTGACCGCGAACCTGCTGATAAACACAAAGTGTATTTTGGTGCCTGGATTGAACTTGAGGATGTTAATGAAGAGTTATACCGTTATCGAATCGTTGGTGAAGATGAAATCGACCTTAAGCGCGGTTATATCAGTGTTGATGCCCCTTTGGCCAGGGGGCTGCTTGGGAAACAGCTTGATGATGAAGTTGAGATTCTCTTACCAAAGGGTATTGAAAGCTATTACATCGTTGCCGTGAGTTATAGCCAACCCAACTGGGACAAGGGAGAAAGACAAGGTCATCGCTGGGCGGATAATCATTAATATCAGATATATAAATTTAACGAAATCCGTCTCAGTTGCTGATAGCCAGATTAGTCGTAGATGCTAGTCTTAAAGCAGGAGGTTTCTATGTCCAAATTTGCTTATGTTTGCGCGGGCCTGCTATTCAGCAGCGCCTCGTTGGCCAACAACGCTACACCGTTGAAAGATGTTTATAAGTTGCCTGTCTGGGTTGATCAGGTTCAACGCGTTTGCCCCTGGAAGTCGAAGGCTGGGAGTGGCTATGTGCGCTTGATTCGGACAGAGGTTGATGGTCGTCATGGTTTGTTTCTGCAATGGGTACGCAAAGGTATTGCGGGCGCACCAACGCAGCCAACATCTACCGTTATGGTCGAAGAACTGACTTATGATTTTCCTGTGCGGATGGAAATGCCAACAGCGAAATTGTTACCGAACAGTTGTCAGCTTTCGGCAACGGCGGAAAATATCAACACGGAACGCCGTTACATGATGGTGTTTACCCTGAAAGGTCCCGGCAGTTACGATATGCAGGTAACTCGATTGTATGAAGGTGGATTATAGCGGTGGCTACCTAATCCACCTGAACGACATCAAGCAAATTCAGATTTTTACCCAGATGCGGCCCCTGCTGGTGATCTTGCAAACCTTTGAAATCAAACAGGTTGTTATCACCCAGTTGGGATGGCGCAATATTACAAATCGCAGCGAAAATATTCTCGCTGCGGCCAGGTTGCTCTCTATCCCATTGCATTAACATTTGCTTAATATTCTGACGCTGCAGATTTTCCTGAGAGCCACACAGGTTACATGGGATGATAGGGAATTCTTTAGCGGTGGCGAATCTCTCAATATCTTTTTCTTTGCAATACGCCAGTGGGCGAATAAGCACATGACGCTTATCATCGCTCAGCAATTTAGGCGGCATCGCTTTTAATTTGCCTCCGTGAAACATATTGAGAAAAAGCGTTTCAATAATGTCATCGCGGTGATGACCCAGGGCAATCTTATTCGCACCGATTTTTTCGGCAAATCCGTAAAGAGTCCCGCGACGCAGGCGCGAGCAAAGGCTGCAGGTTGTTTTACCCTCAGGGATAATGTCTTTAACGACACTGTAAGTATCTTTTTCGACGATGTGGTAAGGCACGCCTATCGATTCCAGATAGGCGGGCAAGACGTCTTCCGGAAAACCGGGTTGTTTCTGATCCATATTCACGGCAACCAGCTCAAAGTTCACCGGAGCGCTTTTTTGCAGACTCATCAGGATATCGAGCATGGTGTAGGAGTCTTTACCGCCAGAAAGACACACCATGATCTTATCGCCGTCTTCGATCATATTGTAATCTTCAATGGCCTTACCAACGTTACGTCGGATACGCTTTTGTAACTTGTTAAAGTTGGTTTTCTGTTTACGTTCTGCCATTGGGTCAACAGGAATATCCGCTGACTGCTCGGGCTGATTCACGGTTGCAGGATCAAAGGTGGCAACGTCTTGCATGGCAGGCTACTGCTCCTGGAGTGTTATGCGGGCCTGGCGGCCGATTCAGCAGGGCTTTATATCAAAAACTGGCTACTCAGGAAACTATTGTCAGCTTGTGAGTAACGATCGACAGTAGAATTCAGGGTCCTTTCGGTGATCATGCGCAACGGTTTCACGCGACTTGGCCAACTCCCTCGACCAGCAAACGATAGTTATTGATGAAGTGTTCACATGTTGCATCGGATTTTGAGTGATAAAAACGTTTCCATAGTTTCGCCAGAATCTCGATGTCGGCATTCGCAGGTAATGCAAACTCCGGGTGGCGTATATAACTCATCCAGGCGATGGCGGTAGCATAAGACAGGTTAGTGGTCAGCTCGGCATGGGGGTGATCGAGGAAGTCCCTCTGGCTTGCGAGGCCACGGACAACACTGGCAAGATCAGGTTGAAGTGCAAGAAAATCATCCCAGATATGGCGGTGGGTCAAACCGTGAATCTGATAAATTCCCAACCCCCTCTGGCCGGACGTTTTTATATGTGAACCCATGGCCGATTCCTGGGCTGCGGTACCCAAAAGCAGTTTGAGTGCGTTTTTATCTGTGACCTGCAAACGTTGCAATGTGGGTTTTATAACCCAGCGTTTCAGTTCCTGTGTGCAAATCCCCATGATCAGTCCTCTGTGTCCTGGCATTGCAGTCCAATTGATTGCTAGAGAGTCAATCGGCCGAGTGGGTGCAGTACAACCTTAGAGGAACTTTGTAGGTTTCGCCCCGTCACTGTTCAAATAACTGGCGTCAAAAACAAGAATTCCCACTAAAGTTTGAGCATTTCTTGTGCCAATCGCAGGGTGGTAGGTCATGCGCAGCTATTATGAACCGTTGGAATGAGGCGCATCGATTCAATATAAGAGGCAATAAAAAACCCGGGCGAACCGGGTCTGTTTGGATCAGAGAAATTTCAGCCGTCGTCTGGGTCACATGTCTCCTCGGACACCAATCCCGCCAATCGATTTATACCCTCCATATTCTGCAGAATAATTTCTCGCCCCTGGGTTTCGATCAGACCGGTTTTTTGGAAGCGGGTGAAAACACGGCTGATGGTCTCAACGGCGAGACCGAGGTAATTACTGATATCCACACGGGACATCGGCAAGCGGAAATGGGTCGGTGAAAAACCGCGACGTGCATAGCGGGCGGAGATATCGAGCAGGAACGAGGCGACACGCTCCTCTGCATTTTTCTTGCTGAGGAGTAACATCATGTTTTGATCATGGCGAATTTCTGTGCCCATTGTGTGCATCAGCTGCTTACGAAGCTCCGGCAGTTCATCCGCCAGTTGTTCCAGTTGGCTGAGCGGGATTTCGCACACTGTGGTCGTTTCCAGCGCTTTTGCGGAAAGCGGGTAAAAATCACTGTTGTAGCCCGCCAGGCCGACCAGTTCACTGGCGAGGTTAAAGCCGGTAATTTGTTCTTCACCGTTTGACGCCACTGTGTATGTTTTCAAAGCACCGGTGCGCACAGCAAAGACCGATTGAAATGGCTCACCTTGATGAAACAGTACCTGTCCTTTCTGAATAGGGCGGCCACGGCGGATAATATCGTCGAGACGTTCCATATCGGCGTCGTCGAGTGATAGTGGCAGGCACAGAGCGTTTAAGGAGCAAGTCTGGCAATGGGCTTGGGTACCACGAGGTGGTGTGAGCGAAGATTTCATAATATGAATACGGACCGAATCACAACACTATTGATATAGAGTTGTTTGGTTGAAGCAAAAACAGGGGTCATGTTCCTAGCGGCAGAGCTATCTGTCAAGAATTGGTAACCATACAGAGCTGAGCGTCCATAATCCGTAGCCAATGAGCAGCAAGCCAGCGGTTTGTTTCGTAATTTGATGGTTTAAAAAACGATTCAGATTGGCGGCTGCCAGGCTACCAGCAAACAATGCGGGTAGTGTTCCCAGACCGAATGTCGCCATAGTGATCGCTCCCATCAGCGGCTCACCATTTGCAGCAACCCAGCTGAGCGTACTGTATATCAGTCCGCACGGAAGCCATCCCCATACCATTCCCAGTGCAAATCGGGCACTCAGATTGGTTCTGCCCAGCAGCTTTCCGGCACTCGGCTGAACATGTTTCCAGAACCACTGACCCGCCTGTTCAACGCGCGTTAGCCAGGTGGCCCAGCGAGCAACATAGAGACCCATTAACACCAACATCAGACCTGCTACGGAACGCAGCAGCAGTAACAGGGCGTCATGTTGCTGTTGCAGCCAGAGCCCTAAGAGTCCAACCAGAGCGCCAGCGGCTGTGTATGAGCTGATGCGGCCGAGATTGAACGCCAGGATGGCAGACAATTTACCACCTCTGGCGGTTGCGCTGTTGTTTCCTACAGCAGCTGCAATACCGCCGCACATCACCAGACAGTGACTGGCGCCGAACATTCCGATCAGCAACGCGGTGATCAACGAGAGCGGTTCAACCATTAACTGTCACTCGGGTTCAGATGTCTGGCTGGTGTTGGCTCTTGGTTGTTCTGGTTGCCTGGACGATGGTGCCTCCGGTTCGTCATCGTCGAATAGGATTTTGTGTGCCGGTGAATCCATATCATCGAACTGACCGCTGCGCACGGCCCAGAAAAAAATGCCAACGGCAATACTTAACAGCACCAGTGATAGGGGTACCAGGACGTAGATAATATCCATAATTAGTTTCCGCCGTGTTTACGCGCCAGGCGTGTCAGACGCAGGGCATTAGTTACCACCAGTAGGGAGCTGAATGCCATACCAATGGCCGCGGCCCATGGTGGAATCAACCCCACTGACGCCAGTGGTAAAGCCAATAAATTATACAACAAAGCCCAGGTGATATTCTGACGGATTATGCGGCGTGTGGCTGTGCTGCCATCGATTGCCGTCAACAGTACTTCCAGGCGGCCGTTTGTCAGAATGGTATCAGCGTTTGTCTTGGCCAGATCTGTGGCTTCATTAACCGCCAGCGAGATATCAGCCCCGGCCAATACCGGAACATCATTGATACCGTCACCCGCCATTAGAACTCGTTCACCATTGGCTTGCCATTGCTTTACCGCTGCCAGTTTTTGTTCGGGGCTAACACCAGACTGTAATTCGTCGATACCAAGCTGATCTGCTACATATTGTCCGGACTGGCTTGGATCTCCCGTTAACAGAGCGGTTTTTATGCCGCGCTGCTGCAAGCCAGTTAACAGGCGATACGACGACTTGCGCAATGAATCATTAATTTTAATCCACGCCAGTGGCTGCTGGTCGCTTGCCAATAACAACCACTGTCCTTGCTGACTTGTCTCAGGGGGTGTCATTTTTTCATTCCAGGCAAACGCGGCGTGGCCCATACGGAACGTTTGCTGTTGCCAGCTTCCCTGAATCCCCTGTGCTGGAATTTGTTCAATGTCGGTTACGTTTTCTGGTGCTACATCACGGAACGCCCTGGCAATTGGATGACTGGAGTGTTGTTCCAGCCCGGCTGCTAATGCCAGAATCCGTTGCTCACTCATGTCGGCCAGAGGAATGACCTGCTCCAACGTCAGCCGACCGAGAGTCAGAGTACCGGTTTTATCGAACACGACACGATCAACTCGTCGCAGTGTTTCCAGAACATGGCCTTTACTGATTAATAAACCTTCTTCGCGCAGAGCGGCGGTTGCTGCTGTCAAAGCGGTCGGTGTTGCCAGAGATAAGGCGCAAGGGCAGGTAACAACCAGCACCGACAAAGCAATGAAGAAAGCGTGCTCATTTCCCTGCCAGGTCCAGAATCCAAATACTGAGCCTGAGACCAAAAGCACTGCAGCAACAAACCGGCTGGCAACCCGATCAGCAATCAAAGCAATCTGAGGTTTTTCCTGCTGCGCGCGATCCATCAAGCGCATGATAGTCGAGAGCTGCGCTTCGGCACCGGTGGCTGTCACCTTCATCAACATCGGGCTTTCAACGTTAAAAGTTCCGCCTATTAAGCCGTCCCCCGGCGATTTGGTGACTGGCAGATATTCGCCCGTCAGTGCAGCCTCATCGACTGAACTGTGTCCTGCAATTACCTCACCATCGGCGGGTATTGAATGTCCGGGTTTTAAACGCAGGACATCGCCAACAAGTATTTCATCGCTGCTAATCACCTGATCTTCCTCGCCCTCGACCACTTTCAGAGCAACGTTTGGCAGCAACGTCATTAAATTATTACCGGCTTTCCCCATGCGATGTCGTGCACGCATTTCCAGATAGCGGCCAAGCAGCAGAAAAAAGGTGAACATGCAGACAGAGTCAAAATAGACTTCAACTCCCTGATTCAGGGTACTCCATATGCTGGCCCCGAAGGCCAGCAGGATAGCCAGGGAAACCGGCACATCCATGGTCAGATGACGGGTTCTGAGATCGCGAAGTGCGGTTATAAAAAACGGTTTGGCACTGAACAGCACCACGGGCAGCGTTAGCAGCATCGCGGCAAAGCGCATAAAAACTTCGTACTGCGCGGCCATTCCGACGTAAAGTGGCACCGACAGCATCATCACCTGCATCATGCCTATACCAGCGACGGCAAGGCGACGTATGGCTTGTTTACCTTCCCGAGCGCGCTGTTCTTCCTGCTCGGTAGCAGAAAACGGTGAAGCACGATAACCAAGACGATAGATGGCCTCAATCAGGTGAGAAACTGCAATCTGGTGGTAGTTCCAACGAAGAACGAGACGGTGGTTTGATAAATTGAGAACGGCGCTATCTACTCCTTCGAGTTGATTCATGCGGTGTTCAATCAACCAGGCACAGGCTGCACAGCTAATGCCATCAATAATCAGGGTGGCCTCTGCAAGATCGTCATTACGTGCAACAAAATTGCGTTGTAACGCTTCAGAGTCGTAGAGCTTGAGGGTGTCGCGGGCCGTCAGATCCTGATCATCCCCGTCGGCAGGGGATAGCTCGGGTAATTCCGTTCTGTGTTTGTAATAGTCTTTCAGGCCACTGGAAATAATGGTTTCAGCAACGGCTTTGCAACCCGGGCAACACATGGGTTGTTGTTGGCCGTCTATTTCAGTCGCCCAGCGATCGCCTTCGTCAGTGAGTTCACCGCAGTGGAAACAGCTTTGATGTTTACTCATTTGGAGCTAAGCGCAATGTCCTTCCCTGCTTCGATGAAAGGATGCGCGCGGATACGCCAGCCTTGATCCAGGCTGTCCAGCCAGATGCGACGTTTACCCGGTAAGTTCATGTCGTTAACACCGGCATAGCTGCCGTCAGCCATTTTCTGTAGCAGTAAAACCTGATCCTGATCTTCCAGTGTTGGGTGGATCAGTGTCATCCTTAACGTGTGTGGAAAATCATCCAGATAACCATCAATAATGACGCGAACTTCGTCGGCGGTGAAAACGGCGTTACCGCTGACTTGTAATCGCTTGGCTTTTTCATCAGCCTCATGATCCTGGGTGTAAGCCATGCCGTCTTTGTAATAACTGTCGCTCACCAAAGAATCCTTTCCACTGAGTGCTGCAGATAACATCACGACCCCCCACATAACGGCAACGATCGGAATGCCGATGACCAGCAGCATGTAGGGCTCCTGATACCAGCGGGTAATGCGTTCTTGATTCTCAGGTTTCATCCGGATTCTCTTTGTGGTTACTCAGCGCTCATCGTAATCGGGTAGCCGCTACCCATAAAAAGCCGGCCAAGTTTAACGACTTGGGCGATTGCGCTCTAGCACTTTGCGTTTTTTTACTGACGCGGCGCAATGAAACGGCTCTCTTCACGCGCGACTTCTTCACCGGTCATTTTGTTAATCACGACAAATTGAATCACCGTTTTGCTGCTTTTTAGCGGGTGCTCAGCCTGATCAAGTTCGAGCGTCAGTATCACTTCGTGTAAATCATTGACATCCAGTTGATAGGTTGTCGGTACGTTTGTGGTTGCGCCATCCAGTCCTTCCCAGGACAACTCGTAAGTGTGCGGGGTTTGACTCATATTCATCAGCTTCAGGTAATAAGAGTTCTTCACCGTATCGTTGGGCGTTAACTGATAAAGTGAACCGCGGCTGCGCTCAATATCCAGCTCAAAGGGCGTGCGGTTGACCACCGAATAGACAAAACCACCAATCATCAGCGATAACATCACTGCGTAACCAACCAGACGTGGTCGTAAAAAGTGCGTCTTCTGACCTTCCAGTTCGTTTTCTGTGGTGTAGCGAATCAAGCCACGAGGCATTTCCATTTTATCCATCACCGAGTCGCAGGCATCAATGCATAATGCGCAGCCAATGCACTGGTATTGCATGCCATCACGGATATCAATGCCGGTAGGGCATACCTGAACGCATAAAGAGCAGTCAACACAGTCACCGGGCTCAATATTTTGCTCCGCCAGTTTTGCCAGCTTTTTACGACTGCGATGAATACGTGGTTCACCGCGATTCATATCATACGAGACTGCGAGGGTGTCCCGATCGTACATCACGGACTGAAAACGAGCATACGGGCACATATATATGCACACTTGTTCGCGCATCCAGCCCGCGTTCAGATACGTCGCAGCGGTAAAAAATGCAATCCAGAAGACCCCCCAACCATTCACTTCAAAAGTCAGCATGTCGGGGATCAGTTGGCTAATTGGCGTGAAGTAACCAACGAAAGTTACACCGGTCCAGAAGGCTACCAGCATCCATGCGACGTGTTTAATGGCCTTCTTACGAAATTTGGTCAGCGACATTTTTGCTTTATCGAGCTTAATTCGCTGGTTACGGGTACCTTCGGTGCGTTCTTCGATCCACATAAAAATAAACGACCAGGCAGATTGCGGGCAGGTATAACCGCACCAGACACGTCCTGCGAGATTTGTCACTGTAAACAGGCCGTAGGCGGCAATAATCAGCAGGGCTGCAAGCAGAGGGAAATCCTGTGGCCAAAACGTCATGCCAAATACATGGAACTGGCGTGCGGGTAAATCAAACAACACCAGTTGTTTTCCTTCCCAGCTCAGCCATACGGTGCCAAAGTAGGCCAGCATTAACGCCCATAAAGAATAAGTGCGGATTTTCTGGAAAAAGCCTTTGATTGCACGAACGTAAATCTTTTCCCGTTTTTGATACATGCCTTGGGATTGGCTTTGGGCTTTGGGCGTAACGTCCTTCAGCGGAATATCACTCATAGTGGCAAATCACCTTGGTTATCTACTCTCTGTGATGCTTAAACCTGGCCCAATGGTCTGGCAGCACTCGTCATTAGTTGGCCCTGTATCAGGCTCTTTTGTATCCGTTATCCACGATTTCTTTGTATAACACGTTAATTATATAGAGAAAAATAGAGTGCCAATAACGAAAAAAGCGGCAATACGCCGCTTTTTTCGTTTTTCTTGTCCCAGCTCAATCTTCAGCTTAGATCGCTAACCTGAAGATTGATCGAGTACTGTATTACTTCTGAGTCAGGGAGTAGACGTAAGCTGATACCACGTGAACTTTCTGCGCTGAGTTGGTATCCCAGATTTCGCCGAAAGCAGGCATCTTGCCGTTACGACCATGCTTCAGAGTGAAAGCGATGTCTTTGGAAGAGCCGCCGTACAGCCATACATCGTCAGTCAGGTTCGGTGCGCCAACGTAGATATTGCCGGAACCGTCTGCACCATGACACGCCATGCACAATTGCTGGTACTTAGGCGCTGCGCGCTCTGCACCGGCTGCATCGTGCTTCAGGCCAGACAAACTGCGGACATAAGCGGTCATATCCGTAATACCTTGCTCGCCCAAGGCAGCTGCCCAGGCTGGCATGGCACCCTGACGACCATGGGTAATGGTCTGTACAATCTGATCCGGCGAGCCACCGTATAACCAATCGTTATCCGTCAGATTCGGGAAACCTTTTGTGCCGGCAGCATCCGTCTGGTGACAGATGGTACAGTTGCTCATGAACAAGCGTTTGCCGGTTTCCATCGCTTCGGCATTTTTTATCAGCTCTGGAATGGGAGTTGCCGCGTATTCGTTGAACAGCGGTGCAACGTCTTTTTCAAACGCCTGAACTTCTGCTTTCCACTGGTTTGTGGAGGTCCAGGTTACTTGCTCGCCATCAACTTCAACCGTTAAAAAGCCATCCCAGTTACCCAGGCCATACACACCAATATAGCCAAAACCAAAGACGATAGTGGCCCAGAACATCTTCACCCACCAGCGAGGCAGTGGGTTATCAAGTTCTTCAATGCCATCGTATGCGTGGCCAGTTGTTTCATCTGTTTCTTCGTTGCGTTGGCCTCGGCCGGTATACCAAATCAGTACACCGCAACCAATGATGGATCCGATTACAATAACCAAGACCCATAGGTTCCAAAAAGTGCTTAACATATCTATTTACTCCGATCGTTATCGTCGTGCGGTGGCATTCCGTCATCATTGTTCAGAAACGGAATTTGAGCGTCGTCTTCAAAACGCTTCTTACGGCTGGAGCCATAGGCCCACCAGATCACCGCACTAAAAGCTATCAGGGCGAATACCGAGCCCAAACCGCGCACGTCGTTAATATCCATGGGATTACCGTTTAGTGATGACTGTGCCCAGCTGCTGAAGGTAAGCAACCAGTGCCTCAATTTCAGTTACACCATCAGCCGCCTCTTTAGCGCCTTCGATGTCTTCATCGGTGTAAGGAACACCGACCAGACGGAGGGCTTCCATCTTGCGAGGGGTTAGGCGACCATCAACTTTATCTTCGAATAACCATGGGTACGAAGGCATGACAGACTCAGGTACAACATCACGAGGGTTGTACATGTGAGCGCGATGCCATTCATCGGAGTAGCGACCGCCGACACGTGCCAGATCAGGACCGGTACGCTTGGAACCCCACAGGAACGGGTGGTCGTAAACGAACTCACCAGATACAGAGTAAGGACCATAACGTTCAGTCTCAGCACGGAACGGACGAATCATCTGGGTGTGACACACGTGACAACCTTCACGGATGTAGATATCACGACCTTCAAGCTGCACCGCATTCAGCGGTTTCAGACCTTCAACCGGCGTTGTTGTGTCTTTGTTGAAGAACAATGGAACGATCTCAGCCATACCGCCCCAGCTCAGGGCGATAACAATCATCACAACCATCAGCGGCAGATTACGTTCGATATCATCATGCTTAATCATAATTATGTAACTCCTTATGCCTGTGCCTGAACGGGTGCTGCGTCCGCGACTTCTTTCTTGGCATCACGAACGGTCATGAAGACGTTGTATGCCATAAACAGCATGCCCAGTAAGAACAGACCACCGCCAAGGGTTCGCACCATGTAGCCAGGAACAGAAGCTTCTACCGATTCGACAAAGCTATAGGTCAAAGTGCCGTCTGCGTTAACAGCGCGCCACATCAGGCCTTGCATGATGCCGTTGACCCACAATGCTGCGATGTACAGAACGGTACCGATGGTCGCCAGCCAGAAGTGCGTATTGATCAGTTTGACCGAGTACATGTCACCTGCTTTACGACCAAACATGATCGGGATCAGGTGATACATAGCACCAATGGAAACCATCGCAACCCAACCCAAAGCACCAGAGTGCACGTGACCGATAGTCCAGTCGGTATTGTGAGACAAGGCATTAACGGTCTTGATCGACATCATCGGACCTTCGAAAGTCGACATGCCGTAGAATGACAGGGAGACCACCAGGAAGCGCAGAATCGGATCGTTGCGCAATTTGTGCCATGCACCAGACAAGGTCATCATGCCGTTGATCATTCCGCCCCAAGATGGAGCAAGCAAGATAAGAGACATCACCATGCCTGCAGTTTGCGCCCAATCCGGCAATGCAGAGTAATGCAGGTGGTGGCCGCCAGCCCAAACATAAATAGAAATCAAAGCCCAGAAGTGGACGATTGACAGGCGATAGGAGTAGACCGGACGTCCTGCTTGTTTAGGCACGAAGTAATACATAATGCCGAGGAAGCCAGCTGTCAGGAAGAAACCGACGGCGTTATGACCCCACCACCACTGAATCATGGCATCGATTGTACCTGGCCATATGGAATACGATTTGGTCAGAGATACAACCGTTGGCAGGTTATTCCCGACGTACAGAATACCAACCATGATCATGAAAGCGGCGAAAAACCAGTTTGCAACGTAGATGTGTGGTTCTTTACGGTTAGCAATGGTACCCAGGAAGTTAACGATGTAAGACACCCAAACCAGCGTTACCAATATATCGATAGGCCATTCCAGTTCTGCGTATTCCTTCGCTGAGGTCATCCCCATTGGCAGAGTGATCGCGGCTAATACGATGACCGCGTTCCAACCCCAGAAGGTGAAGGAGGACAGGGTGTCGGAAAATAACCGAGTGCGACAGGTTCGCTGTACAACGTAATAGGAGGTCGCAAATAAAGCGGAACCACCAAAGGCGAAAATAACCGCATTGGTGTGCAGAGGGCGCAAACGGCCAAAGGACAACCAAGGGGTATCAAAATTTAAGGCAGGCCATGCCAGCTGAGCAGCGATTAAAACACCGACTGCCATGCCAACTATGCCCCAGACTACAGTCATGATGGCAAATTGTCTTACCACCTTGTAGTTGTACTCGGGATGGTCAAATGCTGTGCTCATGATCATATTCCATTTAACAGCGAGGGTTGAGGGTTAAAAAATCGGTGCGATATTATCCGTGCGTTCACCGCTATTTGCAATCAAAGTCAGAAAAAACGCCAAGTTTTCAGCAGGTTAAGTCATATTTTTTGCTCGCTATTGAGAACGGATCTCAATACCGAGGGTGGGAATCAGGCTATTGCTGTGTCAAGCCAGTTCCGCTAATGCTGATAACTATCTTCGACTCGCGCATATTAAATTGGTGGTCAGTCGAAATATTGATATAAAGCAACAGTGCCGCCAAAGCAGGCAAAAATTTTCGTTATAAAACCAGATGTTATGGCCAGAGAAGAGATGATGGAAAACTGGTTGACCAATGGTGATGAGCAAAATCCGTTAATTATCCTCGCACACGGCGCCGGGGCGGGCAGCGACAGTGATTTTATGCAGAGGATGGCGCAGTTGCTGGCTGCCAAAGGGCTGTATGTTGTGCGGTTCGACTTTCCCTACATGCTTAAGCGTCGTACAGATGGTAAAAGACGTCCGCCGGACCGTGCTCCTGCATTGCTCGAAGCTTATCAACAGATTGTTATCAGGTTGAATCGGCCCTGCGTGATTGCCGGGAAATCGATGGGCGGGCGCATGGCGACTCTTATGACAACCGAGGATCATGTATCAACACAGATCAAAGGGTGTGTGGCGTTGGGGTATCCGTTTCATCCACTTGGAAAACCGGAAAAACTGCGTATTGACCATCTGAAGTCGATTGATTTGCCAATGCTCTTTCTGCAAGGCGTGCGCGATAAGATGGGGAATTTGGAGGAGGTCAGGGAATATCCGCTGGCAAGCGAGCTTAACATTCAATGGCTGTTTGATGGCGATCACGATCTCAAGCCAAGAAAAACCCGTGGAGTTAGCCACGATCGTAATCTTGAAGCTGCTGCCGAAGCTGTGAGTGTGTTCGTGAAAGAGTTGTTGCCTGATTGCAGGTAAAAGATTGTTAACCGAAAAATCGAAAGAAGCTGAGAAATTGGTGCCCCGGAATGGCGGGGCACCTGATTACCGGGTTAAGCCGTTAATACGGTAATTTTTTCTTGCTGCTCAAGGATTGGTTGAATCGAACCAATCACGTCCTGACGTGCTTGGGAGTTCGCCCAGTTGTTCCAAGCTTCTACATTCTGCCAATTAGTAATGATGATACGGTGATTTTTATTGCTGGCGTCTTTGTATGAAGCGCCGGAAATATAACCATCGGCTTCGAGTATGGCGCGAAGTGTATTTTTTACGGCATTGTCGTAAGTGCTTTCCATACCATCAGCAATAACGCGTTGAATAATTACCTTAATCATTTTCTTGTTTCCTTATGTTCATTGAAGACAGGCGACGAGCGTTTGCACGACTTCACGTTATAAGCATAGTGGATTATGACGGTGAGTGACATTAACAATTATCAACCTTAGTGGGAGTTTGGAGGAAGCGTAATTCAATCTCGAACCCCTTGTTATGCTCCGGCCACTGAATAACGCCCTGCATTAATTCGGTAACCAGGTTGTGCATCTGGTAAAGGCCCAGCCCTTTGCTGGAGGCATGCTGTCGTTGGGTGGTGTAAAAGGGCAGGAAAACTTTGTCGCGGTCTTCAATAGCCACACCCTTACCATTGTCGCAGTAGCGTAAGATCAGATAATCGTCATCGTCAGTGACTGAAATGTTAACGTTGAGCTGTCCCGACTCTGCTTTCTCTTGGTTATGATTGACGGAGTTGCTGACTAGCTGATCGAGAATACGTTTCAGGGCGTCCGGATAGGTGTGCCAATCGACGGTGAAGCAGTGAACCTCATGCTTGATATGTATAGCGTTGTTGCCCTGATCTAACTGATTTGCCCAGGTTGTTAACCATTGGCGAATGCGGATGGTATCTTGTTGATATTCCCGATCTACTGCAATAGAACTTTTCATCAGTGCATTAAGCTCGCACAAACGTTGCACCGAATTATCGATATGATTGAGCCCGTCAGTGAATAGCTGTTGGTCGTCTGACAGCAGTTGGGCCTGATCTTTCAAAAAACTCTGGGTCATGCGGATATTGCCCAAAGGGGTGTTCATTTCATGCGATACTCCCATGACCAGTTGGCGTAGCGATTGATTTTTTTCTTCTTGCAGCTGCCGCAGCTTCTCTTCTTTCTGATATTTTTCGGAAACGTCCTGAGCGTTGCCAATCCAGTGTGCGTTCTCTCCGTCCAATGCCTGACGTATTGAAATGCTGATCATGAGTTGCCGTTGTGTATTTGGCTGGATCAGCGCAAAAATAAACCCTTGGGTGCGACCCTCGCGGTTCACATTGTGTTCCAGGCGAATAAAGTCATGGTGGTTCTGGAACAGGCTTTTCAGGGTGAGATTAGCAGGGATGGTGTCCTGACCAATCATCGCGCGCCAGGCTGGGTTTGACTTTATAAAGTGCCCCTGGCGATCAATCTGGAACTGTCCGCTAAACGAATTCTGATACAGGTCTTCGTAATTACGCAGGTGATGAATGGATTCTTCCTGGCTGATCAGTAACGCTTTGCGATTGCGCAGCTTTTCACGATGCAGCTCGGTAATTCGCTCCCCCAGCGCCAGCGAGAGAAGCAGTATTTCGGCAAATGAACCCGCTTGATAGCCATATATGGTGAACAGATTTGTGGGTACCAATCCGAGGCTGCGAGCCGTCGCGAGTGATAGTCCAGCGATAAAAAACACCCATGCCAGGGTAAATATACGGGCCGACGAAAACCCTTTGATCCAGAAGTGAATACCCAGCAACAATGCCAGCAACGTAATCGCTAACATGAGAACATTCTGCACAGCGACCACCGGGCGGTAGGGTAAGAATAAACTCGCGATCAGACTGATCAAGGCTAGCGCAAAAAACATCCTGAATAATGTATTGGCAATCGGACTGTGGTTGGCTAAATCGAGGAAGCGTTGAATGAACAGCGACATTGTGCAAATCGTTGTTGAGAACAACCAGGGTAGCGCGTATTGATTGATTTCCGGTTGATCAGGCCAAAGGTATTGAAAAGCGTCTCCAGAGTAGCTGCTGTGGAATAGCAGAAAGTTAAGTACGAAGACAGAGTAATACAGATAAATACGATCCCGGGTAGAAAAGTACAGGAATAGGTTGTACAGCCCCATTATAAGCATCATTGAGATATAACCACCGCGCAGCCAGCTGTTCAGCAGCAGGTCGTCATAGAGACTTTTTTCATCAATCAGGTCCGTGGGAAACTGATGGGTACCTTCGGTGGCCATGCGAAATAGCAGCCAGTAGGGTTCACTCATCTCTGGCAAAGGGATCACCAGCTCCGGGTGATTCACTGTGCGTTGCGAGAACGGCAATCGATCACCATTGCGTTGTTGCTGGCAATCTTGCAGTTGTAGCAGCGATGCACAGGTGTATAGGTCAAAATGATCGATCAGCGAGTAATGATTGCGAACAAACCAGCGGCCTTCCACCTTGGATGCATCAACTCGGGCGATTAACCAGAAAGCCGACTTGCTGAAGCCAAAATTCGGATTCTCGCTTTTACTGATTTGCCAGTCTGTGGCCGCGACAACATCGGCAAGTTGTAAGTCTGCCGATGTATCCTCCAGAAAGGCGCTGTAGCTGCCAATGGGGAAGTGGCCAGGTTTTTCTGGCGTCAGTGTGATGAGCGGCAGGTTTTCTGCTAGTTGTTCATTGATGGGCAGTGCCGTCGCTGAATTGACCTGGAGTAGTAGGCTGGTCAATAACCCGAAAATTGTAAGGGCTAATCTCGTGATGATTGCTGCATTTATTTCTACATCGGTGCTCCGGATTCCGGGGAAATGCAAAGTAATATTCCGTAATATAGTTAGCTGATTGCCTTCACCAGTATAGTCAGCCATATAACGATGCCAGCAATCAGTACACCCCAATCCACGCCATTGAGTTCCGTGTTCTGAGCGTAGAAGCGCATGCGTTTGTCGTGAACCCGGTTGATTGCCTGATTTACCAGCAGATTGGGTAACAGGGTTAACATGATAACCAGAAATCCCCAGGGGTGGCCGGTAAGCAGCAGCCACAAAGGGATTAGGTTAAAAATAACAAACAAGATATAGACTCTGACGGGGCTCCAGCGAGCGCTCTCGCGATCGGCATGTGATTGCTTGTGAACCCGTTGATACAACTCCAGCTGATAGAAGATTGCCAGCACAGTGCGAAGCAGCGGATGGATGGTTGAGTCCTGACGTTTCAGCTGAACCCAGTTGCGATAGCTCCAGACCAAACCATAGAGGCCGAACGTTGCCAGTGACAACTCAATCAGTTTTTCAGTACCTATCTGAAAAAACAGTCCCTTTTCCAGGGCTTCCTTATGCTGCTGCATGGTGTTTCCTGCGTTGAGGTGCTCTCGCAGTATACCCATGGAAAGTGATCGTGCGAAACCCTGTTCAGTCTGTTGTAATCATGGGCTGGTGTTCATCCGCTGCTTTCAGTAACCTAGGTCGGTTTTAGTCAGCGCCGAAATAGAAGTGTATGTTTTTTGAACAGGAACGAGGGCAGTTTTTCCGCCCTCTTACCGGTAAATACCGGGCTCAGGTTATGGATTGCCTGCGCGAGTTGTATCAGCGGCTGTACAGCTCTAGCAGCGCCGACTACGGACAGGCATTGGCCCGCGATACCCTGATAGAAATCTTTCAGGAAGCGCTGGTTCGTTCTCCCCAGCTTGCTGACGACGATGGTGATGAAAACGCTCCGGCCGACGCGTTTGATACACGGCCAGAAGAATCCGACAGCAATGATCATGAAGGTCGCTTCAAAAACAGCCGCGAGCATGCCGTTTGGGTTCTCAACCAGTTAATGGATCACGGTTGGATTGAAAAGCAGGTTGACGAAGCAACGCTGCAAAGTACGTTTGCTTTCAGCCGTTATGGCCGCTTGTTTACCGAACCTTTTGTGTCTGACAGCCGTGCTACGGCGCGAACCCGCCATCGTAATACCCGCAACACCCGGAACTCGCTGGAATCTTTTCACGAACGCGGAGACGTATACGACTTGTTAGATGCGTACGAATATTCCGAGCGTATCATCAGCGATTTCACCGATGTCATTGCCGAGTTGGAAGAGCGTAAGCGTGATTTGGTTCGTGAAATGGAAGATCAGTTGCTGGTTCAACGCGCCAGTGAAGCCTTTTTCGATTTTATGGAAAATCGTTTCCAGCCTGATCTGTCGGTACGTTTATCGGCCGATAATGTGGAAAAGCACCGTGACCAGATCAGTAAGCTGATCAAAGGCATTCGCAATCAGGACAAGGTATTCAAAGCGTCCGCGGAGAAACGTTTGCGTGAGTTATTGCCGGAACTGGCTCAGGAGGGCACGTCGGTGCTCTGGACCTTACTGGACGGTATCGATCAGCGTTTACGTAACGCCAGCGATATTATGCTGCCAGCACTGCGAAAGGCTCTGCAGAGTTTTACCAAGCGTGCCGATATTATCATTCGCCAGATGAGCTATTTGGCGTCACAGCAACATAATGATGTGCTGGCTGTGTGTAAGCATCTGGCGTCTCAGCCAGAGGACAAACAAAACGAGTTGCTATTGCGGGCGGGCGATATGATGGCCGTACCGGAAATTGGTTTTGTCGATCCAGCCAGTATAAAAATGCATGCGGCCCGTCAGCGTCGTACCGTCGAGGCCGGGCTGGATGATGGTGGCGGTGATTTTGATATCGACGCGCGCAAGGACATTTATGTGCAGCAGGTACTGGATCAGGCTTTTCTGGTGAACCAGCAAGCGTTGCGTTCCTATATGCGCCAACATTTGACCTCGGGTAATAAAATATCGACGCGGGACTTGCCCATCGAATCCGCTCAGGACTTTCTTGCGGTATCCCATGCAATCGGGTTGGGAGCATCCGATGGTTTATCCAGCGAATTTGAATTCCGCATTGATTATGCCGACGGTTATGGCCCTGATTTGCCCAATGCCACCGCAGAAAATGACGGCGCCGCTGGTGAATATTTTGAACGTAAAGACCACTTCAGCTTTGAATTGGTAATGAAAGAGAGCGCTGCCGCTGAAACCAGCCAAGAGGCTGGTGAACCAGAGAACAATACCGAGGCCCAGGCGGATTAGAGAGAACTGATATGTTACAAGCCATTGATAAAGATTTAGAGAAAGAAGGCCTCAGCCAACGCGATTTTTCCGAATTATTAGTGCGACTGCTGGATTACGGTGTCATTTGCCGTGACGAAAGCCAGGTCGAGCAACAACTGTATGATCGTTATTTGCGTTTGGAAGAATTGGTTGCCGATTATCTCACCGTGTTGGGCATTCGCATTCAGCACGATCGTCGTTTCCAGTTCGTGCGGTTGTATCCGCCGGGTGCCCAGGTACCGGGTATGGAAGAAGATGCTCAGCCCGGTAATCAGGCGTTTCGCACCCGTTTAACGCAAAACGAGGTGGCGTTAACACTGGTCCTGCGTGCGCAGTACGATAAAGCTTTACGCGAAGGTTTAGTGGACGAGCAAGGGTGTGTGATGGTGTCGCTGGAAAGTCTCAGCATTGCCATGAAAAATCTTCTCAAGCGTGCTTTGCCAGATAATTTAACTGAACGTAAGCAATTGTTCCGCCGTTTAAAGCAATTGCGTCTGGTACAAATCAGTAACGAAGAACAACTGACGGACGGTGACATGTGGCTGCGCGTTCGTCCGATGATTATGAGTTACGTCAGTGATCAGGTGTTATCCGAATTATTGGAAAACGAATCGGATGAAACAGCAGAAATTCAAACCGATGACTCTGATCAGGATGACAATTCAGTAGCCGAGGCGAGTTCTGCCGATCAACAACAATCTGATGATGCGGATAAAGAAGGCGTTATTGAAGAAGTTGTCGGTGAAGAAAACCTTACTAAAGGCGAAGCGCCGGATACGGACGCAGTACAAGCAGAAGTAGAAACAGAAAACGAAGAACAGGTCGTTGAGACTGAAGAAGCCGAAGCAACTGACGAGACGCCTGCATCGGAAGAGGCTGAGCAATCAGAACAACTTCAGCCAGAAAAAGAAGCGCCAGCCAGCTTATTTGGGGAATAAATAGTAGCCATGTTTTTAAAGAAATTTGTATACGTAAACTGGGGCAATATTCCGGCTACCGAATTTGAATTTGGCCCAATCAACTTGTTATCCGGTGGTAACGGTTCTGGTAAAACCACGGCGGCGGATGCGGTGCAAACCATTATGACCGCGGCCCACGATACCTTGTTCCATTACAACCCGGGTCAGGACGAAGCCACACAGCGTGGTCGTGGCAAAAACGTACGGACGCTTGCGTCTTATGTTCTGGGTTGTGACGATGGCTCCTACGCTCGTCCGAACGGCGCGGTGGGGTATTTAGCCGCGGTTTTTCATCCCACTCAGGGAGAAAGTGGCGAACCATTTACTGCGGTTATTGGTGTCAGCGCCTCGATTGATCGCGCCGGTAACCAGCCGGTGGCACGTCAGAATGATCTGCAGTTTTTTATTGTTTCGGGAGAACAACTAACTCTTTCTGATTTTACTTCTGAAGATTTAGAGGGTATTAAAAACGTTCTGCCACTGAATAAATTCAGTGCAAATTTAAAGCGTCGTATAAAAAGTGATAACGTCGAAAAATACGACACGAAGAAACAATATCTGCGGCGATTATACGGGGCGCTGCGTGGTCGCCACGATGCGGTCAACGAACGTGAAGCGATGAATGCCGCTCGTACTTTCTCACGGTTTATGGCTTATAAACCGGTGAAAAGTATCAATGGTTTTGTGCAGAATGAAATTCTTGAAGCCAAAGATCTTGGCGATGCCATTCGCAGTGTCTCCGATCTGATGAAAACCATTTATGCAATGGAATCGGATGCCAATAACCTGGCTGAGACCATTCAGATTCTGACCAACACCAAAGGCGCATCCGATCGTTATATTGATCAGTGGATCGACTACAACGTTCTCGAATACACCGCCGCTAAAAGCCGCTATTTAAATGACCAACGCTCTTATCTGTCGGCAAAAGAAGGGCAGCAGGCATTGCGCGAGCGTTTGAGTAACGCTGAAAAAGAGCGTGAGGTGTCGCAGGAACGTCGTAAACAGTTGCGCGAACAGCTGATTTCTATGGAAGCCCAGCGCCGTGGAATTGATGCGCTGCAGGATAAAGATGCCGCAGAGCAGGCACTGGAAGATGGTAAACGCCAGCTGCAACAACAAGCAGTTCCGCTGCTGGAGCAGGAACAGATGTTACAAGCCAGCTTACGTGCTACTGAGCTGGTGTATGGCGCGTTGCAGAAGACCTCGATTGCTCTTGAAATTCCATCGCTGGGTTCTAAGAAGATTATCGATCAGGCGAAGCAGGTATTAGCCATCAAAGATCAGGGTGCGGTGGATTTTCGCAAACTGATGGGCAAAGACTGGATCGATTTATCGCCGCTGGAGGCACACCTGGATGACTCCCGTGAGCAGCAGAGTTTATTAAATCAATGGCGTGATCGCTTTCATAATGTTGAACTGGAAAGCAGTGGCATTTCGGTGCGTGACCAGATTTCTAAGCAGGTGGATAAACGGGAACAAAAACTGCAGCAAATTCAGGGCCGCATGGCGCAGAAACAAGCAGATATCGATAGCCTGGAAGCGCGTCAGCTAAATTACCCGGGTTTTGTGCGTCAGGCGCTGGAAGTGATTCGTCGCGAATGCCCGCAGGCAGATCCACGTGTGTTAGCCGACTATGTTGAAATTACTGATCCGGCCTGGCAAAGCGCGATTGAAGGTTATATCGGTGGCGCGCGTTTCAGTATTATCGTTGAACCAAAATTCGAAGCGGAAGCTGCGCACATTTTGCGTTCAATTCCGGGTGGCAGCCGTGCTCGTGTAATCCAGGGCGAAAAAGCGAAAAAAGACTGCGATCGTATTCGTGTGCCATCTAATTCCATTACCCATTTAATGGAGTTTGAACATGCCACCGCCCGTTACTATTTAGAAGCCAGTTACGGCACGGTAGAGCAGGTCGAAGATCTTCACGTATTGCGTATGACCCGCCGCGGTGTCACCAAAGAGGGTCTGGGTTCCGGTGCGTACTCCATCTATCGTTGTGATCTTGATGACACTGAGCTGGTGTTTGGTATGGGTGCCCGTGAACGTGCTCTGGCAGCGAAAAAGTCAGAGTTGGATGCTATGGCGGAACAAGCGAATGAAGCTCAGTTCCAACTGCGTCAGGTGGAGCAATTCCACGATGCGGTGAATTTATTACGCCACGTGACCTTTGCTGATCAGATACAGAATATGCTGGATATTCAGTATCAGATGCAGCAGGCAGAAAATGCATTAAATAATGTCGATGTATCCGACTTTTCTCATCTGGAAGATGAATTCAGTGCGTTAAAAGCCAAAGGTGATGATCTGGACTCCCAGATTAAAGATCTGGACGGTGAGCTGGGCCGCTTACAGCAGCAGTTAAATGACAGCGAACGTCAGTGTAAAAAGCTGTCGGATGAGCAGGAACGCACTGCTGAAATTGCGGATGAGAAAGAAGAAAATCTGCGGCACATCGTATCGGTATGGCCGGAATTTGACACCGAAGCACGCTTAAAAGCGGCGGATGAAGAAGCGGCTGAAAGCCCGGCAGAAGCGGTCGAAAACCAGCGGAAAACCATCGCGCAGGAATTGAGCAGCTCTGCACATGAGATAGATCGCAATATTAACGAACACAATCAGCGTTGCCAGACCGTCGACGCGATCGTTTACATGCCGAACTATCGTGAAGAACACAGTGTCAGTTTCTTTAAAACCGTGTGTGGATTAGAGCGCGAGGTCGAACGTGTTCATAACCGCCTGAAAAATAATATCCTGGTAGAAAAGCAAGAACAGTTGGTGCAATTGCGTGAGAGCTTTAACAACGCCTTTGTGACAAATCTGTGTCACTCTATTTATCAGGCCATTAATGACGGCAAGCGTATTCTCGAGGACCTGAACAAAGAGCTGGCTCATCACCAGTTTGGTGCTGACCGTGAAACCTATTGGTTCGATTGGGAGTGGGTGCCGGAATATAAAGAGTATTGGCAGTTCTTCGAAGAAATCATCAAAAATCCATCCTTGGGTGATGGTGCAACCCTGTTTGACGCTGACTTACCAAAAGGCGCACAGCGTGTTCGTGATCAGTTAATGGCAATGTTACTGGATGAAGATGAACAGAAAGCCATGCGCGAGCTGGAACGTATTTCTGATTACCGCAATTACCGCTCGTATGAAATCTATAAGCAGCCTGCGAACAAAGATCCGATTGCGTTAAGTCAATACGGCACGGGTTCCGGTGGTCAGTTGGAAACTCCGGCCTACATTATCCGTTCTGCAGCTATTACCTCGGCGTTCCGCTTTAACGAGGGTGATACTCACCTGCGTGTGGTGCTGGTGGATGAAGCCTTCTCGAAAATGGATGAAACCCGCTCGAAAGAAGTGATCAACTACCTGACCGAAAGTCTGGGCCTGCAATTGCTGTTTATTATGCCAACCAGTAAGTCCGGTCCATTTATGGATTTGGTTTCTAATCAGTTTGTCTTCTCGAAAGTACCGCTGGTGGGTGGTCAAAAGAAAGGTGAATTACAGACCAAGGTGCTGGTGGATCGACAACAGTGTAATCAGGACAAGGTGAAAGAGTTATGGGCCCATCATCGAAGAACCATTCGGCACCAGGCCGGGCTCGATTTTATGGAAGAGTTCGCTTAAGAAACGATCTGTGTAGCCCCACGTCTACATCAGATGGGGCGATAACAATCAGCTGAATATGCTCATTGATGACCTTTAAAATGCGCTTCTTCGCTGATTTGCCCGAGCAGCGTCCCACTTGTTGGAGTGGTCTCGAAAACGTTTCTTAATGAGTTCAGGAGTGTCATATGAATGAAGTTATTTATGAAACCGGCCTGACCTATGGCGAAGGTGATGGCTCGTTTCGCACTGCAGGTGGCGTTGCTGGGGTGCGTAAACTGGTGGATGCGTTCTACGATGCCATGTGTGAGCTGCCACAGGCGAAAAGAGTTCGGGATATGCACCCGGAAGACCTCAGCGAGTCACGTGATAAACTGGCGAGTTTTTTAAGTGGCTGGTTGGGTGGCCCGAAACTGTACCGTGAAAAATACGGGCCGATCAGAATTCCGGTTGCCCATCGCCATCTGGACATTGGCCCTGCGGAACGCGATGCCTGGCTATTGTGCATGCAGCTGGCTGCTGACCAGCAACCGTATCCAGACGACTTCAAGGAGTACCTGTTGAAGCAACTGTATGTTCCGGCAGAACGTTCGCGCAACAGGGATTAAGCAGGGTAATAAAATGCGTTTCTTACCGTTTTTAGGGTTGATGTTTTTCAGTGTGTTTAGTCAGGCTGAGATTTATAAATGGGTGGATGAAAACGGTAAGATTCACTTTGGCGATAAGCCGCGTCAGCAAAAAGCAGTAAATGCGCAAAAGGTTCAGATCCAGACCAGCCCTTCCAGCTGGCAGCCTCTTAATATTCAGGTGCTATACCGTGGTTCTTTGGAGCATACCTTGACGAATGAGCATGAACTTGATCGTCAGCGTATCCAGAGAGAAGTTAACTGGGTGTATCGCTTTTACGATGAAATATTGTATTTCGATTTCTACAAAAAGGTTCCTGTCAAAATAAATGTCTTGCGAGATATGCAGGAATATCATGACTATGTCTTCAAAATTTCAGGCTTTAGTGCAAAAAATTCATTGGGAGTCTATTTACCCAGTCTGCACGAGATTGCTGTTTTTATTCATCCAGAGAAACTTGATGGTAAAGAGGGTACTTACCGCACGATCAAACACGAGGCCAGTCACGCCATTATAGGTTCGTTAGCAGAGCTAATCCCGGCCTGGCTTAACGAGGGAATGGCAGAACAAATGGAATACATGACCCATCAGGACGGAAAATTTATAATTCCTCACCATAAGCGCAATCGACGCAGTGTGTTGCGCTCCCGGCAGCGTTTGATGGCAGTTGATCGTTTCATTGAAATTGATAGCCGGCGTTGGCGCAAAGCCCAAGCTAATGGGGTACCCACTCAGGGAGTTGCCGGGCAGTTGGTGTATTTATCGTTAAGTAAGTCCTATGGCCGCAGTTTTATTACCCGGCTATTGCAGGACTATAAACGCGGTGAAAGAAAACGTTCATTTTATTTGCTGGATGAACACTATATCGGCGGTACCAGTGCGTTTAAATTACACTGGCAGACCTGGCTGAATAGCGATATGAAGGAGCCTGCTGCAATTTACTTTCCCTGATCTCTGCAGACCATTCAGAGACAAAATTGAATACAATACTAATGAGTACTGATAGTAATAATTTGGATTTTTACTATTTAAAAACGGTAAAACTCTTTGTGGAAATGTCACAATCCAGCCGGATTATGTCGTAATCAGGAACCATCAAAGTCATTAAATTCCAGTAATGTTGTGCCCTCGAGTATGACTTCGAATGCAATACTCAACATCGTTACATGGAAATAATAATGAAGAAATTAATTAGATCAGGTCTCGCCACAGCCATCAGCTTTATTGGATTATCGTCAGTATGTGTTCAGGCGAATGCCTACGATACAGCGGATTGGGTATCTCAGGTTTATCAACAACGTGGTGATACTACGCTGCGTCAGATGGTTATTCCTGGTACTCACGATTCGGCAACTTATAACTTCAGCTCTTCATCTGATTTAGCCCCGGATGCCAACAGTATTTATGGTGCTGCTAAAGGTGTGGTTTCTGATTGGGGGAAAACTCAGAGTTATAACATTTACGACATGCTGCAAATGGGTATACGCCATTTCGATTTGCGAATTCTCAAGCACGAAGGACAATTTGTGAATGTACATGGCCTGGTAGGAATGACCATGCCAGACGTATTAGCTCAGGTTCGTCAATTCTCTGAGGAGCATCCGCAAGAGCCAATTATTCTTGAAGTTGCCAAAACCCCCGCTGCTGGTGATATGTCAGATTTACTGGATTTATTCGATCAGTATGTGAGTGATCGAAAGCCCGATGCCAGCAAATCGTTAGCCAATACGACATTAAATGATTTATGGGCGGACGACAGTGACGGCCATAACAATAATATTATTGTTATCTGGGCTTCCGGTAGTTCATACGGTGAGGAACGAGGCTACTTCGGCAGTTCACAATTAGAGGGTACTTGGGCAGATACTGAGAGTTCAGGTCAGTTATACGAACGATTATTGAATGGTTGGAATCGCAATGGCCGCATCTATAAA
This sequence comes from Saccharospirillaceae bacterium, assembly GCA_022448365.1. Taxonomy (NCBI): domain Bacteria; kingdom Pseudomonadati; phylum Pseudomonadota; class Gammaproteobacteria; order Oceanospirillales; family Saccharospirillaceae; species Saccharospirillaceae bacterium. The sequence continues at coordinate 483,239 of JAKVCS010000003.1, read as the reverse complement.
GGTTTGACCAATGCACCACAAGATAAACTTTTCTATAGTGCTTTCACGTTTACACCGAAAGACTCTACCATCATTGAGGATGTTTTTAATATATTCAGCTCTGGGAGTATTCTGAACTGGACACGAGACTGGATGCGCTCGTATCTGGGCGAGTGGGTTGCTGATTGGGAGAAGCAGGGTATTCGGCCGAATATCATGACTGCTGACTTCTTCGAATATACTGCAATGGTACCAATGGCGATTCGTTTGAATACCGAGGCACCAGCAGAACCAGACGATGCTTTGCAATACATGCGCACAGACGATGTAGTAAAAGTATGGGGCGATCACGGTTCGGGCGCTGATTATGATGGCTCTGTCTGGCGTCTGCGTTCAGTGCCGGGTTTTTACCCGTTGGGTGATATTCCCATTGCTGGCTACCGCTTTGACTGGAATATTGACCGTATTCTGGTGAAAGACGGTCAGCCAGGTGTGGCCAAACCTCTGGGTTATAACTGGGTATGGAATGACAATGATTCCGGTGCCGACACCGATGCCAGTATCTGGCGTCCGATTGCTCCTCAGGGTTTTGTTTGTTTAGGCGACGTAACGACCACTAACCATGGCATCGCTCCGTCAACCGATTTAATTCGCTGCGTGCATGAATCGTATGTGCAGGCCTCACAACACACTAACTGGAAGTGGAATGACAACGGTTCTGGTGGCAAATACGATGTGTCACTTTGGGATGGTCATAACAGTGATGGCAGCTCATTAAATACCGGTTCAATGCGGGCTAACCGCGGTCACTCTGCACCCGCCCGGAATCTATTCCAGCTGATTAAACGTGATCGTACCCAGGAAGTAACCGGCCCGGAATTTCGCGAGCTGAAAGTAATGGGTGTGTGTATGGATACCAGCAACAAAGCAGTTAATGGTAATAACGTATTTGTCCATTCCTGCTGGAATCCGGCAACCTGGCAAAAATGGGTGTATGAGGAAGCCACAGGTTTTATTCGTAATAAATCTAATCCACATATGTGCCTTGATGCCACCAATGGCAATAGCGCAGGCACCAGCGTAAAAATGTGGCAGTGTGAAGACCATATTAATCTGAAGTGGGATTTTGTTGGTGCGACCATTCGTCCACGGAAAAACCATAATCTGGCACTCGATGTGAAGTGGGGCACGCCGAACGATGGTCAGGATCTGTGGTTATGGAATGTCGATGCGGGTGTAGCCCAAACCTTTGGTTGGGGAAACTGATTGATCGGTTTTGATAATGGCTGTTGTGAAATAGTTATACGGGCGGGTAGGTCATCCAGCCCGCCAGTATGATGGAACTATTTACGGATAATGCCATGATCCAGTGCGTATCGGATTAAGCCTGCCGATGTCGAAATGTTCAGCTTTTGCTTAATCTTTAAGCGGTGAGCTTCAACGGTACGCACTGAAATATTCAGCTCACGTGCGATTTCCTTATTACCCAACCCGTCGGCCAGTAATGCCAATACATCCTCTTCCCGCCGACTTAATACATCATTGCTCTGACGGGTTTGCGCTTCGCTGAAGTCGGTAAATAAGGTTTTAGCAACGCTGGAACTGAAGTAGGTACCCCCCTGGTGTACCGTTTGCACTGCCAGGATCAGCTCTTCCGCTGCCACATCTTTTAATACATAACCAGCTGCTCCAGACTGAACCACTTTCAGAATATACTCCCGATCATCATGCATAGTGATCATCAGAATGCGAATATCCGGATAGCGCTTTTTGAATTCAGCGCATGCTTCCATACCGTTCATAACCGGCATGGATATATCGAGCATGACAACATCTGGATTTAATTCTGCGGCAGCATCCAGCGCTTCCTGGCCATTGTTCACGTCGGCAACAACGGTTAAACCGTCTTCGCTTTCGAGGCTGACCTTCAGCCCTTCACGGACCATGGGGTGGTCGTCTGCGACAACGATTCGAATTGTTTTAGACATACTTATTTATCTCCGTCTTTATTGGGTTCAGCGGGAAACAGAGGTACTGGAGGGAGAAGCTCTGATTCGGCTGCCAGCTGAATTTCTGATGGTGAAACTGTCAGGTTAAGCTCTGCGCGTATGCTGGTGCCTTGTTTGTCATGACTACGAACACTGAATTTGCCGCCAAGTAATTCCACCCGTTCGCGCATGTTCATCATGCCCATACCGGATGAGGTATCGTCTGCTGAGAAACCATTACCGTTATCTTCGATGATGATCACTACGGATTTATCGCTGGTAGTAACCGACACGGTCACGAGGTCGGCGTCCGCGTGTTTCTGGATGTTGGTAATGGCTTCCTGTACCAGGCGATAGACCGTCATCTCGACCGCATCAGGCAGCCGTTCGTCCGGTAATCGAATCTTTCGTAGTACCGTATGAGCACCTTGTTCTTCGAGTGTATCCAGTATGCCCTGCAGTGCTGCCTGTAAGCCAAGATCATCTAACAGTATCGGGCGAAGATTATGGGATATCCGGCGAACTTCCTGAATAGACATATTCAATAATGCTTCAGTTTTTTCCATATGTTCCACCGCAACCTCCTCCGGCCATTTCTTTTTTAATAAGCCGAGGCGCAATTTGGCCGATACCAGCAGTTGATTGATGCCATCGTGAAGCTCACGAGCGAATGTACGGCGCTGCATAATCTGGAACGATACTGAGCGGTGTGCAAGCTCTCTTAAGCGATCGTCAGCCAGTTGGGTTGCATGCATATTAATGACGACCACGATCACCACAACCAGTGTTAGTGTAACCGCCAGCAGCAGCGAGGCGGTTACAAATGTTTTGCGGATATTGGCATCAACTTTTTCTTGCAGCTCTCGGGTTTCGAGTGCGATGTCATCCAGGTACAACCCGGTTCCCATCATCCATCCGAGCTTGGGAATACGCACAACATAACTGAGTTTTTTAGTATTGGAATTCGCTGAGGGTTTATTCCAGGCATACTCGTAAAACCCGCCGCCGTTGTTTGCCACCTCAATTAAATCACGAATGACGAACTGGCCGTTTTCATCCTGTACGTCAATCAGATCACGACCGACCAGATGTGGTTGCAGGGGCAAAACGATATTGACACCGTTATCACCGTAAGCAAAAAAGTAGCCATCCGGACCGTAGGTCAGGCTGGATAGAACACGTTTAATGTCATATACCGCCTGGCTGCGGGACTTGCTTGAGCTTTCGTCCATTTCATCCAGGATCGGTGTGATCGATGTCATTGCCAGATTGACGTAGTCGCGTAATGCTCTGCGTTTGTCTTCCATCATGGACTCTTTCACGATGGACAATTGTTGCTCCGACAGACTTTTGGCCTGACGTTGTGTTACCCAGGTAATGGTCAATGTGAGTGCGACCAGTGGAAACACAGTCAGCAACAGTATTTTGGCTTTCAGGGTAAGGTTCATGCCGCATGCCCTAGTATCTGTAGTAATCATTCACAGTCTGTTAAGACCTGAGTAAAGCCGGACTTTCTCTAGTATCGAACCGGCTGACTGGCGAGTATAAGGCTAAATCGTGTTTTCAGGGACTCGACTGATTGATCGCGTAACAGGACACGGCCAGGATGGAGATCGAAAAGGGGAGAGCAGATTTCAGGAAACTGACTAATAACACCAGCGGACTGTGATATGAGTTGCTCTTAACCCGATAACAGTCGCTGGTATTTGATGAGCTTGTGGTGATTATTTCAATTTGTATTCGGCAAGAATATTATCAAAAGTTCCATCAGCTTTAATTTGAGCCAACCCTTTATTAAACGCAGCAATAATGGTTTTTGCTCGTGGATTCTTCTTAGCAGCAGCCACGTGCAGTCTGTTGACCGTTAATGCGTTTTCGGTGAACTCGATCTTTTTCAGCAAGGTAGCGTCCTCTTTGCTGATAGTCGCCCGAGCCACGATTTCATCTTCCAGTGTCAGATCAATGCGGTTATTAACCAGTTTACGGACATTGGCTACCAGGCTGTTTGATTCAGGACGTTTGAAGCTATTGGCTTTGAGAAATTCACTTTCATAACCGTAACCACGAACTACACCAACCGATTTTCCTTTCAGGCTGTTGAGGTCAGTATATTCAAAATCGTCACCTTTCCTTTTAATAAACTTAATCGCATTATCGAGAAAGGGTTCGCTGTAGTCATAAATCTTGGTCCGTTCTTCCGTCCACCAGGCCCCCAGAGTGACATCATACTGCTGTTCTTTTACGCCATTATTGACCCGTGCCCAGGGCACAACAAACAGTTCCAGTTTGTATCCCTGAGATTTAAAAGCGGCTTTTGTAATATCCAGTGCAACACCATTTTTTTTGCTGGCGTCATAAAATGGTGGCCAGTCACCGTATGCTGCCTTGATGGTTTCTGCCTGCAGTGATGCAGACAAAAAAGCCGATAATAATAGTGTCAATAAAGGTTTCATAATGTGGCTCCCGGCCAGATATTCTCAATGAATGGACTTCTTTATTATAGGTAGCCTTGAGTCTAGCGCTTTAGGTTGACGTCTATTAGACGAATTTATTATAGGTTTGGCACTGATTGTTACATAAAAAACCAACCCGGCTGACAAGCCGGGCAACATCATTATGATGTACAAGAGATTTCTCGGTGAAAACGCACGAAAGAACGGCTGAGTTGCTGATTGGGTATCAGGCCACACTTATGCCTTCATTTTTTAATGGATGTTTTTGGTTTGGGGCCGGAAAAACCGATTCGGGGTTGTTTTTTGTTTGTTCCAGTGGCTTTTGCGCGGTTGAGAAATGCAAACGTGGATCATTGACCTTACCAAAACGCAACATAGCCATATCCAGTGCGTAGTTCTGGTACAACTTCCAGGGCATTGCAGAGCCTTGTTTCGGCGCTTTATCCAGTGCTCGCTGGATATAGCCGGATGCCATATCGACAAACGGTCGGTGCTCGACACTGGCATCGACGTTGCGCGGAACAACAACGGTTTTTCCACTCGCATCCATATGATTCAGCAGCCGGCACATCCACTCGGTGATCAGATCGGCTTTTAATGTCCAGGAGGCGTTGGTGTATCCAAAGACCATACCGGCATTGGGCAGGTCTTCCAAAAGAAAACCGCGATACACTATTTTCTCTTTCGCGACCAGCGGTTGGTGGTCGATCTGAACTTCCATTTTGCCGAACATTTCCAGATCCAGGCCGGTTGCAGTAACAATAATATCAGCATCCAGTTCCTCGCCGGATTTCAGCCGGATTCCGTTTTTTGTGAACGTATCAATGTGATCGGTAACAACCGATACTTGTTTCTCGCGAATGGCTTTAAAAAGATCACCATCAGGTACTGCGCACAAACGTTCATCCCATGGGTTATAGCTTGGGCTGAAATGTTTCATATCAAAATCCGGCCCAACCTGTGTCTGGGTCAGTTTGTAGATCAGTTTACGCGCCTGCTTTGGGAAAGCCTTGCAATAGTTATACATCAGCCAGGATAAACTGATATTGCGGGTTCGGGTGATGCGATACACCCATTTCTCCGGCAACAGCTTACGCAGAGCGTTGACCATAGGATCGTCCTGAGGAAGGCTCATGACATACGTTGGTGAACGTTGCAGCATGGTAACGTGTCCGGCTTTAGCCGCCATCGCCGGTACCAATGTCACCGCAGTTGCACCGCTGCCGATAACCACAACTTTTTTGCCACGGTAATCCAGATTTTCTGGCCACTGTTGCGGATGAATAACCGGGCCTGCAAAGTCTTTAATACCAGGGAAATCAGGGGTGTAACCCCGGTCGTAATTGTAATAACCGGTGCAGCACAGTAAAAAGTTACAGACGTAATGTTTGGGGGCGGTGCTGTTGCTGTCATTGACGGTTAGTTGCCAGATACCCGTTTCGCTGTCCCAGTTGGCGTTAATTACGCGACTGCCATAACGTATATGGGGGGTAATATTATTTTCCTCGGCAGTCTGGCGGATGTATTCGCGAATATCTTTGCCGTCGGCAATACCGTTGGCTTGGGTCCAGGGTTTGAAGTTGTACCCCAGGGTGTACATATCAGAATCTGAACGAATGCCCGGATAACGGAATAAATCCCAGGTGCCACCCATGGCATCACGGCCCTCAAGAATGGCGAATGTTTTTTGCGGACAATCTTTTTTCAGGTGACAGGCGGCACCAATTCCAGACAATCCGGCGCCAATGATAATGACATCAAAATATTCGGTAGCAGACATTGCGGTGCGCCTTATTAACGTTGTTGTTCAGGTGAACGTTACTGTGCGCGAATCGGCTGATGCTGAACAGGTGATTCAGCGTCAGCTTTGACGCGATCCAGCATCAACTGAGTACAATCCGGCGATGCATCCCACATTAAATCTGGCAGACATCGGGTAATAGATGCTGCCATTCCGACGTGTCATGCGTTACTGCGAAGTTCATTGAATGAAAGCCTGCAACCAGGCACAACAAGTCTGCTCAGGTCTCCAGGTCAGGTACCCGGCATGGTAAGAATCAGTGTGCCGGTTTTGCGGCCACTTTCGGCCCGATGATGAGCTTCGGCAATTTGTGCCAATGGGTATTCGCTATCAATCACCGCCTTGAGTTTGCCTTGTTGAATTAATTCGGCAAACCATTCCATATCTGATTGTTGTTCGAGAGCGATATCCATTACCAAACGCTTTTGCTGAAACCGGAACAGCCGGGCAAGGGTATTTATGCATATCTGACGTATTTCTCTGAGTCCCCCGGCGACTGCCAGATATTGACCTTGCGCCGTGAGATAGGGTTTTAACTCGTTGAAATCGGTTTTACCGACCGTATCCATAATTACGTGCCACTGCCGCCTGTCGCTGGTTTGATCTGCACTGGGAAACCCTTTTTGGGTGTAGTCGATTACCTCGTCGGCGCCGGCCTGGGTAACCAGGTCAGCATTTTTACCACTGCACACAGCGGTGACTCGCGCACCAAGAATCTTGCCCAGTTGCACGGCGTAAATTCCTACAGCGCCGGATGCCCCATAGACCAGCAATTCCTGACCTTCGGCCAACCCCGCTTGTTTCTGCAAAAAATGTTTCGCTGCAACGGCGCCAAATGGAATGGCGGCAGCTTCTTTAAAACAAATATTATCCGGTTTGATCGCAATGGCGGCATCTTCAGGCAAACACAGATATTCGGCGTTAGCACCGAGTCCGAGTCCAGTGGCGCCAAACACCTCATCACCAACTTTAAATCGCTTGACGTTGCTGCCTGTTGCCGTAATGACGCCGGCCAATTCAGACCCCAGTATTGTCAATTTGGGTTTGAACAAACCGCTAAAAAAGCGCGCAACAAATGGGTCTGCTTTGCGTAAGTGCCAATCGCCTGAGGATACCGTGCTGGCCTTGATACGGATTTGCACCTCATTTTCGCCGGGCTGAGGGATTTCCCGCTCTTCCAGCTGGAATACTTCAGGTGTGCCATAGCGTCGGTAAACAGCGGCTAGCATGATGATTTTCCTGTTGAGCAAATGAAGAGTGGCAGAGTAGATGTTTAATCGGATGCTTTTTTGATAATTTGTGCGCGGAAGTAACATTGCGGCGGAGAATACCGACATGACCACCTTTACTCACGATGCAGAGCTGATTCAACAAGTCGTGGACCATATCGAGAATCATCTGGCGCTGAAGCAGGCTGACGAACTCAGTGTGGCTTATCTGGCGCAGCAGGTCGGTGTATCTCCCTGGCATTTTCAGCGCTTGTTTAAAACCTGGGTGGGGGAGACGCTGGGAAACTACATACGTGGACGGCGTTTATCCGCTGCCGCCGAGCGTTTGAAGCAAGGGAGTGACGGTATTATTGATATCGCGTTTGCTGTGGGTTTTAACTCTCATGAAGCGTTCACCCGCTCTTTTAAGAGTCAGTATGGTTTGTCACCCAAGCAGTTTCGCCAGCAGGCACCAAGGGTGGACTTCAAACAAAAGCCAGTGTTGAGTCAACCCTTGTATCAGCACCTGAGCGAAGAAATACAACGCCAGCCGGATATCGTTACTCGCCCGGCGTTGACCCTGGTGGGGTTTAAAACCCGCATTCCGTCGCCCTTTCTGGTTGAGGGCAGTTATTGTCATTTGCTGGAAAACAGCTGGCGCCAGTTATTTACTCACCTTGATCAACTTGCTGGTCATACACCCAATACCATGATGGGGATCACCATCAGCGATAGTGGTCGGTTTGACGAAGCCGAGTTGGATTATATGGCCGCCGTGGCGTTTGATGAGTCATCTGTTTTGCCAGCGCTGAGTCAGGGGATGTCGCGTTACTCATTACCTGAGCAAACCATCGCCCGATTTGCAGTGGCCAGCGTTGATATTGATACTGTGGGCAAAACCATGGATTACATTTACGGGTATTGGTTGCCGGATTCGGGCTATCAACGCGCCAATGGTGATGACTACGAGTTATTTGAGGACGTGACGGAAATGGATTTCAGCGACATCAAAGCCAGTTACGTTGTGCCTGTTTCTGCGCTGTCTGGAAGTTCTTAGAGATCTATTATTTTGTAGACAAAACAATGCGCCACCAAAATTTGACGGAATCTGCCCTCTGAAAACGGTCTTTGCGGTTAAACTAACTATTTTGCTATGCTGAGAACTGTTTAGAGTACTAATGAGTTGGTAATCCTTCTATGGCAAGTTCGAACGACAAGTACAGTATTGACAATACTGATTACACAATAGGGCAAGACAATGTACAGAAATGGGGGTTTGACGTTCATAACCCGGTTTTCGGTATCAGTGCCGCGCTCATCACACTTTTCCTGATCGCGGTATTAGCGGTTGAACCGGAAACAGCAAAAAAAGCACTCGATGGTCTTAAATGGGACATCATTGGGACGTTTGATAGTTTCTTCATTTGGTCGGTCAATATACTGCTGCTGTTTATTGTTGCAGTGTGCGTATCTCCTTTCGGTAAGGTGCGGTTAGGTGGCGAAAACGCAGAGGCGGAACACTCTCTGTTATCCTGGTTTGCCATGCTGTTTGCGGCGGGTATTGGTATCGGCCTGATGTTTTGGGGAACCGCCGAGCCGCTGGCGTATTACACCGGCTGGTACAAAACGCCACTGGCCGTTGAGCCAAATACGCCGGAGGCCATTGAGCTGGCGATGGGTGCCACTATGTATCACTGGGGATTCCATGCCTGGGCTGTTTACGGCATTGTCGCCTTATCGTTAGCTTTCTTCGCTTACAACAAAGGTTTGCCGTTATCGATTCGCTCGGTGTTTTACCCCATTCTGGGTGATCGCACCTGGGGCTGGGCGGGTCATTTGATTGATATCCTGGCGGTATTGGCCACCTTGTTTGGTTTGGCAACGTCCCTCGGTTTGGGTGCTCAGCAAGCCGCGGGCGGTATCAATCACGTGTTTGGTGTTGAAGGCGGCGTAGGTCTTCAGATTCTGGTGATTGCATTTGTGACCATGCTGGCGATTGTCTCGGTAGTTCGGGGTCTTGAGGGCGGCGTGAAAGTTCTCAGTAACGTCAATATGGTAATGGCTCTGGCATTTTTGCTGTTTGTTATGTTCACCGCGTTTGGTCCGGCCATGTCGAATATCCCAACCACTGTGGTGTCCTATTTTGAATACATCATTCCACTGAGTAATCCTCACGGTCGTGAAGATGAGGCCTGGTTACAAGGCTGGTCGGTATTTTATTGGGCCTGGTGGGTTTCCTGGTCGCCATTCGTTGGTATGTTTATCGCTCGTGTATCCAAAGGCCGTACCATTCGTCAGTTTATTGCCGGCGTCCTGCTGGTGCCGACAGCAATTACCGCAATCTGGATGGGTGTGTTTGGCGGTGTTGCCATCGATCAGGTTGTCAATAATGTCGGCGCATTGGGTGCGAATGGCTTAACCGAAGCATCGATGGCGACCTTCCAGGTACTGGACGAATTACCGCTTGCCAGTATGGTGTCGGTTATTGCGATTATGCTGGTAATGGTGTTCTTCATTACCTCGTCTGACTCTGGTTCATTAGTGATTGATAGCATCACTGCGGGCGGCAAAATTGATGCGCCGGTACCTCAGCGTATTTTCTGGGCAACGGTTGAAGGTGCAATCGCAGCCGCGCTGTTATGGATTGGTGGTACAGAAGCTATGCAGGCATTGCAGGCGGGGACCATTTCTACCGGTTTGCCGTTTACCTTTGTATTGCTGCTGATGTGTGTGAGTCTGATGATGGGGTTACGGACAGAAAAGCGTTAATAAATATCTGGTTTACACAGGTATCAACGAAAGCCCTTGCTCTGAAAAGAGTAAGGGCTTTATTTTTATAACCTAAAGCCAGATGTCACCAATGCGGGTGTCACAGCGAAAATGATAAGCCGCCTGGGCCTGGAATAATTCAGCCGTAGCAATCGCATCGGTTAAAGCATGATGTGGTGTATAGCAGGGTAGGGAATAACGCCGACGACAGTCCCATAAACGAACGGAATCTAATGGCTGCTTTAGCAGGCGGCCAATAAGCCCCTGTCTTTGCCGCAGCGCATCAATTTCAATTTGCATGGTATCAACGACCGGAAATTCCAGCGTTTGCTTAATACGCTCCATCAGCGCGTAGTGAATAAATTCACGCTCAATGGTTTTGTGGTGGACCACAACCACACGCCCGGCCAGAGCCGCTAATAACGGCTCAAGGATTTGCGTCAGATCTGGCGCTTTTTTGACCTCATCATGGGTGATGCCATGAATAATAACCGACTCTTCTTCCAGTGGTTGATTCGGTTTGACCAACCATTCGGCGCTGTCACGCAGCTGAATTCGCTGCAATGTAAAAGGCACCAGGCCAACACTGATGATGTCATCTTGTTTCGGGTCGAGTCCGGTGGTTTCGAAATCGAGCGCAACCAATGGGACGTTGATTAGCTGCGTATCCGCGCTCACCATGCCAGCATTGTAATAATCTTGCAGGCGCGAGTCGTCGACCCGTTGCCGGGCAAATTTCTGCTGCCAGTCAATATTTGTCATCTAGCGTACATCCACCGGACGACCGGACTGATAGCGGAATTTCAGAAAGGCCTGCGCTTTATCCAATACCTGGAATGCTTCTTTCAAATTACGGCGTTCAAAGGTGGATAAATTATCCGGTTCAATATTGTTATCTGGTTCAATGGCGTTTTCGATATCCAGTGCCTGATGACGAATTCTTACCATGGCGATGTATTCCAATGCATCACTCAGATCGCGCGCTTTACCTGGCGGTAGTAGGTTGGAATCTTTGATATCGTCTAATCGTTCGAACGAATTTTGTGCGCGTGAACCAATCGCCAGTGCATGAACACGAATGACGTCAGACAGAGGGGCGGTGCCGCGGCGTTTCAGGTTGATGGAGTTTTTATGTTCACCATCCTGCTCCATCACAAAACCCTTAAAAAACCCCAGTGGTGGTGTGCGGTTCAGTGAGTTGCGAGCTAAGTACGCCAGAAACTTAGGAGCATGTTTGGCTTTTTTACTGATAAAGTTACTGAGCTGTTTCGCCCACTTAAGTTTGCCATGTACTCCGTCAAGATCGAAGAAAATGGATGAATGAAGTAGCGCTTTGGGGGACGGGTTATCGATCCAGTCGCTGAATTGTTGTTGCCATTGTTTAACCGTTAGACGCCATTCCGGGTTGTTTGCCATGATGCCGCCGTCGCAATAGCGATAACCACATTGTGCCAGGCCATCACAAACAAATTCAGCCAGCTGGCGGAAATATTCATCGTGTTTGTCGGCTTCAAAACCGTTATCAAGAATAATGGCATTATCCTGATCGGTCACAATTAACTGCTCGTCACGCGCCATTGAACCCAATGCCAGAAAGCAATAGGGCACTGGAGGGGGGCCGAACTTTTCCTCTGCCAATTCTAATAAGCGTTGCTTAAAGGCGCGACCAATCACTGCCATCGCAGAGCCAATCATGTGCGAGTTAGCATCTTCATTAACCATGCGCGAAAACACGTTGGGTAATTGTTGCGACAATTCGGCCAGGTCTTCGACACCGCTCTGGGATAGAATACTGCGCACAAACAGCAGACTGTTTTGCGATTCGTGCTGTACGATATCTGACAGAGCGATGACACCAATCGGTTTCGAACGATGTACGATCGGCAAGTGATGTACGTTCTGGCGCAACATGGTGAGCATGGCTTCGAACACATACGCATTGTCATCGATAATCACCATGTCGGCCGACATAATATCGCCGGCACGGGTAGTTAATGGACGTCCTTGTGCCAACACCCGGGTGCGTAAATCCCGGTCGGTGATAATTCCAACGACCTGACCGTCATCATCATCCGGGTCGGTGGCAATTGGTTTGTCGGGATCGGTCACCAGGATAGATGACACTCGCTCCTCCGTCATGGTTCGAGCAATTTCCGGTATATCACTGTCGATAGTCACTGATACAGCTTCACGGCATATCAGAGATTTAACTTTTACGGTTGTCAGGTCATTACCTTCCGCTCGTTGTGAAATGGCCTGGCGTAATAAATCGGTACCGTCGCTTTCAAAAAAGTCGGAAAAGAAATCATAGCGATCGCATAATTCATCAAATAAATCGGCGGGAATACAATAGAGTAACGTGTCTTCGATGGCTTTTACCGGATAGCGCACCTTACGATTCATAAACAGACCAAAATGGCCGAAGGTATCACCGCGATCCAGGCGGTTATAGAGGTCGCCGCTGCGACGATAGGTTTCGACCGCGCCGCTGCGCACCAGATACAGGTCGTTAATCGGATCACCGTAATTCAGGATTTCCTGACCGGCTCGCACATAACTGATTTCTGTTTGATGAGCGACAAAGCCCTGTGTGTCTTCAGGCAGCTCTGCAAACGGCGCGTGATCCTGCAGAAAACGCATCACTTCAAGAATTTCGGCTTGCATGTGAATGTCCGGCGAAAATTAAAATAACAGGCTAACATGCAGTCGGTAACAAACGAAGCGTAAATCAGTGGTGTATATTCAGAGTCGATGATGGCTATTTTTGGAGAATATGCTGATTTTCGTCTGAAGATCAGCCTCTATCTCACGATAACAAAAACAGCACTCAGTTTTGTCATCTAATGTTTGTATTGCGATAAGAGTGATAAGCGCAAAGTCAGTGTATTAATTATTAAGTGATTGTGATTAAAGAGAACTCATTATTATTGTCAGTATGGTGTTTCGGCTTAATTGGCTTTCTTTGGTAAACCGTCATAACGCCATTTACGGTAGGACTGATATTGTTCTGCACTGATGAATTCTTTGAAGCGCATATCACGTAAAATACGCTGCATTTTTTTGCGCAGTGCCGGAGACCAGTTGCCATTGCTGACCAAAGAGTAATGGTAGCGGCGCGGTGATGGTAACAATAGTGCTAGAAATGCCCCCTGGACTGCATTTAACTGATCGGGTGTGGTTTCAAAATAATAATGCGCTGCAGCTTTAACGCCGTAAAGATCCGGTCCGAATTCAGCAATGTTTAAATAAATTTCCAGGATCTGATTTTTATTTAAAGCCTGTTCCAGTCGGCGGGTGGCGATCAATTCCTGAAATTTTCGGGTAAGCGATTTATTGCCATCAAGAAATAAATTTTTTGCCGTTTGCTGACTGATGGTGCTGGCACCAAACGCCCATTCCCGACGCTTAATATTTTCCGCCAGGGCTGCCTGCAGTGCATCGTAATCAATACCCTGATGAACGAAAAAGTCACCGTCCTCACTTAAGACAATGCTGTACAGCAAATCTCGGCTGACCTGGTCAAGGTCAATCCAGGGGTGAATGGTGGCGTGGCGGCTTTGCGCTGAGGTCTTGCTCAATTCTGCACGCATATGTAAGCGTTGATTTGCGATCTGCTGCAGATTATCCATCGACATCTGTTCGCGGGTGGGCAGGTCTTTTAATAACAGGGCGGTAAACACGCTGACTGCTGCAATCCCAAGCCAAACCAAGGCGCCGGTAATAAGCAGCAGGGTTCGGGTCCAGTGCCACAGTCGCTGGAATGGCAACTGAACCCAGTACAGTAGCTTATCCTGCCATGATTCCATCCAATGACCCTTTTATGTTGCTATAGACTGACCAATCAGTGCACGGCTCAAATCAGGATATTCAGTAACCCAATGACACAGTGTTTAGCCGATTGCTTACATTGCCAGCACCTGTTTAGGATTTTGACTGACCTTATACAAACGATAGCTCAAAGCAACCGCTGCTGCCGTTAAACCGATCACCAAACCACTCCAGAAACCCTCAGCACCAAGAGGCTGATTCTGGTTAAACCAGAGGCCATAGAAGGCCAGGTAATATCCCAGGGTCAGGCCGATTGCCCAATACGATATAAAGGTAATTATCATCACCGGCAACGTATCCTGATAGCCCCGCAAGGCCCCAGCGGCACCAACCTGAATAGCGTCAGACAACTGGAATACTGCCGCGAATAGCAGCAAACCGGAGGCCACCTTAACGACATCAGCATCGGGTGAATATAATCCGGCGATAAAGCTCGATAACGTCACCATCAAGGTGGCATTAAAGGCAGCCACTGCCAGATTCACTTTTACGCCAAGCCAGGCGGTCTGGCGCGCCAGATCCGCATTATTGGCGCCGATGTGGTGGCCAACCCGAACGGTCAGGGCCATCCCGAGGCTGAGGGGAATCATGAAGGTCAGCGACGATATATTGAGTGCAATCTGATGCCCGGCAACCGTAATATGGCCCAGTTTGGTCAGAAACAAGGCGATCACAGAAAATAAGCTGACTTCAAAAAAGATCGAACTCCCGATTGGTAACCCGAGAGCCACAAGCGCTTTTACCTGAGACCAGTCCGGGCGAATTACCTCTCGCCATAAGGACGTTTGCGGTGGCAGACGATGCTTTCGGGTATTTAATGCCATGGCCACGGCCATTCCGCTGAATACCAGCGCAGAACCAATACCGCAACCCACGCCCCCAAGCTCCGGCAGGCCAAACCAACCATACAGGAACAAGCCATTTGCCGGGATATTCATCGCCAGGCCAATCAACATGACCCGGGTAACGTGTGCAGGATGATGCAGTGCTTCGGCATAAAAGCGATATGCGAGAAAGATTCCCGCCGATGGCATACCGAAGGCAATGGCTAACAGGTAGTCGCCTGCAATATTTGCGGTAAGTGGGTCATCGACGATCAGGGGCAATAGCTGCGATAATGCCGCCAGTGAAACCGACGCAAGCAGGCCGAATGCTACGCCAGTAAACAGGGCCGCGGTTAGCAATTTGGGGAGCCGGGTTGTCTGCCCTGCGCTACTCAACTGTGCGGTAAGCGGTGATAAGGCCACCAGAATACCTGCCAGCAGTAACCAGATCGGTAACCAGATGGAGGTGCCGATAGCGACTGCCGCAAGGTCGCGGGTGCTGACATAGCCAGACATCATTGTGTCGACGGTCCCCATGCCAATTTGAGCCAGTTGAGTTGCCAGAATGGGGAAGGTCAGTTGGCGCAGAGCTCGTAATTCTTGAGCTTTGAAAGTCATGCCGATAGGTTTCCGCGTTTGAATCGTGAAGAGGGCGTGCATTTTGCCCTGAAGTCCTTACAGAGTGAATTGATTTTTGTTAAACGTTGACGACCTGATCAGACTGTTCAACCAGCTGTTCCAATCGACAGAAAATACGGTGCTGGTCGCCGGAGATGATGAACCCATTTACCTGCCTGCTGATCAGAACTTCCCGCATCATCGGGTAATTTTTGCCCACGGCTTTTATGAGTCAGCGCTCCATGAAATCAGTCATTGGTGTATTGCCGGAAAAGAGCGCCGCCAGCTGGTTGATTTCGGTTATTGGTACGAACCCGATGGTCGCGACGCCGATCGCCAGCGTGAGTTTGAGCAGGTTGAGGTGAAACCTCAGGCACTGGAGTGGATTCTGTCAGAAGCCTGTGGTCGTAATTTTCAGGTCAGTACGGACAATCTGGATGGTGATCCTGTTGAGGTTGCCTCAGGTTTGGCTCGTTTTCGCCATAACGTCGTCCTTCAGGCGCAACATTACCTCAGTCAGGGCCTGCCCGCCCGGGCCGAAGTGTTAAAACATGCCTTATTAGATTATTATCAACGCCACCGTCAATTCAGCGCCGAGTTATTTGTGCTGGACCGTCTATAACCGGAGTTCGTTTTGTTAAAAAAATTGTTCGGTTCGGCTAAGAGTAAAGATGCTCCGAAAGCCGCACAGAAAGCCAATACAAAGAGTCAGCCGAAAGGTAACGCTCACAAAAAAAGTAATCAGCCAGCGCGTGATACGCACAAAGCAGAGCATCAGGCTCACAAAGGCGGCCAGAAGAAAAAGCAGGGTGGCAATAACAAGCGTAATCAGAACCGCAAGCCGAAACCGCAGGAAACACCGTGGAATCCAGCCGACTTTAATGTCGAACCAATGGAAGGAAAGGTGCGTTTTCATGATCTGGACTTACCAGAGAGTGTGATGCGAGGTATTCACGCGCTGGGTTTCGAATACTGTTCGCCGATTCAGGCTCAGAGTTTACCCGCTGCGTTGCGTGGTCGTGACACCATTGGTCAGGCACAAACCGGCACCGGTAAAACAGCCGCGTTCCTGCTGACCATTCTTAATCAGTTACTGACTGACAAAATTGAACAACGTTATGCCAGTGAGCCACGTGCGTTAATCGTTGCACCAACCCGCGAATTGGCAATGCAGATTGGTAAAGACGCTGAAGGTCTGGCGAGGTTTACCGGTCTCAATGTGTGTACTGTCGTAGGCGGCATGAACTACGAGGAGCAGCGACACCAGCTGCGCAATGAAGTCGTTGATATTCTGGTGGCGACACCGGGACGTCTGATCGATTTTATGCGCAGTCAGGATGTTTATCTCGACCAGATCGAAGTCATGGTGCTGGATGAGGCTGACCGTATGCTTGATATGGGCTTTATTCCAGATGTGCGCCGCATTGTTCGTGCAACGCCGCCGAAAGAGGAGCGTCAGACCCTGCTGTATTCGGCTACCTTTAACTACGATGTCCGCATTCTGATTGATCAGTGGATGTTTGATCCACTGACGGTCGTCATTGAGCCTGAACAGGTGACCACCGATCGGGTTACTCAAACCTTGTATCTGGTCGCAGAATCCGACAAGTACAATCTACTGGCTAAGATTCTTGAACGCGATAAGCCTGAGCGCTGCATCATCTTTGCAAACCGTCGTGATCTGACGCGAAACCTGTGTGACAAGTTGAACAAGAACGGTCATGTAGCGGTGTTGTTATCAGGTGAAGTGAATCAGCAGAAACGCATTCGCACACTGGAACGCTTCCGCGATGGTCATGTCAACATCATGGTAGCAACCGACGTGGCCGGTCGCGGTATTCATGTTGATAATGTCAGTCACGTCATCAACTTTACGTTGCCGGAAGATCCGGAAGATTACGTACACCGTATAGGACGAACCGGTCGTGCCGGTGCCAAAGGCACCTCGGTAAGCTTTGTGTCAGAAGACGACGCATTTAACTTACCACCACTGGAAAAATACCTTGGCACCAAACTGGAACTGACTCAGCCTGATTAATCAGGCTGAACGATGCGAAAAACGTTCGTAGCTCAGCGATAAGTCAGATTGGATGACAGTCCTGAAAAGGAAGGATAAAACAATGACGTTATTAAAATATGCTCTGCTTTGGTGTCTTCCTCTTGTGGTCAGCTCTCCGGTATTGTCTGAAGTGTATTCAGTGCTGCAAGAAACACCCGATGGCGTTACCAATCAGCCCAAATGGGTGACGCCTGAGTGGACGGAGCGTCACCTGTATGCAACCCGATCACCATTAATGAAGGGCAGTCATACCGACCATGTTGTGTCGTTGTATTACTTCGGGGACAGTGGCACACGTACCTTAATCGGTCTTGAGCGTATTAAAGGCGACGACTATCTGCAGTACTTCAGCTTGTTGTTATTCGATAAAAAAACGCTGATTGGTTATTACCCTGAAATTGCCAGTTTCCCTTCGAGTGTTAACCAGCAAGGATGGGTCGAGTTTCCGGATCGTTATAAACAACGCGTATTGGATGGCCAGCAGCCATTTTCGGTTTTGGCCACTCAATTTTCGCCGCTTTGTCTGGGTAAAACCAGACAATGCATCGATTGGGTCGATGCTCGCTGAGAGGAAATCTTGTTGTCTTTTCCGGCAACGGCTCAGCGTTGCTGGTGGGTCGATTCAAATATTTTATCGGCGCTGGTGCTGACAAACCCCTGGTATAATTCACCGTCGACATCAAACCGTTGAGCAAATTCGTAATAGCAGCTTGGTATCTGATGCCGACTGCCACAGCGGAATAAAACCGACTGATGGTCTGCCAGGGTACTGGCCTGGATTAATCCAATGTCTTCTGTACCCTTAATGATTCCTCCAGCCTCATTCAGGTTAAATCCCTGCTGTTGCAACACATCCACCAACTGCTGTAAGTGAGAGAAACTCTGCAGTGAATTAACAAAAACAGTAAAATGATTGGCTCGTATTCCCCACACACTTAGCCAGGCGGCGTATTCGCTGTGCTGTTGTAATTGGCAATAATCTTCATAGCTGGGTGTTGGCCACAAGCAACCGTTGTTAAAACCATTGGGATAGCTGTCCGGAATATTCGCAACCATTGCGGAAATTAAGGTTTGACACTCCGGCGGCAGTGCTTGCCAGTTAAGCTCACTGAGAAATATCTTGGTGTCAGTTTGGTGGTGATTATAGCTGCGTGCGTAGACCTTTTTCTGAGTCAGGTGGTAGTCATCAAATACAAAGAAACCGAGATCGAATAATTGCTGCTCCAGGCGGGATATTTGTACCGGTGAGTCTGCCCAGGTGCGCACGGCAATGTGATCGTTGACCACGGATTCATCATGTTGCTGCAAGAGCGAATGAATTTTTCCAGCCTGTGGCGTGATGGCCTGATAGGGTAACCAAAGATTATTGAAGAACTCTTTCAGCCTGTGGTCAAGATCCATAGGTACCTCCCATTCCTAAAGCGGGAAATAGCCGAGTATTTCCCATACCTTTAAAAAATAGAGCCGGCAGAAATAAGTCAATAAAAAAACGTTTTTAAACGCTAAACACTATGTCAGTCTGTTTCCGATATGCCCTTATCGACTAACCCACGGAGATTTACCAGGATATGGTCGATTAACCATTGAGGATCATCCATGGATAGATCATGTCCGGCTGACTCGTTTATAAACAGAGGTTTCCCCCAGTGTTGGGCAATTTGTTGCGTGCAGCGACTATTAACCAGCCGGTCGTTCCGACTGCAGTAAAAAAAGGCATTCCGGACCGGAGACTGCAATGGTCCCCGATAACTGCTGGCCGATAACAGTTGAGTCACAGCATTGCGATGGCTCAGGGGGTGTGTACTGGCAAAGTGTTGCCAGCGCTGCTCCAGTCCAGTTGTTTGATCGGTGTTGATGGTCCAGCGGATAATTTCAGTTTCCAGTTTCTGTCGATTGAATAATCGTCTTACCAGAGAGAAAAATGCCGGTGCCTGCATGCGTTGCCAGGGCAATGATAAATTACTGAAGCTGGTATTGATCAGATGCAGTTGTCCGACTTCTTGCGGGTAGCGTCGCGCCCACTCTGAGGCAATCATTGCCCCCATGGAGACCGCTATTAAATGCACAGGTTGTTGATTGGAGCGGGTATCGGCAATTTGCTGACGAATATCCTCCACCATAGCTGCAACTGAAAAAGGCGTTGTTTCGCAGTAACGTTCACCGTTACCAGCCAGTTCGGGTGTCAGTATGTGGTGATCGGGAAGTGCAGACTGCAGTTGCTGCGGAAAATGCTCCCAATGGACGCGGCTGCGAATCAGGCCACGCAATAACACCAGATGAGGATGGTGGTTGGGTTGTCGGCTACATTCAGACGGAGCAACATCGACGTCCATATCCTCATCTCCGAAGAATCAGAAGTTAATCAAAAATCAAAGTAGCGGTGCATACCAAAGGTAATGTTGGTGCCACCATCAAAACCGCTGCCCAGGTTCGTACGTTCCAGTCGCAGGCGATAATCCCAGTTGTTGTAAGTACGGCCCAGGCCAAAGCGGAAGTGCCAGTAATCGTCACGACTGCCACCAAAATTTGTGGTGTTGTCGATGGTCAGGTAGCGATTCTGAGCCAGATAAAACTCAATCGAGAATGATCCGCTTTGCATGGTATAGGCGCTTTCGATGGTTTGCTTATCGTGGCCGGAACCGAGTGAGTCACTCGCGTGGCGCAAGCCAAAGGTCCAGGCATCGTTTACCAACAATCGTGCAAACCCTTCATTGTATTCCTGATCGTTAAATTTGGCATCGCCAAGATAATCATAGCGTGTCACACCAAGGTCCAGTGCCAGGCTCTCTGTCAGCG
This sequence comes from Saccharospirillaceae bacterium, assembly GCA_022448365.1. Classification (NCBI taxonomy): domain Bacteria; kingdom Pseudomonadati; phylum Pseudomonadota; class Gammaproteobacteria; order Oceanospirillales; family Saccharospirillaceae; species Saccharospirillaceae bacterium. Next base: position 462,916 of record JAKVCS010000003.1, on the reverse strand, counting down.
GAAAGTAGAAACCACCAAAGCCGCTCCACTCGGCATAACGGCTATCGCCTTTCTGATCCAGATTAGAAGCCCAAAGACCGCCATAGGCACCCCAGTCATTGAGGTAGGTGAGTCCGACCTGCGGCGTGATACGCCCCTGTGATAATGAAACACCATCTTTAACGTACTCGCTGGCCAGACCAATATTGGCGCTGAAATCCGCAGATGATGGCAGGCTGAAGCCCAGGGTCAGTGAAGCAGCAAGCAAAGACAGACGTGACATGGAACCAAACTTAACTATAAAAAAACAGGTGGCTACTATACGCAATTTTTCATCATTTGTGACCGCGATCATACTGCGGAGCCTTGTCCTTACGCTTATTTACCCGATCCGGCCGTCATGTACCCGTCACAGAGGTTTGATGCAGTGATTCAGGATACCAGCGTTCAAGCGCGCGACGGTACAATTCGGCTTTATGGCTGCTATTGACTGGCGCCCAGCTTGGCATGCTGCGCACAGCTGACATCAGAAAGTCCATCAGCGTGAAATGACGACGAAGAATTCGCTGATGACGATGTGGCAGGATGGGATTAAAAAAACTGTGATATCGGAATAAATGTCGAGGATTTTTTCTTACCCAAAGCCAGGAGCCCATTTCCAGAGTTAACGGCAGATACAAGCCATTCGGTTGTTGCTGGCAGTAACGGTCATACACATAATCCCAGACATCGCCGTTGGTGGTGTAAGAAAGTGCCTGGGGTTCGAATAAATATAAATCGTGGCTGGGATAGGTGTGTTCAAATTTTTCAGTCAAAGCAAAGGCTTCTGCCAGGTTTGGCCAGGGTAGTAAGCTCTTGGCGTAGGGGAACCAGATGCGGTCTTTACTGCCAAAGCCGGAATGACAATCCAGGCTGACGCAATGTTTTTGATTGGCGAAAATCTGTGCCATCGTTTGTGTCAGTGCAATGTTTTCTTCTTCCATGGCTGCATCCTTTTTACCGCGAAACCAGGGCAGGTGTTTACTGATGCGCTGGCCGCCGATTAAAAAGGGTGTTTTGTGCAAAGCGTCAACCGGGGCATTACGCATCAGGTCAACACCGTTCGGATTGGCGCGTGTGTTGCGCCACATGCCACCGGGATTAACGATCGGAATAATCACCAGGCGAATCTGTGCTAACTGTTCGTGGGCAACCGGGTCCCAATCCAATCGCCGCAATAAGGTACGCAGAAATGACAAAATAACCTGAGTACCGATACGCTCAATACCGTGAACGCCGCCGATCAAAGCCAATGTGGGCGCTAACGGGGCATTAGACCCCATCTCCAGTACGTAAAAGGGTAACTGAACGTCCTGTTGCGTAATGTGTGTAGGAACGCTGACGCGGATGTGTTGATGACTGGTTTCGATCAGTCTTTCCAGTTCAAACAATTCCGGTAACGCACGTTTAATGTGGTAAATCCGTTGAATCACAGTCCTCTGATCCTTACTCTTGCACTGAGTCGGCCGCCATTACATCAGTGTAGAGTAACAATTTGATGAAAACCTATTCCCAGCTTCCCACCCATGAGCCGGATCAATTGCGCATGGGCTACTGGCTGAAAACCCTGTGGCCTTATCTGATGGAATATCGCTATCGGGTTGTCCTGGCACTGGCATGTCTGGTTGCCGCAAAGTTAGCCAGTGTCGGAATGCCGTTTCTGCTCAAACATCAGGTTGATCATTTATCCCAATTCAGCAGTGCCGTTGCCGACGATTGGTGGCTCTGGTTTCCGCTGGGTTTACTGTTAGCTTATGGCGCGGTTCGCTTTCTGAATGTCATGATGGGCGAAATCCGTGATGTGTTGTTTGGCCGGGTAACCGAACGGGCAATGCGACGTATGTCGCTGAAGTTGTTTCGCCATTTGCACAGCCTGAGTCTCAGTTTTCATCTCGACCGTCAGACTGGTGCATTACAGCGAGATATCGAACGTGGTACCAATGGCATTAGCTTTCTGATGCGATTTTTCGTCTTTAATATCGGTCCTACGATATTAGAGCTGATGTTGGTGGTCGGATTGTTGTTGGTTAATTATCCGCCAGTTTTCGCCCTGATCACTCTGATTGCTGTGGTGGCCTATGTTACCTACTCGATAAAAATGACGGAATGGCGAACCCGCTATGTGCGTCAGGCAGCCCAGGCAGATTCAGCCACTCACGCGCGAGCACTCGACAGTCTGCTGAATTATGAAACGGTGAAATATTTCACTGCTGAAAGCCGTGAGGCCAGTGCTTACGACAGTGCACTGGCAGATTGGGAACAGGCACGTCGTAATAATCGTTTGACCCTGTTTGGTTTAAATGCCGGACAGGCGCTGATCATCACGCTGGCGATGACCTCAATGCTGTTGTTTGCCGCCTATTATGTGCTAGTCGGGCGTATGACGATTGGTGATTTTACGCTGGTAAATGCCTTTATGTTTCAGCTGTTTTTGCCACTGAATTTTCTTGGTTTCGTGTATCGTGAAATCAAAGCATCGATGGCCAATATTGAGCGCATGTTTGAGTTGCTCGATGAAATACCAACGGTCGCTGACAGCGGTAAAGAACCTCTTGAGGTTAATCATGGCAAGGTTGAATTTCAGGCCGTTGATTTCGCCTACAACGCCGAACGCCCGATTCTCAAACAACTGAATCTGACGCTCGAGGCCGGAAAAACCCTGGCGGTGGTTGGCAGCAGCGGCGCCGGTAAATCGACACTGACTAAATTATTATTCCGTTTTTACGATACCCATCAGGGCAAGGTACTGATTGATGGGGTCGCGATTGATCAGGTGCCGCAACAACAACTGCGGCAACAGCTGGGGATTGTCCCACAGGAATCGGTACTGTTTAACGATACCCTGAAGAATAACCTGCTGTACGCAAAACCGGATGCCAGCGATGAGGAGCTGCAACGGGTAATGAGTATGGCGCAGCTTGATCATTTATTGTCACAGACTCAGGACGGTTGGAATAGCCGGGTTGGCGAGCGTGGTCTGAAGTTGTCCGGTGGTGAGAAACAGCGCGTTGCCATTGCCCGGATGTTGCTGAAACGACCGGCGATAATGGTATTCGATGAGGCAACATCGTCTCTCGACTCTCACACCGAACGTGGCATTATGGAAGCGATTCGCCATGTATCAGTAGGTCACACTGCATTGATCATAGCTCACCGTCTGTCGACGGTTGTGGAGGCGGATTGCATCGCGGTACTTGAAGATGGTCAGATCATCGAGCAGGGCAGTCATGCTGAATTAATGAGTAAAAAAGGACGCTACTTTCAGTTGTGGCAAATGCAGCAGGAAGCAGAATAACAAATAGCAGATTATTAATGAGAGTGCTCATGTCGTCTCACTATCGCTTGCCGGATGTTCAGAGTTTAACCCGTGCTGAAAAACAGAAGCTATGGACGGTTCTTGGCTCGGAGTTATCGCCTTTTACGTTAAAGGTGGTTAATTATCTGCAGTATATGGGGGTGCCTTTTCGCCTGTTATACGAGCAGGGGAATACCTTCGATAATATTCGTGGGCAGATTAATAAAATGGCGCTGGTGGCAGGAATTAAACCACTGACCTGGCCTAGCATAGACGATAAAGACGAATACCCGCTGGTGCCGTATGTTTTTGGCCCGGCGGGTGAAGCGCTATTCGACTCAACCGCCATTGCCGATTGGTTTGAACGTCAGCAAACTCAGTTGGCGATTAAGCGGTCGGTATTCCCCGCCAGACATCACGCCGCATTAAACTGGTTACAAAGCCTCATCGAAGAATTTTTTGATGATTGGGGGTTGTATCTGGTACATCACAATCGTTGGAAGGTTGCTGCGATAGAAAATGATGCGGGTCAGCGTCTGGGTCGTGAGCTGCGTTCGATTGTGGGGCCATTGCAAATTCTTGTTGCACGTTTCTTCAGTGCCCGCCAGATTCGACGCTTGCCATATCTTTTTAGTGTTGCTCCGAATGCTTATCGTATTGCGGGGTGTCCTGATGAACGTCAGCCTCCGGCGCACAAAGACTTCCCGGCAACGCATGCGTTGTTGGAGGCTTCTTTTTTGCGGGTGTTACAGGCGTTAGAAACGATTTTCAGTCATCGTGCTTACCTGTTTGGTGACTGCTATTCACTCGCGGACGCCAGTATCTACGGACAGTTGGGAATGAATTTACCGGACCCAGAGGCCGCGCGATGGATTGAATCCCATGCGCCGAATACGTATGCGTGGTTGTTGCGCATGGCGGCACTCGATTTTTCCCAGGCGATTTCCGATGCCCCGGCCCGTTGGTTTGATGATTTACAGCCGTTACTCGCAGAAATCAGCCGCGTCTATCTGCCACTCATGCAACAAAATGAGGCAGCTTATCTGAATTACAAATTACAGGGGCAGACGTTGTTTAATGAAGGTGCTTTCTGGAAAGGGGAGGCTATTTACGCTGGTGAGATTGATGGTACGCCATTCAAATCAGTGGCTAAGAGTTTTCAGGTACAAACCTGGCAACGGCTTAAACGTCAGTTTCACAACCTCAGCAGCAAGGATCAAGATTGGTTATCCGAAAAACTCAATACCAGCGGATTAATGCCCGCCCATGCGATTCAGGCCAGTGGCGAACTGGTTTAAAATTGCCGTTATTTAGGCGTTATCAGCTGCGGTGCCGTAACAGGCTGGCCAGTTCATCTTTGAGGTCTTACATGTGCGTTTATTAATTGTTGATGCGATGAATCTGATTCGTCGGATCTACGCTGCTGCTCCTCCGGGCGAGTTACAGATTGAAGCAACCCAAAGCCGTTGTTTGAGTGCCATTGCACGTAATGCAGAACAGTTTCACGCCAGTCACGTAGCGATGGTGTTTGAACAAAAATGCCAGACCTGGCGTCATCAACTGTATCCAGACTATAAACTGAACCGTCCACCAATGCCGGAGGCGTTGCACCATCAGCTGGAACAGCTGACTCAGTATTTTCAAAAAAATGGCCTGAGATGCATCGATATGGCGGGTTGGGAAGCGGACGATGTCATTGCAACTCTGGCCAACAAAGCAGCCTTTGCCGGATTGGAAGTGATGATCTTATCGACCGATAAGGGATTCTGTCAGTTGGTTAATAGCCGTATCCAGGTTCGCAACCATTTTGATCGTTTTACTTACGATGAGCAGATGGTCGAGCAGAAATTCGCCCTTCAGCCACGGCAACTCGTGGATTATTGGGCATTAACCGGAGACAGTACTAATCACCTGCCGGGTGTTACCGGCATTGGTCCGAAAACAGCGGGCCATCTGTTGGATCAGTTTGGGTCACTTGATCACTTGTTGGCCTGCCTTGATCAGTTGGATACCAAACAACAGACGCGACTCGAGCAGCACTGGCGGGATGCTATTCTCACCCGCATCCTGGCGAGTCTTCGGCTCGATGTACCTTTGGGGATTAATCTCAGTGATCTGCGCTGGTGAAGCCGCAAAGTGTGTACCCCGGACATCAGCCTTGATACTCGTCATTGTTATCGGTTGGCCTTTTCCTTAAAATCCGCAGCGTTTTTCTTCATCACTGAGTCTGATTATGAGCATCGAAGCAGTTCTTGCCGAAATTAATGATTTTCTTGGTTGCGAAACCCCGCACAGCTGGGTGGAGCGTGCGCTGCAGGAACAGGAAATACTGCTGATTGATCATGCGAACTGTGAAAAGAAGGCCGCGAGCACAGCAATGAATCTGCTTTACAAGCATATTGAGCGTGAAGATCTGCTGAAGAAAATGAGCCAGCTGGCGCGCGAAGAGCTGCTGCATTTTGAGCAGGTAGTCAACATTATGAAGGAGCGTGGCATCCAGTACCGCCACGTTTCATCGTCCCGATACGCTTCTGGTATGCGTGATGCTGTGCGCAAAGGTGGTACTGAGGAACTCATCGATGTACTGATTGTGGGTGCTTTTATTGAAGCCCGCTCGTGTGAACGATTCGCCAAGCTGGCACCGTTTCTGGATGCCAAGCTGGAGAAGTTTTATCGTTCATTGCTACGCTCGGAAGGTCGTCATTATCAGGACTATCTTGCACTGGCCGCTCAGTATTCCAGTGAACCGATTGATGAACGAGTTCAAATGTTCCGGGAACTGGAACGAGGCTTAATCGAAACCCCTGATGAAGAGTTTCGCTTTCACAGTGGTATTCCCACGGCAGCCTGAGCTTTAGGCTGTGCTGGCGTCGTGCTGGTGGTTCTCACTGGAACGAATAATTTTGAGACAATCTTCGGCGATTTGGTGGTATTCCTGATCGTCGATTACTCTCGCCTCAAGATCTCGTTGGGCTTGCCCCAGACGGGATTTAGCATCTTTAAAGTCGGTGTAACGTCGATTGGATTCTAATGCGGATAATACTGCGGCAGACGTCATTGTCAGTTCTCTCCCTTCTTGTTGTCTTCCCCAGAATAGAGCAAAACACTGCGGCTGCAATCCTTTAGTTGTATATTTTTTGAGCCATTTGGTTGAGTTGTTTGGGCATTGCTGACAAAGAACGTGTTTAAGTGGGTGTTGCCGTTTTTAACGAATGATTGACCTTTGATTGGGCCTGTGTGTTTTCAGCTATTATTTATCGGATCGACTGATGTAACATTGCGTGCCAGTTTCGGATCCTGTGTCCGTGAACGAAATTGTATCGATCTAAGAGAGCAGTAATGACGTTTATTCGTGACTCCCTGAAACCATGGTCTTTCCCGGTAAAAAGCGGTCATCATATTCAGCGTTTAACGGGATATGAGCGGCCCGGTCAGTGCGGTGATATGCCGCAACTTCATTTTCTGCATGGCAATGGATTTTGTGCCACTACTCTGGCTGCGGTTGCTGAGCAGATGCCAACAGGAACTCAGCTTTGGTTAACAGATTTGCCCGGACATGGAGGGTCCGAACAGCCCAAACATCGTATGCCAGACTGGCAGGCAATGGCCGCCGCAGTCGCGGATGCGTTACGTCAAAATAATCCGGCCGGAAAGCCGGTAGTGGGCATTGGCCACTCCATGGGAGGCGTGATGACATTGTTGGCAGCGGCCCGCGATCCAAAATTATTCAGTCGGATCATTCTTCTCGATCCGGTGCTGTTTTCACCAGAAATTGTATTAGCGCAGCAGATATCACGCACAACTGGTATCTGGAAGCGCAGTGCATTGGTGCGCTCGGTAACCAATCGTCGGCAATCCTGGCCTGATCAGGAAGCCATGTTTAATGAGTTAAAAGAAAAGGGCCTTTATCGTAACTGGCGAGAAGATGTTCTGAAGGCATTTGTTGAAGACGGTAGTCAGTGTCGCGATGGTGAGTGTACCCTGAGCTGCAATCCGCGTTGGGAAGGCGCTATTTTCGGGTCTTATCCACGAGGTCTCTGGCACGCCGTTCGCCAGATTAAAATACCGGTTGATATTCTGGTTGCAAATGACAGTTACGGGTTTATTCAGCGGTCTGCGCGCCGCGCAGCGCGGGTAAACAGTAATATCCGTTGGCAGATGTTTGGTAACAGCCATTGTTTCCCGATGGAGCAACCGCAGCAAACTGCCGAAAAAATACTGGAACTGTTGAAGCTTGATTGACGCAGCTAGTTGGTTCCTCTGATATTGGGTAAATACGCCAATTGAGCCTATCTCAGATAAAGCTTGTAAAACCTTTGTCAAACAAAGGGGTGTAAGCTATGGTGGATTTACCTTTTTATTCAAGAGAGAAACGAGTAAGACCTTATGAACATGGAGATTCAGGCGGCGCTGGATGTCGCTGATGAAACTGATTCATTTCTTCAGATTACTGATGTGATCTATGACAAAGAAGCGGATCAGGGATACGAATCGCTCAGCCTTGCTGAAAAAGTAGTGTTTTGTATCGACCATTTGCTTCGCGAAATGGAAAACGGGGGTTTTGTGCAGTTCATCCACCACGATGTTGGTGCCAAAGCCGATGACACGTTGCTGGCGTTGGAAGCCATTAAGGCCAAAGAGGCCTTCGGCTTACTCGATAAATTAGTCGGTTTCTTTGACAATCGTCATGTACCTATTGATGAAGACGAACGCATCGAGATGTTCGATCATATCGAAAGCGAGCGCGCTGACGATATCGCTGAACTCGATGATCGCTTTTATGATGCCGGTGAAAATCTGGTCGAGCTGACGCTAAAGTTTGTCGCGAAAAATCTGAAAGAATTCCGCTGATTTTGGACTGTATTGTTGTCTGGCCCTGCTGCTCGATGCACCAGGGCCTTTTGTGTTACTGACGAGTTTATGCACTGGATAAAAAACCGCCTTAACAGCTTTGGCTGTGCTTTCAACGGTCTATGGACTCTGTTCCGCACCGAAACTCACGCGCAGATTCACTTGCTGGCTGTCGTTGTGGTGGGCATCGCCGGGTTCCTCACTGGGCTGGGTCGCTGGGAATGGCTGGTTGTTATCCTGACAATCACGTTGGTTTTGGCACTGGAGGGTATGAATACCGCTTTAGAAGCACTGGCAGATGCAATACATCCGGAACATCATCCTCTTATAGGTAAAGCCAAAGATGTGGCTGCCGGAGCCGTGTTGCTGTCTGCAATCGGAGCTTTGGTTGTTGCTGTTGTGGTGTTTTTACCCCACTGGATGTAAGTGCTTTTCAGGCTGTATTGATCCACACGTTGATTGTACGGATCGGCAAGATAGTGCTTGCATTTGTACCGGGTGGTAACTATAAAGGCGGCTGCGAACGTTCTACTGATAACAACAAACATAAAGGATTCTCACATGATGCGTTTTCTCATGAGCCTGGCTCTGGTTCTCAGTTTATCCCCCCTGGCATCCGCGAAAGAGGTTGCTGGTGTTAAAGTGGCCGAAACACTTTCTGTCGATCAACAGCAGCTGGTGCTGAACGGTGTTGGCATTCGTACCAAGTTCTTTATGGATATTTACGTGGCGTCATTGTATTTGCCAAAAACCAATCGAAATGCCGAGGAAATCATTGCTGCTGATGAACCAATGGCGATTCGTCTGCAGATCGTCTCAAGTATGATTAACTCCAAGCGTATGTCGGATTCCACCCGCGACGGTTTTGTTCGTTCGACTGGCGGTAACGTTGCGCCAATCGAAGCCGAAGTGGAAGAGCTGATCACCGCATTTCAGGACGCGGTAGAAGAGGGTGATACTTTTGATCTGGTGTATGAGCCAGGTTCCGGTGTCACTGTGTATCGTAACGGTGAGTCTAAATCCAACGTAAAAGGACTGAAATTCAAGCAGGCGCTGTTTGGAATCTGGTTGTCGGAAGACCCGATTCAGAATCGCTTGAAAGATAACATGCTCGACAGCTGATTGAGCCAGCGTCGACCACTCTGGTTTGAATCAAGGTTCAGACTGGTGACAAACCCCGGCTTTTAGCTGGGGTTTGTTGTATCAGGGCGTTGGTTGTTTATCGCTTTAAAGGAGTTCACCCAAGTTTTTGATACAATACAGGCTATCGAAAACCGATAACTAACGTGCCGTTTGTTAATTTGTCCAAGGCGAGTGATGGGAGTTCGACTATCATCAATGGATCGCCTTTTTGGTTGTCTGCAGAAGAGTAAGGGAAACCATGAACGCAGCAGAGTCATTGCCAGATCTCCTAGCCGATCGATTGCCGCTGTTGGTGGTTGATGATGACGAATCGGTGATACAAGTGACTCGTCTGGTACTGTCACGATTCCGGTTTCAGGGAAAAAGCCTTGAAATCATCGAAGCCCGGAGTGCTAATGAGGCCAGGACTCTACTGAAGCAACGACCTGACATTGCCGTGATACTGCTGGATGTCGTGATGGAGACCGATGATGCAGGCTTGCGTCTGGTCGAAACCATTCGTAATGATCTGAAAAATCATACCACCCGAATCTTGCTGCGCACCGGTCAGGCAGGGTATGCACCTGAACACGAAGTGATCCAGAACTACGACATTAACGACTACTTGCCGAAAGCGGACGTTACGCAGAATCGTTTGTTCTTCTCCCTGACGACTGCATTGCGTGGCTATCGCGATATTCTGACGGCCGAGTATCTTGGCAGTCGGGTGGCTCAGGCGGATAAGGCATCCTTAGCCAAAACTCAGTTTCTGGCACATATGAGTCATGAAATCCGGACTCCGTTAAGCGGCTTGCTTGGAACGGTACAGCTGCTGTCAGATACCAACATGAGTGAAGAGCAGCGACATCTCATTAAAGATCTCGACTACACCACCGAAGCGTTATTGGGCATTATCAATGACGTTCTGGATGTGTCGAAAATCGAGGTTGGTAAACTGGAGCTGGACATTTCTACCTTTGCTGTCAGAAAACTGATCGAGAAGGTTAGCGCGATTTTTTCAGCCAATATGCAGCGGAAAAATATCCGGTTCTATTTTGATGTTGCAGAGGCTTCGGACTTGTATGTCTCGGGCGATAGCCTGCGTATTCAGCAAATCCTGATGAATTTTCTCAGTAATGCCTATAAGTTCACGCCAGAAGGAGGTGAGGTCTCTATTCGGGTGTCGTACACCGATGGTGATCGTTGCCTGTATTTTCAGGTAAAGGATAATGGCATTGGCATCAGCACCGACCGGATTAACCAGATATTTGATGCTTACGAGCAGGAAAGCCCGGCAACTGCGGGTGAGTTTGGTGGTACCGGGTTAGGGCTGAGTTTGTGTCGCAGCCTTGCCCAGTTAATGAGTGGTGAAGTCGGGGTCGAGAGTGACGAAGGGTGTGGCAGTTGTTTCTGGCTCCGTTTGCCTTTAATTGCCGCAGCAGACAATAGATCAGGGCCGGACCATAGTCGAACCTTAGTGGCAGCCAATATTGTATTGTGTGAAGACGATGTCACCAGTCGTAAAGTGATTACCCGTTTGCTGGAGAAACGCGGTGTGCAAGTAATGGCCTATGAAAATGGCCAGAGAATGCTGGACGATAATCAGTTTCTGGTTTGTGATGCGTTAATTCTGGACTGCCATATGCCGGTTAAAGATGGATTCAGTGCGGCTCGCGAAGTTCGTGCTCTGGGTTTTCAAAAACCGATTATTGCTTTAACGGCCGGAGTAAGTGAGGGAGAACGTCAGATCTGTTTTGATTCAGGCATGGACCTGGTTCTTGCAAAGCCTATCGATGCCAACAAGCTGTTCGATACACTGGCGCAGCTGCTGTCTGATAAAGCAAACACTGCGGGCTGATGTTTCCCACTCGGCTACAACTGTAATAACCAGTGTCCCTGATCGATAAAGAATACCAGGAAATAAAACATCAGGCCTGCTGGGGCAAACATCAGGGTAAATGCCAGAATCGGAATTAAAATCCAGATGTTAATGCCGTGCTCCAATGCGTGTTGGCTGATTAAAATACCGACCAATAAATCAAACGCCAGATAGTGAATCCAGCCTGCCAGTGCGGCTCTTGGTGCTTTGAATAACGACATCATCCCTGATAGGGTTTTAAAGTGCCCTTTCGGTTGCTCACCCTCAAGTTCATGCCGCTTACCTAAAAATATCAGATAAAAATACAATACAGATAAGCCAAAAATCACCAAAGTAAATAACACCTGATGGATCTGGTCGCGATAACTACCGACGAACAGACTTACCAGTAAAGCAAGCCAGGCGACCAGAGTAATCCGATTGGCGAGGGAGAATATTCGGGAATAAACCGTCATAACAACAAGCATCTTTTTGCTAAAGGGTAATTGTTACTCAACCGTTCTTCATGGTAGTAACGCAATATTGCTCAGGCCAGTTGCCTGACCTGAGCGGGTTAACAGAATTGCTGTCGAAACAGTGATCAGATTTTATCGCAGCGAATGTCGTAAATAGGACCAACACCCGTCATGTGCAGATTATAGAATTTCTGACCATCGTAATCCTGGCGAAAACTGGTGTACTGGAAGCGGCAGCGGCCATCCGGATGGGTCATTGTTACAATACCCCGAATGCTCTTACCCGTAACAATACCGGTAAGCGGGTGGCGCTGTGTTGACCAATCGTTGCTGGTGAAATATGCATCGTTGAGCGTTTCTTTCCAGCCCCAGTTGCTGGCCCATTGTTTGGCAGATTTTAGAGCCTGCTGTTTCTGAGCGCGGTCAGACAATCCTTCAGCCGGTAAATTACGTTGCTCGGTAGCTGCTTTTTCTTTTTCTTCTGCCTGGCGAATAAATTCCTCTTTTATCGCTTTGAAATAACCAGCCATCGCGGTATCAATATTTTTCTGTTTTTCCTTGCTTGCCAGTAGCTGGCGAACGTATGCCTGGTTATTGGAGTACAGATTGTACTTACTGTGCTTACCCCAATCGTCGCGTCCAAGACCACCGGAATTGGAAAAGGTATAAATCAATACGCCATCTTTGATATCAAACAGATAATAGCTAGAGGCATGTCGGTATACATCAACACCGATAATCGAGCTTTCATTCGGTAAAAATTCATAGCGGTCGACACCACATTTTTCACATGGTTTGATATCAATCGATTTCTTACCCTCTGAATTAAAAGTGATTTCATAGGTTCGCTGCGGACGCCCGAGATGATTCATGGGCGCAGCCAGGTGATAGGTACCAGCAGCATGGCTCAGTTCGCCAACTTCCTGATTCATAATCTTCTCCGACAATGCCAGAGAAAACGCGGTAATTTTTTCGCGGTTTGTATTGCGCGCCGTTTCCGGGTTTTTAGAGTAGATGTTGGCGTGAGCGATGCTGGTCCAGACAGCTCTTCCCAGTTCTTTATCCGGCTGTACCACAACGAAGCTGTCGTCATCATAGCGAATCAGATAAAGCCCCATCACCATAAAAATATCAGTTCCCAGGGTCTTTGACGGCTCTTCCTGATAGGTGTAAACCGCAGGAGGACAACCCTTACAGGCTGCGGCTGCCAGTATTTTACGACCATTGAGTTCACCGTATTGAATCATCAGCTTCTGCTGGCCCCGTTCCGGTGTACCTAACTGGTAAATACCATCAATAGCCTCTTTGCTGGGGGCGGCGTTGCTGCTGATACTTATCAGTGCGAGTGTCAGGAAACAGGTAAACGAGCAAACGAGTGAGCGAGTGAGAGAAGTAATACTGAGCGGAAAAGCGGTCATAACCAGTCCTTTGAATTATATCATTTCGGTGTAAGAGTCGCCGTTTTTTGTACTAAACTCAAGACATCGCTGAATAAAAACATTCCTCTCAGTAACCCGTCGAGGTGCGTATGCGAATCGGTGTGCCGAAAGAAGTCAAAAATCACGAATATCGTGTTGGACTGACACCAAACAGTGTGCGTGAGCTGGTGCATCATGGTCATGAAGTTGCGGTCGAACACGATGCCGGTAAAGCCATCGGATTTCGTGACGAGGATTATCTGGCCAGCGGCGCAATGGTAATGAACAGTGCCACCGACGTGTTTGAGTTTGGCCATCTGATCATCAAAGTGAAAGAACCCCAGCCTCAGGAAGTACCGTTGCTCAACAAGCAGCACACGTTATTTACCTATCTGCATCTTGCCCCAGATCAACAGCTGACCCGGAAGCTAATGCATTCCGGAGCGATCTGCATCGCCTATGAAACCGTAACCGATGCGTCAGGGCGACTGCCTTTATTAGCGCCGATGTCGGAAATCGCTGGTCGAATAGCGGTTCAGGCGGGCGCACGCAGTCTGGAGATGGAAGCCGGGGGCCGTGGTGTTCTGTTATCCGGAGCGCCGGGCGTCCCCGCAGGCAATGTGCTGGTGATTGGTGGTGGAGTTGTGGGTCGTAATGCGGTGGCGATTGCTGTCGGTATGGGTGCACGGGTAACGGTGTTGGATACCTCAATGCAAACCCTGCGTGAACTCGATCAGCAGTACGGTAATCGTATTCAGACGCTGAATTCTACCCGCACAGCACTCGATGAATGCTTACCCCAGGCGGATCTGGTGATTGGCGCGGTATTAATTCCGGGTTCGGCAGCACCTAAGCTGGTGCGCCGTATACACCTTGAGTCGATGAAGCAGGGGGCCGTGATTGTTGATGTGGCCATTGATCAGGGGGGGTGCGTTGAGACGGCGCATCCCACGACTCACAGTGACCCGACCTTTGTAGAAGAGGGGGTCGTACACTATTGTGTTGCCAATATGCCCGGCGCGGTGGCGCGTACATCAACCCAGGCATTAAACAATGCCACATTGCCGTTTGTGCTGGCGCTGGCCAATAAAGGTGCCAAAGCGGCGATGCTGGATGATCCGCATTTATTGCAGGGTCTGAATATCTGGCAGGGCCAGCTAACCGTGGCGGAAGTGGGCGAGGCACAGAATATTGAAGCGGTTGATCGGTTGGTTGCTATTTCATGATTTTTTGCCGCTTTTAATAGTCGGTTAAGCGCCTGATTTGTTACCCTTGCAGAAGAAAAATCTGCTGTCAGGGAACGCATGTTTCACCTCTATCATTCGAACGATCTCGATGTCTTACTCGGCATTTTGGTTAAGCTTATGGCCGACCAGCCGCCACCACCGTTTGAGCAGGAAGCCATTCTGGTTCAGAGCCAGGGCATGGCCCACTGGCTGAAGTTGCAACTGGCTGATGGTCTGGGCGTCGCAGCACAAATCGACTTCCCGTTACCCTCGAGTTTTGTCTGGAAAATCTTCAACCAGTTAAAGCCGGAATTACCCGAGCGGTCTCACTTCGAAAAGCAAGCGATGTCGTGGAAACTGATGCGCTTACTGCCAACGTTGATTGATGACCCGAATTATCAAGCGATTCGCCATTATCTCGAAGACGACACTTCCGGTCTTAAGTGTTATCAGCTGGCGCATAAAATTGCTGACGTATTTGACCAGTATCTGGTGTATCGCCCGGACTGGTTATTAAACTGGGAAATGGGTCAGGACCAGGTGCCAGATACCGATGTCAATCGCCACCCCTGGCAACCGCATTTATGGCGAGAGCTGATAAAGGACAGCGAACGCTTGGGTCATTCACTAGAGCATCGTGCGTCGCTGTTGCAACAGCTGGAATCCTTGGTGCGGGAATATCCTGAGCGGTTAAATAATCTGCCAAAGCGCTTATTTGTGTTTGGCATTGCTGCTTTGCCCGGCAGTTATTGGGATGTATTGCAGGCAATTTCCTCCGTAATTGATGTGCACTTTTTTCTACTGAATCCATGTAGAAACTTCTGGGGTGATATCGTCGATGATAAACGCCGGTTACAGATTCTGAAAAAAAAACCGGCAGCAGAACGTTATTTTGAACGTGGTAATCCATTATTAGCTTCCTGGGGCAAACTCGGAAAAGAGTTTTTAACCCTGGTGCACGATAGTGAAATCAGCGATATCGAAGCCTACGTCGAGATGGAAAGCGCTTCAGAACTTTCACTGCTAAAACAACTGCAAAACGATATTTTAACCCTGCAGGATAAGCAAAAAGCCGCCTTTACCGCTGAAGCGTTGGAACACAGTTATTTTAAACAACCCATTGCCGCAGACGATAACAGCATTCAGTTTGTTTCTGCTCACAGCCCGTTAAGAGAAGTACAGCAACTGCATGATCAGTTATTAAGCTGGTTCGAGAATGATAAAAATTTAAAGCCACGCGATATCGTGGTGATGGTGCCGGATATTGACCAGTATGCACCTTATATCGATGCGGTATTTTCCAGCGTTGCCGATCACACCCGGATTCCCTGGGCGATTGCCGACCAATCCATGGTGCAGGAAAACCCGGTCATTGATTCCTGGTTAAAGCTGGTGGGTTTGGCCGAATCGCGTTTATTGATTACCGAAGTGCAGGATTGGCTCGATGTTGCCGCCATTCGCCAGCGTTTTGATGTATCCGAAGACGATGTTGAACAATTAAAAAACTGGTTGCAGCGTGCGGAAATTCGCTGGGGTCTCAACAGCGATCATCGCCAGTCTTTAGGCTTGCCGGGGTTTGAGCAAAACAGTTGGCGCAAAGGGTTAAAACAATTAATGCTGGGGCTGATGTTGCCCGATGATGCCGGTCAGTGGCAGCAGGATTTTCCGGTCAGTGCGGTGGAAGGCAACGACGGTGAATTATTAGGTAAGTTATTAGCCTTGATTGATCAGCTGGAATACTGGCAACAGCGACTGAATCAGCCACACAGCATCCAGCAATGGCAGCAGTTGTTATTGCAACTGACCGATGATTTTTATTTACCCGAGCTTAGCGATAGCGCTTCGCTGCAAAAAGTGAGGGATGCCATTGAGCGCTGGCAGGAAGGGTTATTGGATGCGGCGTTTGATCAACCGTTATCACCCCAGGTGGTACGCAGCTGGTTTGTTGAGCAGTTAGGGCAGCAGGGCGGCTGGCAGCGTTTCTTAGCCGGGCCGGTTAACTTCTGTACTCTGATGCCGATGCGTTCCATCCCGTTTAAAGCGGTGTGTATGTTAGGTATGAACGATGAGGATTATCCGCGCCGTGTTACGCCGATTGGTTTCGATTTGATGGTGTCGGGCAATAGTCGCCGTGGTGATCGTTCGCGCCGGGATGATGACCGTTATTTATTCCTAGAAGCCGTCTGTTCTGCTCAGCAAAAACTCTATGTCAGCTATCGTGGACGCGACGCCCGAGAAAACAGCGAATTACAGCCATCTGTGCTGGTGAGCGAATTACAGGATTATATTTGTGACGGTTATTGTTTAAGCGATCATGCGGATCAGCCGCATAAAAACAGTCGCGAACACCTCTTTAATCATCTGGTGCAGCAACTGCCGTTACAGCCATTTAATCCGGAAAAATATAACGGTTACCAAACCATCTGGGCCGATGTTGCTAATGCAGCTGCCCCGAATTCTGCAAACGAGAATAATCACTCAGAACAGAAAAAAGATTCTCAGAATGCGTTTGTCATTAACAGTTTGCCTATCCCAGATGAAATTAATCAGCAAGAAGTAAACTGGCAAGATGTAAAACAGGCATTGTTAAATCCCTGCAAGTTTTTTGTGCAGCGACGCTTGCGCGCCAATCTCGATATTTATTGGCAACACCACCAAACCGAAGAACCCTTTGTCCCGGATGGTCTGGAACTCTTTCAGCTGCGTCAACAATGGTTACAGCAACAGCTGTCGCAGGCAGTTGATTATCCGGCTGATCAGTCGTTTTTCCTCGAGCAACAACATGCATTAGGAAAACTGCCAGTAAACCGTTTAGGCGCGGTATGGGCGGATGATATTCAGCAGGAAATGACACCGTTAGCACAAACGTTAAAAGCCGAATGTATCTATCCGTTAGATGCTTGTGCGCTGCAATTATCGATTGGTGATCCAGATGCAAAGACGCGAGTTATTGGTGAATTACAGCAGGCCTACCTGGCCGAGGAGAACAATGCGGCTTTGCCGGTGAGTGACTTAAATAATGCTGAAATCATTCGTCATCGGGTCGGTGGCATTCGAGGCCAGCATTTATTAGATGTCTGGCTTGATCTGGTATTAGCAGCAGCGGCACAACCCGGGTTGGTCAGCCATGCCAGTGTTTACGGCGTTGTTAAGGGGAAAGACAAGAAATCATCTACGATTCGTAAACTGGTATTAAAAGCACCGACTCAATTACAGGCACTGGATATTGTAGATCAGTGTTTAACCCTGTATTGGCAATGCTGGCAAGGGCCAGTGGATTTTATTCCGGATTTATTATGGGAAAGTCTGCTACTCAGCCTGTCGGATAAGCTGGATGGTGATGTCGAGCTGATCGAACAGGAACAACAGAAGCTGATGCTGCGTCAGATTAACAGTGAATTTTCACCGCTACACAGCGTGTATATTCAGCGTTGCCTGCCTGAATTGGTTGAACAGCTGAGTCAGCCCGACGGCTTTAGCTGCTGGTATCAGCAACACTATAAATTACTAGCGGACCTACACCAGCATCTCAGTGACGATGAACTGCTGGCGGAGAGTAACTGATGCAAAAGTTAGATATTAATCAGTTTCCGTTAACCGGCCAGTCACTGATTGAAGCCAGTGCCGGTACCGGTAAAACCTTTACCATTACCGCGCTATATAACCGCTTATTGCTGGCCCATAATACCGAATTGCCGCGTTTGGGTTGTGACCAGATTCTGGTGGTAACGTTTACCCGGGCCGCGACGGAAGAATTACGTGGTCGTATCCGTGATCGCATCCGTGACAGCTTTGAAGAATGTTTACGCCTGCAAAATAATTCCGCTGTTAATGATGCGGGGTTTGCTCAGCAATTAACGGATATTGGCGTACAGTCTGAAGGTGTTAACGATTATTCGCAGTTAATGGAGCTTACCACCTGGCTGCAGGCCAACCTGGCACAAATGGATGAAGCGTCGATTTTTACCATTCATGGTTTTTGCCAGCGGATGTTAAAACAATTCGCGTTCGATTCCGGGGTGATGTTTGATGCCGAGCTGGTGTTAGACATTGAAACCTACCTGCAGCAGGCCTGCGAGGATATCTGGCGGTTGCAGTGTTATCACCTCGACAGTGATCAGGGACGTTTTTTATTTAATCGGTACGCCGGACCTGATGCGTTATTGCATAAGTTCCGCAGCTGGTTATCACGACCACACCTGAAGTTTATTCCACAACCTCAAGAGTCCGAGTTTGCAGAGCAATGGCAGTCGCTGAAGTCGCAATATCAGGCGATTCAACAAAGCTGGCAACAGTTAGGCAGTGATAACCTGCAACAACTGCTTACTGACTCTGGCGTTGACAAACGCAGTTACAGCAGTCGGAATTTACCGCGCTGGTTGGAAAAGGCTGGTCATTATTTAACCGGTGAGTTTTATTTACCGGTGCCTGGCGAGCTGGAAAAATTCAGCCGTCGCCAGCTGGAGGAAAAAACCAAAAAAGGCGAACCACCTCAACACCCGTTATTTGACCTGATTGAAGACTACTGTCAGCAAAGCCAGCAGTTAGGCTTACAATTGGATATCGCCTGGTACCAACAGGTTCGCGATCGCTATTTTTATCTCTTAGAGCAGGCGGCTGCGTTAACCCCGGATGATTTATTGCGGTTATTAGTCACGGCGTTACAAGGTGAGCAAGGCGATCAGCTGGCAGCGCAAATCCGCACCAGCTATCCGGTGGCGATGATTGATGAATTTCAGGATACTGACCCGCAGCAATACGAGATTTTCAACCGTATTTACCCGGCGGTTGTGAACGAAAATAAGACTGATTCTGGTGAGACTGGCAGTAATTCAAACACCTACGGCCTGTATATGATTGGTGACCCCAAACAGGCGATTTATGGCTTTCGGGGTGCGGATATTTTTACTTACATGCAGGCAAGGCGTTCGTTATCCGATCAGCAGCGTTACACCCTGGATACCAACTGGCGCAGTCATTCCCAACTCATTGATGCGGTAAATTCTCTATGGCAGCAACATAATAGCCCGTTTGTGTTCGATAAAGATATCGATTTTGTTGCAGTGAATGCCGCTGGCAAACACGATCATAACGCCTTAACTCTGGCGGGTGATTCACCACAGCCGATGCAGTTATGGTTATCGGACGACAGTTTGTCCCGAGCGGAAGGTCATAGTCTGGCGGCGGAACAATGCGCCCAACAAATTGCCGCGTTAATCCGCAGTGAACAGGCCAAACTCGGCGATCAGCCAGTGCAGGCAAAAGATATTGCGGTATTGGTGCGCAGTCGTCGTCAGGCAGGCTGGATTCGTGATGCGCTATCGGAGAAGCAAATAGGCAGCGTGTTTTTAACCCGTGACAGCGTATTCGACAGTCAGGAGGCCATTGATTTATTAGCCTGGTTAAATGCGCTGTTAAATCCATCGGACGAGCGTCTAATCCGTACTGCGCTGGCAACCAAAACTCAGGGGCTTAATGCGGCAACATTAGATGCCATGTTAAACAACGAGAGTCGTTGGGAGCAGGAACTGGAGAAAATCCAGAGCTTTCAGTGGCACTGGAAAAAGCGCGGTATTATGGCTGCTATGATGTTGTGGTTGGAAAGTCCGCTGGGATTAACTGATCAGGACGACATGTCTCTGGCGGTGCGGTTGAAACAATCGCCCCAGGGAGAGCGTTGTTTGACCAATATTCTTCACCTGGGCGAATTATTGCAGTCGGCCAGTCGCCGTTTGCGTGGCCAGCAGGGGCTGGTGCGCTGGTTCGGCGAACGTATTTTTGATCCGGAACGTAACGGTGAAGAAGCACAGTTACGACTGGAAACCGATGCCAATCTGGTGACGATTGTTACCATCCATAAATCCAAAGGCCTGGAATATCCATTAGTCTTTTTGCCGTTTTTATGGGATGACAGCTTTATTCCTCACCAGCTGACCGAAGCGCAATACTATCTCGGTTATAACGAAGAACCGGATTCTGATGAAGTTATTGGTGAAAGTGCGGGCGTGGTCTTAAACCTGGCGCCGGATAGCGACGAAAAGGAACTCGCTATTCGTGATATTAAAGCCGAATACCTGCGCCTGTTATACGTTGCGTTAACCCGTGCAAAATACGGCTGTTATATCTGGCTGATGGATGTGGTGGATGGTCGTTCGAAAAAATCGGCCTTATATAAAAGTGCCATTGGTTATCTGTTACAGCTGGGCAGTGCCGCCAGCCGTGAGCCCATCGACTGGCAACAGATGAAAGATGCCTTTTCTGATAGCAGTCGTTATGTTGGTTCGATGCCGATCTGGCAGCAACAATTAAATACTTCTGCACAAACGGATAGTGACAAAACGGCAGTGCAGGCAAAAATTTTCACAAGCCATTTATACGATAGCTGGCGGGTAAGCAGTTACAGCCAGTTAGCGGGTGATCACTCTGCACCACATGTTCAGACCGATGTTGCCGATTCGCCGGATTGGCAGGACGACGATTTACAGTTATTAGACTGGGAAGCGCAGCAAGATATTGCCGGGGATCGGGCAGCGGTAGACGTAGCCGGTTTAGAAGGCGAAGTACAACAAGCGCAAAACTACGCATTAAGCTTCCCGAAGGGCGCGAACCCGGGTACCTGTTTACACGGTATTCTGGAACACTGGGACTTTAACGATAGCGAAGCATTAATCGAGATTTGCAGCAATCAGCTGCAATATTACGGTTTATCCGATTGCGATGAACAGCAATTGGGCCAATGGTTAACTCAGGTGGTGAATACGCCGTTGTTGGCGCACGAGCAGGAATTTAATCTGTCGCAGCTGACGCAATCGCAGCGCCTGGATGAAATGGAATTTTATCTGCCGCTGGGTAACGGTAATCAGATGCTGACACCTGCCAAAATTAACGCATTAATCGACGGCAAAAAATTAAGCTTTGATGCATTAAACGGGTATCTGAAAGGGTTTATCGATTTAATCTTTATTCATAACGGTCGTTATTATGTCGCTGACTATAAATCCAATCATCTGGGTTATGAGGCGGCAGACTATTCCCATGAACAGTTAGCTTTGTCGATGGCTGATCACGATTACGATTTGCAAGCGTGGATTTATACCCTGGCGCTGGATCGCTTATTACAGCAACGGTTAGCGGATTATGATCCGGAAAAACACCTGGGTGGTGTCTTTTATTTTTACCTGCGTGGCATGATCGACGAATTCCATGACGCAGAGCTGCCGGTTATGCAATCTCCATTAAGTCATCAGCCATTGGATTTATTTACGGACGATGCAGATGATTTTTCTAATCAGCAAGCTGCATTTGATACAACACAGAAATCCGGTGTGTTTTATCAGGCGGTGGATTTGCAACAGCTGCAACGCTGGCGTGATTGTTTTTTTGCCTTTGAGTCATCGGATAGCAACAACGGAGGATGCTTGTGATCAGTGATCAGGATGAGGCTTCAGTGTTGACCGGAACCCAAGAAGACACGCTGGAAAAACTTCAGCAACAATGCCGCGATCTAATTGCCCAGCGCAAATTACGTGAGATTGATCTGCAGTTGGCCCAACAAGTGGTGAGCTACGAACGGGTAACCCAGAACCCAAAGCAGCAAGAACAAGTCATTCAGTTGTATTTTGTTTGTGTGGCGCTTAGTGCATCGCTGGCAAAAGGTCAGGTGTGTTTACCGCTGGATTGCTGTTTTATTCGGGATTTATCCGCTTGGTGGTTAAATACTCCACAGCTGGTTGAGCTGCTGAGCGGTTGTAACAATGTGTTTGTTGTTACAGGTAATTCGTCAGGTGATTCTGAACAGAATTGGAAAAACCAGCCGCTGGTGCTTGATCCCGGGAATGGTATTACCACGCCACGACTGTATCTGGCGCGTTATTATTTTTATGAGCTGGGTGTGTACCAACATATCCGCCAGCGGTTAACGCCTGCCATGAGTCAGGAAGAATTAATCGCCAGCCTGAAACAGCCGCTGCAACAATTATTTCCGGATGCTGCGTTCAGCGATGTAATCGACTGGCAGAATATCGCTGCCGTCAGTGCCTGTACCATGCCGTTTGCGGTGATTACCGGTGGCCCGGGTACCGGTAAAACCACCACAGTCACCAAATTGCTGAGTGCGTTATTAAGCCTGAATCCGTCGATGCATATTGCGTTAGCGGCACCCACCGGTAAAGCTGCCGCACGGATGACTGAGTCTATTCGCGGTGCCAAAATCCGCGAAAGCCAGAACAGTGAAAGTGGCGAATCCGGTTTAGCCCATGCCGATTTAATTCCCGACGACAGTTTTACCCTGCACCGTTTATTAGGCTGGACGCCGCGTGGTTACCGTTACAATCGCGATCATCCGTTACCGTACGATTGTGTGGTGGTGGATGAAGCGTCGATGATTGATTTACCCATGATGCATCACCTGATGTCGGCACTGTCAGCGGACACCCGGTTAATTTTATTGGGCGATCGCGATCAGCTGGCGTCAGTGGAAGCGGGCAGTGTGTTGGCGGATTTATGTGATGCTGGTAACGAACATGGGCCATCGCAGGAATTTGCGCAATTAATGCAGCAACTGACCGGCCAGGATATTTCTGGTTATGTGGAGCACATTGATGGTGGCCAGGGTATCCAGAATGCCGTGGCACAATTGCGGGTGTCACATCGGTTCCATGCCAATAGTGGCATTGGTCGGTTGGCGGCAGCCGTGAATCAGGGCAATTATCACGCTGCCTTAGTGGCGTTCGAAAAATTCCAGGATATTGACCTCCATTGGCACGATGCCAGTATCGATAGTAAAAACTCCAAAACCAGAAAGTTCAAAACCACGGACTTCTGGAAAATCGCCACCGCAAAGGGTTACCAGAATTATTGTAAAACCGTGGCCAAAGGTGATGCAAAGCAGATTATCCAGGCTTTTTCTCAATTTCAGGTATTGGTGGCAACCCGCCAGGGACCGTTTGGTATCGAAGAGGTCAATCGTCAGATTGAATTGTTGTTACGCCCACAGCTGGATAAAAAACATCAATACTCGGGGGCTATGTATCCCGGACGGGCAGTGATGATCAGTCGTAACGATTACGATCTTGGGTTATTTAATGGCGATATTGGTATTCTGGTGGAAGTAGAGAAAGAGGCATCGACACCATCGTCAAAAGCTGGCGGCGGAAATTCTGAACGCGAATTAAAAGCCGCCTTTATGGACAGTAACGGTGAAGTGCGTTTGTTATTACCTAGTCGTTTACCTGAGCATGAAACAGCGTTCGCCATGACCGTGCATAAAAGTCAGGGATCGGAGTTTGATCAGGTCTTTATGGTGTTGCCAACTGCCTGGCAAAGTGTGGTTACCCGCGAGCTGATTTATACCGGAATTACCCGGGCAAAGAGCCATTTTCGCTTATTAACCAGTATGCGCAGCTGGCAGGCGGGATTGTCGTCCAGAGTTGAGCGAGCCAGTGGTTTACGCGATAAACTCTGGAGTTGAGTAAGGTTAAATCTCAATTTTCTGAGGTTACAAATGATGTTTGCAAAATCGAACTGGATAACAAAGCTGGTACTGTACTCAGTATTACTGCTGGTGCTGATCTACGTGTTGCTGACCAGCATTTTACCTCTTATCGCGGTACCTTATGCCGAACGTTGGTTTGCTGACCAGCATCCGGGCCAGGTGTTTACGCTGCAGTCGGTTGAGATTTCGCCGTTACGTGGTCGGGCGACATTAAAGGATTTACAACTGTATCAACCACAGCAGGGCACCATTGAACAGCTTGAGTCGGTATCTTTGGGTAGCTTACAGCTGCACTGGCAACCGATGGCCTTATTTAAAAAACAGATTCTGGCAGAGTTGCAGGTCAGTAATCTGAATGTGAAAGCCTACAACCTACCGGCGATTGGTTTTGAGCAGTTATTTCTGACAGGTGTGGATGTTACCGAACAGAGTCAACAGGTGAGTCGATTAACGCTGTCGGGGTTGCTCATCAAGGGTATAAATCATGAAACGACAGAGGCTGATCAAAAACCGCTACTGAAACTCAATCAATATCAGATTGACGATCTTCGTTTTGATGGGCAGGCATTTCAGCTGGCGACCGGCCTGCATCGTTATAACGGTCTGGTGATGCAGTTAACCAAGCTGGCTGATGGCACTTTTCAGGGAGTACCGATAGCTTCAGCAGCAGTAACCTCTGACGGAGAACAGCCAACGAACAGTGATGGCGTGAGTAATATCAGTAGTAGTGGTGTTTTCATTGATGAGCATGCCGCAAGCAGCGCCCGAACTGATGCTGAAGGAACGATTGCGTCACAGGCAATACCAGAAACACAATTACCGGCACCTCCGTCAACAGATACTCCGGAAAAAGCCCCAGCTAAAACCTTCTCTGTTCAGATTGCCGGTCTGCAACAAAGTGCAAACTCAGTATCCTATTTGCGGTTTACCGATCATTCGGTTACACCCGCAGCGCGCGTGCGCCTGGCGATTCGTAGTGTTGATATCGGTGCTGTTGATAGTAATCAGTTGCAACAGACAACGCCGTTGCAGATTGAACTGGCGTTGGACGAATATAACCGCATCGTCGCCAGCGGTGAGATGGGGCTGGTCAATAATCAGCCGCAAGGGGATATCGAATTGCATGTAGAGCAGCTGAATCTGGTGCCATTTAATGGCTATGTTTCCCAGGCGACCGGTTACCACGTTCAAAAAGGCGTGGTGAAGCTGGATGTGAATCTGGCGATTCATAATGCCAAGATGGACGGACAGGCAGATATCCTGCTGCGAAACAGCGAATTTTTACCTGTCGATGAAGAGACGATTGATCGTGTTGGTAAGCAGATCTCAATGCCACTGGATACCGTGTTGTCAATCTTGCGCGACGACAACAACAATATTGAGCTGAGCATGCCGCTCTCAGGCAATATCAACGATCCGGATGTGGGGTTGGATGATCTTATGCACCAGCTCAGTATGCTGGCCTTAGAGCAAGCGATGACTTATTACCTGAAACAAGCATTACAGCCTTACAGTACCCTGATTTCGCTATCGACTTACGCGGGCGATTATTTATTTGCAATCCGTCTTGATGACTTGTCTTATCAGCCGTTTGTTTCTCAGATAAATGAGGATCAGATTCAGTATCTGAATAAAGTTGCCGAGATGATGACTGATAAAGAAACGCTGGAACTGCATGTCTGCGGTTTTGCCAGTGATGCCGAAGTGCAAGCATTGGCGGAGCAACCGGCTAAAGTTGTTTTGCACAACGTTTCGAATTGGCGGCAACTGGCGCAGAAGCGTTCTGGCAATATCAAAGCCTGGTTTAAGGAGCAGCATCCGGAATTACTGCCTCGCGTGACGACGTGTCAGCCGCAGAAGGGTGAGGAAGCGGTTGTGAGCATGGGGTTCTGAGTAAGCGATTGCTGATACGATTATTTGGCTGTGGGATTTAATCATTTATCGGTTGATAGGTGTATTTCTATAAAAATATACGGAGGTTTATCAATCAGTCATTTGGAAGCTTTTATCGATAATCGAATCAGAGTTCGGTAGTCTTCATAAGTTGTCCGTTATGACTAATAATGAATAAGCGACAGCTATCATAGTGAACTGGCGGCGATTCAAAGAGAAGAATATCGCGACGTAGATATTCCTTTTATGAACGATCAGGCTAGGGAATTCGGTTAAAAATCCAGTGACTCCGATTTATATAATTGCAGCATTAGCTGATCTTTTTGCTGAAATACCAGATGAACTAAAATCTGAATTAAAATGGGCTGGCCCAATAAGGCAAACTCGAATCTGAATTAATCACCCAGTGATAGCCCTACCGCGACAGCCATTCCAACACGGGGTGGCTGACAAACGCCGCCGCGATAAATAATACCGCTCCCATCAAAAAACTCCCCGAAAGCGCCAGCAGCAAGCGCCGCCAATGTGCTTTATCAAATTCCTGATACAAGCGCATCTCATGCTTAAACGCAGAAAGGCGTTGCTCAGACGTAACCTGATGCTGCTTACCGTGCTCAGCACAATACTGCTCAACGGTATTGAGAAGCTCGCCGAGTTCATCAGTGGATGTCTGAGTAAACTCCACCGCCATCAGGTCGCAGGTATTCTCAGTATCCTGCAATAAATCCTGACGAATCTGCTGAGCTTTGGCCCGGGGCCAGGGAAAGGTGAACCAGTGCACCAGAAACTTCCGAAGATTATCCCGGCGGCTGACATGGACGTGCTCATGGGCCAGCATTGTTTGCAGTTGTCGTTTCGATACCTGATCAAGCAAACCCTGAGATAAATAAATCTGCGGTTTTAACAGGCCAACACACCAGGCGGCCGGTTGCTCCGTCTGAATCAGGCGGAAATCCTGATTCGGTCGGGCCTCGGATAACATTGCCAGCGTTGTCGAATAACGTTTGCCTTTCGATAACTGGCGAAGTGCCAGATAACCCATTAATAACAACGCCAGTACACTTAATATCACCAGACCGGCGCTGGTTTGCGTCGAAATGGGCATGTGCAGGGAATGGGCGCCACACACATTGCCATGGCAATGTTCATGAATAAATAAGTGGCTAAGCTCGGGGCTGGCGTACAACACCAGTACGATGGAAGCAATCAGGCTGGGTGCCGCAGCAATTAATACAATCAGTGTGGTTCGAAACGGCGCCGGATATGCCAACATCAACCGCCGTAACAGCGGATACAAAAACGCCAGGCAGCCACTGAGCATTAATGTGATAACGCTCCAGGTAAACACACCGGGGATAATGTCGGGCAGGGAATGCGCGAACATCTCAGTCACTGCTTTGGTTGAGATCGGAGTGGTCAGTTGCCTGACGGGTGCTGTTATCGACAGGCATCATCGCTTTTAACCCAGAGGTGTCGGCATCCGGAACTTCCTCACTGATAAAGTCCATAAAGCCGGAAATAATCGGCGCCATATCGCCATCGCTGATTTCAATCGCCAGATCCTGCAGCAGGCGGCTGATCACCGTGCTTTGGTTAATCGCAGCGGTATAAACGTAAGAGCGACCGCTTTTCTCTCGTTCGATCAGCTGTTTGCGGTACAAACGCTCCAGCGTGCTTTGTACGGTGCTGAGGGAGATGTCCTGCGACTGACTGCGCTGATGAATACACTGGGCGGTTAACGGTTGTTCGCGCCACAGCAACTTCAGTACCTCCAGTTCCCGTGGACCCAGCGGCGGCATGGGGTTTTTCGACCGGCGGATTCCCAGAAGCCGTTCCAGCATGTTGTCTATCTTGGTCATCGCCGATCCCTTATCGGTTTTCGTCAATCAGTTGATAATTATTCTCGATGCGATTTTTCACATTGCCGCCGCTATGTCAACTTTTCAGCGACTGCTCGCCACGTTGGTTGACGTGAAAAAGCGGCTCTGAATATCACCACGAGTAGTTATCTGTTTATGAACGTTTCATTTTTTGCGGTTTCTGCCCTGTTCAGGGTTTCTATCCTGTGGGGCATAACTCTGGCCAGTCTGACAGCCTGTGACCAATCGACCCGTTGGCAAGAATCGGACATTGCGGGCAACGATGCCATTTCCCGTGAGGATACGCTAATTGTTGCCCGAGCCACCGAACCAGAGTGGCTAAACCCAGTGGCTGGGCATCAGCATGCGGATGCCGATAAATCGATATTCCGCGGTTTGTTTAAGCTCAATCTGGATAATCGTCTGGTGCCGGATATGGCGCAGTCGTGGTCGGTATCGGACGATGGCAAGGTGTACACCATCAAATTACGCGATGGCATTAAATGGCACGACGGCGTTGCGTTTACCGCTGAGGATGTGAAGTTTACCATCGAGAGTATTCAGAATCCGGACAATCACAGCGGTTTGCGCAAGGAAGTGGAGGAGATTAATAACGTCCGTGTGATTGATCCGTTAACGGTTCAGATCAGCCTCAGTCAGCCGTTGTCGCCACTGCCGGGGCGGTTAAAAATCGGCATGGTTCCCAAACATGCATTAGCCGGTAAAGATTTTAATACCGATCGGTTTAATTTCGATCAGCCGATTGGTACCGGCCCGTATCAATTTAAGTCACGTCGTCCGGGTGAATATCTGGAACTGGTGGCCAACCCGGATTTTTACGACGGTGCGCCGGCATTTAAGCGGGTGATTTATAAATTCCTGCCGGATCCGAATGTGCGTTTGGTGCAACTGAAAAAAGGCGAAATTGATGTTGCCGCACTGACACCAAAACAAATTGCGGCGGTAAAAGACGATGATGTTTTTCGCATCGAAACAACTCCGTCTGCGGATTACCGGGTGATGATGTTTAATCATCGCGATCCGTTATTTGCCGATGTGCGGGTACGTCAGGCAATTCAGTTTGCTACGGATCGTGAGGCATTGGTGAAAGGTGCCTTACTGGGCTACGGCAGCGCCGCTTATGCGCCGCTGCAATTTAATCGTATGACGGCAGCGCCAGCGCACTTACTGAAGCACGATAATGATATTCAGCGTGCCGAGCAGTTATTAAACCAGGCCGGTTGGCAGCGCAATAGCGATGGCCTGATGGAAAAAGACGGCAAGCTATTTTCGTTTGTATTAACGGCACCGGTCAGTTCTCCGGTTCGGGTGGACCTGGCGACACTATTGGCCAGCCAGTTACAGCGGCTGGGTATCGAAGCCAAAGTCGATGTAAAAGACTGGGCGGTGATTGATATTCCGCAAACCCAGGCGTTAATCCTGGGTGGTGGTTTACCGGGCGACGCTGACGATGATCTGTACCGTTTCTTCTCGTCTTATATGCTGGATGCTGGCAGCAATTACAGCGGCTTCAGTAATCCCGACGTTGATGCGCTGCTGATTGCTGGTCGCCGTACCACCAATGATCTGCAACGGGTTCAGATTTATCGTCACCTGCAGCGTGAACTGACGGAAAATCCGCCGTACAACTATTTGGTGTATCTGGAGCATGTATACGGCGTGCGCAAAGGGTTACAGGGATTCCAGAAAAAGATCTTTGGTCATGGCACTTCACCGCTGTGGAATATCGAGCAATGGCGTAACGCAAACCCAGCTCCAAATACAAACACAATTTCAGCGCCAGCCGCTGAACAGCATAGCCAGGCGGCCAGCCACTGATGTTGCGTTATGTGTTGCTGCGACTGGTTGCCGCGTTACCGCAATTATTGCTGATCAGTCTGCTGGCGTTTGTCATCATGAAAGCCGCACCGGGCTCGCCGGTGGCCAGCTTAGTCGGTGGTCGGGAATTTATGTCGGCGACGGATTACGACCGGGTTGCGGATAATCTCGGTTTAAACGATCCGTTAATTACTCAATACGGTGATTGGTTAGGCAATCTGCTTCAGGGTGATTGGGGATTTTCGCTAAAAGACGGTCGCCCGGTCAGTCAGGTGATCTGGAGTGCCACGCTTAATACCGCGTTATTAATGTCCGTTGCAGCAACGGGGATTGTGGTGTTGTCTTTGTTACTGGGGTATGTCGCCGGACGTTGGGCACAATCGCCAGCCGATTATCTGACCAGTGGTCTGGCGCTGGTGAGTTTTGCCACTCCGGCATTCTGGCTGGGATTATTACTGATTTTATTCTTCTCGGTGGTGCTCGATTGGTTACCGTCTTCCGGCATGATGACGCTGGGCAAAGCAGATACGGTTAGCAGTCGGATACAACATCTGATTTTACCGGTAGTCACCATTATTCTTGCCCATGCGGGCCCTTATATTCGTTTGATTCGTGGCAGTGTGCGTGATGTGCTGGCATCGGATTATTACCGCGCTGCGGTGGCTCGGGGATTACCGCCACGAACGTTAATGTGGCGCTACGAATTGCCCAATGCTCTAACGCCGTTTATTACCTGGTGTGGTGTGTCGTTACCCTTGCTGATGGGTGGCGCTTTTATTGTTGAATGGATTTTCTCCTGGCCTGGTCTTGGTCAGTTATTTCTTAAATCCGCCATCGGTAAAAATTACACCGTATTAATGGCTGCGGTTCTGGTAACCGGTATGCTGGTGATTCTTGGCAATTTAATTACGGATTTATTGGTCGCCTGGTTGAACCCGAAAATGAGGCGCCAGTACGCCGATGTTTAATATGGCTTCTTTTCTACGCCATCGCCTGGCAAAAGCCGGATTCATCGGCCTGGCCATTATTATTGCTGTGGCGCTACTCGGTCCGTTATTGGCACCTTATGCCGCGGATACGCCAGATTTATCGTCAATTTATGCGGCACCGTCATTATCACATTGGCTGGGTACCGATCAGCTCGGCCGGGATTTATTCGCGCGTTTACTGGTTGGTGCTCAGGTATCTTTGTTGGTGGCATTGATTGCTACGTTAATTGCCACCTTGCTGGGCTGTTGTTACGGCCTGTTAGCCGGAATGGCACCGGTGTGGCTCGACCGGATGTTAATGCAGTTGCTTGATGCGATATTAGCCATCCCGGTGTTATTGCTGGTGATTGTATCTCAGGCGTTTGGTGAATCCAGTTTATTAAAAGTCATTACCGTTATTGGTCTGGCGAGCTGGATGGGCACCGCGCGATTAATGCGTACCGAAACCCGACGTTTAATGCAGAGTGAATTTGTCGCCGCCGCCATTGTTGGTGGTGCATCACGTTGGCGCCTGGCACTGGTGCATGTATTGCCCAATGCTGCTGCGCCGTTATTGGTGGTGGTGACTGTGGGCGTTGGTCAGGCGGTACTGATTGAATCCACCCTGAGCTTTTTAAATCTGGGTGTACCCAGCACCTTACCCAGCTGGGGCAATTTATTGGGCAATGGTATGAGCAGCATGCTCAGTGGTGCCTGGTGGATGGTGGTATTTCCGGGCTTGATGATTGTGATCACGGTATTAAGCATCAATCTGGTAGGCGATGGTGTGCGCGATATTGTTGACCCGAAACGACGAAATATCAGCGGAGGACCAGGGGTTGAATGAGTTAAATGAAAATAACTTAAATACGCTGTTATCCGTTGATCATTTATCGGTTTGTTATGGCAGCGGAGCTGCTGCAGTGCACGCGGTTTGTGATGTTTCTTTTGCGATAGCACCGGGGGAAATTGTTGGTTTAGTGGGTGAAAGTGGCAGTGGTAAAAGCACCATTGCCCATGCCGCTATGGGTTTATTAAATCAGGATGTTTCCGGCCATAGTGGCCTCTCTGTTGGTGGCGATATTCAGTTTAAAGGCCGTAGTCTGCTGACCGAAAAAAGTCATTTAAATCGTGTGCGTGGTCGTCATATCGGCATGATGTTTCAGTCGTCGCATTCCGCTTTTAATCCGCAAATGACCATCGGCCAGCAAATGGCAGAAGCCATTCGCTGGCATTTAAAACTGAATAAATCGCAGGCGCTGCAATTGGCGCTGACCACATTGCAGGATGTGGGTATGCCCCGGCCTGAAGAAATTCTGCATAACTATGCGTTTGAACTCAGTGGCGGTATGTGCCAACGCGCTGCATTGGCGATGGTAATGGCGTTGCAGCCGTCATTAATTCTGGCAGACGAACCAACGGCTTCACTGGATATGGTAGTCCAGGCGGAGTTAGTGCGTTGGCTGGCAGATATTCAGAAAAAGCGCGGTTTTGCCATGTTAATGATCAGCCATGATCTGAATTTAATTGCCCGACTGGCAGATCGTTTATTGGTGATGTATCAGGGCGAGGTGCTGGAGCAGGGTGATACGCATTCGGTGTTAACTCAACCTCAACACCCGTACACCGCAGAATTGCTTAATGCTATTCCCCGGCTTACTCAGCCTGATCGTAAGGGTGAGATGATGGCAGAAAATATCTGGGGGCAGATTGATGTCTGAACCGTTACTTCAGGTTAAAAATGTCAGTCGCAGCTATCGTACGGTCGGGACCATGCTTGATGGCGGCTCAGGCAGCTTAATAAGCAACGTATTCAACAACGTACTTTGCAGCAGACGTTCCAGCGTGGCGGCGGTCAACAATGTTTCTCTGACGATCAACAGCGGTGACGTTGTCGGTCTGGTCGGAGAAAGTGGCTCGGGTAAAAGTACTCTGGCGCGCATGGTCATGGGGCTAGAAAAACCCGACTCTGGCAGTGTGTTGGTCAATGGCCTTGATATTCATCAGTGCTCTGACCAACAGCTTCGCCAGATAAGACGCTCAGTGCAAATGGTGTTTCAGAATCCTTATGCCGCGTTAAACCCTCTGCAACGCATTGATGCGGCGATTGTTGAACCACGGACAAACTTTGAAACGCTGAATCAAAGCCAGCGTCAATCGATTGCCTTGGCTGCGTTAAAGGACGTCGGACTGCCGCAACGCTTATTACATGCCTACCCGCATCAACTCAGCGGTGGTGAGCGCCAGCGTGTGTGTATTGCCCGGGCGTTAACGGTAAAGCCGCAATTACTGGTGTGTGATGAAGCGGTATCAGCTCTGGATAAAACCGTTCAGGCGCAGGTGCTGACGTTATTACGCCAACTGCAACAACGCCATGGTTTAGCCATTTTATTTATTTCCCACGATTTAGCGGCGGTTAATCAGTTGTGTGACCAGCTACTGGTAATGCGTGAAGGCGACCTCGTTGAGCGCGGAGATTGTGATCAGTTGCTGAGCCATACAGCGGAGCCTGATACGCAAAAACTGCGTCACCCTTATACGCAAAAGCTGCTGCAGGCCAATCGTTTTCTTGAAGGTGTTCGCTGTTCAATCGACGTCTTCTGATCATTTTTTATTTTTCTGTGACCGATACGATTTTTAACGAATTAAGGATTTATCAATATGCGGACAAAAGCCCCGTCAACATTACTTGCTGTAAAACCTTTGGCAGTGGCCATCAGCATGGCGCTTGCAGCTTCTGTTATCGCCGAGGAAACAACCACCCAGCTGAGTGATATCACGGTAACCGGTGAAGGTATGGCAGAAGCCAATCAATCCTTTACGGTGAATCTGATTGATCGTGAAATGTTGGAGCAACGTAATATCAGCGATGTATTGCGTGCCATTGAAGACGTGCCCGGCATGACCATGAGTACCGGTGCTTACGCTCAGGGTGGTGTTGCCAGTGCGTTCCAGATTCGTGGTTTTGCTGCGGCCGGACATGGCAGTGACGCTGCGGTATATATCGATGGCATTTCGCTCAACGAGGGTGGCTCCCACGGTGACGGCTATGCCGATACCAATATTATGATGCCCATCGAATTAGAAACGATCCGTATTTATAAAGGCCCGGTTTCACCTTTGTACGGTAATTTTGCCCGGGGAGGTACGCTGGCACTTGAAACCCGTAAGGGCGGAAAATATTCCGAAGCGGATGTCTTTATCGGTGCCTACGATACGGTGAACGCCCAGCTGGCAGTGGGTAATTCCGTTGGGCCAATTTCGACTAATTTTGCGTTGCAGGGTTACGACACAGCGGGTTACCGTGATCATCAGGAATACACCAAAACCAATGCCGCTGCGCGCATTGCTTACGACATTGACAGCGATTCTGAACTGGCGTTTTCTCTGCGTCGTCACAGCGGTCACTTTAATGCGCCGGGGTACATTACCGAAGATCAATTTAATCGGGGCGAAAAAGCCCGCCGTGATCGCGCTCGTGATGCCAATGGCAGGCTGACGGCAGAAGACGACGGCGGTAACCGTAATTTCACCTCTTACCGGCTGGATTACAACACCATGGTAACCGCGGACATTCGTTTACTGACCTATGCCTATGGCGTCGATCAGAATTCGGTGCGGTTTGCCAAATTCAGTTACAGCGAAGACGGTCAGTCGGAACGTATTTACAGTCGTGAAGGTTTGGCGTTAGGTGCCAGTTTAAATGGTCATCGTGAACTTATGGGTGCAACCGCTTCCTGGGTGGCGGGCATTGAATATCTCGATGAAACTACCGATGCAGCGCGTTACAACAGTAAAAATCGGGTGCGCGGAGATGTCACCGAAAACCGTGAATTAACCACGCAAACAAGCTCGGCATTTGCTCAGGTGGACATGATGCTGACCCAGGATCTTACCTCAACACTGGGTCTTCGCTACGACCGTTTTGGTGGCGATTCTCATAATAAAACAGACGATAAAAGATCATCGATGGAAGACTATGCGCATTTAAGCCCGAAGGCGGGTGTGCGCTACCATCTGACAGACAACTGGCAGCTTCGTGGCAGTGCCGCCAATGGTTATGCTTTGCCATCCGGGGAGGCAAAATACGATGCCAGTATCGATGTAGACCCGGTGGATTATTGGCAATACGAAGTTGGCTTTGGTGGTGTTCCGGCTGACATGTGGTACATGGATATTGCTGCATTTGTGCTCGATTCCTCCGGCGAGTATCAGGAGCAGGGTGGGGTTATTAAAAATCTGGGTGAAACCCGCCGCAGGGGCCTGGAAGCCGAATTACGCTTTAGTCCGATTGCCTATTTTGAACTGGTGGGATTATTGGGATTATTTGACAGTGATATCAAAAAGAACGAGAACAAGGCGCTGGAAGGTAAGTCGGTGACGGGCGTGCCGGAACATACGGCCACCTTAAAAGCGAGCTATACACCGCCTGTCGCTTTTGGCGGGAGCATTGCCTGGCGTTCGACCGGAAAATATTACATCAGCGACGATAACGACGAGTCTTATAAAGGTTTTGAAGTAGTCGATCTGACAGCGTTTTATAACCTTGCTTCGGTTGGAGGTGATCTGAAATTGTATGTTCAGGTTAATAACCTGCTGGATAAAACCTATGCCGAGTCCGTTTGGTATGGTGGTGATACCGCGAATTACGCTCCGGCGGCGGGTCGTCATGTCGGTGCTGGTCTGACTGTTCAATGGTAGGTAAACCGTGACTGTATGGGTGTGCGTTCAGCCATCACTCAATCTGCGTCCGGCCGCACACCATCCAACGGTTTAATAACCAGTACGTCGCAGGGCACTTTATCGACCAGTGATTCGGCGGTATTACCAATTAATACACCCGCTAAACCTTCGCGGCCAACGGTGCCGACAACAACCAGGTCGGCGCTGATATCGTTGGCAAAACCGGCGATTACATCGTCTGTGTCACCTTCGCCAATATGCAGATGATCGTTATTCACATTAAATTTTTTCGCCCATTGTTGGCAGGCATCCTCATGCTGTTCAGTCACGTAATGTTGAATGTCATCCGGCGCAGTTACTTCCGGAACCATAGCAAATGCGACACTGACCAAAGGGTAAGCATTAGCCAGATGCAGGTCGGTATCAAAATGATCAGCCAGATGTTCAGCAAACGATAAAATATTATCGTTGATTAAATCGTGACTTTGATCGGGGGCTGTGGCGTCTATTGCCGCAAGAATGCGGTTGTTCTGCCAGGGTTTAGCGTCTTTTACCAGAAGCACCGGAGCCGGGCAGTGGCGCAGCATATTCCAATCCGTGTGTGTGAAAATACGATCGACCAGAGTATGTGGCTGAGTAC
This sequence comes from Saccharospirillaceae bacterium, assembly GCA_022448365.1. Taxonomy (NCBI): domain Bacteria; kingdom Pseudomonadati; phylum Pseudomonadota; class Gammaproteobacteria; order Oceanospirillales; family Saccharospirillaceae; species Saccharospirillaceae bacterium. Next base: position 427,277 of record JAKVCS010000003.1, on the reverse strand, counting down.
CTTTAATCACGAGGTCGAAGCAGGTATTGCGCATCGATTCGATTACCGCATCGTGAAGGTGTTTCTGCCAATGCACCTCGGTATCCACCTCAACGCCATCCGCTTCTGCTTCGCTGATAAAGCTGGTGATCCAGTTCTCCGCTTTATTGAGTAACGCCTGTTTGATACGTTGCTGTGTATCGCTGTCGATGGCATTCAGTGGCGAACCTTCTTCACAATACGCTTCATAAGTGTTGGTCATTAATGTCAGGTCGGCATCTAATGAGCGGGCAAGCCATAAGGCGCGATCCAGGGCAACCTGTTCCGGGTGGTCGCTATCCAGAACGACCAGAATATGATTAACGTCCAACATAGCGATTTCCTTCTTTTGGTTATACCGGCAGGCAAATCTGCATCATGGCCTATACGATTTAGATTAGTGCCTACCAACAGCATGCTCCTTATTCCGAATCAATTTCAATGATTACAGCGTAATTTTCATGCCTTTTTAGCTACTGCATATTCAATAAGTCGATCAGAGCCTGGGCGGCGTTGCTGAGTGTCCGTTCCTTTAAACGTATCAGGCCTAGTGATCGTTTTATTGCCGGCCCTGGCCAGGGGATGATGCATATCTGGCTATCACTGCTGTTGACCATAGATTGCGGCAACATACTCCAGCCCAAACCGACGGAAACCATCATTTTGATGGTTTCCAGATAGTTGGTAGGCATGGGGGCCTGAAGTTTGAGACCTTTTTTAAGAAACGCCGATTCAACCAGTTGATAAGTGATGGTGTGTCGTTCTGGAAGAATAGCCGGTGTTTGCGCCAGTAACTTAAGGCTCGGTTTGTTGTGGTTTGCCAATGTATGTTCGGCGGAACAGACACACACCATATCGTCCTGCCATAGTATGTCTGAATGGATGTGTGCTGGTGATTCATTCTCCAGTGTGGTTAATGCGAGCTCTACCTGTCGAGAACTTATTGCCTGATACGCTCGTTCTGAACCCATAAATTCTAGGCTTAGTTGTGCCGCCGGATAACAGCGCACGAATTCTTTTAAAACCGGTGGGAGTCGATGCAAACCGATATGGTGACTGGTAGCCAGTGACAAGATGCCGCTAACCTCGCCGCTGAGGTTGTGCAGTTTAAGTTCGGTATCAGCAACCAGATCAAGAATCTGCTGCGCCTTGGGCAATAATGCCCGTCCGGCTTCGGTCAGGCTGATGGTGCGGTTGTGACGTTCGAATAGTGGTGTATCAAGCTGACTTTCGAGATGTTGAATACGCTTACTGACGGCGGATTGCGTCAGATAAAGTTGTTCGGCGGCCAGGGAAAAAGAACCCTGATCGGCGACGGATAAAAACGCTTTTAATGATTGAGTGTCCATCGGTTCGCCGATATCTCCCGTTACTTGAAGTTATTCCAAATAGGAATGCATTGTTGGAAAAATATGAATTTATGTTGTTTAGCATTTGGCGTATATTGTTGCAATAGCTAAAGCGATGATCAGTCGCTGTTGATGAGAGAAAATATCAGAGAAGGAGTCCCTCATGGCTGGACAAACCCTTTACGACAAGCTGTGGCAACAGCACTTGGTGAAAGAGCGTGATGACGGCACGGCGTTGATTTATATCGATCGTCAGTTGTTGCACGAGGTAACGTCACCACAGGCATTTGAAGGCCTGCGCATCGCCGGTCGTAAACCTTGGCGTCTGGATGCCAATCTGGCGACTCCGGACCATAATGTACCCACCACTTCGACCGAGCGTGAGTCCGGTATTGACGGAATTCAGGATCCGGTTTCAAAAATTCAGGTGAAGACGCTGGATGAAAACTGTGATGACTTTGGCATCGTCGAATTCAAGATGCAGGACAAACGTCAGGGTATTGTGCATGTGGTTGGCCCAGAGCAGGGGGCAACTCTGCCGGGTATGACGGTTGTTTGTGGCGACTCCCACACCGCGACTCACGGCGCTTTTGCTGCGTTAGCACATGGTATCGGTACGTCCGAAGTTGAACACGTGCTGGCGACTCAGTGTCTGATTCAGCGCAAAATGAAAAACCTGCTGATTCGTGTTGATGGCGAGCTGGCAACAGGTATCACTGGCAAAGACGTGGTTCTGCACGTGATTGGTGTGATTGGTACCGCCGGTGGTAACGGTTGTGCGATGGAGTTTGGCGGTAGCGCCATTCGTAGCATGAGCATGGAAGGTCGTATGACCATGTGTAACATGGCCATTGAGGCAGGTGCTCGTGTGGGCATGGTGGCATTCGACGAGATTACAGCGGAATACGTTAAAGGCCGTCCTTATGCTCCAAAAGGCGAGCATTGGGATCTGGCGGTTGATGCCTGGAAAAACCTGGTTTCCGATGATGATGCAGAGTTCGATCAAATCGTTGAAATCAAAGCCGAAGACATCAAGCCGCAGGTTACCTGGGGTACGTCGCCGGAAATGGTCACCACGGTTGACGGCACTGTGCCACGTGTTGAAGACGGCAAAGACGATGTTCAGCAATCCGCGATTAAACGCGCTCATGAATACATGGGTCTGACTGGTGGCCAGAAAATTACGGATATCAAGCTGGATCGTGTGTTTATCGGTTCTTGCACGAACAGTCGTATCGAAGATTTGCGCCAGGCAGCAGAAATTGCAAAGGGCCGTAAGGTAGCTGATAGCGTCATTCAGGCGTTGGTTGTGCCGGGTTCTGGTCTGGTAAAAGAGCAGGCGGAAGCAGAAGGTCTGGATAAGATTTTTGTTGCAGCCGGTTTTGAATGGCGTGAACCAGGTTGCTCTATGTGTCTGGCGATGAATGCCGACAAGCTGGGTAGTGGTGAGCATTGTGCCTCGACTTCCAACCGCAACTTTGAAGGTCGTCAGGGTTATGGTGGTCGTACTCACTTAGTGAGCCCGGCGATGGCAGCTGCCGCAGCGGTAGCCGGTCATTTTATTGATATGCGTGATCTTTAAGGAGCAAATACGATGAAACCTTTTGTTGTACACAGTGGTGTTGTGGCTCCGATGGATCGCCCGAATATCGATACCGATATGATCATCCCGAAGCAGTTTCTGAAATCCATTAAGCGCAGCGGTTTTGGTCCCAACCTGTTTGACGAATTACGTTATCTCGATGAAGGTCAGCCGGATGCCGATAATTCAGGTCGTCCGTTAAATCCGGACTTCGTTTTAAATCAGCCTCGTTATCAGGGCGCTTCGGTTCTATTGGCCCGTGAAAACTTTGGCTGCGGCTCCAGTCGTGAACACGCGCCATGGGCGTTAGAGGACTTTGGCTTTCGTGCGATTATTGCCCCGAGCTATGCGGATATCTTCTTTAATAACAGCTTTAAAAACGGCTTGTTGCCAATCATCCTTGACGAACAAATTGTCGATGATTTATTTAAAGCGGTCGATGCGAATGATGGTTATCAATTAACCGTTGATTTAGAACAGCAAAAAATTATCAAGCCGGATGGTGATGAAATTGCCTTTGATGTTGATCCATTTCGTAAGCATTGCTTATTAAATGGTTTGGATGATATCGGTCTGACGCTTCAGGATGCGGATGATATTAAGGCATATGAAGAAAAACGCCGTGCTGCTAACCCATGGCTGTTTGATCAGGTTAAATAAGTTTTTAAGAATTTTATAAGTTAAGCGAAAAGAAAATGACTCAGAATGTTTTAATTTTGCCAGGTGATGGCATTGGTCCGGAAATCGTAACCGAAGCGGTTAAAGTTCTGGAAACTGCGAAAGAAAAGTTCAACCTGGATATTGCGCTGGATAACGCTCTGGTTGGTGGTTCTGCATACGACGAGTTTGGCACGCCGCTGCCAGAAGTGACCATGCAGAAAGCAGAAAAAGCTGATGCGATTCTGTTAGGTGCTGTCGGTGGTCCTAAGTGGGATGAGTTGGAGGATCGCGAACTGCGTCCGGAAAAAGGTCTGTTAGGTCTGCGCTCTGGCCTGGAGTTATTCGGCAACCTGCGTCCGGCAATTCTGTATCCTCAGCTGGCTGATGCTTCTTCACTGAAGCCTGAAGTGGTTTCTGGTCTGGATATTCTGATTGTTCGTGAATTAACCGGTGGTATTTATTTCGGTAAGCCGCGCGGCATTCGTGAGCTGGAAAACGGTGAGCGTGAAGGTTACAACACCTACGTATATTCCGAATCAGAGATCCGTCGTATCGCTAAAGTGGCATTTGAATCGGCTCAGAAACGCGGTAAAAAACTGTGCTCAGTTGATAAGGCTAACGTTCTTGAAGTCACGGTGCTGTGGCGTGAGATCATGAATGACGTTGCAAAAGATTATCCCGATGTTGAGTTGTCTCACATGTACGTTGATAACGCCGCTATGCAGTTAGTGCGTGCGCCAAAACAGTTCGATGTGATGGTTACCGGAAACATGTTTGGCGATATCCTGTCTGACGCAGCTGCAATGTTGACCGGCTCTATTGGTATGTTGCCATCAGCCTCTCTGGATAAGGACAACAAGGGTATGTACGAGCCTTGTCATGGTTCAGCTCCGGATATCGCAGGTCAGGGTATCGCTAACCCATTAGCGACAATTTTGTCTGCTGCCATGATGTTGCGTTATTCTCTGGATGAAAGTGCTGCTGCTGATGCGATCGAGAAAGCTGTGAGTGATGTTCTGGATCAAGGGCTGCGTACCGCCGATATCTATTCTAACGGCATGAGCAAAGTCAGCACTGAAGAGATGGGTGAAGCCGTTGTTGCTGCCCTGAAAAACGTTTAAAGGTTAAAGAAATGTCTGAACAAAAAGTAGGTCTGGTTGGCTGGCGCGGAATGGTAGGTTCCGTACTGATGCAACGTATGCAGGAAGAAAAAGATTTCGACCTGATTAAGCCGACCTTCTTCACGACCTCACAAAAAGGCCTGTCTGCGCCGGATTATGCGGGCAAGGACAGCGGTGTATTAGAAGACGCGTTTGATGTTGATGCGTTGAAACAACAAGATGTCATTATCACCTGTCAGGGTGGTGACTACACCAAAGACGTCTACCCAAAACTGCGTGAAGCCGGTTGGGATGGTTATTGGATTGATGCAGCGTCCGCGCTGCGTATGGACGATGATGCCATTATCGTGCTGGATCCAGTCAATCGTGACGTAATTGATGCAGGTGTTAAAAACGGCGTTAAAACGTATGTGGGTGGTAACTGTACCGTTTCTCTGATGCTGCTGGCGTTGGGCGGTCTGTTTGAAAAAGATCTGGTTGAGTGGGCAACACCGATGACCTACCAGGCCGCTTCGGGTTCCGGCGCTAAGCACATGCGTGAACTGATCAGTCAAATGGGTGCAATCCACGCCAACGTCAAAGATAAGGTCGAAGACCCGGCGACAGCGATACTGGATATTGATCGCCAGGTGGCAGATTTTATTCGTGGTGAGGAGTATCCGAAAGATCAGTTTGGTGTGCCATTGGCGGGCAGTCTAATCCCTTACATTGATTCGCAGTTGCCGTCTGGTCAGAGTCGTGAAGAGTGGAAGGCTGAAGCCGAGGCAAACAAAATCCTTGGCACAGAGGATGCCGCAACACCGATTGATGGTTTGTGTGTCCGTGTGGGAGCAATGCGCTGTCACAGTCAGGCCATCACGCTGAAGCTGAAAAAAGATCTGTCGGTTGATGAAATCGAGAAGATTCTGGCCGATCATAATGACTGGGTGAAGGTAATTCCGAATGATCGTGACGTGACGATGGAAGAGCTGACGCCAGCCAAAATTACTGGCACCTTAACCATTCCGGTAGGCCGTATCCGTAAATTGACCATGGGCCCAGAATATATTTCTGCATTTACCGTGGGTGACCAATTATTGTGGGGTGCTGCAGAGCCTCTGCGCCGGATGTTGCGCATTTTGTTGAATGCTGGCTGATTCGGTCTAGACTAAAAGCGGGGTGAAGCCCCGCTTTTTTATTCCCGCTTCCTCTTTTCTCACCTCATTTCTTTTGAAAGTGCGCTAACTCATTCTTTAATATCGGTTTTATGCCGCCGAAAGCCGCCAAAATATTGCGCATTGCATTTTTATCACTGATACTTACGCTGCTTATGAATGGAATCGATAACTAAGCTGGGTTAGGAATATCTCAAAAAATAAATTGGTTTCGGCTTTAGATTCGATACACAAGAAGAGGCGAGACGTCGCCTTAACAACAAGGAAGCACTAATGAAGCGCCTAATTGCGAAATCTCTGATGCTGGCGGGTGGATTGTCTTTATCCTCCCAACTACTGGCATTGGGGCTTGGAGAGATGACACTTAAATCCGCACTGAATCAGCCCCTCAATGCTGAGGTTGAACTGGTTGATGTTGCGGATTTGTCTAAGTGGGAAATCAAACCTTCGTTAGCTTCTACTGAAGACTTTGAACGTGCCGGCGTTGATCGCCTGTTCTTCCTGACCAAAATCAAGTTCAAAGTCGATGGCGATTCTCTGGTGCTGACAACGCGTGAGCCAGTCACCGAACCCTTTCTGAATTTTTTAGTTGAATTGAACTGGCCATCTGGCCGGGTACTCAGAGAGTACACCGTTCTGCTCGATCCTCCTGTTTTTGAAGAGGAAACGATCAACCCGCTGGTTGTTGCCCCAAGCGCTGCAGAAGTTACAAGCGTTGCTGCCGTAGAGGCAAAACCTGTAGCCACAGCCAGTAAAAGCCATGACTGGCTGGATAAACCTGCTCAGCCCGGAACGTATAAAGTTCAGCCAAACGATACCCTCTGGGAGATTGCACTGGCGAATCGCCCGGATACTTCCGTCAGTGCCCAGCAAATGATGTTGGCAATTCAGCGGCAGAACCCCGATGCATTCATCGGTGGCAATATCAACCGTCTGAAGACCCACCAGGTGCTTCGCATACCAAATACAGAACAAATCGATAATATTCGCTTCGGCCAGGCCATAGCAGAAGTTGAACGACAGAATCAGGCGTTGAACGCAGGTGCTGCTCAGCTGGATGCAACGGGACGTCGTAATGCTCCAGCCCCTGCACAAACCTCAGAGGCGGGTGGTGAAGTTCGACTGCTATCAGCCGAAAGCGACGATGCAGAGATGGCTGGTGCTAGTGGTAATGTGGATGGCCAGGGTTCTGGTCGCCAGCAAGCATTGGAGAACGACCTGGCGATAGCGCTGGAAACACTGGATAAGAGCCGGTTGGAAAATCAGGAGTTGCGTCAGCGGTTGGAGTCGCTGGAAGAACAGCTCAACACACTTCAGCGTTTGATTACTCTTAAGGATGACCAGCTTGCCGGAATTCAGGTTCAGCAGGCGCAGCAGACTGGTGAATCGGTCGATGCGGATGTCACCGAAGCACAATCTGTCGATGGCGATGCAGCAACAGCGCTTGCCACTGAGGGTGGAGCGGTCAGCGAGTCTGATGTGAATCAGACGACTGTTGCAGCTGAGGAGGGCGATGCAGAAACAACGGCCGATACGGCACTCCCTGAAGGTCAGGTTTCAGCTGAAGAGCCGATCCCTGTAGCTGAAGCGGTGTCTGAAGAAGTAGATTTCAATTATCAGGAGCAGCAACCATCATCCGCTGATTCTGATCAGGCGGTCGATGATGCGAAAGCGCGTGACGAGCGGAAGGCCCGAATCGCAGAAATGCTTGCTAAGCAAGAAGCAGAGCGTCGTGCCGAGACTGGCGTTATTGATTCATTACTACAACGCCCGGAACTGCTGGGCGGTGGTTTGGCAGCATTGTTGTTGCTTGTCCTTGGTGCGGTGAAGTTGATCCAGAAACGGAAAGCTTCTCAGGCCGAAGAGGAAGCGTTCGAGGGTGCTGACGTTGGTTTCAGTGATGCCTACGCAGGTGGCACTGAGCTGGATGATATCGATTTTGAAGATGACGACTTGTCTGGCGCAGACATTGATGTCGGTCACGATGATGTCCACCACGATGGCGAAGATCATCTCGGAATGGATGACCTCGGGGAAGACGAGTCCGATTTTGGAGCCGTTGCCCAAACCGAGGATGTCATCAGCGAGTCTGATATTTACATCGCATACGGCAAATTTGAGCAAGCGGTTGACCTGTTATCCGGTGCAATAGAGCAGGAGCCAAGTCGTTCCGACTTGCGTCTGAAGCTGCTCGAAGTATTTGTCGAGATGGATGACGCAGATGCCTTTGCCAAACAAGAAGCATCTTTGATCACTCTGGGCGATCGCGATGCTAACGATCAGTCCGAGCAGTTGCGTTCCCGTTTGTCAGCGCCGATTGCTCCATCTGCAGGCGCGGCAGATGACGTGATGACGTTGGACGATAATATTCCGTCTCTGGACGATAGCCTGGGCGACGAATTCAGTGATGGCCTTGATTTCGGTGACGCTCTTGACCTTTCGGCTGGGGACGATGGACAAGCATTTGATCTGTCTGATAGTTCAGGCGATGACGCCTCGGATGCACTGAGTTTTGATCTGGGTGATTCGGCTGAGGTTGCAGCGGATCTAAATGTTGAGCCGGATGCAAAAGACGACATTCCATCTTTAAACGAAGAGGCATCTCTGGAAGATGTTCCAACGCTCGATCTGGACGATAACGACAGCCTTGCTTTTGATTTGGACGCCGAATCCGAGCAGGGCCTGAGCCTGGATGCTAATTCCGACGAGCTGGACCTGAACGAAAGTCCTGCAGATTCCGATACTGAAGAAAACTTATTAGATTTCGATCTGGGTGAACTGGAAGCGGCGGAGAATTTCGATACAGCGGCCGAAACCGAAGACGCCATCGATCTTTCTGATGGTAATGACCTGGAGTTTGACCTGGGGTCTCTGGCTGAGGAGTCGCAATCAGAAGAAATGGAAGACGAGCTGTCTGCGCTGGAACTTGGCGAAGATGACGATCATTCTCTGGATATCGACTTAGACTCGTTAGCATCCGTTGACGACGAGGTTGCAGAATCGCCGGTACTGGAAATCCCTGAAGAGACATCCGGTGATGATGAGTTGCTGGACTTTGCTGCAGAGTTGACTGAATCGACCGGCGACGATGCCACCGAAGCTGAACTTGCTGATCTGGAAAGTCTGATGGATGCTGAGGGAAGTGTTGGTGATTCTGAACTGCCAGATTTGTCGTTTGATCTGGAGCAGGGGACTGGCTTCGCTGAATCCGAAGATGATGATCTCAAGTCGCTGGAAGCCGAGTTGGATTCTGTCGCTGAGCAGGATGTTGATCCGGAAGCATTGCTCGATCTGAGTGACGATGCGGAAGTTGCAGAGCCACTTGAGGATCTTGAATCAGAACTGGAAGACCTGGCTGCTGTTAATAATGAATCAGAACTGAGCGATGAGTTCGATCTTGCGTCTGACGCTGAGGAAAATGCAGCTCTTGATCTGGGGTCTGATGATCTGGTTGAGGCGGCCGGTGAGTCTGGTTTGCTGGATGACAGTGATGAAGAAATGGATTTTGCTTCCGACCTCGCTGATCTCGATGCCGAATTAGAAGATTTCGAAGCACCGCTGGACAGTGACGCCGTTGCAAGTGATGACTCAGTCGCGACAGAAGAATTAACGGGTGTCGCAGAGGTTCCAGTGCTGGAAGCGGATGTGGCCGATGAGTCTGAAGTACCTGTCATTGACGATGAAGTTTTGGCATCGCCGGCTGATGCGGAGCAGGATATCGACCTCGACAAGCTGGCGGCAGCAGAGGATGAATTTGACTTCCTGGCTGGCACCGATGAGTGTGCAACGAAACTGGATCTGGCTCGTGCATACATCGATATGGAAGATATGGACGGTGCTCGTGAGTTGTTACAAGAAGTTCTGCAGGAAGGCAGTGATCAGCAAAAGCAGGACGCTCGTGGTCTGATGGATAATCTGTCATAGTCGAGTAATAGATGACCGAAGTACGTCGTTATGCTGCCGTGGTTGAGTACAATGGTACACACTTCCACGGTTGGCAAAAGCAAGCCCATCATAATCAACCTACCGTACAGGCGGCTCTTGAAGCCGCTATTTCTAAAGTAGCTAATCATAACGTGGATGTTTTTTGTGCCGGTCGCACGGATACCGGTGTGCATGCTACGCGCCAGGTGATTCATTTTGATTCAGCCGCCAAACGCAGTAATTACGGTTGGTTAATGGGCATTAATACCAATTTACCCAACGGCGTTGCGATTCAATGGATTGATGAAGTAAGTCCAGAATTTCACGCGCGTTACAAGGCTCGTGCGCGACGTTATCGCTACCTGATTAATAATTCGAAAGCCAAGTCCGCATTGCAGTATGACCAGCTAACCTGGTGGCGCTATCCGCTGAATGCAGAAAAGATGAACGAAGCGGCTCAGTATTTGTTGGGCGAGCATGACTTCAGTGCTTTCAGGGCAAAAGATTGTCAGGCCAAGTCTCCGGTTAAGATCATGCATCGTATCGAAGTGAAACGATGGGGTGACTTAATTATGTTGGAGCTCGAAGCCAGCGCGTTTCTCTATCATATGGTTCGCAATATTGTTGGCGTACTATTGCCAATTGGTGAAGAGCATCAGCCTGTTGATTGGATGAAAGAGGTTCTTGAAACGCGAGAACGCACACAGGCTGGTATCACTGCTCCTGGCGAAGGATTGTACTTTGTTGGTGTAGATTTTCCTTCGCAGTTTAATATTCCGTCCGATCCCTACGGCCCGATATTGCTTCAGCCGTTGCTGGACGCAACCGGGTTTCAGCAGCCGTTTGCTAATCAGCTAAAAGAAGCTGCCGGGCTGGCCCCGATTTAGGGAAGTGTCTGATATGATGGTGTCAGATTCCTCCTGAAACTTCACTTTCTTATGTCTCTGCGAACTCGAAGTAAAATATGTGGCCTCACCCAGGCTGAAGATGCTAATTCAGCCGTTGCTGCGGGGGCTGATGCAATTGGATTGGTCTTTTATCCGCCCAGTCCCCGAGCTGTTACCGTTGAGCAGGCGGTCGAGGTGGTTGCCGACGTTCCGGCATTCGTATCCGTGACCGCGCTATTTGTGAATCCGACGGTGGAACAGGTGCAATCTGTTCTCGATGCCGTTAGAATTGATCTACTTCAATTTCATGGTGATGAAGACGAGGCCTTCTGTGCTCAATTCAACCGTCCCTACATTAAAGCCATCCGGGTCCGGCAAGCGTCGGATGTGGTGGCGTCTTGCGTGCGCTTCCCAGGCGCCCTGGCAGTACTGCTAGACAGTTACAAACCCGGTGTTCCCGGGGGGACTGGCGAAACCTTTGATTGGTCGCTTGTTCCTGAAGAAGCTCCTGAGCTTAAACCCATTATTCTTGCCGGTGGTCTAAACACCACTAATGTTGCCCATGCTATCAAGCAGGTCAGACCGTTTGCCGTTGATGTCAGTGGCGGTGTCGAAATGACGGTTGATGGTGTTGAACAAAAGGGCATCAAAGATTGCCGCAAAATTAACGCATTTTTAGATGAGGTGTACCGTGTCGACTCACACACCAGAACAAGCAACAGCAAAAAACAGCAAAATTGATTTAACGCTGCCAGATGAGCGCGGCCACTTTGGTATTCACGGTGGTCGATTCGTGTCAGAAACCCTGACCTCGGCATTGGATGAGCTGAACAGCACGTACGAAAAGTTGCGCAATGATCCGGACTTTCAGGCCGCCTTTGATACCGACTTAGCCCACTATGTAGGTCGGCCATCGCCATTGTACTTTGCTGAAAGGCTGACACAGGCATCGGGTGGCGCAAAAATTTATCTGAAACGAGAAGATCTCAACCATACGGGCGCTCACAAGGTAAATAATACGATTGGCCAGGCTTTGTTGGCCAAGTTTATGGGTAAGAAAAAGATCATTGCAGAGACGGGGGCAGGTCAGCACGGTGTTGCCTCGGCTACTGTTGCAGCACGCTTCGGTCTTGAGTGTAAGGTCTTTATGGGGTCTACCGACGTCGAACGTCAGAAGCTGAATGTTTACCGCATGAAGCTGTTAGGTTCTGAAGTTGAGGCCGTTGAGTCCGGCACCAAAACACTGAAAGATGCCATGAACGAGGCTATGCGTCATTGGGTCACCAATGTCGATGATACTTTTTACGTGATTGGTACCGCTGCGGGCCCGCATCCATACCCAATGCTGGTGCGCGATTTTCAGAGTGTGATTGGTCGTGAGTGTATTCGTCAGTGTGATGAGCAGTTGGGTCGTCAGCCAGATGCACTGGTTGCCTGTGTTGGTGGCGGTTCAAATGCCATTGGTTTATTCCACCCTTACCTTGGCTACGAAGACGTTGCAATGTACGGCGTAGAGGCTGGTGGTTTAGGTCTCGATGGTGATGATCATGCCGCGCCATTGTGCAAGGGTCGTCCGGGTGTGTTACACGGAAACCGGACTTATCTGATGGAAGACGATAATGGACAGATCATGGGTACGCATTCGATCTCGGCCGGTCTGGACTATCCGGGTGTAGGCCCTGAGCACTCCTGGTTAAAAGACGTGGAGCGTGTGAATTATGTGGCGGCCACAGATGACGAGGCACTGGACGGATTTTACAAGCTGACTCAGTTAGAAGGTATCATGCCGGCTCTGGAATCTTCCCATGCGATTGCATACGCCATGAAGCTTGCTGCAACAATGGATAAGGATCAGGTGATTGTCGTGAACCTATCTGGTCGTGGTGATAAAGATATCCATACGATTGCTTCACTGGATGGCATTACTGCCTGATCGAACAACATTAATAAGCCAGTCTGAAAGAATCTGTTTTGCAAAGCAGGCAAAAGGATATTGCCTGCCGTCGGTTGCATTGGGGTAGCCCCTGACCGGCAGCAAAAATGACAGCTGCTCAGAGTGTGCTTGGTAGGAATTGAAATAATGAGCCGTATTACGACCGTTTTAAACACGCTTAAAGAGCAAAGCCGTCAGGCTTTGATTCCATACATCACTGCTGGTGATCCAAATAAAGAGGCCACTGTGCCAATGATGCATGCCTTGGTAGAAGCAGGGTGTGACATCATTGAGCTGGGTGTTCCGTTTTCCGATCCGATGGCCGATGGTCCAACCATTCAGCTTGCGTGCGAGCGCGCGCTTGAGCACAACACGTCCCTGACTGACGTGTTGACCATGGTCACGCAGTTTCGGGTAAAAGACGCCCACACCCCGGTAGTATTAATGGGCTACCTGAATCCGGTAGAGGCCATGGGTTACGCGAACTTTGTTGATCGGGCTGTTGAGGCTGGGGTCGATGGTGTTCTGTTGGTGGATTTGCCGCCAGAGGAAGCGGCCGAAGTGGAAGATATCTTTAAAGCGAAAGATCTCGATATGGTGTACCTCATTGCACCAACCACAACCGATGCTCGTATCGAAAAAATCGGCCAGTCCGGAAGTGGTTATGTGTATTACGTGTCGCTGAAAGGTGTAACAGGTTCGAAAGCGCTGGATATTGATGACGTTGCTCATAATCTGCAACGGATTCGCAAGTACGTCTCCGTGCCGGTAGGCGTCGGTTTTGGAATCACGAATGGTGAGACGGCAGCTAAGGTTGCCAAAGTAGCTGACGGTGTGATTGTTGGCAGTGCCATCGTTAATCGTATTGCCGCGAATGCTGACAATCCTCTGCAGGCTCAGGCTGAAGTGACGGAACTGATGCGCGAAATGCGCTCGGCGATGGATCAGTAGATATCTGCACTATAGAACGTTATTACGATGATAAAGACTGTAGATCAGTGGCTCGAGTATCTTGAGTCGCTGCACCCCAGCGAAATTGAGCTGGGTCTTGAGCGCGTTAAAGCTGTGGCTGAGCGATTGCGTTGTCTTAAGCCGGCGCCGTTGGTGATTCTGGTCGCGGGCACGAATGGCAAAGGCACGACTTCAGCATTATTAGCCAATCTGCTCATGGCTCAGGGCATGAAGGTGGGTGTCTACAGCTCTCCACACATCCAGTGTTATAACGAACGTGTTCAGATCAATGGTGAGTTGATCTCTGATGCCGATCTGGTTCGCTCATTTGAACAGGTTGAGGTCGCGCGTGCCGATGCCGGTCTGACCTATTTCGAGTTCGGGACGCTGGCAGCATTGTCGTATTTTCAGCAATCCGGTTTAGACGCCTGTGTGCTTGAGATTGGTCTGGGTGGACGACTGGATGCCGTGAATATTGTTGATGCTGATATTTCTCTGGTAACCAGTGTTGGTTTGGATCATCAGGCTTGGTTGGGTGACACCGTCGAGCAGATCGCATTCGAAAAGTGTGGTGTTGCCCGATCCGGGAAATACTTGGTCTGTGGTCAACCTAACCCGCCGCATACTGCCAGAAAGCAAACCGAATCTTTAGGTGCGCAATGGTGCGGTCGTGGTCAGCAGTTTGATATTGTCGAGCACGATAATGAGCTATTACTGAGTTTTTTGACGCACGAAGGACAGGCGGAATGGAACTTGCCAAAAGCGAATATCCCTTACCATAACGTCGCGACGGCCATTCAGGCTTTGTCTCTCATTGGACGTTTACCAAACCGCGCCGTTGTTGCAGATGTGGTGAAAAGTACCTCGGTAGCGGGTCGTTTACAAACCGTTATTGTACCGGTAGCGGGCGGAGAATTAACGCTCACTCTGGATGTTGCTCATAATCAGCAGGCAGCAGCATATGTTGCAGAACGTCTGGGTTCTGTCGATGGTGCTATTATCGCCATGTTGGAAGATAAACCAGTTGAAGCACTGATTAATACGCTACCCCCAATGCCTAATTATTGGTTAGCCGGATTGAAGTGTTGGCGTGGCCTGCCAGCTGCGCAGCTTGCGGAACGTGTTGCTGCAGCAAATGACTGTTTGGCTACTGAGGAATTTGCTACTGTGGGAGAAGCTATTTCGCAGTTGCTACGAAAAGACTCTCTGGCTGGTCAACATTGGTTGATCGCCGGCTCTTTTCACACGGTAGAAGCTGCTCTGAATTATTTGCAAGAGCGATACTGAGGGCTTCCGGAGCATGGAACAACACCTTAAAAAACGTATTCTGGGTGCTTTTGTCACTGTGCTGGCGCTGGGTATTGCAATGCCTATCGTGCTTGATGGATCTCGTTCCCATATTCAACTTCAATCAGCTGTGCCGGAAATGCCGGCAATGGAACCGTGGCAGCCGATCGATAACCAGCGTCACGTGCGCATCGATTTAGAGACACTGGCCAGCGGAGAAGCTGATAACGAGATCGAGCTGGCGCCAGTGCGAGTGGTTGAGCAGGATGATCCTGCCGCTGTCGGTTCTAAGGGAGATCGTGCTGCGTTGGATGATCAGCAATTGGCTTATGCCTGGACGTTGCAACTCGGCGCATTTGAAAAGCGGAGCAATGCCCACGCGCTTCGCGACAAGTTGAGGACCAAAGGCTATAAAGCCTACGTTCAGGAATTCGCCAACGACGCACTGACCCGGGTTTACGTCGGGCCGGAATTGCAACGAAGTAAAATAGAAGCGCTGCAGCAAACACTCCGGAAAGAGCTGAAACAACGCGATATTCATATAAAACGGTTTAAATCAAAAATCTGACTGTTTGGTCGGATGCAGTCGCTGAGAATGCAACCCTGATTGACGACTTTTTCTCAGCTTCCCAGAGCTTTTTCAGGTTCCTTCGATAGCAGCGCCTTTGCTATACTGCGCGCTTTAGCACAGTGTCTGAGGCACAGCTCGCATGGCGGTAATTGATTGGGTAATCGTGGCAGTATTAGCCATCTCCAGTTTGATCAGTCTGAAACGCGGTTTCGTCAAAGAAGCCCTGTCATTGGCCAGTTGGATTCTTGCCTTTTTGGTAGCCCGCCTGTTAAGCGGTAATCTCGCTACGCTGCTTGAAGGCAGCATTGATACTAATTCACTGCGCTGGATCGTCTCTTTTGCCATCCTGTTTGCCGGCACACTGGTGATCTGTGCCATGATCAATCACCTGTTAGTTGAGGTCGTTCGGATGACTGGCTTAGGTGGCACTGATCGTGTTTTCGGAATGGTATTCGGTTGTGTACGTGGCCTGATTATTCTGGTGGCCGCGGTTTATGGTTTGCAGTTTACGCTCGTTCCACAGGACTCCTGGTGGCAGGAGTCGATGCTGATTCCACACCTTGAATCGGTTGCTGACTGGGCACGTAAAACGTTGCCGGGTGCAAAGGATCAGGTGATGTCTCTTTCTCTTCTGAATCAATAATTATTAAGCTTGTTTGAGGTTATACGCGCATGTGCGGAATAGTGGGTATCGTTGCTAAAACCCATGTCAACCAGATCATTTATGATGCTCTGACAGTTTTGCAGCACCGTGGGCAAGATGCCGCTGGTATTGTTACCAGTAACGAAGGCAAATTGTATCTGCGTAAAGACAATGGTCTGGCCAGTGATGTGTTTCGTACCCGTCATATGCAGCGTTTAGTCGGTAACATTGGTATTGGTCATGTCCGTTATCCCACGGCAGGCTCATCCAGTTCAGCCGAAGCACAACCGTTTTATGTGAATTCGCCTTACGGCATAACGCTGGCGCACAACGGTAATCTGACCAATACCGCCGAGTTGGCCGAAGATATTTATCGTGCCGATCTGCGCCATGTCAATACCACATCAGATTCTGAAGTATTGTTGAATGTTTTTGCACATGAACTGCAACGTCAGAATCAGTTAAAACCAACGCCGGAAATGATTTTTGAAGCGGTAAAACGCGTCCATAAGCGCGTTCGTGGCGGTTATGCCGTTGTTGCGATGATCTGCGGTTACGGAATTATTGCTTTTCGCGACCCTAATGGTATTCGTCCGGCGATATACGGTAGCCGTGAAACCGAAAATGGTAAGGAATACATGGTAGCGTCTGAGTCGGTTGCACTCGACGCAGCGGGCTTCAAAATTGAGCGTGATATTGCGCCGGGTGAGGCGATTGTACTTACCGAGCAAGGGGAGTTGTTTACCCAGCAGTGCGCCGAGAATACGCAGTTGGTACCGTGTATTTTTGAACACGTTTATTTTGCGCGCCCCGATTCAATTATTGATGGCATGTCGGTTTACAAAGCCCGTTTGCATATGGGTGAAAAACTGGCTGAGCGAATCATGCGTGAGCGCCCGGACCACGATATCGATGTGGTCATCCCGATTCCGGATACCAGTCGTTCGTCGGCGCTGGAGCTGGCTAATCGCCTGGGTGTAAAGTTTCGCGAAGGTTTTATGAAAAACCGCTACATTGGTCGTACCTTTATTATGCCGGGCCAGCAGCAGCGTAAAAAATCGGTTAAGCAGAAACTGAACGCACTGGATCTGGAATTCCGCGGTAAAAATGTGTTACTGGTTGATGACTCGATTGTACGCGGCACAACCTGTGAACAAATTATCGAAATGGCACGCGAAGCCGGCGCGAAAAATGTGTATTTTGCATCAGCGGCGCCAGCAGTGCGTTATCCAAATGTTTATGGCATTGATATGCCCGCCAAAGAAGAGTTTATCGCTCACGATCGTTCAACGGATGAAATTGCCGCTGAGATCGGTGCAGACTGGCTGATTTATCAGCAACTTCCTGATCTGATTGATGCTTGTATCGAGGGCAGTAACACCGACGCGAAACAGTTTGATTGCTCGGTATTTAACGGTGAGTATATTACTGGTGATATCGACGATGCGTATTTTGCACGACTGCACGCCCTGCGAAATGATGCCTCAAAGGGTAAACGCAATGCGGTAGAAAATGTCGCTATCGATTTGCACAATGAATCACAATCCTGAAGTGGATAGAGTAAACAGTGACCGACTTTTCAGAATTTAATGATCGCTACCAATCGGATCTCACTGATGCTGAGTTTGAAACACTGGCGGTGCGTGCTGGACAGGTACGCACGCCTGAATGTGAGCACAGTGAAGCTATTTTCCCGACCAGCAGCTATGTATTTAATTCAGCCGCAGAAGCGGCAGCACGTTTCTCCGGCGATGCGCAAGGCAATGTGTATTCTCGATATACGAACCCTACGGTACGCACGTTTGAGCAGCGTTTAGCTGCGCTTGAAGGTGGTGAAGCCTGTGCTGCAACGGCATCAGGTATGGCTGCCGTATACGCTGTTTGTATGGCTCATTTAAAAGCCGGTGATCATTTAATCTCTTCCCGCAGTGTGTTTGGCAGTACCAATGTACTGTTTGAAAAGTTTCTGAAGAAATTTGATATTCAGGTCAGTTATGTCGACCTGCTGGATATCAACGACTGGAAAAATAATCTGCAGGAAAACACCAGGCTGTTTTTCCTTGAGTCACCCTCCAATCCGATTACTGAAGTTGCCGATATTCCTGCATTAGCAGAACTTGCTCATCAGAATGACGTGCGGCTGGTGGTTGATAATTGCTTTTGCACTCCTGCTATTCAGCGCCCACTGAGCCTGGGAGCGGATTTGGTGGTGCATTCTGCAACGAAATACATTGACGGTCAGGGACGCTGTGTCGGAGGCGCTGTTGTTGGTAGCGACGAATTAATCGAGCCGATTATTGGTGTGCTACGGTCAGCTGGGCCGACCATGAGTCCGTTTAATGCCTGGGTTTTTACCAAAGGCCTTGAGACCTTATCGCTACGCATGAAAGCGCACACAGAAAATGCGTTGGCACTGGCACAATGGTTAGAACAACAACCCGCTGTCACCAAAGTGAACTACTGTGGTTTACGCTCTCATCCGCAGTTTGCTCTGGCACAGAAGCAACAATCATTGTCTGGCGGCGTGCTGTCGTTCGAAGTGGCGGGTGGACGTGATGCGGCCTGGAAGGTAGTGGATGCCACTCGTATGATTTCGATCACTGCGAATCTGGGGGATGCCAAGACAACCATTACTCACCCGGCGACGACCACCCATGGTCGTTTGAGCGATGAAGAGCGCGATCGCGCCGGTATTTCTCAGGGGCTGTTGCGCATTGCAGTCGGTCTGGAGAATATTGCAGATATTCAGAGAGATCTTGAGCTGGGGTTACAGAGCCTGTAACCCGCAGGTTTTTATCGCAGTAAATCAGCCCTGTAAACGTCGCGTTTATGGGGTTTTTATTTTCTTAGCAAAGGTCACGGGGTGGTTACGAATTTGGCGTGACAAGCCTTTCCAAGTGAACCTGAGTCCCATATTCTTGTCGGAGTTTGTTCCTGGGCGATTTGTTGTTTCCTGGGTACCGTAATTATAACCAAGGTAAACGCATGTCCCAGGTAATTGATCAGGCATTGAGCCAGCTGAATCAGGTGGTATTGGGTAAAGAGACTCAGTTGAAAATGGCGTTGGCCTGTTTATTGGCGAAAGGACATTTACTGATTGAAGACTTGCCGGGGATGGGCAAAACAACGTTATCTCACGCGCTGGCCAGTGCGTTAAGTCTGCAGTACAACCGCATTCAATTTACCAGTGATTTATTGCCTGCCGATATCCTCGGTGTCAGCATTTTTGAAAAAGAGCCGGGCACGGAACTGGGACGTTTCCGGTTTCATCCCGGTCCTGTTTTCTCTCAGTTACTGCTGGCTGATGAAATTAACCGGGCAACGCCCAAAGCACAAAGTGCGCTGTTGGAAGCGATGGAAGAGGGTCAGGTAACCGTAGAAGGGGAAACCCGCGCATTACCAGATCCTTTTTTTGTCATTGCTACACAAAATCCGGTTTCTCAGTCCGGAACTTTCCCATTACCCGAATCCCAGCTTGATCGCTTTCTGATGCGTATTCAGCTGGGTTATCCGCACGAAAAAGCTGAACGAGAACTGCTGGAAGGCAAAGATCGTCGTGCTATGGCAAATAACCTGGTTGGGGTGATTTCTCACGAGCAGCTGTCGCAGTTGCAGCAGCAGGTAAACCAGGTTCAGACCTCATCTTCTGTTCTGGATTATGTTCAGCGCATCATTGCTTTCACCCGCTACGAAGGTGGCTATCAGTATGGTTTATCGCCACGTGGATCGCTGGCGCTATTGCGCAGTGCCAAGGCTTGGGCATTAATTCATGGCCGCGGCCACATGGTGCCGGAAGATATCCAGGCCGTATTACCGGCTGTGGTGGATCACCGGCTGGCGGATGCGGCTGATGGTGGCGCACACAGCGTTTCACAACAAATACTAAATACGGTACCGGTGCTGGTATAGGTTCGCATGATGACGTTATCTATTCCTGCTGCCTGGCGCCAACGCTGGCTGAGCTGGCTGGATCGTCGTATACCGCCTGCCCGCCAGGTGGAGCTGAATCATCGATCCATCTTTATCGTCCCAAACCGGGTTGGTCTGTTATTTTCCGGTATCTTGCTGGTTATGTTGGTCAGCGCAATCAATTACCAGAACAGCCTGATCTACGCACTCACATTCTGGTTGTTCTGTGTTGCCATGGCCGCGATGAATTTTACTTACGGTAATTTATCCGGACTGACCATTGCCGCAGGACACGCCTATCCGGTATTCAGCGGCGATGTCATTGAATTACCGGTTCGTATTATCGCGGCCAAGAAAAAATCTCATGAAGCACTGATGGTTGGCTTTCCGGATAACCCGGAGCTTGAGGCCGATGTTGTCGTTGCTGAGACCACGGTGGTTGGTCTCAGTTTTCGTACGCATCAGCGCGGTTGGTTAAACCCTGGACGACTGCGGATGGAAACCCGTTTCCCGGTCGGTATGTACACCGCCTGGACCTGGGTCGGACTGGATTTTAATGTGCTGGTGTATCCAAAACCTGATTTTGTCCCTTTTATTTTTGCACCGGGAGAGGGAGGTGAAGAATTACAGGGCGCGACATCACAGCAAAGCGGTAATCAGGATTTCAACGGCTTACGGCCATATCAAGCGGGTGACTCGCTGAAACAAATTGCCTGGAAACAACTGGCGCGCGGTAAAGGGCTTGTCACCAAAGAATTTGATAGCGATGAAGGGGCGATGTGTTGGCTTGACTGGGAAATGTTGGCCCCGGCCAATTTGGAAAGCCGTATTTCGCGGTTAACCGGCTGGGTATTACAGGCGCATCAGAATGGCTGGAAGTACGGTCTGCGTTTGCCGGACAGTGAAATAAAACCTGATAACAGTGAAGTCCATCGGGATTATTGCCTGCAGCAGCTGGCTGTTTATGGTTTGGCTGCAGACGAGAGGACATCATGAAACACATTCCGCGTGTCGCTCTGGTCTGGATTTTACTGGCGGTTGCAGCCAGCCTTGGTTTGCATGCGCTACATCTGCCGTTGTGGATGTGGACCGTGGTGGTATTTGTTGCGGGGTGGCGCTGGATGGTACACCTTGGACGTTTTCCTTACCCCAATAAAACGGTCAAAACCCTAGCGGTCATTGCTGCCACGAGTGCGGTGGTATTGTCGTTTGGTCAATCGTTTTCCTTGGAGAGCGCGTCGGCCTTTCTGGTTGCAGCGGCCATTCTGAAAGTTCTGGAAATGCGTAACCGGCGTGACGGTCAGATCGTTATTTTTCTCTGTTATTTTTTGCTGGCTGTCGGTTTCCTGTTTGACCAGGGCATCATGGCGGCCGTCACAGGGATCGTTGTCGTTTGGTTGATTACCACGGCTTTGATTGCGTTACAGCAAAATCACGGCGGTAGCATCACTCAGCGCAAAACCGCATCAACGTTATCTTTGCGGATATTGTTGGTGTCGCTGCCTTTTATGTTGATCATCTATCTGGTTTTTCCCCGTCTCGGACCATTGTGGAGTGTCGGCTTGCAATCCGATCAGGCGCGAACCGGATTATCGGATTCCATGTCCCCTGGCGACATCGCTAACCTAAGCCAGTCGGATGAATTGGCGTTTCGCGTGTCCTTTAAGGATGATGAGGTTCCAGCGAGAGAGGAGCGTTATTTTCGGGGTGTGATTCTGGATCATTACGATGGTCGTAGCTGGAAGCCCTCGGCCCGCGTTTCAACCGAATGGGCACCTGAGAGCTGGCAGCCACCTGCTGGTGCCCAAGGTGTGCTGGAATACGAAATCATTCAGGAACCTACGGATCAGAAATGGTTGTTTGCTCTGCGTGGTGTGGCCGCGGTTGAAAAAGGAACCGGCATGACCTCGGATGATCGGTTGGTAAACCGCCGTCCGGTTTATCAACGAAAGCGCTACAGTGTTGTGTCCTGGCCCAGTGTACGGGTTGATCATCGCGGATTGAGCCAGCGTAGCCTGAGCAATTACACCCGCTTACCTGCTGAACGAAACCCCAGAACTGTGGCGTGGGCGAGGCAATTTCGCCAGCAATTTACCAGTGACGCGGAATACATGAATGGCTTGTGGAATCATTTCCGCCAGCAGCCATTTTTTTACACCCTCAAGCCGCCGGTGTTGGGTGAGCACGATATTGACGAGTTTTTATTCGACAGTCGTCGCGGGTTTTGTGCGCATTACTCCGGAGCCATGACGTTTGCTGCCCGTGCTGTTGGCATTCCTGCTCGCGTTGTTGCCGGATATCAGGGGGGAGAATGGCATGGCGATGAAAAATACCTTTCAGTGCGGCAGTATGACGCCCACGCCTGGATCGAAGTCTGGATTAAAGACCGCGGCTGGCTGCGTATTGATCCAACTGCTGCAGTCTCGCCTGAACGGATTGAACTGGGCCTTGAAGCCGCTATGCAAGAAGAGGGCAGTTTCCTCGACGAACAGTTATTTTCAGCCCATAAACTGAAGGGTATTAACTGGATTAATCAGCTGCGATTACAGATTGATAGTCTGAATTATTATTGGCAACGTTGGGTTTTATCCTACGACAATCAGCGTCAGAGCCAATTATTGAGCAGCGTGTTGGGGATTAAATCGTATGAAAAACTTTTGTATGGTATCGCGGCTCTTTTTGCTGTGGTTTTTCTCGGTGGCGCACTCATTATCTGGTGGGGGCAACGGCCAAAATCCAGTTCAGGTTTTATGAAGGCATGGCAGAAGCTGCAGAAGCGGGCACAACGTTTGGGTTTGGAGGCTCACGTTGGTGAAACGCCAGGGCAGTATTTACAGCGTGTTGAACAGACTTTTCCGGCAACCATTTTGTTGGCCAGAGAGTTGAATAAAAAACTGGTTCACTATTTTTACATTGCAGAAGCACGCAATAAACAAGCCGAACGTGAGTTGATAAAAATGACCGGACGGCTGCGCCGAACCTTAAGAAAATCGCATTAGCCGAATTATGGTGACGAATTCCAGGCACAGAAACAGCCATCGCCAGCAACATTCATAAAGGGTCCGTAACGGCCTTTTTTCAGATTGCGAATAATACCGGGGAAAAAATCGTCGTTGGCGACGGTACACAAGGCACCAAAACCATAAGCGCCAAAATACCCCATGTGATACTCACCATCGATGCGGTTGAACAGCGCCAGGCCTGGACTGGCTGATAGTGGCAGTTGGTCAGGACTTAATTGAATCAAATCAATCCGTTCACCATTCAGACGTTTGAAGTCGTCGATGTGTTTCCGACTGGTCGTGCTAGAGGTAATCGCCACTACTCTCAGCTGTTGCTGATTAAACTCTCTCAGAATGCCGTTGAAGTGCCGTTGGCTGACCTGGTTGCACAAGCAATCGGGGTTCCAGAAATGGAACAGCACAACGTCTGCTTCAGTATCGTCAGGCAGCTTACGGATAGCCGATTGGAACAATGACTCAACATGGGCCGCTTGCCACAAGCGGGTATCGTCGCTGGCAGCAATAAACGGACGAATGGTTTGTTGTTGAAACCACCAAAGACCCAGCAGCGTGGCTGCCAGCCAGACTGTGATCAAACTACCGATCAAAAAGTTTTTGCGCGAAGCGTTGGATGTCGTATTCATGGTCGCAGTATACTCCCAACCCTCGCTCAGGAGCTAATCTAACCCCGCGGAATCACTGCTTTGGATCATCTTCCAGAACTTAGCGCCGATTGTCTTAACGGCACATTGCAGCAGCATCAGCTTGTGCTGTTAGATTTCTGGGCGCCTTCCTGCGCACCCTGCTTGGCGATGTTGCCGTTGTTGCAGTCGGTACAGCAACGTCAACCACAGGTGTATATCGCTAAGGTGAATGCTGAGGATCACACCACGCTGGCGGAGGAGTATCAGATCCGCAGTTTGCCAACGCTCATCTTGTTGCAAGAGGGCGAGGTGGTTGGCCGGTTGCAGGGGGTGTGTGGTGAGTCTCAGATTATGGCACTGCTGCAACCCTGGCTTGATGATGACATCGACACCCGACTGCAGTCGCTGGAGCAAAAACGCCTCACCGGTTCTTATCTGTCATCCGATGATCTTGCGTTTCTGAAACGCACTGTGCATGCCAAGCCAGAGAACTCGCGCGCGCGCGGCCTGTTGATTCATGCGCTATTGGATCAACTGAAAGCTGAATTCCCGCAGCCCAAAGAAGCACTGGCACCCATTGCTGCGTTATTGCAGGTAGAGCATTTCGAATGGTTGCGCGGCCCGCAAATTCAACAGGCGCAACAGCGTTTTGGCTACATGGCTGGCAGTTATGCAGAGGGGGTAGATTCGGAAGTTTCTGCGCTGTTGCTGGATGAAAACTACCATCTGGCTGCTGAAACATTATTGCATCAGCTGGAGCAACAACAGACTTCTGCACCTGAGGCGGTAAAGCGGCAGTTCTTACAGTTAATTGATACCATTGCTGATCGCGCAGCAGCCCAACAATTGCGCCGTCGATTTTTCAGCTGGTTGCACAGTCAAGACTGACGAGTAAAGCTCTTCAGCCGCCAACACCTGCGGCGAAAAGGCTGTTGCACTGAAGCAACACAAAGATCCCTGTATCCGTATTAACAGCGCTGCTGCTTCTGTGAATAATGCCTACCACGATTTTGTTACCATTGGTGAACGATTATGCAAACGCGCCCATTAGGAAATACCGAGCTACAGGTGAGCAAAATTTGTCTCGGAACTATGACCTGGGGTGAGCAAAACACCGAAGCTCAGGCACACGAGCAAATGGACTTCGCTCTGTCACAAGGTATTAATTTCTTTGACGTAGCAGAGATGTATCCGGTACCGCCTCGTCCTGAGACTCAGGGCTCCACAGAACGCTATATTGGCAGTTGGTTTAAAAAGACCGGCAATCGCAATAACGTCATTCTGGCAACAAAAGTGGCCGGGCCAGCCGACTGGTTAGGGCATATTCGTGGTGGCCCGCAACTAACACGGGACCATATTTTTCAGGCTGTGGATGCCAGTCTTGACCGTTTGCAAACCGACTATATTGATCTCTATCAGCTGCATTGGCCGGCGCGAAAGACCAACTTTTTTGGTCAGTTGGGTTATCAGCATCAGGAAGAAGATGAAACGACGCCACTGGAAGAAACACTGGCGGCATTGAATGAACTTGTTCAGCTGGGAAAAATTCGTCATTACGGTCTATCCAACGAAACGGCCTGGGGAGCCATGAAGGCAGCAAACATTGCGGATGCAAACGGATGGCCACGCCCGGTTTCTGTTCAGAATCCTTATAATCTGCTGAATCGCAGTTATGAAGTGGGTCTTGCGGAAGTATCGCAGCGCGAAAAGATGGGCCTGTTAGCGTACTCACCTCTTGCATTTGGTGTGCTTACCGGTAAATACCTGAATGATCAGCAGCCACAAAATGCCCGCTTAACACTGTTTGATCGTTTCACCCGTTATACGAGCGAGGTAGCCCAGCAGGCGACTCGTGAATACGTTGAGTTAGCACAGGATTTGGGGATGTCGGCCGCGGTGATGGCACAGGCATTCGTTACCGAGCGCAGCTTTGTTACCTCAAACATTATTGGCGCGACCAATATGCTTCAGTTGAAGGAAAATATCGATAGTGCTCAGATAATCCTTGATGATGACGCTGTGGCAAAGATTGATGCTATTCATGCCCGAATCTCCAATCCTTGTCCCTAATATGCAGGTGCATATTACACGCATTTAAACATCGAGAATTGTCGGTTAATTCTATCTTTAATGCACACAAAACGATCCTGATCGGAGGATCGTTTTTTCAAATATAATTCTTTCGCACAGCAACGCCCAGCGCGGAGTTAGTGCAGATTGGATCAAACAAATGTTAACTGCCCGCGTCAGCCTCAATAGTAATGATTCGGCGAAAATTCCCTGTTTTTATTTTTATGGCGTTTCCTTAACCAGATAACGATGCCACTGTAGCTTAAATAACCAATCATCAACCCCAATAAAAAAACCAATAACTGATAAGGCCAGCTGAACACTTCTGCCATATGCAGACCATATAGCCACTGAGTGACGGTGGTCGCTGCATGCTGTTCACTGGGCCAGTATTCGCCCAATAGCTGACCGCTGCTGGCATCTATGTATATCCGGCTGCGGGTCAATTGTGGGTCTAGGTCTCGGGATGAATTAAACCGATAGACATAACTGTTGGCGAATTCGCTGTAGCGTATAGAGCCTTCTATGCCTAACTGAAGATCGTATTTTTCGCTGAGGTTGCGGGCACGCTGGCGGGCGAATATCAGCGCTTTATACATCTTCATTTCCGGAAGTTGATGGCCAGCAGAGGGTGTTGCGGGTGGCTCGCCGAGTACGGTATAGGTCACCGGTTTATACACATCACGCAGATTTAACGCGACTGACGACCAGGCAAAAATCAGCAATAAGCCCCAAAGCCATAAACCGGCGCAGCGATGCAATAAAAAATGAAACGAGTAACCACGACTGCGCCAGCGCATTTTGAAACTCTGGCGCCAGCGGCTTAAAAATAACCGTAAGCGAAAAATCTTGACGACCGGTAAGGTCGTTGCCAGCGATATAAAACAATCCAGCGTCCATAGCAGGGCGACTATGCCCAGTAGCCAATACCCCCAGTTATTCGGAATCCATAAGGTGTAATGCAGCTTATAAATAAAACCCATCAGGTTTCGCCAGCTCTGGCTCAGATCGGATGGATCGCGCAGGCCGATGATGTCTGCGGTGTAGGGATTAATAAATAACTGACTGAAGCCACCGTCATGACGCACCCAGATCAGTAACGACCGACCATCGCGGAAATTCAGTGGCATGGTGCTGAACTCCCCATCAAATGTGGCGACGTGGTGTCGTGCGGTCAGGAATAATTCACTCGGCTCAAGAAACTGATCACCTTGTTCGGCGGTATAAAACAACTGCGGGTTTAGCCATTCATCAATTTCATCGTGATAGGCCAGGGCTGCCCCGGTTATGCCAGTAACAATCAGGAACAGTGCGGCCGTTAAACCGAGGTAGCGGTGCAGCAGGATAAACCACTGTTTGTGTCTGACTTGGGTGAACATGATGCGATCAGGCCTGAGTTATGAAGTCGCAGGTTGCGGAGCTGGCGCGATTCTAACGTGTTTTGGTGTTATCCAGAATGGGGTCGAATGTCGCAGAGTCTTGAGTCTGTTGATATTAATATAATTGATGATACGATGCGCGCCTCATTATTACAGGAAGTTTAAGTGAAAAACCCTATAGCTGCCTTTCTATTGTTCGCGAGCTTTTATGCTTGTGCTGAAACACAGTACGGACTTGCTGTTGGCACCGGCAGTCAGAACTCTCGATCCATCGCTGTTCCTATTCGTTTAGGCGAATCTAACAGGATTGAAGCTTCTTTTACTATTATAGATTTTGATAGAAAGACTTCAGAAAGGGAGAAGCCTGATAACAGCAAAGACAGAGACACAGATCTTAGTGTAGCCGTTGCTTATCACAGGCTCTTACATGGCATTGCTGGGGAGATAGTGCCATATTGGGGTGGTGGAGCACGCCTTTATTATGGTGAGGACGATTCGGTTAGTCGCTCAGAAAGCTATGATGGTAATGGTATTTACAGTTCGAAATCTTCTACCAGCACACGAGGGTATGGGGTTAATTTTATTCTGGGCGCTGAATATCCGATCTCTCAACAGTTGTCTGTTTCGGGGGAGGTTGGACTGGAATATTCCAATGTCAGAGAGATAAAAAAATACCGTGGTTCCAACACCAGGCCGAATGCGAGTCCCTCTGAGCCAACCACGGACGATTCAAAAAGAGCGAATATTAGAAATTATTCAATGCTAATTGTTCGATTTATGTTCTGATCTATCTGATTTGAAAAAAGCCGCTCAATTTCAAAGTTGAGCGGCCTTTTTATGTCTGACTGATAATCGTCGATCACTTCAATAGCGGTGCTAACACCAACACACAGCTGCTGATGAACGCTACGCTCCAGCTCAGGCTGCGCATCGCATGAATATCCACCCAGTAGAATACCGTGTACAACACCCGGCTTAACACAAACAGCAGACAGCAGACATTAATCAGCGTTTCGTCTGCCTGGAAAAACAGCGCGCAGAATAGCCCTGCGATAAAGACTGGTAGTGCTTCCAGGCTGTTCATGTGAGCAGATAGGGCACGTTTGCCAAAACCTGCCAGCTGGGCTTGCTGATCTCGTGGGTAACGGTTGTTGTAGCCACCTTTCTGCTGATTCATGGCGTAGGCTACCGGCATCTTGGTAATAATGATCGACAGTATGGCGAATAGTACGGTCAGTACTGGGATGGTCATCATGTTTGCTCCAGTTTAGGTATAAGTGCTCGGGCAGTATGCCTATAAGTCTCTCGCGACTTAAGGGGGAATCAAGACAGAAGGGTGGTAAATATGGACACATACTGTTCGGATTGAGCTGACCCTCCATATTCAATTTAAAAATCTATTTGTTAGTATTACGCTGGGATGTATCTGGTTAATTTTAAGGGATTGTTTTGAAGCAATTAATAATGACCATTCTGACTGTGACCTGCTCGCTGAGTTATGGCATGGAAAAGGATACTTATCTGGGTTTGTTAGAGCAGGCTAAGAAAGGAAATTTCACTCCTGCAGAAAACTACCTGCAACAAAATCAGCAGATCGCCATCACAGACCCGGATTAGGTGTTAGCTGGCTTTATAAATAGGTCATAACTAAACAGTAATCAATAGAAACGACAGACTGGGAATACACACGCTGATGGAGAATCAAAGATTTTTGAGTATATAAATGATGCTCTCGAGCACTCCTTTGCTGAAGGAGATGGCCAAATGATGAAGGCAATAACTCAGAATATTGGTAATACAATTAATGCCATCTAGATTCTTATCGCTTGCGAATGTACGTATAGAAAAACCAGTCAGGATAGAAAGCCAGGCTGTTCGAAGTTTAATTCTTGTGTTTCTAAGTCCAAGAATCTGGATGCGCAATTGCAGGGGTAACTTGGAGGCACTGGAAGCGAATTGTTATTAAATCAAACTCCTATAAAGGGACAAGTGATCGGTTTGATAAATTCTGCAATTCGAAATTGCACTTGACAAGGTTTCAGGAGGAGACACATTGCCGCTAGGAGGCAATATCTTTCCCATTGAATCAAGTAAGTACGTCACATAATCAGCAATTTATCTCCTGGTATTCTTCTTGCTGAGTCAAATGAAAAAGGAGGTTCATAATGCAAATCAACAGCTCAATTAATTTACTGGCTTCAAAGAGAGTTAATGAACTTACGAATAGTGTACCGCAAGCCAAGTTGAACGAGGAGGAGGGAATAGCGGCAACTAGTGCGTCTACATCTGTCCAGATAAGTACAGACCTCGAGCAATTAGGTAGGGCATTCCTGGGGGAAGAGGTACTTAATGATTGGCAGGACAAAGGCCTAACAATAACAAGTGAAGTTTTTGATGGGGTTCTAGAGGCTATGAATAGCGGGCTAAGGGCTCTTGAGGGCAATGCAGGGTATGTTGCATTAAATAAGCATGAGATTGTGATGAATAATCAAGAAACCCCTGAGTGGTTCGTAAAGGAGAAGCAAGATATTATCGCATCACACCCAAACCCCAAGGTGAGAGAAAGTTTTTTGAATGGTGACTTGTTTTTCGCTGTCCAAACCGCAAGCAGTACCTCATCAAGAGCAATTGCAGCATATAGAAATGTAATGTCTGAGTAATTTTTCTAGCTAATTCAACAAGCCGGGGCATTGAGATATGTAGAGAGGTTTCAGTCGTGAAGTTTTGGATCAGTTCGCAAGATTAATAGAAAGTAACTTGTTCGACTTGATTTGAACTCCTACAATATCGCTCGTTTTTACACTATCCCATTACCTTAAACTCAGGTTGTAATAATGAGCGACAAGCCAGCACTGCCAGACCACCTGTCTGTTAATCCTAAAAGCAAGTTCTATGCGGAAGAGTACTTCGAGCACGAAGTCGGTATTCTTCTTAACGGCAAAGAGCGTAACAACGTTGAAGAATACTGCATCAGCGAAGGCTGGGTGAAAGTATCCTCGCCAGTGGCTAAAGACCGTTTCGGCAACCCTATGCTGGTGAAGCTGAAAGGCGAAGTAGAAGCCTTCTACAAGTAACAGTCAGCTGCTAGAGCCTGTTACAGGCTCAAATTTGCCAACTCAGGCAGACACGCAGGAAGCTACCGGTTCCCAATAACCAGCGTTTCTATACTTTGAGTTGTCTGTTCAGCACTGGCTGAGCTGTTATTTGCCATTGTGGGGGCTGTATTGTTTGTTGCACTCCTCAATGGCAAGCATCGATTTTTCATTACCCTGGCTCGATAGGCTGATATATACCATATAGTCCATGCTTAGCAAAAGGTGAAGTTTAGCAGTTTCCAGTTCAACAAAACCTGTCACTATTCTGTCGACAGGTTTTAGTTGGGGTTAATTACTAGAATAGTTTGCTAATTTTTCTCAATGGTTTTGAGAGTGTACTTGCCCCTCCAGTTAGCAAAGACTCCACGGCGTCTCTGGTGTCAATACTGCCGAGATCGATTCTTTTACCTGCTATGTAAATATCTACTTCAATTCTTTCACTATTGATAGATAGTTTGTGTCCACTCCCTAAGATACGACTATCTAATAAGGCTCCATGTTTATGGGATATTCCTACATAGGTAGAGTGAATCAGAGAGTTGCCTCGGTAATATGCTTTTTCCGAATTTACAACAAGAGAAGATGCTGCTATTACCAGATTGGTGGTTACCTCCATGCCATCTCTACCGATCATATATAAGTTGTTTGTAGAGATAGGCCCAACCCATAATCTTCCAGATACTACAAGGTTCCCGTTTTCAAATTTAATATCTCCATCTATGCCAGCATTATTACCAGATCTAATGCGAACATTTTTAGAGCAAAAATTTGATATTAGTACACCCTCAGAGCATGAAGTATTGATGGCATTTAAATTTAGGCTTCTTGGCCCGGCATTATTATTCAGGAAATTCAAGTAAGAATTGAGGCTGTTTTGACCAGACTGTGCCACCCATTTGTCCGGAAACTGACCGTGTGTAGCATTTTCATAAACCTTCAATTGGACGTCATATCCTGTTATCAGCTGATCGCTAATGGTATTGAGACTTGCGCCTAAACCGTCAATAAACGGGTCGCCATCATAATATAATGAAGCGTGATGATTTGATTCTGGATTTTTTCTAGAAGGGTATCGATCTTCGTATGTTAGAGCAGCCGTTGGATCGAGTAATACAGTGTATAAATTATGATAAAAGTCACTTTCTAGAAGAGCGGCCAATTCATGAGTGAATATAGCACCACGACTGAAGCCGATTACAGCTATGTCCCATTTATAAGGCTGGGACCTCAAATAACGATTAACTTTTTTAGAAAGAGATTGTCGTTGTCTTGAAATTGGTCTTGCCGAGTCCCAGTCAACATTCCACTGTTCGATATAGCTGGTGTTAAAGCGGTTACAGCCAGGTGATGTTGCTCGCCCCAATAACTTGTCTACAATGTCATGCTGGAAAGCCTGTCCACCGTTGCCCAAGCCCAGTCCTATACTATCACCTCTATATCCATGAATTGTTATCAGTAGCATTGGCCGAAAAATGGCATTGCTACCGCAACTATTACCTGGGTTTCGATTCGTAGCTGGGGATGTAACCATCTGAACGCTAACAACAGAGTCAACAGTGTCATCATCATTGAATATTACGCTATGGCCATCTTTATGGTTAATTTCAATATTTGTTGTTTGCCCTGCAATAAATGTCTTGTTGTCTATGAAAACACTGTTTCGTTCTGCTGATACCTGCCAGGTTCCATTACTACTAACAAAGTCTGATATGCCATTTTTAATGACGTGTTCCGAAGAAAAAGTTGTCTGTACTCCCGAATTAGCCGGGAATGAAGGTAAAAGGTATAAAATCAATAAGAGATACGTTTTCATTATAGCTCTCACTTATTGTTTTAAAGTGATAGCATTGATAACCATATCGGCTTCTTCCCATTTTGCGACCTCACTTACTGAACAAGATGGAGAGGTGGTTAGAAGATCACCATCTTCGTTATATGCGCGGTACCAGAAATTAATACTTTTATTCATGCTGAATGCCATCTTTATCGCATTAGCTAACTCTTGATTAGATGTTTTGGTGTTCCTTATGTAGAACCTCCAGTAGCGGCTGTAATACGGCGATGTTGGGATTACTTTGATCCAATCGGAAGTAATTGTAATTTCTTTGATTTTTAGGTCTTGGCAGTAACCTGAGAATGAATTATTCGACAAGAGTAGAGCAAGCGTTAGAAATAGGATGTTTTTCACAGTATTTTCCTTTTTATCTTGATGGTGGTGTCCTTATGGAAAAGGATAGTTGTTACAGTGATATTAATCGAAGTATTGAATTAAAATGCTTGCGTTGATATTTGGCCATCAAATAATATTGAAGATTTAGATGTTACACTGCTCTTGATTAGGGCAGCTTCTTTACACTAGTAAGCTGTTTGGGGTATGCCTCACAGGTTTGACTATTAGAGCGTATTCGTGAGCGAAGCTTGAGTGAGTTATAATTGTCGATGTGTAGTCCGGCTTATAGTTAATCTTTATCTTCCTGTCAGGGTTCGAATTAACTTTATTACTGTTTGGCAAGCCAAAATAATGCAATATTGTAGATTTTTTCAGATAGCAATCACTAGCGCTAGAAGAGGGGTGATGATCAAGCCAACGTGGGGGCTGGTGTTGCCTGTAGTACTGAATTGACTAAGAATTTTATTGTCAGGGGTGACCAGATGACAATAACTGACTTAGCTCTCGTTTAAATGTTCCGATCAAAATGTGAAGCATTAAAAAACCGCCCACCTTTCTCAAGGTGGGCGGTTTTTTATTGCATCAATGTGTGGCCAAAATCTACAGACGCAGCTTCAGCATCAGGTTGGTCACGTTCTGAAACAGCGAGCCATACGGCGGGGTCAGCATCAGGATGATCTTCGAGGTCAGGCCGGATTGTTTAAATACCGGCCGTAATTTTGAAAATTCTTTAAACCCTTCGATACCATGGTAGTGGCCCATACCACTGTTTCCAATACCGCCAAACGGCATGTCGTGTTGGGCGACGTGGAACATGCTGTCGTTGATACATACGCCTCCAGAGAGGGTGCGGAACAGCAGATCGTTTTGCGTGGCTTTATTGTTGCTGAACATATAAAGCGCCAACGGGCGGTCGCGTTCGTTGACGTAATCCACCACCTCATCCAGCGATTTGTAGGTTTTGATCGGTAGTAACGGACCGAAAATTTCGTCTTGCATAATGATCATATCGTCAGACGGATTGACCACCACATGAGGTGCAATCTTCTGGCCTTCGGTGTTGGTATCGTCACCGTTCAGCAGATTAATCACTTCAGCGCCTTTTTCTTTTGCGTCCGCCAGAGTCGCGGTTAACCGGGTAAACGCCGCTTCATCAATAATTGCGGTTAAGTCGTTGTTGTTGACGCTGTCGTAGCGACCACCGACGATGTCTTTGGCGTGCTTAACGAACTCTTCAACTTTGCCTTCCGGAACGAACAGGTAATCCGGTGCTACACAAGTCTGACCCGCGTTTAAGAACTTGGTGAAGGTCACACGTTCTGCCGCCGTACGGATATCGAAATCCGGTGCGATGATGGTGGGTGATTTACCACCCAGTTCCAGCGTTACCGGTGTCAGGTTCTTAGAAGCCGCTTCCATCACCACTTTACCTGTGGCTGCAGAGCCGGTGAATACCATGTGGTCCCATGGCATAGCGGAGAATTCTCGGGCAGAGGTGCCAGGAATCACTGCCAGAGTGGTGTCGTCGAATGCCGCTGATACCAATTCATCGATCAGGCGACACAGGTTTTGGGAGTTGGCGGCCATTTTAACAATGCAGCGGTTGCCGGCGGCCAGTGCGCTAACGCATGGGCTTAATGCCAGAAACAGTGGATAGTTCCATGGCGTGACGACACCCACCACACCTTTAGGCTGCGGAATCAACCGGTTGCTTGCACCCTTAAACGCCAGGCCAACGTGACGGCGCTGAGGCTTGGACCACTTTTTAAGACGCTTTTTAGCATAGGTTACCGACCCCAGTAGTGGTGTCAGCTCCAACAGCTTGGTTTCGTTGGAGGAGCGACCGCCAAAGTCTTTATTGATAGCATCACAGATTCGCTCTTGATTGTTTTCCAGCAGCTGCGCCAGTTTTTCCAGGTTATCTTTGCGTTCCTGAATGCTTGGGTAGGCATGTTTACGTGAAGCTTCGTATTGCTTCTTGTAAGTTGCCTGAAGTCTTTCTGAAGGAGTCATAGGAGATCAGTTCGTTAACGTTATTAGAGTATTTACTCAAGTGAGTGTACCGTGCTTTTTGAGGCAAATCGACATCAGTATTCACAATAAATACTGAGAGTGATCGGGGCATCAAGATGATGACTGGTTGTTAGGTTTGCAGGTCATAAAAAAACCGCCCAACTCACGGAGTGGGGCGGTTTTTGTTCAGCTATAAAAAGCTCAGGCGTGACTTACAGCGCCTGAATTTTCTCGATTTGCTCTTTCAGCTTGGCAATGTCACGCTCGAAACCAGCGGCTTTTTCTTTCTCTTTTTCGATCACCGCCGCCGGTGCTTTGTCAGTAAAGCCCGGGTTGCCCAGCTTATTGGTTACACGATCCAGATCTTTGCCCAGCTTCTCAATCGATTTATTCAGACGCGCGACTTCGGCGTCCTTATCGATAAAGCCAGCCATTGGGATCAGAATTTCCATATCGCCAACTAACTGAGTTACCGACATGGGCTCTTCATCACCTTCGTTCAGCCAGGTCAGCTTCTCCAGCTTGGCCAGCTTCATCAGGAAGGCCTGGTTTTCTTCAGCACGACGGAAGTCATCGTCGTCGCCGTTTTTGAACAATAATTCCAGCGCTTTGCTTGGTGGGATGTTCTTCTCACCACGGACGTTACGTACTGCAGTGATTACATCCTGCAGCCATTTCACGTCGGCTTCGGCGTCGGTGTCGATCAGTGCTTCCTGAGCTTGCGGGAATTCCGCCAGCATAATGCTGTCACCGGATTTGCCAGCCAGCTCTTTAACCTGCTGCCAGATTTCTTCGGTGATAAACGGCATGATTGGGTGAGCCAGTCGTAATACCGCTTCCAGTACACGAACCAGAGTGCCCAGAGTGCCACGCTTGGCTTCGATCGGCGCGTTTTCGTCCCACAGAACCGGCTTAGACAGCTCCAGGTACCAGTCGCAGTATTCGTTCCAGATAAATTCGTACAGCGCAGATGCGGCCATATCGAAACGGTACTGGTCGAAGTGACGGCGCACTTCCTGCTCGGCAAATTGCAGTCGGGAGATAATCCAGCGATCTGCCAGAGACAGTACGGCGTCCTCACCGTTGGCACCACACTTAGTTTTCATTTCGTCGGTGATGGTGATGGTTGTACCGTCAGCAGCCGCTTTATCAACCGCTTCTTCACCGGCAACCGATAGCATCACATAACGGGAAGCGTTCCATAACTTGTTACAGAAGTTACGGTAACCTTCCAGGCGTTTCATATCCCAGTTGATATCACGACCGGTCGACGCCATGGCCGCCAGGGTAAAACGCAGGGCGTCGGTACCGTGCGGTGTAATGCCTTCCGGGAATTCTTTTTTCGTGCGCTTGCCAATTTTTTCAGCCAGCTGCGGCTGCATCATATTACCGGTGCGCTTGTGCATCAGGTCGTCGAGGGAAATACCGTCGATCATATCCAGTGGGTCGAGTACGTTCCCCTTGGATTTCGACATCTTCTGACCGACTTCGTCACGGATCAGGCCAGTCACGTAAACAGTCTTAAATGGAACCTGAGCTTTGCCGTCTTCATCTTTGCAGAAGTGCATGGTCATCATGATCATGCGCGCAACCCAGAAGAAGATGATGTCGAAACCGGTAACCAGAACGTCAGTCGGGTGGAAGTCCTGCATGCGTTTCAGTACTTCAGGGTCGTCCAGGTTTGGCCAGCCTAAGGTGCCGAAGGTCCATAGGGCAGAGGAGAACCAGGTATCCAGTACGTCGTTGTCCTGAACCAGTTCAACGTCGGCCGCCAGGTTGTTTTGCTCACGTACTTCTTCTTCGGTACGGGCGACGTAGACGTTACCTTCTTCGTCGTACCAGGCCGGGATACGATGACCCCACCACAACTGACGGGAAATACACCAGTCCTGAATGTCACGCATCCAGGAGAAGTACATGTTCTCGTAGTTCTTCGGTACAAATTCGATGTCGCCGTTTTCGACCGCTTCGATAGCCGGTTTCGCCATGGTCTTTGCGTCAACGTACCATTGGTCAGTCAGCATAGGCTCAATCACCACGCCGCCACGGTCGCCGTATGGAATCACCATGTCATTTTCTACGATGTCAACCAGCAGACCGGCTTCTTCGAAATCGGCAACGATGGCTTTACGCGCCGCAAAACGCTCCATGCCTCGGTATTTTTCTGGAATAAAACCAGACAGCTCGTTGTTAACACTGCCATCGGTGTTAAAGGTCTGAGCTTCGTCGCGAATATCGGCATTAAAAGTCAGCACGTTGATCATTGGCAGTTCGCAGCGCTGACCAACCTCGTAGTCATTGAAGTCGTGGGCCGGGGTGATTTTTACGCAGCCGGTGCCTTTTTCCATATCGGCGTGTTCATCACCAACAATTGGAATTCGACGCTCAACAAATGGCAGGATGACTTCCTTGCCGATCAGGTGTTTATAGCGTGGGTCCTCCGGGTTAACGGCTACACCGGTATCACCCAGCATGGTCTCCGGGCGAGTCGTCGCGACCACGATATAAGCGTGTTCGTTACCGTCTTCATCTTTGTAGGTTAAGCCGTCGGCCAGTGGGTACTTCAGGTGCCACATTTTGCCTTTGACGTCTTTGTTTTCGACTTCCAGGTCAGAGATGGCGGTGTGTAATTTCGGGTCCCAGTTAACCAGGCGCTTACCGCGGTAGATCAAGCCGTCTTTGTACAAACGAACGAAGACTTCCTGAACCGCTTTGTAGAAACCGTCGTCCATGGTGAAGCGTTCAGTTTCCCAGTCAACGGAGTTACCCAAGCGACGCATCTGGCGGGTAATGGTACCGCCGGATTCTTCTTTCCATTCCCAGATCTTTTTGGTGAATTCATCACGACCTAAAGCGTGACGGTCAGGCTGGCCTTCTGCTGCCAGTTTACGCTCGACCACCATTTGGGTGGCAATGCCTGCGTGGTCAGTACCGACCTGCCACAGGGTTTTGTTGCCATTCATGCGCTTGTAGCGGGTCAGGGCATCCTGAATGGTGTGCTGGAATGCGTGCCCCATATGCAGCGAGCCGGTGACGTTCGGCGGCGGAATCATGATCGAATATCCTTCGCCTTCCAGGTGGTCCTGATAAGGTTTGAAATAACCTTTCTCTTCCCACTGCTTGTACCAGTTTTGCTCTAAAGCGTTAGGTTGATACGTCTTATCCATAGTGCTCGTTGCTACTCGTTCGTTATATTCGGCGTTTTGTTTGGAATGCGTTAGTGGCTGCAAAGGTTCGATTGCCAGCCAGGGCGCGAAAAATGGGCGATAGTATAGCGGAAATAGCGCAAGGAATCAGCCGCTTTCGCGGGCATTAAAAACGCCGTTCGGGTTATCCGGGCGGCGTTTTTTCAGGCATTGCGATGGTGTGTTTTGCGCTCAGAGTTTTTCAGCGAGGATTTTCCGCAGTCGTGCCTCAATCTCCGGCATCATCTCGTACACCAGTCGGTCGATAATGGCCGATTTGTGCAGTTCCGACAGTGCGGAAGAGCCGCGGGTGCTGGTTGCCGTTGATTCGATCGGCGGTGTTGGTTCGATCGGTGGTGTTGGTTCCGTCGGTGGGGTGCCCATGATCTTGGCCATGGTTGCTTGCGCCTGTTCTGCGCTGTACTGAGCGGCTTCGCGTTCCCGCGCCAGGCGTTCCAGCACCGCCTGAGGCAAAAATGGATTGTTCGACGCCACGGTCGATTTAGCTTGTGGTGCAGGCCGCTGTGTCTCAGGGGGTTGTTCTGTCGTCACTGCTTGTTGGGGGGCTGCTGGTTGTTGCGGTTCTGGTGGCGCAAACACGTCGCTGTCCAGCAAAGTCGGAATCTCGACATCGTCATTGTTTGGGAGTTCCGGTTGCTGATCGAACAGATCAACGAACGCCTCTTCGTTGTTATCTAATGCGTTATCGATCAGATCGGCAATGGAATGCGCATGAAAGCTGGTGGCTTCTTCTTCAACAGGAAATATGGCTTCGTTAGACGAGGGCAGGTTTGGGTTAAATGCAGGAGCTGCGACGGCTTTTAAAACAGGAGCTTCGGGTTTGAGCAGCGGTGGTTCAGAAGGCAGTGACTGCGACATCGTTTTGTCGGTCAGAGCATCGCTGAGTACGGGAATGTCCTCGCCTGGCTCAATTACAGGTATGGCTGTTGCCTGATCCACCTGATCACTGGCAGCGTCGTCAAGCACACGCTGCAGTGTCTCTAACTCGTCTAACAAGTCACGCGGTTCGTTGCTGTTGCTCATCTAGCGCATTCTCATATCGGTATGGGTTATAGGATAACCCCGGTCTTGCAAATGTTTGTAGTGTTTTCGAGTGTAGTTCAGAACCGCGTCTTGCTGCACAACAACTTCTACCAGGCGATGAAATCGGCTGAAAAAACCGGGTAGCTCAGCGCTGAGGTTAATCAACACATCGTGCTGGTGTCCGGCATCGGCCTGCCAACCAATACTGATCTGGCAATCGGTCGGTGCATCGGGGTCAGTCAGCAGTGCGTGAGGCACAAAGGCATCATCACGATAACACCAGAGCAGCGCGCTGAAGGCTTTCGCTTGTTGCTCAGAATCAAGCTGAATCAACACATGATTGCCTTGTCGACTGGCTTTTTCGGTCAAGCGGCAAGCAAATTGCCATTGATCCTGCTGTTGCTGCCCGCCGAGGATGTAAAAACCAACTTCAGTCATGTGTTGCTTCCTTCGGTTGTGATTGATCTCCCTGAACCTCAATAAAGCCCGCCATTAACCAGTGAATGTGCTGGTGAAATACGGTTTTAAAATCGACCAGCAAATGGTCAAAAGGCGTTTGCCTCATGGCTTCTGCGGCCGTTTCGCTGGGATGAGCGATGTGCCAGCAACCAATCATAGTGGCTTGAATATGGTGTAATAAGCCAATGGCTTGTGGAATGCTGACACCCAGCCAGTCGGAAATTTTCTGTGCAAAACGAGCCATCAGAGGCATCAGCTCACGTTTAAAGTCGATGGCTTCCGCCACAGTGAGGTTCTGTTCCAGTACCGTGTGTAGAATCGCATTAAGGCGACAAAACAAGGGATTCTGGTTGATCACCTCAACACATGCTTCGGCGGGAGTCTGTTGCGTATCCAGTACCTCGGCCGAAGCAACCATAACTTCAAGTTGCTGCAGGTAAAGCGCCAGGAACAGCGTCTCTTTTGAGCGAAAGTAGCGATACAGTGCTGCCTTGGTGATACCGATGTGTTGTGCAATATCGATCAGGTTCACCTTATCGAAGGCCGCACCCGCAAAATGCGCTGCAGCGGCATCCAGAATTTGCTGACGTCGCAGGGCTTTTTGTTCCGGGCTTTTGGCTCGGTGGCGTATTGCCGGGATGGAGCTTGCTGATTTTGCGGTCATAGAGTACGGCAGTGAAAGGCTGGGCGATTAATCAACATTCAGTACTGCACATTCTGCGGTGTCGATGGGGTTTGTGCAAACTGGTGTAAAACAACATCGATGGTAACGGTCAGGCTGTTGCGCGCCAGTAATTGTTCGCGCGCTGCCGGACTGGCTTTCCAGACATGGGGAGTCATCAACAATAAGTCGTGAATCTGCTGCGGGTCCTTCAGTTCAATGGTGTACACCAGCGGTTGCTCATTGATGCAGAGAAAGCCGTTGGCCTCCATCACTTTCGTCGGGTTAAAGCAGTTGTCTTTCACCTGGGGGTACAGGATCTCCCGCATCTCCCGCAAGTGGCTCAGACCGGTATTTATGGTGAACACCTGACCGTCGGGGCGCAGCACCTTGCTAAAACCCTCCGGCATCAGACGGGTGAACAAGCAATAAATCTGGTCAAGGCTGTGCCCCTGAAAGGGTAGGTGGGCACCGGAGGCCACCAGCCATTCCATCGCATCACTGTCTGGGGTGCTCTGTTTGCCCCGGCGTGCAGCCGCTCTAACGGCATCTTTGGAAATATCGACACCGTAAATTCTATGAGGATATTGGTGTGCGCTCAGTGACTGAGACAGGCGCGTTGTGTAATACCCTTCGCCACAGCCGACATCACAGAGTTGAAGAGACTGGTTGCTTGTCAGGCTGTTATTCACAGCCTGGTTCAACAGATCCGAGATCGGTTGGTAAACTCCTGAGTCCAGCAGACGTTGTCGTGCGTCGACCATTTCAGCACTGTCGCCGGGAGACTTTGAACGCTTTTTATGCGCCAGCAAAAGATTCAGATATCCCTGGCGAGCGCGGTCAAAGCTGTGGTTGTTGTGACAACGCCAGTGTTTACGATCATCGCTAGTCAGTGGTGCTGCGCACACTGGGCAAATCAGTTTTGAAGGCAGAGCTTGCGTCATATCAATCTGCGGCTAGCAGCAGTTCCAGCATCCGTTCGTAGATGACGGCGAGGGTATCCAGGTCTTCCGCAGATACATGCTCGTTGACCTGATGAATGGTCGCATTGCATGGACCCAGTTCCAGTACCTGAGCACCGGTTGGCGCTATAAAGCGGCCATCGGATGTGCCGCCTGCAGTGGACAATTCGGTATCACGGCCGGTAATTTCTTTGATCGCCTGAACGCTGGCATCGACCAGTGGGCCACAATCGGTAAGAAATGGCTGGCCACTCAGGTTCCACTCGATGTCATAATCCAAGCCGTATTTGTCGAGGATGGCTTCGGTGCGCTGCTGCAGAATTTCAGCAGTCAGCTCGGTGGAGAAGCGGAAGTTAAACACCACTTCCAGTTCACCCGGAATCACATTGGTGGCACCGGTGCCAGCGTTGATGTTAGAAATCTGGAAGCTGGTCGCTGGGAAGAAGTCGTTGCCCTCATCCCAGTGTTCGGCCGCCAACTCAGCCAGTGCCGGCGCGGCGCTATGCACCGGGTTTTTGGCCAGATGAGGATAGGCCACATGCCCTTGTTTGCCATGCACACGGAGAACGGCGCCCAACGATCCGCGGCGACCGTTTTTTACCGTGTCACCAACCAGACTGGTGGATGACGGCTCACCGACGATGCACATGTCGATTTTTTCGTTTCGGGCTTCCAGGGTCTCAACCACTTTGACGGTGCCGTTTTTCGCCGGGCCTTCCTCATCACTGGTGATCAGGTAAGCGATTGAACCTTTGTGGTTGGGGTGCTTTTTGACGAAGTTTTCGGTGGCAACCAGGAATGCAGCTAATGAGCCTTTCATATCCGCCGCGCCGCGGCCATGGAGCATGCCACCAATGACTGTGGGTTCAAATGGCGGGTTGTTCCAGTTCTTTTCAGGACCGGTAGGCACCACGTCCGTATGACCGGCAAAACAGACCACCGGGCTTTGGCTGCCCCGGCGTGACCAGAAGTTGTCAACTTCTTCGAAGCGTAACTCCTCATTGGTAAAGCCAACCGCTGCCAGACGCTCCATCATCAGTGCCTGGCAGCCATCATCTTCTGGAGTGACGGAACGGCGACGGATCAGCTCTAGGGCCAGTTCTAGGGTTGGGGTCATGGAGATACCTAACTGCTTTAAACGAGGTGGATGTGCAAGTTGGGCGAATGATAACACAGCTGCAGCGAAATATTTGCAATTGCGCCTTGCGCTGGCGGTGTTACCATACGCGCTTTTTTAACCCCGACAATCACTCAACAGGTAGCAACACGATGAGCCAGCCGCTGACTCTGGAAGAATTAAACAAGGTTATGGAAGATGCTGATCTATTGAAATCTGAACAAGAGGTTGAGCAGGCGTTGGATGCTATGGCAGATGCCATTTGTGATCGTTTGAAAGGTGAGATGCCGGTAGTTTATGGCATCATGAACGGTGGCCTGGTGACCGCGGGTCGTCTATTGCCAAAACTGAATTTTCCGCTGGAACAGGGTTATATGCACGCAACCCGTTATCGCGGAGAAACCACCGGCTCTACGGATTTGCAATGGCAGGCGCCGCCTTCAATCGACATGACCGAGCGTACCGTCCTGATTGTGGATGACATTTTCGATG
Organism: Saccharospirillaceae bacterium; assembly: GCA_022448365.1. Taxonomy (NCBI): domain Bacteria; kingdom Pseudomonadati; phylum Pseudomonadota; class Gammaproteobacteria; order Oceanospirillales; family Saccharospirillaceae; species Saccharospirillaceae bacterium. The sequence goes on along the minus strand of JAKVCS010000003.1, from coordinate 384,995 downwards.
AGGGTAATACTCTGTGCGAGGTGGTTAAATCTTGTCAGATGCAGGGTGCGAAACAGGTGTTAACGGCTGTGTTGGTGAACAAGGTTCATGATCGCAAAAATACCGACCTGAAAATCGACTTTGTGGGTATGGACGTTGAAGACCGTTATGTCTTTGGTTGTGGCATGGATTATCGTGGTTTCTGGCGCAATGCACCGGGTATCTATGCGGTTAAAGGCCTGTAACCGGTTGGTTTTATAAGGTACTCGTTCACAAAAAAAAGCCGCTGATTCCGGTCAGCGGCTTTTTTTGTGGTCAATTTGTAAGGACTTACGGCATTTGACGTGACACACGCCATTTCTGTCCAGCAGTGCCACTTGCAGCTGCAGCCGAACTTTTTCTTGCGTTTTCAGCGATGCTCTGACTTGGGTGAGCTGATGATCGGTCAGCTGGAAATGCGCATAAAGTGTCGATCTTCCAGGCTTGATGAAAGCGATTTCAGCCGCGCTATCGATCACGCGATACTCCCAGCCAAGGATTTTATTCAGCATCAGTGCATAGACCGGGTCGAGGCAGGAATACAGGCTGCCACCCCAGGTAATCCCCATGTGATTTTTCGTGCGCCAGTTGCATGGCAGGCGCACGGTGACTTGTTGGAAATCAGCGGCAATGAACTGAATTCGAGCACCTGTCACCCGGTAAGCTGGATAGCAGTTAGCCAGCCAGCGCCACAAGCGCGATTCCCAAGACTCTGTCATTGATATTGTCCGTCGTTTGAGGTTATTGCGTGCGGATGACAATTTTTCCGCATGCTCGTTTGCTTTGGCTTCGTTGATGAGCGCTTGCGGCCTCATCCATCGCGAATGTCTGATCAATGAGCGGCGCCAGTCGCTGTTGTTGAATCAGTAGGCTTATTTGATCCAGTTGCCGAGCATCGGGCCTGACCATGACCAAATGCTGTTGTTGTTTGTTGATGCCCAGCATTCGCGCCGCTTTCGATATAACTAGCTTGGGCAATATCTGTGCTGATGGAACGGTGGTTACAAACCGACCTTTGGCCGTCAGCCGTGCTTTGATTTGTGATGGGGTAAGAATGCCGATGGTGTCGAAGACGATATCAAATTGTTGTTTGATCTCCGTAAGGTTTTGCTGGTCATAACAAATAACGTTATCGGCGCCCAGTGAGCGCACCAGTTCAGCATTTTTCTGGCTGCAGACGGCACTCACCTGAGCGTCATGAATGGCACCCAGTTGAGTGGCAAAGCTGCCAACGCCGCCACTGGCACCAATAATTAAAATACGGTCACCGGCTTGCATGGATGCTTTGTCAAACAATGCTTGCCATGCAGTCAGCGCGCACAAAGGAACTGCCGCAGCGTGCTCATAGTCGAGTGATGCCGGCACGAGGCTTAAATGTTGCTGATCAACACTGACATACTCGGCATAGGTTGCCAGCCCGTGCGAGGGGTTTTTCATGCCGTATACCCGATCACCCACCTGAAAGTGGCGAACATTGTCACCTGTTTTCACCACACAGCCAGCAAAATCGCTACCGAGAATCAATGGAAAGCCGCGCACTAGAAACTGCAATTGGTACTTTCCTGCGCGAATTAAACAATCTCTCGGGTTAACACTGGTGGCGTAGTTCTTTACTAATACCTGGTTGGCTTCCAGAGTAGGCTGCGGCTGTTCGCCATACGTTAATACATCAGGTTTGCCGTAGCGTTTTTGGTAAATAGCTTTCATATTCGGATCACAATAAGGAGACCTGAATACTGTGTCTCAGTCCGGTGTTAGCTGCCAGAAAAGCTGTTGATCAGTTTTGCTGGATTGATTTAAGCAGCGACATACTGATGATCACTTTGAGGTTTTGCGGGACCTTGGCTTAACGCTGTTCAGTAACATTTCGCCAGTGTATTCGATGTACTGATGCCGAAACTCCTGATAACCGCTTTCGCTGTAACTTTGCTTAAGATGATCAATTATCAGGCCTGGCAGCAGAGTTAGCGCCATAACGGCAATACGCACAACTTCGCCATTGGTGTTTCGATCAATTTTACCTTCGGCAATGACTTCGTCGACCCAGCGGTCGACCATTCTCTTTTCTTGTTCAAACCATTGTCTGAGCAAATGACTTCCGGGGCCCTGACGCAGCAGGTATGTTTTGATGATAAAGCGCGGCATGTTGGGGTTAGCTTCGTAGAGAGACAGCACACGGTTGATCACTGCGCTGAAGTCGAGCAGTGTGTCCTGCGATATCACGTCTTTCAAAACCTGCAGAATCCGGCCGTACTCACGAGTGAGCATGGCTTCGAATAATCCTTGCTTATTGCTGAAATAATATTTGATCATGCCGCTGCTGGTATGGGCGTTGGCTGCCAACTCGCGGATGCTTACGGAATGAAAGTCTCGTTCTAAAAAAAGCTCGGTTGCGCTGTCGAGTAATTTTTCGGCGATGTTATCTGGCATAGCGGCTCCTCTTGCTGACCGGGCAGTGTGTTCTGCCCTGGTGCGAGGGTCAAACACGGACATTCATCAAATATCCGTCTTTGATCAGCTGTGTCAAACAACTAATGATTGCAGGGTGAAGTCGTGAGGCAGGGCTGTCAGGCAGCCCGGGCTTCATTATTTTCGCTGGAGTCACTTACAGGTTGCGGCTTGCGTCCCGGTTTTGCTTTTTCCGTTGGCTTGGGCAAACGCCAGGCGAAATAGCCACATACCATGGCCAGGGCGATCAGAGTCAGATGGATTCCGTCGACAATGTCGTTGCCGCCGCCAATCCAGCGTTGGCTGACCATGCCATCGGCAACGATGACCGATAGCAGGGATACCACTGTCGCGACCAGATACGCGCGGGTGCGGGCGTGCAGGTCGCGACCAAACATGGCTGGCAGAATGGCGATAAACCAGGCACCCCAGAAAATACCTTCCTCGACGTGATGCTGCTCCTCTCCGAGATTCAGCGGCAGCAACCATTGGCTGGCTCCCATGGTGATGCCACAACTGACCACCAGTCCGGCACAAATACCGAGGGTCAATCTGGCCAGCATATGGGGTTTATCGAGGTCGGAACTTTGATCGGTGGTTACCTGGCCCTGCTTTTTCTTTGCCAGCCAGATCATGTTGCCACTGATGATCAGCGCGCACAGTGCAAGGGTTGAAATGGCATAGAAGAATTTCAGCGCCATATCGCCAAATAAGACATAGTGCAGCGGTGTCACTGCGGCAAAGATACGTTGGAACGGACCTTTTTCCACACCATTGAGCTCATGGATCTGAGCGCCATCTTTTAATTGGAAGGTAACGCTCTGCAGGTTGCTCAGTGCATCTTTGTGATTGCCTGAAAACTTCGCAACACCACCAGCATCGCCGTAACCATCAATCTGAATAAAGGTGACATCCATTTCCGGTTGAATCGTTAAGGTTCGCTGGTACAACTCGTTCAACGAAACAACAGGCGCGGCTTCACCCACGACTTCTGCGGTTGGTCCTAATACGGCCACTGTTGCTTTTTCGACATCGCCGTCAAACTTCGCCAGTGCCAGGATCGGGGAAATCAGGCCCAGCAGGCCAAGGATGGTGCCGGTAAACGCCAGTATGAAAGAGAAAGGCAAGGTCCAGAGGCCCATCAGCTTGTGGTGGTCAGTCAGTAGCAGGCGCCAGCTGCGTTTAGGGCGCAGCATAACAAATTCTTTTCGCCATTTAGTGTGAATGACAATGCCCGCGATGATCGACAACAGCATCACCATACCCGCAAGGCCGACCAGGTAACGACCGTATGGGCGGGTGATATGGAGATCGGTGTGCAGATGCTCAAAAATGTGGGATATCTCAGAGCCACCGATATCGATCTGTTGATAGTTTTCCAGTTCGATGTAACGAATAACGGAATTTTCACCATCAAAGCGGGCAACCATGCCATAGCCTTTGTCGGTCTCTGGCGCGACAAAGAAGGTTTCGGTACCAAATTCTTCGCTGTTAGCCGCGGACAGTAGACGGTTCAGGTCGATTGATTCTGCCGGTTTGAGGTTGTTCAGTGTGGTGGACTGCCAATTCTCCAGTTCGTGGGCAAACATCGCCGGGAAGCCCGAAAACGTGACGACAAACAATAAAATCCCAGCGAGAACACCCAGCCAGGTATGAGTCCCGTAATACACTTTATGAGTACGTTGTTGCATATCAAACTTCCTAAGCGAATACGGTCAGAGACAAGACGTCGTAAATACCAAACGTCAATAACAGCGAGCCAATTCTGGTCCAGGCCTTCAGTCCGCCATCCGCCAGTAGCGCCCAGTAAAACAGCGTTGCCCAGAATACGAAGAAAAACAGCCCGCCGGCAAAAATCTGTTCTACCTTATCCCCAAATGGCCATGACAGCGTAATGGCGATAGTGAGTGCGATGGTAGTCAGAAAAGCGCCGACGATGGCGGCGGCGATCTGGCTGGCATTGGAGTTCATTTTACGTTTAAACCAGAGCATAAAGCCCTCCGGCAATGCTGATGACGGTAATGGCCGGCACCAGTGCCGGTCGCCAGATGCGCAATTGAACAAAGACGACCGAACAGGCCATCAGAGAAAACAGGAGGTAGAAAATACCTTTTTCCCACCCGTATGGTTGACTGGCGAACAGGAAGGCTGCCGCCAGCAGAATACGGCCAGCATAGCGGCGACGCTGGTCAATCTTATCACTGCGATGTTGATTCACACCGTACATAAGATGCAAAGCAGGCCAGAGGGCAAAAACCGCAAATGGCATAAGGATCTACCTAATAATCGTATAAACGGCGAATGGTAATGAAATGCAAATGATTATCAAGGTTTTTTGCCACCTCGACAGGATGCGATTCCGGTCATTCGGAGCCATGTGTAAGAGGATAGAATTCAAGCTGTGTCAGCTCGGTAAAGATGGGTAAAAGCCATAACCTTGCACTTTTGCGGCTGCTTATCATAGCCGCTCGTTCTTCACCTTCCTGTGGTAATTCACCAATAAAAGGGACCGTATATGAATGCCGTCGTTCGACGACCGTTGATCGCTGTGTTGATGCTGCCTGTATTACTGCATGGGCTTGCAGCTTGTAGCAATATTGACGTTGTTGCTCAGCCTGACGTCGAATCTTCGGAACTACTAGCCGATTTTTCTGATTCGACCACGGCGATTCCGGATCGTTGGTGGAGTGAGTTCAGTGATGACCGGCTGAATCAGTTAATCGGTCAGGCGCTTGAAAACAACTATGACCTGAAAGCTTCATTGGCACGGTTGCGTCAGAGTGAGGCGTTGCTGCGTATCAACTCCGCTGAACAGTACCCGAGTGTCAACCTGAATGGCGGTAAATCCCGTAGTTGGAGTGAAAACGCCACCAGCGACAGTTGGTCTGCGGGGTTGAGTGCCAGTTATGAAATCGATTTTTGGGGTGCGATTGCCGGCAATCGCCAGCGTGCCGAATACGACCTGTTCGCAAGTCGCGCTGCCAGCCGTATCCAGGCGAATACCGTTGCCAGTCAGGTGGCGAATGCCTGGTTTGGTTTATTGCACGAAACCCACCTCATTACCCTGTTGGAGCAGCAAAAGCAGCGCATTGAATCCGGCCTGAAAGTTATTAACGCACGCTTCCAGCGAGGACAATCCCAAGTATCTGACGTCTGGCAGCAACAAACGCTGCTGGAATCCATTGATGGTGATCTGGTGTCAGCAACTGCGCGACGCGACATCTTTCAGCAGCAGTTGCAGCTGTGGTTAGCCTCAAATATTGATCTGGGGTCGATACAACAATTGCTGCCATCCGTGGTGGCGAACCACATAAAGGTGAGTGCCGCGGCACTGTTTGAACGCCCGGATGTGCAACAGGCTTTCTTTACTGTGCAATCGGCCAATGCCAATGTTGCCGTTGCCAAAGCCAACCGCTATCCGCGCGTTACGTTAAGTGCCAGCTATAGCGGCCAGGACCCAAGCATTAACAATGTGTTCGATAACTGGGTTGCTAATCTGGCGGGTAATCTGGTGTTGCCACTGATTGACGGTGGCAATCGACGCGCTCAGGTTAAAAGCCAGCAGGCCTTGCTGGACGCCCGGATTGCCGACTATCAGCAGGTGTATCTGCAAGCTGCGCAACAGGTTCAGGAAGTGCTGGTGACGTTGGATGAACAGCAACGTCTCGACACCAGCTTGCAGCGTCAGTTGCAGTTATCACGGAAAACCGAATCGTTTCAGACCAGTCGTTATCGCAAGGGGGTTGGCGATTATCTGTCGTTGCTGAATGCCCAGCGCGATGTGCTTGCTCTGGAGCGTCTGCTACTGAACAACCAGCTGAACTTTAATCTCACCCGCATTCGTTTATATCAGGCAGTCAGTCATGGACGTTTTTCCGACGTTGAAACTGATTCGCAGCCGTTATCACAGGAATCCTTATCGCTATGAGCCCCGTTAGAGATCCCGTTCGCCATCAAGGCGATCAAGCCAGCAATAAAGGTAGTATGGCAACAGGCGCGCTGATCGGTTTCGGTGTTTTGGCGCTTGGCATCGCAATCTCGATCTGGGTGGTGAAAAGTGCACCAAAACCGCAGAAGGTTGCGCCCGAGACCAAAGCAAGATTGGTGGAAGTAGAATCATTAACCAGGCAGAGCAGCCGACCGACCTGGCTCGCTGGCGGTCAGGTCACTGCGTCGCAGCAGGTGATGTTAAAGCCGCAGGTGAATGGTCGTATTGTTGCTATTGATGATGCTGCCGTTCCTGGTGCCCGACTGCAGCAGGGTGATTTGCTAGCGCGCATTGATCCGCAGGATTTTCGCTTGATGCTCGAACAAAAGCAGGCGGCTTATACTCAGGCATTGGCTGATCTGGATATTGAGAAAGGCCAGGCTTCGCTGGCACGTGAAGAGTTTGAGTTATCAGAAACTGAGCTGTCGCCTCAAGACAAAGCGCTGGTGTTACGCGAACCACAAATCGCCCGAGCGAAAGCGGCGGTGAGAACGGCCAGAGCTAATCTGAATCAGGCCCGGCTGGATTTAGAACGCAGTGAAATTCGTATGCCGTTTGCGGGTCAGATTAATCGCCGCAACGTTTCTGTGGGCAGTCAGGTTTCGGCCAGCTCTGAGGTGTTCGATGTAATCAGCACAGATGAATTCTGGATTGAAGTAAAAATTCCGTCGGCGTTTTTACCCTGGCTGGATAAACAACATCTGGCTGAAATATCTATGCCGGGGTGGCTGGGCAAATCCCGTCAGGCGCGCATCCTGAATGTATTGCCCGCCGTGGATAGTGCAGACCGCCAGGTGAAATTGATGCTCGCCATCCGTGATCCGCTGGCATTGCAGGGCAGTGAGTTGCCGCCGGTGTTGCTGAACGACTTTGTTGAGGTGCGGTTGTTCGGACGAGCGCTGGAAAACACCTATCAGATTGAACGTCGCTATTTAAACAACAAGGATGAAGTCTGGGTTGTCAGTGCGGACAACGAACTGCAGAAGCGCGCCTTGAATGTGTTGTACCACGGCCGGGAGATGTCTTGGGTGGCCATCGAACGCGAGGGTGAAGCGGCGGACAAGCGTGGGTTTGATGTTGCCGATCGGTTGTTGATCAGCCGTATCGATGCTCCTGTGCCGGGATATCCGGTGCGTATTGCCGGTCGTCGGGATGAACCGGTTGCTCCCGATGCACAAAACGCTGGGGCTGAGGAAGCACTGGCCAGTCAATCGGATAGCGAGCCACAGCGCTAACAGGAGATAACCGATGAGTACTAACCACAAGCTTGCTTCTCGTCGAGGCCCGGTTGCCTGGATGTCGGAGCATCGCGTCGCTCCGAATCTGCTGATGGCATTCCTGATTGTTGGCGGTTTTTTAATGTCTTTGGTGATTCGCAAAGAATTTATACCTCCGTTTGAAGCCGACATGATTATTGTTGGGGTCAATTATCCGGGTGCCACACCGTCCGAAATGGAAAAAGGTGTTGTGCTGCCGATTGAAAACGAGTTGGCATCGCTGGATGGATTTAAGGAAATAAAATCATCTGCCATTCGTGGTTCTGCAGACGTTCGTATTGAACTGGAAAATGGCGTTGATCGTCAGAAAGCCTATCAGGATATTCAACAAGCGGTTAACCGCATCAGCACGTTTCCGGCGGATATCGAACGACCAGTAGTCAGCATTTTCAGCGGTTCAATCGAGGTGATGGAGCTGGCGTTCTTCGGTCCACTGGAACGTTTCGAGTTAAAACGCCTGGCTGAGCAGGTAAAAGAAAAACTGCTGTCATCACCGAATATCAGCAAGGTCGAATTAAAAGGTATGCCGGATGAGGAAATTCAGATCGAGATCCGTCAGCAGGACCTGCAACGTTATGGGTTAAGCCTGGATGAGGTTGCCACTATCATCGGCAATAACGCGCTTGAGCAAAGTGCCGGCGCGGTAAAAACCGACAGCGGTGACATTCTGGTGACATTAAATGATCGCGTTTATTGGGCTGCCGATTTTAAAGATATCCCTTTGATCAGTGACGACGGTGGGGTAAGTGTTCGCCTTGGCGATGTGGCAACTCTGCGGGAAGGCTTCAGCGACAGTGCGCGTCTGGTAACCTACAACGGTCAGGCTTCGGTTCGTTTTGATATTTTTCGCAGCGAAGATCAAACGCCTTTAACCGTAGTTGAAGCGGCTTACGTCGAATTGGAAAAAATCCGCGCTGAGTTGCCGCCGGGCGTTGAAATTATTATCACGGACGATGACGGTCAAACCTACAAGCAACGTGTTGGATTGCTATTAAAAAATGCCGCCATTGGTTTAATCCTGGTGATGGTGCTGCTGAGTTTATTCCTGGAATACAAGTTAGCCTTTTGGGTCACCATGGGTATTCCAACCGCGTTTATGGGCGCTATGTTGCTGCTGCCAATATGGGATGTGTCGATCAATATGGTGTCGATGTTTGCCTTTATTGTAGCGCTCGGAATCGTGGTTGATGACGCGATTATTGCTGGCGAAAATATTTACGAGCATATGCAAAAAGGGATGCCATTTCACGATGCTGCGATCGTTGGCGCGCGGGAAGTTGCAATGCCATTGGCGTTTGCCATCTTAACCAATGTCGCCGCTTTTCTGCCGCTATTAAGTTTGCCGGGAATGATGGGCAAATTGTTTTTAGCCATTCCGATTGTGGTGATCAGCTGCTTTATGATCTCGTGGTTGGAGGCGTTGTTTATTCTGCCGACTCACCTGGCCCATCTGAAGGAAAAAAATCCATCCGTCATCGGGCGTAAAGTTGATGCCCTGCGGGCGCGGGTCGATCACGGGTTGCACCGTTTTATTAATCGTATTTATCTTCCGGTGTTAAATAAGGCGCTTCTTCATCCGGTATTAACACTGGTTACCGCTATTTCGATTGCGGCGGTAGTGATGTCTTATCCAGCCAGCGGACGTATGGGATTCAGTATGTTTCCGCGTCTTGAAGGCGAATTTGCTGTGGCAACGGTAGAGCTGCCAGCTAACGCAGCATTCGATCAGGCGAAAGCCGTTCGTGAGCATCTGGAAAACAGTCTCTATCAGGTATCAGAGCCCTTTCATAATGCCGATGTGCCGCTGGTGATCAGCGTCGAGGGCAATATCACCGGCTCCACCGTTGAGGTCGAAGCTCGTCTGGTTCCGACTGAGGTGCGTCCGATCAGTGCCAATGAAACGGTGCAGCGCTGGCGTGAGTTCATTGGCGAAATTCCCGGTATCCGCAGTTTAACCTTTGATGCAGAGCGCGGCGGTGGTCCATCGGGTGGTTTTGGCTTAACGGTTGAATTACGCGGCAGTAACAGTGACGAACTTCGGCTGGCCAGCGCTGAGCTGGCAAATCAGCTATCGCAGTTGTCGGGCGTCACCGATGTGGCCAATAGTTTTGAAGCCGGCTCCCCGCAGTGGGATGTTGAGCTAAATCAGCTGGGCAGGAGTCTTGGGCTTGATGCCAGTAACGTTGCACGCCAGATACGCTCAGCACTGTACGGTGCCAGAGCGTTGCGCCAACAACGCGAACGCAACGAGGTTACGGTGCTGGTGCGATTACCTCTGGAAGAGCGCTCTTTCAGTGCCGATATTGAGCGCCTGAAAATCCGGACACCAGCGGGTGGTTATGTTCAGTTGGGTGATATTGCGACGCTGAAGAAAGAGCAGGCCCCGGCAAAAATCAGTCGACGTGATGGAGATCAGGTGGTCAACGTTACCTCAGAAGTCGAGCCCCGAAGGCAGATTCCTGCCGCAATGAATGTTTTGCGGGAGGACGTGTTCCCTTTGTTGCAGGCGCGTTTTCCATCGGTTGATTTCAGCTTCCAGGGACGTCAGGCCAATACCAAGCAAACCATGGACAATCTGTCGCTGTATGGCATGTTCTCGTTGTTACTGATCTACGTACTGCTGGCGATTCCTTTCCGAAGCTACGCTCAGCCATTGCTGATTATGTTCGTAATACCTTTCGGCGCTGTGGGGGCCATTATCGGCCATATTTTGCTGGGTTACGGATTATCCATTATGAGTATCATGGGCATTGTGGCGTTGGCTGGAGTGGTCGTGAATGACAGCCTGATTCTGGTGACTTACGCCAACGAGCAGCGGCAAAAAGGCCTGTCGGCATTCGACGCGGTTCGTGCTGCTGGTGTGCGTCGCTTCCGTCCGATTTTGCTAACCACACTGACAACCTTTGGTGGTTTGTCGCCGATGGTATTTGAGGCCTCCCGGCAGGCCCAGTTTATTACCCCAATGGCGGTATCGCTTGGCTTTGGTATTTTGTTTACCACGTTTGTCTGCCTGCTGATCCTGCCCGCAATTTATGTGTTATTGGATACGGTTTTACGCAAACTTGGGTTTAACGGACGCGCCGCTGAACACGTCACCTCGGAGCCGATGCCGCAATAATCCCGTTAATGAAATCCGCCGTTGCTGTCCTGGGCTAACGCCCAGCCGTCAGCTCCGGCGCTGTATCCGAGGAACTAATACACGTCATTTTCGCTCATCAGTTCAATACCGACGCCGCCATCTCCCATCAGATTGGTGCTCAAGCGGATGTAAATCGGGCGGCAACATACCTGACAATCCTGTTGCTGGTCGAGGCTCAACGCCTCAAGCTGATCGGCCAGTAGGTCTTCTTCCGGCAATTCAATAAACACGGTAATCAGCTCGTTACAGTATGGGCAGCAGCTGGTGTGTTCATTTACAGGCATGGTGTGCTCTCAAAGAAGTGATTGTTGTGGAGTGAATAACTCAATGCGATCCCCGACAGAAATCTCACCCGAATGGATAACTTTGCAGCAAAGTCCGCCGTGTCCGAGCATGGCTGCCAGGCCTCCTTTCCCCAATTCCTGCTCCATGCGGCTGCAGGGGTGGCAAAGCGCAGTCGCTTCAAATACCGCATCACCAATTTTGAACGTCTGATAGCGCAGGGCGTTAAGGTTGATGTTTCGCACCACCAGATTGCGTCGCAATTGCTCCGGACGAACGACTTTGCCGCCCAGGAAGTGACCAATCTGTTGGATAAATTCTTCGCTGATCAGGGTTACCTGGCGCCCGCTTCCGGGCGTTTTCTCCATGCGGTGGTCGCCCTGAAGGCCCAGTGTTGCCACTGCCTGAGTGGCTTTAAGTGCCTGCATCGACAACCGCCTGCCGGGGCGAACGCCGATCCAGCTCAGCTCACCGGGTGGCAGTTGCGTGACATAACGGGAAAATAATTTGCTCTGAGCCGACATACCAAACCAAAATTTAACGAATACGATTGGTCCCATGTTCGCAGGTTTGGAGTTGGGCCGTAAAGTCGGGAGTTGCAGCGTCAGTTTATATGTCGATTTACCGGCTCAGGCAGATTTCATTTCGGCATTACGTTGCAGAACGCGTTGGATTAACGTGAGAAAAACTAATCGCAACATGAGAAATGGCCAATGTTCTTCATACGGTGATTTCATTAGAGTGCATGGCCGTTATTCATCGAAACAGGCATTCTACCGTGGCACACATTCTTCACTCCGATTTTTCTGCTGTTGCTGAGCAGTCTCAGGGAACCTTTTCTCTGTTCAATCTGATTGCGGAAATGGTGACCGTTATGGGTTGCGAAGCCACACCGACTGATTCGAAATTTGGCAAAAATCATCCTTATCAAGCGCCAGTAGTGAGTCAAAGCACACGATTTTCGTTTCATCCAGAAGCCTTACTGCGACAATGGCAGCTGGCGCGGGAAACACATCCTGAGGTTAAGCCGGTGATTCTCGGACCTCTCACGTTTCTGGCGTTGGCGCACACTCAGGATGACAGTGATCCACTGTTACTGCTTGATCAGCTGATTCCTTTTTACAGTGAACTGTTGGAGTTGTTTGCCGAAGAAGGAGCGCAATGGGTTCAGATTGATGAGCCGATTCTGGTGACGGAGCTGCCATTAGCATGGAAGACCGCCTTTGAGCAGTCATATCACACCCTGAAAGCCAATCGTCCGAATATTCTGTTGGCCACCTACCTGGGCGCTTTAAAAGACAACCTTCAGCTGGCTTGTAATTTACCTGTGGCCGGTTTGCATGTTGATGTGACAACAGACCGCTCAGAGCTGAATCGAGTTATTGATTGGTTACCCATTCACAAGGTGCTGTCGCTGGCACCGGTTCGCAGTGCCGAGTCTTCCGGCGCTGATGCCGTTGCCGAACGCTCCGGCTGGTTGCGCCCGTTGGCGGACAAACTTGGCGAACGCCTGTGGTTGGCCTCTGCCTGTCGTTGAGGAGGGTGCAGCAGGTCGGATCTGACACGCTGCAACAGCCAACGAAAAACCTGAATTTGTTATCCGATACTGGTATAGTTCGCGCCTTTTTACGGCGGTCTGATTCCGCCGCCGACATACTTCAACAGAAGGGACCACTCTGATGTTACTGCTGCGCGAATTTATGCAGACTTTTTCTCCCAACCTGAAAAACGACACGCTATCCGGTTTAACCGTTGCACTGGCGCTGGTTCCTGAGGCGGTGGCGTTTGCCTTTGTTGCTGGGGTTCACCCGTTAACCGGTTTGTACGCAGCATTTATGGTGGGTCTGGTGACCGCTGTAATGGGGGGGCGCCCGGGGATGATTTCTGGTGCAACCGGTGCTCTGGCGGTTGTGATGGTGTCGCTGGTGGCCGAGGCCGAGCGCGATTTTGGTTCTGGAATGGGGCCGCAATATCTGTTTGCTGCCGTGGTGTTGATGGGGGTTATTCAGGTCGCTGCTGGTGCGTTTAAACTGGGTAAGTTTATTCGTATCGTGCCGTATCCGGTGATGCTCGGCTTTGTTAATGGTTTGGCTATTGTGATCTTCCTGGCGCAGTTGCCACAGCTGCAATCGGCGACGCCGGGCGGTAAGTGGGGCTGGACAGACGGTACCTGGCTGGCCGGTTCCGAATTGTTCATTATGTTAGGTCTGATCGCATTAACGATGGCGATTACGCATTACCTGCCGAAGATAACCAGTGCTTTTCCATCGGCCCTGGCTGGTATTCTGGCGGTGAGTGGTATCGCCTTGGTTGCCGATCTGGACACGAAAACTGTGGGTGATCTGGCCTCGATTGCTGGTGGCCTGCCTGAGTTTGGTGTGCCTAATGTCCCGCTGACGATGGAAACTTTCTGGTTCATCCTTCCATATTCGGTCATTTTTGCCGCCATTGGTCTGATCGAATCGCTGCTGACAGTAACCGTAATTGACGAGATGACGAATACCCGTGGTCGCGGTAACAAAGAGTGTGTTGCCCAGGGCAGTGCCAACCTGCTAACGGGATTCTTCGGTGGTATGGGCGGTTGCGCCATGATTGGTCAGAGTATGATTAATGTTAGCTCCGGCGGTCGTGGGCGTTGGTCGGGTATCGCTGCGGCGTTATTCCTCCTTAGCTTTATTCTGTTTGCGTCACCTTTGATTGAGCAAATCCCGATTGCCGCGCTAACCGGTGTTATGTTTATGGTCGTAATTGGTACCTTCGAGTGGTCCAGCTTCCGTATGCTGCGCAAAATTCCGAAGCAAGATGCTTTTATCATTGTATTGGTATCGGGGGTAACGGTTGTTACTGACCTGGCGATTGCCGTTATCGTAGGTGTGATTGTTGCGGCATTGGTGTTTGCCTGGGAACATGCGAAACACATCAGCGCGCGGACCATCATTCAGGAAGACGGTGCGAAAGTTTATGACCTGTTTGGGCCGCTGTTCTTCGGTTCCGTATCGGCGTTTAAAGATATCTTCGAGCCGGAAACCGACCCGGATGTGGTGATCATTGAATTCAAGAATTCGCGCGTTGCCGATTCTTCTGCGATTGAAGCGATCGATACCATTGCTGAGCGTTACATAGCAGCCGGTAAAGAAGTGCATCTGCGTCACTTGTCAGAAGAGTGTCGTCTGTTACTCAAGAAAGCGGGTAACTTGTGTGATGTTAATGTTATTGAAGATCCAAACTACCGCGTAGCAACGGATAAATTGGCCTGATAACGTAATATGCCGTTGGGCACACCCAGTGTGTCCCGGCTGAAAAAATCGGAGGTGCGCTGCTGCATCTTCGATGATTTCGAAACCGGCTGCGATGTGTCTGCACGGCGATACCGGGTTGATTCAGAGCGGTTCTGAAATCGCAGCAAAAATTTGCCTAGCTATGATCCTCCTGCAACAATACGCCTTTGAACTATGAAAGGCTCATGCCCGTGCACATCGTTGCTGACGAAAACATTCCCCTGATCGACGAGTTCTTTGCCGATATTGGTCAGATTACCCGCGTTCCCGGTCGTACGTTAACCAATGACGACATCAAAAATGCGGACGCGCTGTTAGTCCGCTCCGTCACTCAGGTGAATGAGTCATTGCTGGCCGGGTCTAAGGTCAAATTTGTCGGCACGGCAACCATCGGTACCGATCATATTGATGAAGACTATTTGCAACAGCAGGGTATTGGTTTCAAAAGTGCGCCCGGTTGCAACGCTCAGGCTGTGGTGGATTATGTTCTGAGTGCGGTCAGCGTTGTGATTGATGATCGAGGTGTGGGTTTTACCGATTTGTCAGTTGCCATAATCGGAGTGGGTAGCGTTGGTTTGCTGCTGCGTAAGCGTCTCGAGGAGATGGGGGTTTCGGTACTTGCGGTTGATCCGTTTAAAGATCCGGAAACTGTTGGTGATCTGGTGTCGCTGGAAGAGGCACTCACGGCTGATGTTGTCTCTTTGCACACACCACTGACGACCGAGGGCGAGCATGCAACCTATCATCTGATCAACGAACAGCGCCTGCAGCAAATGAAGCCGGATGCTTGTCTGATTAACAGTTGCCGTGGTGCGGTTGTCGACAATAAAGCGTTGCTTGCTCATTTGGATGGCAATAATGAATTCGGGGCGATTCTCGATGTCTGGGAAAATGAGCCGGAACTGGAAATCGAACTGATGCATCGGGTGATGCTGGCTACGCCCCACATTGCCGGGTACTCGTTGGATGGAAAAATGCGCGGTACCGAGTTTGTTTACCAGGGGCTTTGCGAGTGTTTCGGTTTGCCGGTGCGCCGCAAGCTGGCCCAGTTTCTGCCTGAACCGGGCATCAAAATGGTGGCATTTACGGATCAGGTACCTAAGTTTCAGGCACTGCGGACAGCAATCCGTGCTGCCTACGAAATTCGTGTGGACGATGGCGTAATGCGATCGGCGATGATTCGTGCAGACAAATCAGGGGAAGGGTTGCGTGAGACGTTCGATCGCTTACGTAAAAATTACCCACTGCGCCGCGACATCCCCCGACTTAAAGTCAATGTGCCGGCTAAGTGTCACAAATTGCAAGACACGTTAACAGCCGCAGGCTTTGATGTAAGAATCAAATAGACACATTGAGGGGGCGACCGTCCCCGATTTAACCTTTCTTTGTTTCACTTATACCGGCTAATCGTAAGGCAGTGTCAGCTGCCTGGTATCTTTGTGTCTTTCAAAAGGCGGGCCGGGTAAACTGCGGATTCTTGTTTATTTTCAGGCCTGTTTTCCATGTCGTCTTCCTCCCATGCTTCCGAAGAAAAGTTGATTAGCAGTTTTACTGAATTCAGTGCAAAAGCGGATTACTCGCTGTTAGAAAATCTGAATATCGACCCGCAGGCACGTCCGGATGGGGTTGAGCATGAACCACGACAGGTTTTCTCCGGGCATTATGTGCCGGTGATTCCAACGCCCATTGCGGCACCGCAATACATCGCTCACAGCACTGCGTTATTTGCTGAGCTGGGTCTGGATGATTCACTGGTTCAAGACAAAGCATTTGCCAAAGTATTTTCCGCTGATATTTCTCCTGTATTGGAGAGTGTGATGGAGGGCGTGATGGAAAAGGGCACGTCACCGATGCGCCCCTATGGCTGGGCTACCGGTTACGCCTTGTCGATTTACGGTACTGAATACACTCAGCAATGCCCGTTCCGTAACGGCAATGGTTATGGCGATGGTCGGGCGATGTCGATTTTTGAAGGGGTATTTAACGGCAAGCGTTGGGAGATGCAATTAAAAGGCGGCGGCCGTACACCGTATTGTCGAGGTGCCGATGGTCGCGCGGTGTTACGTTCCAGTGTGCGCGAATTTTTAGCTCAGGAGCATATGCACGCGTTAGGGATTCCCACTTCGCGTTCGCTAACCTTGTTTACCTCCACAGCAGAAACCGTCACTCGCCCCTGGTATTCCGAACAATCACAAACCTATGAGCCGGATATTCTGGTGGATAATCCGGTAGCGATTTCCACCCGTGTGGCACCGTCGTTTTTACGGGTCGGTCAGGTGGAGTTATTTGCTCGTCGTACCCGTAATAAAGAATATGACCACGCGCCACAAGAGCTGAAGTTAATTGTTCAGCATCTGATTGAGCGTGAATATAACGATGATATTGATGCGACGTTATCGTTCCCGGAACAGGTGATTAAACTGGCGGAATGTTTCCGTGGTCGCTTAACGGCGTTGGTAGCCAACTGGATTCGGGTAGGTTTCTGTCAGGGCAACTTTAATAGCGATAACTGCCCGGCGGGTGGTTATACCCTGGATTACGGCCCGTTTGGTTTTTGCGAACAGTTTGATCCGCAATTCCAGCCGTGGACCGGCGGCGGTGAACATTTCTCTTTCTTTAATCAGCCTGCGGCGGCGGAAGCTAACTACCATATGTTCTGGAAGTCGGTGCGCACGCTGCTGGAAAGTGAGGGAGATGATGCTTATATACAGCAACTGGATGATGTTCGCCGGGGTTTTGAAAAAGAACAGCGTATTGCGATTCAAACTATGTGGGCGTCTAAGCTTGGGCTTGAGAGCTACGACGAAGCACTGATCACTCAGCTATTGTCACTGATGCATCAATCGGAAGCTGACTACACGCGTTTCTTCCGTGAATTATCATCGGTGCCGAGCAGCATTGAATCGCTAAAAGAAACTTTTTATTTAGATTTGTCTCAAGCGCGTGATGCACAGCTGGAGCAAAAATGGCAAAGCTGGTTAGAGCAGTGGCGCGACGCTGTGTTGGAAAATCAGAAAGAAGCGTTTGTTGTGTCGAAAATGAAACAAACCAACCCGAAATACACCTGGCGCGAATGGCTGGTGGTTCCGGCTTATCAGCAGGCGATGCAGTCTTGTTCTGATGGCAGCGGTAATTACGATCTGGTGAAAGAACTGCAGCAAGTGTTAACGCATCCTTATGATGAGCAAACGCCGGAAATAGAAGCGAAGTTTTATCGTCAAAAACCGGCTGAATATTTTCATGCTGGTGGTGTGTCGCACTACAGTTGTTCGTCTTAGCTGTAGTATTAATGCATATATGTGTGATTTTAAGGATTAATCTCTTTTAGTTTGATGATGTTCCGAGAGATGCGTAACATCACGACCTTCTCAGGCTGAAATAGTTATATCTGTTGCATCTGAGAGAGTTATTAACTGAATTAAGGATTGATAATGAAACATTTAATCACGACAGTGACTGTTCTGAGTGTCTTCTTTTGTTCCAATACATTCGCATCATTAAAATGGACAGAATATAAAAAAGTCACATCTGTACAGGTTGTAGAGAATGGTAGTTTTCTGATCGAGTTTGAATCAGAGGTTGCACCTGAGTGCTCTACTGCAGGGACTTCAACTATTTATATGTACAAAGACAAGTCAGGGCTTACACAGGAAGGTGTTAAGGCTATGTTTTCTGTTGCTTTGATGGCCCTTGCAACTAATATGTCTGTATCGGCTTTGTATGATGAGTCAACAAAGCCAGCGTGTTGGGGGCAGTACATAAAAATCAAAAAGTAAGAGATATAAAATAGGCCCTCGTCAGAGGGCTGTTTTTGCTTTCAGATACAGATTTAACGGATCAGATCTTTAGTTTTCCTGATCTTCTTTTATCGGACTTTTGAGAATGACATTATATTCAGATTTGATGTCTGTTTTAGAAAAAGCTGTATCAGTCTGCCAGGTTTTTCCCTGATCAGTGCTGTATACCAGAAGGTTGTCATCGCATCTGAGGTAAATTTCATCAGTATCTGACCACTCAGCTATTGTCACTGATGCATCAATCGGAAGCTGACTACACGCGTTTCTTCCGTGAATTATCATCCGTGCCCACCAGTATTGAGCCGCTAAAACAAACCTTCTATTTAGATTTGTCTCAGGCACGTGATGCACAGCTGGAGCATAAATGGCAAAGCTGGTTAGAGCAGTGGCGAGACACTGTGCTGGAAAATCAGAAAGAAGCGTTTGTTGTGTCGAAAATGAAACAAACCAACCCGAAATACACCTGGCGCGAGTGGCTGGTGGTTCCGGCTTATCAGCAGGCGATGCAGTCTTGTTCTGATGGCAGCGGTAATTACGATCTGGTGAAAGAACTGCAGCAAGTGTTAACGCATCCTTATGATGAGCAAACGCCGGAAATAGAAGCGAAGTTTTATCGTCAAAAACCGGCTGAATATTTTCATGCTGGTGGTGTGTCGCACTACAGTTGTTCGTCTTAGCTGTAGTATTAATGCATATATGTGTGATTTTAAGGATTAATCTCTTTTAGTTTGATGATGTTCCGAGAGATGCGTAACATCACGACCTTCTCAGGCTGAAATAGTTATATCTGTTGCATCTGAGAGAGTTATTAACTGAATTAAGGATTGATAATGAAACATTTAATCACGACAGTGACTGTTCTGAGTGTCTTCTTTTGTTCCAATACATTCGCATCATTAAAATGGACAGAATATAAAAAAGTCACATCTGTACAGGTTGTAGAGAATGGTAGTTTTCTGATCGAGTTTGAATCAGAGGTTGCACCTGAGTGCTCTACTGCAGGGACTTCAACTATTTATATGTACAAAGACAAGTCAGGGCTTACACAGGAAGGTGTTAAGGCTATGTTTTCTGTTGCTTTGATGGCCCTTGCAACTAATATGTCTGTATCGGCTTTGTATGATGAGTCAACAAAGCCAGCGTGTTGGGGGCAGTACATAAAAATCAAAAAGTAAGAGATATAAAATAGGCCCTCGTCAGAGGGCTGTTTTTGCTTTCAGATACAGATTTAACGGATCAGATCTTTAGTTTTCCTGATCTTCTTTTATCGGACTTTTGAGAATGACATTATATTCAGATTTGATGTCTGTTTTAGAAAAAGCTGTATCAGTCTGCCAGGTTTTTCCCTGATCAGTGCTGTATACCAGAAGGTTGTCATCGCATCTGAGGTAAATTTCATCAGTATCTGACCACTCAGCTATTGTCACTGATGCATCAATCGGAAGCTGACTACACGCGTTTCTTCCGTGAATTATCATCCGTGCCCACCAGTATTGAGCCGCTAAAACAAACCTTCTATTTAGATTTGTCTCAGGCACGTGATGCACAGCTGGAGCATAAATGGCAAAGCTGGTTAGAGCAGTGGCGAGACACTGTGCTGGAAAATCAGAAAGAAGCGTTTGTTGTGTCGAAAATGAAACAAACCAACCCGAAATACACCTGGCGCGAGTGGCTGGTGGTTCCGGCTTATCAGCAGGCGATGCAGTCTTGTTCTGATGGCAGCGGTAATTACGATCTGGTGAAAGAACTGCAGCAAGTGTTAACCCATCCTTATGATGAGCAAACGCCGGAAATAGAAGCGAAGTTTTATCGTCAGAAACCGGCGGAGTATTTCCATGCTGGTGGGGTGTCGCACTACAGTTGTTCGTCCTAGTCCATCATTTTAGGCCCGTCATCTTAGTGCCGTCGGTTTAGGCCCATTGTTATAGTCTGCTCCCCATGTTCTTTGGGGAGCAGTATTCCGCAACTTTGTTCTATTTTTCTCCGCAGGGCTTTCCTACCATTTTGCTTTGCTAAGTCGCAGGTTTGTTGAGTCGTCATCCTTATGCTGGAAATCATTTTGTATGCCGTTGGTGTGATGTACACACCCGGCCCGGTCAATTTTATTGGTCTTAACAGTGGTATTCAGAAGCAGAACGGCATGCTTGGCTTCTTTGTGGGTGTATCGACTGGCATGACCATTTTGTTCCTGGCGGTTTCGTTTGTTGGCGCGCAGCTGATTAGCGATACCTTGCTGCAATGCACGGCGGCATTGGGTACCGCGTATATCGTTTGGCTCAGTTATAAGATCTTTCGTGCTGATGTATCCGGGCAGGGAGATGAGAAGGTACGCCCGCTGGCGTTTGCCGATGGTGTGCTGATGCAGATTCTGAACCCGAAAGGGTTTTCGGTGGCTTTACCGTTGGCAACGGTGCAGTTTCCGGCGGCGGGCATTACCGGCGGTTCTCTGGTTGCCTGGAGTGTGGGCTTGGCGTTTCTTGGCTTGGGAGCGCCGTCTTTGTATTACGGTTGTGGGCGTTTGCTCGGGCGCAGGATTTATCAGGCCAGTTATCTGAAGTGGATTAATCGGTTGATGGCGGTGTTTTTGTTGTTTGTGGCGGTCAATATGGGGATGGTGGCTTTCAGCCTGTGAGAGTGATGAGCCGCAAATTCTGTATTTGCGGCTCATAATAGGCCGGTTTTTGAGCCGCAAAATTCAAATTAGCGGCTCATTGTCAGTTTTAACTAGCGTAGAATAGGGTTTTTTTAAGCGCTTCAGCGGCACCAGCAGATAAGTCGGTGCCAAGTAATCTGGTAAGGAAGCTATGAAAATATCATTTGCTCTGCTGGTAGCAGTCCTTGTTTTTCCATTGTCTGCAGTAGCCGAATCTCCCTGTGCCAAGGAGTATATTCCGCTGGTTGATTTCCAAGGGTCAGTTGAAGCAAGACAAAGTGGCAATCTCATTGATTATTCAATAAAGATACCGCGGGCTATTAATCACGGAGAGTACGTTTCATCGAAATTTTTCTTTGAAAGCACAGACCTTAAAAACTATACGATCAAGTCACCATTCCACTTTAGGGAATACGATGAAACTACTCTTATCGGGGAGTTCTCGGCGAAATCAGGTCATTCTGATTCCGCACTGATTGTCGATTATGCCCCTGGGGATGGTCATGGCTGTGGCCTGTTTCTCTGGCTGCCGGTTAAACATAATCAGTCTGTCGACTTTTCGTCTATGACAGCGGATGACCTAAAGCGTGCTGGCTATAGCTTTTAGATAGGTTGTACTGCTGATGAGGCGCGGGCGTATTAATGACTGCTTTAGCTGGCGTAGAATGGAACTTCATTTAAACGCTTCAGGGTCATCAGTTGATCTGCTAGTGTGATTGGGAAACAGAGGGGCAGGTCTTTGTTTGACCTATGGTATTGATATGAAAATACATCAAACCGCTCTGTTATTAACAGAGATAGTCATGGATTTGTCAGGTGAAATACTGGCCATGAAAGCCAATGAGTGTGATGATTGGTTGGCGTTGGAGGTGTTGTAATGGCTAAGAAGAATTTACCCGAAAATATTGAGAATAAAATAGCTTTCTTCAATGGTAGTATGATTTGCTTTGGATATCTTAATGGAAAAACAGAGTACTTATTGCCTAGGCCGCATGATAGAAAAAGTTTGGGGCAATGGTCTCTTAGCGATATAAAACTTGCTTCATCAATGAATGACGGGGTTGTTGAAGAGTATTTCGCTGAACCGTTAGATGAGCATTATATAAAAATTAAGCGAACGTTAAATCGTAAAGCTCCTAAATTATTGGATGTCTTTCAATTGCATAACTTCCTGGTGCTGTCGAAAAAAGCCAAAGCAATTGTCGATGAATTCGAGAATGGCGTTCATCAGTTTTCAAAGCTGGAATTCGTGAGTAGAGATGGAGGAGTAATTCCTGGTGAATATTTTGCAATGATTCCTCTCCGGTTTATAAAAATGCAGGAAGTTAGTCAGGATTTACCTAATATTGTTGAATATTTTGAACAGCCATCGCCAAGTGACTCTATGGTTTATGACTATTTATTTAACATATCAGAGCACGCTGAAATCAGGAGTTACTTATTGGATAAAGGGGTCTGGTCTATGTATGGAGTTCCTGAACTTATATTTGTGAGCGGCAGGTTGATCTCAAAGCTTAAAGAATGTGATTGTACGGGCTTAAAAAAATTTACGAGAATAGAAAAAGCTGGCCAAGGAGAGGTTGTTTATTATGTCTGAAGAAATTCAAGCAACAATGGACTTTTCTGGTAGCCTTATTCGTGAAATGGACTTGGCTTTTGAGGAAACTAATGACTGCCGCTTTGATCGGCAGCACTATGTAGTGGTCAACTCATTCCGGACACAGTTTTAAGTTTTTCTTCGGCTGCTTGAGGGCTGATCCCCCCATTTTTCTGATGCGGCCTTTTCTGGTTGTAATAATTCAGTAAGTAATAACCAATATCCATTTTGGCTTTATTAAATGACTGATAGCCGTATTCCGGTATCCACTCAGTTTTCAAGCTGCGGAACAACCTTTCCATTGGCGCGTTATCCCAGCAGTTACCTCGGCGACTCATACTCTGAACCATTTTGTATCGCCATAAGCGTTGTCTGAACTTGAGGCTTGCATACTGACTTCCCTGATCTGAGTGGAACATAACCCCCGTTGGCTTTCTTCTGCGGTTCCAAGCGTTATCCAAAGCCTGGATAACCAACTCTTTGTCCGCCCGCTCAGACATTGCCCAGCCAACAACACGCCTGGCATAAAGATCCAGTACCACGGCCAGATAAGCCCAGCGTTTACCTGTCCATATGTACGTAATATCTCCGCACCATACTTTGTCTGGCTGAGTTACATTGAACTGACGGTTTAACCGGTTCGGTATGTCGATATGTTCAACCGTTGCTCGCTTGTACTTGTGCGGACCTGGCTGTTTACATACAAGCCCTGACTCCTTCATTAAACTGCGTACCAGATAGCGACCGATATGAATGCCTTCAGCCGTCAGAGTATCTTTGATTCCACGACTTCCCAGCCCGCTTCTCGTTGCATTAAATACGCGATTTACATGGGCTTTTAAATTAAGCCGATGAACATTAATAGAGCGTTTCTGCTGGCGGTAGTCGTAATAACTTGAGCGTTTAATTCCGAATGCCTGACAGACCAACTTGACCGAATCAAACTCTCTTAAACGGTCTATCAGCGCATATTTTTGAATTCGTCTGACATTAAGAGAGCGGTAGCCTTTTTTAATATTCGTTTTTCGTCTTCAAGCCGTTTAACTTGCTTTTCAAGCTCTTGAATCCGTTTTTGTTCTGGCGTCATAGCTTTGGATTTTGGCGTATCACCGTCACGCTCTTGTTCTAGCTGATTGACCCATCGCCTCAAGGCCGTTTCACCGATATCAAGGGAGCGACTGGCTTCGGAAATAGAATACCCCTGATCAAGAACTAAGCTTGCTGCTTCAAGTTTAAATTCAGGAGTGAAGGATCGACGTTGTTTTTTCATGGGACACCTCTGTTGTGGCAAGATTACCACTTATCTGAGTGTCCGGGATTATTAGACCAATACACTATGGTACTTCATCAGGTAGTGTGAACTCACAAGCTCAGCATCTTATTCCCCTTCAGTTATTGTGAGGTAACTCTTAAAGCGGAACAGACACTTTTCAGAATGTGCTACACCACAAAAAAAACGGCTCCTCTTGCGAGTGCCGGTTTTTTTATTCGATCACGTTTTGTTTTCAGTAGAAGCCGATCAGTTCAGTGAGCTACATAGACTGAAGCCTAAATCTACCCTGTCGTCATTGGTTATATGAGTGCAGTTTTGGTGTTAGGTAGTTGGGAGTGTTCTGAAATTTCAGTTTTCTTCGTTGTTGCGCTAAAGTAGCCGATGGTTATTGATTAAGAGGTTAGTGTGTTAAATAAGTTAGTAGAAGGTTTCCTTTGGGGGACGGGATTTGCACTGTCATCGGCTGGAATCTATGTGGCATTTCTGATGTATACAGCGGCTGGAATTGACTATGCAATTAAAAAAGAGTCAAAAGAAATTCGTGAAATGGCCCTCAAGGAAATGGAGGCTGGTGTAACATTTGATGTTATCTCATCGACTGTTGTCGATAAGAAAGTCTTTGTCGGTATGAAGGCCGAAGGAACGTTGGCAGGTCCTATGACTTCGCAGATATTCAATGCAAAGCTAGTATTGTTCTCGGAAGGAAATCTAGCAGGGGTTTGTTACAGCTCGCTGGACAGTCAAATCGGAAGCGGGGAGAAAGATATTTATTTACAAGGTAGCTGCAGGCCTATTTTCTACCCGGCTGAAGATGTTGATGAAGTTAAGGCAATCCCAGTCTGGCTAGGGCTCGAAAATCTTTAGCATAAAAAAACCGGCTCCTCTTTCGAGTGCCGGTTTTTTTATTCGATCGCGTTTTGTTTTCAGTAGAAGCCGATCAGTTCAGTGAGCTACATAAGCTGGTTTTAAAACCCGCCTAAATCCACTCTGTCGTCATTGATCTTTTGTGCGTCTGAACACGTTCTTTTCAGAACCTCAAAACCCAACCGTTATATCTGAGCTTAGCCCACTTTCTGCGCGTTTGTAGTAAACAGCAGGGCAGTGGGCTAATTACCTCTAAAACTTAAACAGCTTTCAGAGGGATAGCTGGACGAGCCAGATCTTCAGATGGTGGAGCGAAAGAAGTCAGGTTAATACCTTCAACTGCTGCTTTGTACTCTTCCAGAGTCGGGAAACGACCCAGGATAGTAGACAGAACAACCATTGGCGTAGAGCCTAACAGAGACTCACCTTTCTTCTCAGCGCTGTCTTCTACAACACGGCCTTGGAACAGACGGGTAGAAGTCGCCAGAACAGTGTCACCCGCTTCGGCTTTTTCCTGGTTACCCATACACAGGTTACATCCAGGACGCTCTAAGTACAGGATGTTCTCGTAAGCAGTACGGGCAGCTTCTTTCGGGTTGTCATCGTCGAACGTGAAGCCAGCGTATTTAGACAGGATGTCCCAATCGCCTTCCGCTTTCAGTTCGTCAACGATGTTGTACGTTGGTGGCGCAACAACCAGTGGTGCGTTGAACGTGATAGGACCGTTCTTCTCCAGGTTACGCAGCATGGCAGCGATGATTTGCATGTCACCTTTGTGAACCATACAAGAACCAACGAAGCCCAGGTCAACTTTACGGCCATCGTAGTAAGAAGTCGGACGGATCACATCGTGAGTGTAACGCTTCGATACGTCTTCGTTGTTTACGTCTGGGTCAGCAATCATTGGCTCGTCGATTGCGTCCAGATCAACTTCAACTTCTGCGTAGTACTTAGCGTTGTCGTCTGGAGCCAGAGCAGGTGCTTCGCCAGATTTAACTTCAGCGATACGCTTGTCAGCCAGGTCGATCAGACCTTGCAGCATGCCCGCTTCGTTTTCCATACCTTTGTTGATCATGATCTGGATACGGGACTTAGCCAGTTCCAGAGACTTGATCAGAGTTTCATCGGTAGAAATACAGATAGAAGCTTTCGCTTTCATTTCTGCAGTCCAGTCGGTGAAGGTGAAGGCTTGGTCAGCCAGCAGAGTACCGATTTGTACTTCGATCACACGGCCCTGGAATACGTTTTCGCCAGAGAACTTCTTCAGCATCTGCGCTTGAGTCGCGTGTACGATGTCACGGAAGTCCATGTGTGGCTTCATGTTGCCTTTGAAGGTTACCTTCACAGACTCTGGGATTGGCATTGCTGCTTCACCAGTTGCCAGTGCGATTGCAACAGTACCGGAGTCAGCACCGAACGCCACACCTTTGGACATACGGGTGTGAGAGTCACCACCGATGATGATCGCGCGATCGTCAACAGTAATGTCGTTCAGTACTTTGTGGATTACGTCAGTCATGGAGTGGTAAACGCCTTTCGGGTCACGTGCAGTGATTACACCGAATGCGTTCATGAACGCCATCAGCTTAGGCGTGTTGGCCTTAGCTTTGTTGTCCCATACAGAAGCTGTGTGACAACCAGACTGGAATGCACCATCAACATCAGGAGAGATAGTAGAAGCAGCCATGGCTTCCAGTTCCTGACAAGTCATAGGACCAGTGGTGTCCTGAGAACCAACGATGTTCACTTTAACGCGAACGTCAGAACCCGTGTGCAGTGGAGTCTTAGAAGTAACACCAACAGCGTTGCGGTTGAAGATCTTCTCAACTGCAGTCAGGCCTTGGCCTTCGTTGGAAATTTCTTTAGAAGCAGCGTAAACAACTGGCGCTTCAACGCCCAGAGTTTCAGCAGCGAACGTCTGGATCTTCTTACCAAAAGTTACCGCGTAAGAACCGCCAGCTTTCATGAATTCCACTTTTTGTGGCGTGAAAGCGTCGCTCACGTCAGACAGTACATTGCCTTCGCTGTCGAGCAGTTTCTTAGCTTTAGTATCGATGGTCAGAACGGTACCGGTAGCAACAGAGTAGGCTTCTTCCAGTACTGGATCGCCGTTTGCGTCACGTACGATTTCGCCGTTAGCGTCGGTTTTCTTAACCCAGTTTTTCAGGTCAAGACCGATACCACCGGTTACACCAACCGTGGTCAGGAAGATCGGTGCGATACCGTTAGTACCCGCAACGACCGGACGGTTGTTGATGAAAGGAATGTAGGGAGAAGTCTTCTCACCCGCCCACAGTGCAACGTTGTTAACACCAGACATACGTGAAGAACCAACACCCATGGTGCCTTTCTCAGCGATCAGCATCACTTTAGCGTCTGGGTTGTCTTCACCCATCTTCTTAATTTCTTGCTGTGCTTCTGGAGTGATCATGCACTGGCCGTGCAGTTCACGGTCAGCACGGGAGTGAGACTGGTTACCTGGAGACAGTAAGTCAGTCGAGATATCACCTTCCGCAGCGATGTAGGTGATCACTTTGATTTGCTCTGGGATGTCGTCCAGCTTGGTGAAGAACTCAGCTTTTGAGTAGCTTTCCAGAATGTCTTTTGCGATGGCGTTGCCCGCTTTGAAAGCGTCAGCCAGACGAGCGGTGTCCGCGTTGTACAGGAATACCTGAGACTTCAGAACTTCGCCAGCAGCAGCGTTGTTAGCGTCGTCAGACAGAGCGATGTCCAGCAGCGCTTCAACAGAAGGACCACCTTTCATGTGAGACAGTTGCTCTAACGCGAACTCGGCAGAGATTTCAGCAACCGTTTCTGCACCGGTAACGATGTCTTTCAGGAACTTAGCTTTTACACCAGCCGCAGGAGTAGTACCTGGCAGAGTGTTGTAGATGAAGAAGTTCAGAGAAGCTTCGCGCTCAGCATTGCCAGTGTCTTTGATCTGGGCAATGATTTCAGACAGCAGTTCTGCACTGTCGATTGGTTTTGGGTTCAGACCCAGGTCCTTTTTACGAACCTCAATTTCTTCTAAATATTCTGAATACAAGCTCATCGCTTCATCCCTCATCTAATGACATCCGCCGACACACTGCAGTTCATGACGCCGCATCGCCTTTGGATAGTTAAACATTCACACGGAATTTAAGCCGGTAATTATAGGCCATACCGTGTTTGGGGTTAAGGAAGCCAATGGTCGAATAGCTCATAAATTGTCCTTATTCAGCTTATGTTCGATATCACTGGTGTGAATATTGACGTGTGCTGCAGGGTAAATGAAAGTCACTCGTATTTCCGATCTTCTAAGAGGTCAAAGACGCCATAAATTCGCTCAAAAATTGGCACAATTGGCTGCTGCGCCGCGTTATGTCGCTGGTTATGGTGGACAAAGCTAAAAATAACAATTCAACGAAAAAACCGTGAAAGGATCATGCTGATGAGTGAATCCGGAGCAACGCCAGCGACCCATAAACGTACCTGTTGCCTATGTGAAGCCACCTGTGGCCTTGAGATAACGACTCAGGGCCAGGGAGCAGAAAAACAGATTCTGTCGATAAAAGGCGATAAGTATGACCCATTCAGTCGCGGCTATATCTGTCCGAAAGCGACGGCGTTACAGGATCTGCATGACGATCCGGATCGGTTAACCCAGCCGGTTAAAAAAATGTCTGATGGACGTTGGAAAACAATCAGCTGGAAGCAGGCTATTCGTGAAGCGGTTGCCGGGTTAAAAGGTGTACAAAAACGTCACGGCCGAGATTCCATTGGCAGTTATCTGGGGAATCCCAACGTTCATAATTACGGCAATCTGCTGGTTGGTCCGATGCTATTAAAAGCGCTGGGGTCAAAGAATAAATTCTCTGCCACCTCGGTCGATCAGTTACCACACCATATGGCCAGCTATTTTATGTTTGGTCATCAGCTGTTAATGCCGATACCGGATATCGATCACACTGATTTTATGCTCATTATCGGCGGTAATCCGGTGGCCTCGAACGGTTCGATAATGACGGTACCGGATATCAAAAATCGACTGAAAGCGATTAATGAGCGCGGTGGCCGTGTTGTGCTGGTTGATCCACGCCGCACTGAAACGGCAAAGTATGCGCAGCGGCACCTGTTTATTAAACCCGGCCAGGATATTTTGTTGCTACTGTCTTTGTTGTTTGTATTTACCCATGAACAACAATTACCGGCTTTGCCGGAATATGTCGATAGCGCGGATTTAAAATCGTTGTGTGGCGAATTTTCCCCAGAAAATACCGCTGCCATTACTGGCATCGACGCGAGAGCGCTACGCGAACTGGCGGCACAATGGTTAGCGGCGAAATCCGCCGTGTGTTATGGCCGTATGGGCGTTTCGGTGCAGGAATTTGGTGGCTTGTGCCAGTGGCTGATAAACGTGCTTAACGTTATTACGGGTAATTTTGACCGTCAGGGTGGTGCCATGTTTACCCGGCCCGCGGTGGATTTACCGGCTGTACTGGCCGCTCGTGGTAGTCGCGGACATTACGATTTATACCGCTCACGTGTGCGCGATTTACCGGAATTCGGTGGCGAATTTCCGGTAGCCGCACTGGCCGAGGAAATTCTCACCAAAGCCGATAAGAGCAAGGGTGAGACTCAGATCAAAGCTATGGTGACCGTTGCTGGTAATCCGATTGTGGCCACGCCAAACAGCCAGCAATTAACGAAAGCGTTTGAGTCACTCGACTTTATGGTGTCAGTCGATGGTTTTATTAATGAAACCACGCGCCATGCCAACATTATTCTACCCCCGGTAAGTCAGCTGGAGCGCGATCATTATGATTTGATTTTTAATAATTTTGCGGTGCGCAATGTCGCGAAATATTCTCAGCCTTTATTTACTCCGGCAAAAGGCAGCAAGCATGATTGGCAGATTCTGCTGGATCTGGCTTCGGGATTTAACTCGGGGGCTCATGCCGGGCCGGTTAAAAAACGACTCACCAACTGGCTGACCTATCAGTCGATTCGTTGGTTAAAACCCAAAGGTGTTTTAAATAAATTACTGGCCAGCGGAAAATCCGGGCTGGATATTAAAACGCTCGAAAATTCGCCACAGGGGATTGATCTTGGGGAGTTAACACCGCAAATGCCGCAACGTTTATTCCATAAAAATAAACGCCTGGTGTTAACCCCGGATATTTATTTACAAGAATTGAACCGGGTAAAAGTATCTTTGTTGCAACGTATGGCACCGGAATTTGTACTCATTGGGCGCCGCCATATTCGCTCGAATAACTCCTGGATGCACAACAGTCGTCGCCTGATTAAGGGAGCTAACCGCTGTACGCTGATGCTGAATCCGCAGGACGCAGAAAAGCTGAACGTCAGTGATGGCGGGCGGTTGAACGTGAAATCGCGGGTTGCTTGCTTGCAGGTGCCGGTGGAAATTACCGACGAACTGATGCCGGGTGTTGTCAGTTTACCGCACGGTTATGGTCACGGTCAGAAAGGGGTGCAGCTGAATCAGGCACAGATCAATCCCGGGGTAAACACCAACGAATTAACCGATGACTTATTTATCGACCAATTGACCGGTAACAGCGCCTTAAATGGTGTGCCAGTGGAGCTGTGCGCGGTGGATCAGGCGGTGCCTTCCATTGCGACTTCCGAAGTCGCTTGATGTGGAGCGGGGTTTTAGCATCCGGTATTCATCAGCTACCGGATTTGTCCGGCGCGTTCGGAATGGGGTGCAAAACGCCAGGGCAGCAAATCTGATTACGGCCATTGGATTTGGCGTTGTACATGCGCAGATCAGCTTGCTCAATCAGTTCATCGGCCGAGGTCATTGTTTCGGCATCGAAACAGGCAACGCCAATGCTTACGGTGATAAAGGGTGCGATGCTGGATGCCTTGTGCTCCAGCTGAACGGTGCGTATTTTTTTCTCCAGTATCAGTGCCACGCTGTTGGCCCCCTGAAGGTCTGATCCCGGCAATAACGCCACAAATTCTTCGCCACCAAAGCGGGCCGCAAGATCGGCAGGACGCTTGGCACACAGGCGAATCAGTGCAGCTATTTTCTGCAGGCAATGATCGCCCTCCAGGTGGCCGTATGCATCGTTGTATTGCTTAAAAAAATCGACGTCCAGCATGATCAGGGACATGGGGCTGCGGTCACGGCGGCAGCGCAACACTTCCCATTCGATCACTTCGTCAAAATGGCGGCGATTCGACAGCCCGGTCAGGGAATCCGTGCGGGATAAATGTTCGACGCGCTTTTTATCGCTGATGTCGGTGGCCACCAGTGCAATGCCGTCTTCGACTTCATCAACACGAAAGTCTGGCTGAATGGTAATGCTGAGCCACGAGTTGGTGCCGAATTTATCGTGGATTTGCAGCTCGCCCGACCACAAGCGATTGTCTTGGATAGCAGCCTTCATTTGCTGAAATTGCTGGCACTCCGGGTTGGTCAGCAAATTTCTGAAGGGGGTGTTGATCAGTTCATCCGGGGCATACTGCGTCAGGTTGGCCAGCGCTTTCGACACCAGAATAAAATCCAGGTCGGGCGACAACACACAGGCGTGAACCCATTGATTAATCACCCGGAGATAATCCTGCATGGCGCCATTGATGCGACTCAGCTCCTGGGTTTTTTCTTTTACCCGCGCTCGTAAACGACGATTGTTAAAATAATGGAAGCTGCTGAACAGACTGATGATCAGCAATGCTGCAGAACCTGCTCTGAGCCACTCGTCACTGATGATTGGTTGGTTGATATGATCGAGGTAATGAATGCCCTGCAGAGTTGAAGCTTCGGGTGCTTTGCCGGTCTTTTTATAGACCTCTGCGATACGCAACAAACGATTCTGGCTGAAGTAGCCCAACTCAATGGCGTCAGCACGAATCATTTTTTCAGTCATCTGGGCTTCATATAACAGACTTTCGATTGATGTGTCCGGTGTCAGATTGTTGTGTATCCAGACCGCCATTTCTTGCGGATTATTCAGTGCATACTGCCAGCCTTTCAGCGTCGCACGGCGAAACGCCAATACCTGCTGACTATTGGCCCTGAAGTAACTCTCTTCGACAAAAATCAAGTCGCCATACAGGTCGATGCCGTAACTGCTCGGGGCGATCAGGTTGATGTCGATACCGGCATCCGCAAAATCGAAAGGTTGACTGGTACTGTAGATGGAAATGGCATCGACATGTCCGTTGCTCAGATCTTGGTTGTTAAACGAGTGGGGCACATGAGTGATGTCGTCAGGCGTAATTGAAAACTCAGCGAACATTGCCTGTAACGCCGCGTCGTCCGCGTCTTTCACATACATGACTCGTTTGTTCTTGAGATCGAGCGGACTGACCAGCTCTCTGCTTTTCAGTGTGGCCAGAACCAACGGCGAGCTCTGGAATACAGCGGCAATGACAACTGGCTTTTTGCCCTGAAGTCGCGCCAGTACCAGGCTAGAGTCGGAGACACCGAACTGTGCTTCACCGTCGATGACACTTTGTAGGGGGGACTTAGCGGGATTGGCTTCGCGGATATCGACATTCAGGCCTTCGTCAGCGAAATAGCCCTGAGTTTGCGCGGCATAAAACCCGGCAAACTGAAAGTTGTGTTTCCATTTTAATTGTAAAACCACACTTTGCTGCGCACTGGCGGTAGCGGAAAAGTATGATAACAACAGCAATATAGCTGGCATCCATGCGACTCGGAACGAATTTCTTCGATAGGTCACAGGCGAATGTCTTTATAACTAAGTGTCGTTAAAGTATGGAAGTGTCACCGTTGAATGCAATGACAGCGTGTTTGCATTGCGTAAGTGGCAAATGTAATTTTATGTTATGGCGCAGCGATAACTGCGCCAGGCGAGCCGTTATGCGGCGGTTGATTAACCGATTTTTCCGGTTACCCGGGCACGCTTGCTGCCAACTTCGATCGGATCTTTCTTCGCTTCGGCGGCCTGTTTGATCTGATCGTCGATAATGTTCTTAACGGCGATTAATAACCCCATGGCGACAAAAGCCCCCGGTGGCAGAATGGCAAACAGGAAATCCGGGTAGTCCCGTACTAACTCGATTTTCCAGTCTGATGCCATTGGACCAAACAACAACTGCATATCTGAGAAGATTACACCCTGACCGAGAATCTCGCGCATCGCACCCAATACCACTAATACCGCGGTAAATCCCAGCGCCATCATAAAGCCATCAACGACCGACGGCAGGATAGGGTTCTTACAAGCGAAGGCATCGGCACGACCTAAAATCGCGCAATTGGTAACAATCAGCGGAATAAAAATTCCAAGCACCTGATACAGCTCGTAGGTAAATGCCTGCATGACCAACTCTGCGACCGTAACATACGAGGCAATGATCATGACAAATGCCGGTAACCGGACGGCTTCGGATACGTGGTTACGGATCAGTGATACCGACAGATTTGAACCGACCAATACCATCATCGTCGCCAGACCCAGGCCCAAGGCATTAACAACCGAACCGGTAACCGCCAGCAAAGGACACAAACCCAGCAGTTGAACCAGAGCCGCGTTGTTGTTCCATAAACCGTCGAGGCTGATGTCACGTAAAGATTTAGTGGCCATTAGCGTATCTCCACGGAAGCTGTTTGCGGCGAGTCATCGGATTGGGAGCGGGCGCTGGTTTGCGGCTCAACCAAGCGGCTGTTCAGAATCTGCGCTTTGTGTTGATCAAAGAATTTCAGCGCACGCTTAACCGCCCGAACGACGGCGCGAGGAGTGATCGTAGCGCCGGTAAACTGATCAAAATCGCCACCGTCTTTTTTCACATTCCAGCGGCTTTCGTCCGGACTGAACAGGGACTTAGCAGTAAAGGACAGTACCCAATCGGATTTTTTAACATCGACTTTATCGCCCAATCCGGGTGTTTCTTTGTGTTCAATAATTCGGACACCTGCCAATGTACCATCCGATTTAACACCCACAATCATAGAGATATTGGTGGTGTAACCGTCCGGAGCGACGGCGGGGATAATGGCGGTATGCACCAGTCCTTGATGGCGAGCCAGATGAATTTTGGCGTCGTCAGCAATTGGGCCTAATAGCTGCTGGTTAAAGTCATCATTAATGGTCAGGGTATCGTTCAGCAAATCATTATCGTACTGACTGGCTGGCACAATTTCATTTAATGCCTGAGCTTCGGCCTGGCGGATGTTGTTTTCAATACGTTCCTTGGTACCTACCTGAGCTATGGCAATAGCCCCGGCGGTAACCAGAGCGAATAACGCGAGACCAGTGGCGTTATCGCGGATGGAAAGCAGAAGTTCTCTCATGGTGTGCTCTCCTTAATTGTCTTTCGCAGCCAAACCGCGTTTGGCTTTTTTATGGCCATAGGTACGAGGTTGGGTGTAGGCATCAATAAACGGTGCGGCAAAATTCATCAGAATTACGGCAAACGCGACGGCGTCCGGGTAAGCACCCCAGGTACGAATGATATAGAGCAAAATGCCAATACCAGCTCCGTAAATCAGCTTTCCTCGCACTGTGGTGGAGGCTGAAACCGGGTCGGTGGCGATAAAGAACGCCCCCAGCATGGTCGCCCCGCTCAACAGATGCAGCGACAACGGCGTATACATGTCTTCATCCCACCCCAGCAGCAAGGAGCAGATTGCCAGTGCCGCTAACATGGAAACCGGAATGTGCCAGCTGATGATTTTCCGCCAGAGTAAGAACAGGCCACCCAGCAAATATGCCAGATTTATCCACTCCCAGCCGCCATTGAGCCAACCGTTGAAGGTGCTTTGTTGCAGCACCACATCGGAGGTTTCTTTAGCAATCAGGTGCTTATACGCATCCAGTGGAGTCGCGCCGGTATAGGCATCGACAACGGAAACACCATCCGTTGTTGCTGTGCCAAAAATCGCTGTCAGGGTGCTGCTGATATCGGCAAAACCACTCCCCGTCATTTGCGATGACAACGCCCAGTTAGTGGTCATTTGTACCGGGAAGGACACCAGAACCAGTGCATAACCAATCATGGCCGGGTTGAACGGATTATTTCCCAGGCCGCCATACAGTTGCTTAGAGAATACAATGGCAAAGCTGGTCGCCAGAACCGTGATCCACCACGGCGCAAAAGGCGGTAATGCCAAACCAAGCAACACACCGGTCAGCAGGGCCGTATTGTCTTTCAGAAAGAAAGCCAGCGGCCGTTTACGGATTTTCAGCACAGCGGCTTCGCAAATCACTGCCGTTATGCCTGCCATGACGACGTTGATCAGGGTGCCGAAGCCGAATAAGCCGGTGGCCACAGCCAAACCCGGTAAGGTGGCCAGAATCACCGTCAGCATAACATTGCTGGTGCTGTTTGAGCCGTGGGTGTGTGGCGATGACAGGGTAATCAGTGCCATCAGGCATCTCCCTCTGCAGTAGCGACCGCTTGCAGCTGAAGTAGCTCGGCTTGCAGTGCATTGAGTTTGTCTTGTTGTTTGTTAACCGCTTTGGTCAGTGCATCGACGGTTTCCAGACCTTGCTCCTGAGCCATTGCCAGACGTTCCTGAGCCTTAGCGACGCGATCCTGCTGAGCACGGATCTTTTTTTGCAGCGCCTCCAGCTCTTCACTGTTTGCCTGATCTGACACAGGCGCAGCGGTTTCTGCGGCGCAGCCGGCTTTTTCTTCGCCATTGCCGTTAAGCGCTTGTGTCAGTTGAGCTTTGACTTCATCGACCTTGCCTTGTTGGCGTTCGATGCCCGATTTTAAGGCGTCAACAGTGTCCAGGCCTTCCTCCTCGGCTTGTTTCAGGCGAGTGAGGGCGGTCTCTAACCGCGTTTGTAATGTTTCCAGTTTGCGCTGCAAGCGTTCCGGCGTGTTCGGATCGCCTTTATCAGAGGCGACATGCTCTGGTGTCGATTCTGATGCTGTCTGGGCTGCTTTTTCGGCCTTTTTAGCCTCCGCAATCTGTTTCGCCAGCGCTTTTATCTTGTCCTGAGTTTTCGCCAGAGCAGATTCAAAGGCCGGTACCTTGCTTGCTTTCTCCGGGTCCTCTTTGGCGGCAGCAATTTTTTCTTCGGTCTTACTCTTTGCCGTTTGTGCCGCGGCCAGCTGTTTTTGCAATTTTTCCAGCTCGGCCGGGTCGAAGGCGGGTGCAGCGGTGGCGGCGCCGCTGGTGTTGCTGGCAGCCAGGCGCTCATCGTAAGCGGTTTTTGCATCGTCTACCCGAGCCTGCTGTTTACTGATGCTTTCTTCCAGCGCAGCGACCGTATCCAGGCCTTGTTCCTTAGCATCGGCCAGGCGTTTCTGGGCGGTATCTAAGCGAGCCTGGGCGGTTTCCCATTTTTTCTTTAACCGTTCCGGGGAATTCGGGTCGCCTTTGTCGTTGTCGGAAGCAGGCATTGCTGTAACCGACTTTGCGGCTTTTTTCGCTTCGGCAATTTGTTTTGCCAGCGTCTTAATTTTTTCCTGAGTTTTCTCCAGTGCCGCTTCAAACGCCGGAATCTTCTCTGACTGAGCCGCGTCCTCTCGGGCGTTATCAAGCTTTTCCTGAGTTTTCTTCAATGCCGATTGAGCGCCATCCAGCTGCTTCTGCAGTTTTTCCAGCTCAGCGC
Organism: Saccharospirillaceae bacterium; assembly: GCA_022448365.1. Classification (NCBI taxonomy): domain Bacteria; kingdom Pseudomonadati; phylum Pseudomonadota; class Gammaproteobacteria; order Oceanospirillales; family Saccharospirillaceae; species Saccharospirillaceae bacterium. The sequence continues at coordinate 348,835 of JAKVCS010000003.1, read as the reverse complement.
TGTTGGCTGGAGCGGCAGAGGCATTAGCCGTTGCTGAGGCCGCTGCTTTTTTCGCGCTCTGGGCCTTGGTTGCTGCTTCAGCACGGGCTTTTCGTTTGGCTTCTTTTTCAGCTTTTTCACGTTCCTGGCGAGCAATGCGGTTTTCGAAACGTTCTTTTGCCTTTTCGGCTTTGGCCTGGGCAGCACGTTCTTCACGCACGGCACCTTTGGCGTAGCGGTAATATTGCACCAGTGGGATATGGCTTGGGCAGACGTATGAGCAAGCGCCACATTCAATGCAATCGAACAGGTTGTGTTGCTCGGCTTTGTCGAATTCCTGGGCTTTGCTGAACCAGTAAAGCTGCTGCGGCAGCAGTTCAGCAGGGCAGGCATCGGCACACATGCCACAACGAATACAGGCCATGGCGATATCGTTCGGCGGCAGCTCTTTATCGGTTGGTGCCAGTAAGCAGTTGGTGGTTTTGACCACCGGCAAGTCAAGCGACGGCAGCGCAAATCCCATCATCGGGCCACCCATAATCACGCGCTCTCGTTTCTGCTGCTGATAACCTGCCTGTTGCAACAGGAAATTGACCGGGGTGCCTAATAACACTTCCCAGTTACCTGGTTGCTGGTTGGCGTCGCCGGTTAAGGTAGTGATACGGCTGATCAACGGTGTGCCGTGATACACCGCGTCAGAAATGGCCGCGACAGTACCGACGTTCTGACAGACGATACCCAGGTCGGCCGGGATACCGCCCGCTGGTACTTCTTCTCCCGTCAGAATCTGAATCAGCTGCTTTTCACCGCCGGAGGGGTATTTTGTTGGAATAACAACCACATCAATATGATGCTCTTCATGAAGTGCGACCAGCGCAGCATTCAATGCGTCAGCAGCCTCGGGTTTGTTGTCTTCAACACCAATCAGACAGCGTTTGGCGCCGAGAATATGAAGCAGAATCTGAGCTCCGGAAATCACCTGGTGGGCGCGTTCACGCATCAACATGTCGTCGGCGGTGATATACGGCTCACACTCGGCACCATTGATAATGAGGGTGCTGATGTCGCGCTTACCGGTACGTAATTTGACGGATGTCGGAAAGCCTGCACCACCCATTCCAGCGATACCACAATCGCTGATGTGATTGACCAGATCGGAGGTGTCCAGATCGTTAATATCGTCAACACCACGTTTGCCTAACAGTCCCTTGCGTTCAATCCATTCATCATTGCCGTCACTGTCAATGACAATGCACAATTCTTCCAGGCCAGAGGCATGGGGCACCTGACGAGGTTCGATCGCAGTGATGGTGCCGGATGTCGGCGCGTGCAGTGGTACGCTGACAAACCCGTTGGCTTCCGCCAGCATCTCACCTTTAAGGACCTTATCACCCACCTTGACCAGAGGTTCAGACGGTGCGCCGATGTGCTGGTGTAATGGCAAAATCAGTTGTGGAGCAACCGGTGCCTGTTGGATTGGCTGTCCGGTTGATTGGGTTTTGTTTTCTGCCGGGTGAATACCGCCGTCAAAATCATACAGGCGAATCAAATTGGTCATGCGGCACCTCGCTCATCATCGTCGTTGGCCGACTCAGGCTGTTCGGTGACGTCGTTGACAATGGCGGGGGTTTTATCTGTAGCAATCAATTCCACTCCGGAGGTTGGCGCTTGCCAATACCAGCTGCTCTTATCGGTGCTGACTGGCACCATATCAATACAATCGACTGGGCACGGTTCTACGCACAGGTCACAACCTGTGCACTCGTCTGATATGACGGTATGCATTTGTTTTGCTGCGCCGAGGATGGCGTCAACCGGACAGGCTTGAATGCACTTTGTACAGCCGATGCATTCATCTTCGCGAATCACAGCAACGTTAGTAACGTCGTTTTCGGCCCCGTGCTCTGCATCCAGCGGTTCAGGTTCAACGCCCAGCAAATCTGCCAGGGCCTGAATGGTGCTCTCACCGCCCGGAGGGCATTTATTGATTTTATCGCCATTGGCGATGGCTTCGGCGTAGGGCTTACAGCCCGGATAAGAACACTGGCCGCACTGAGTTTGTGGTAATAGGTTATTGATCTGGTCCACGATGGGATTGCCTTCAACCTTGAAGCGCACGGCAGCAAAGCCCAGTACGCCACCAAAGACAGCGGCGAGGATTACCAAGACAGTAACGGCTATCAGAATAGCGATAACAGCAGTAGACATACTATTCAAACACCCTTAAATGCTGACCAGGCCAGTAAAGCCAAGAAAGGCCAGTGACATCAAACCTGCGGTAATCATGGCAATGGCCGATCCCTGAAATGGTTTAGGCACGTCGGCCACGGCAATACGTTCACGCATAGCGGCAAACAGCACCATGACTAAAGAAAAGCCAACCGCAGCTCCGAAGCCGTAAAGAATGGACTCAACAAAACCATTGTCGCGTTTTATGTTCAGTAATGCGACGCCCAACACGGCGCAGTTGGTGGTAATCAAAGGCAGAAATATACCTAAAACACGGTAAAGAAGTGGACTGGTTTTCCGGATAGCCATTTCGGTAAAACCGACAACAACAGCAATCACCATGATAAAACTGATCGTTTTCAGGTAGGCCAGATCAAACGGCAGCAGAAGGTAGGTGTACACCAGGTAGCTGCATACCGACGCCAGTGTCAGTACAAAGGTGGTTGCGGCACCCATACCAATGGCGGTTTCGAGTTTGTTCGACACACCCATAAAAGGGCACAGACCCAGGAATTGCACCAATACAAAGTTATTCACCAGTATGGTGCTCACCAGAATCAGCAGATAATCAGTCATCGGTGTACTCTTGCTTGTCCGCATTTAACAGCGGGTTGTTAATGGCGGCGAGTAGAGCTGAGCCATCACGGTTTAATTATTGCCGCGCATTATCACAAATTTGCGATATTTCCTACAAGATGGTCTTTGCTGGTTTTAATCACAAAATGGAATAAGCTTAGCGGCGGACATAGCTAATGAGCCGATTTGCAGAGGTTCTGTTGGTTTTTGCGGAGTTACCGATAATAGCCAATAACCTATTTTGTTATTACTGGTCGGTCAGAACGGCTGCGATTACAGGAAGTTGCTTGAGAAGTCGTAGCGCAGTCCAGCGCTGATCTGAGTCATTGAATCACTGGATTCTGTTCCTTGATACAGATATTCGAGGTGGATGCGCGCATTATTCATCAGCTGTTTTTCCAACGTCAGGTTAATGCCGGAAAAAGATCGGCTTGAATCGGTTTTGTCGCCGTCATCGTAGTCAAAGTAGCCGGTTTTAACGGTGAACCGCCGCCGCAGCGGATAGGCCAGCGACACATCCATGCTACTGCGGTCGATGTCTTTGCCAGTGGGGGGCTTGAATGCAATATTCTGATGGGCGACGGCGATGTATAAATCTGAAATGGTTGTACGGAATGCCAATGCCCGGATTTTTACCTGATCACCAACCAGGTCATTATTGACCTTGTCAGCCCCGGTCGAATCGACATAGGCAGCAGCGATATACACAATGCCCGCATCCCATGAAACACCGGCATTGAAGGTATCGGCTGTGTTTTCGCCACGACTGCCATCGGTTCGGACAGCCGCGAGCAGCCTCAGACCGTTGCGCTGATATTCATACATCGTGGCATTATCCATGAAAAAATTGTCAAAGCCTGCTGTCGTATCTCCGTGCGAGAAAGCGGTACCGTTATAGCCAAAGGGACTGGCATTGTGATTAAAAATATCGATGTGTTCGCCGACCAATAAATAGTGGGGTGGGCGCTGTTTGCCCAGGGTCAGTTTACCGTAATTACTTGAAATACCGGCGAGTGCCAAACGTGCCCCGTCGAATTGACCCTCGTCAGCAATATTGATGCGCCATTCACCCTGAAAAAAAACGTTGGTGGATTCCAAGACATCCGTTGATCCTCTCAGGCCAAAGTAAGAAAGTCCGTCCTGGATATCCGTAGTGGTTTTTTCATCGTCGTCATTGTAGGTCAGCACCGGGCGAAAACTGCCGTATAGCGACAGGGCGGAATCCCTGGGTGTTTGCGCTTTACGCGCTCGTATTTTTTCAATTTCCTGTTCCAGCTGCGACAGTCGTTTTTCGATATCGGCAAAAACAGGATGGGGGATAAGCAGTAATGAAGCAGTAACCGCGACGATGACAATCAGAGCGGGCATAAAGCCTCCGGATGTTTCTCGGATAACTTCAGTGTAGGAATATAAATTGTAGGAATTTGCGAAAGTCTCTTTTTAAGTCAATCTCGTATCAAAACAGTCTTTTTTAATAGCCAGAATGTCTGTCGGTGGAAATTGTTGCTTATCTACGTAGAATTCCCGCCATTGTACGATGATTTTTATAGGAATAGATGGTGGTTCAACTTACCCAGACCCAGGTGGAGCAAGCGTTAGCTGGTTACACCGACCCTTACCTGAATCAGAATCTGGTTTCAGCGGGAGCCATTAGGAACATTGAAATTAATGGTGACCAGGTCACGGTCGATATTTTTCTTGGTTATCCGTCTGAGTATCTGAAAGACGGTATTGCGCAAATGTTGGTGGTGGCACTGGAAAATATTGATGAGTGCGCCAGTGCATCGGTGAATGTGAGCTGGCAGGTTGCTGATAACCCAGCAACGCAGGCAATTGAAGCCATTGCTGAGGTAAAAAATATTGTTGCCGTGGCTTCTGGTAAGGGCGGCGTTGGCAAATCCACCACGTCGGTCAACCTGGCCTTGGCACTCGCCAAAGACGGTGCTCGCGTAGGCTTGTTGGACGCCGATATCTATGGTCCCAGTCAGGGCATTATGCTGGGCGTCGAAGACGGTACCCGTCCCGAAACCGTTGATGGCAAATGGTTTGTGCCGGTTGAAGCTCATGGTATTAAAACCATGTCGATGGCCTACCTTGTGACGGAAGAAACTCCAATGGTCTGGCGCGGACCTATGGTTGCAGGGGCATTGCAGCAGATTATGACCCAGACCCGTTGGGGTGAGTTGGATTATCTGATCATTGATATGCCTCCGGGTACCGGTGATATCCAATTGACCCTCAGCCAGAAGTTTCCGGTAACCGGTTCAGTCATTGTTACAACGCCTCAGGATATTGCGCTGGCAGATGCTAAAAAAGGTGTTGAGATGTTCCGGAAGGTGAATATTCCGGTGCTGGGTATGATCGAAAATATGAGCATGCATATTTGCTCCAGTTGTGGACATGCGGAGCATATCTTCGGTGAAGATGGTGCCGAGCGACTGGCTGAAAGCTATCAGACCGACGTGTTAGGCTCCCTGCCATTGTCGAAGTATATTCGTGAGCAAAGCGACGCGGGGACGCCGGTGGTTGCAGCGGATGACTGTTCTGAGGTGAGTATGATGTATCGCCATGCCGCCCGGAAAATGGCGGTGGTGCTGGCAAAGGCTGCTGAATCGAATGCGGTGGTGCCTGATATTCAGATCTCTGATGATTAATCGCCCAGTGCGGTTCTGTGCTTAGCCCGGTTTACGCCGGGCTTTTTGATTAAGCTTGATGCTGACATTTTATAATAATGCGTAATTCGCCTATCTGAATACCACCTCTGTTATGCATGATCATTTTTCTGCTATAAACGATCATTTACCCCTTCTGCAATACCGTTAAACTGGGCGCATAACAAATAACTAGCTGAATCAGGCTAACCCTCTCTGGAGACCGTATAGAGATGAGTCATTACCCTCATGTTTTTGAGCCGTTAGATCTTGGCTTTACGAAATTAAAAAACCGCGTCGTTATGGGTTCTATGCACGTAGGTCTGGAAGACCGTCCGTGGCACTTTGATGAAATGGCGGAGTACTTTGCCGAGCGTGCGCGCGGTGGTACGGGTTTGATGGTGACCGGTGGTTTTTCTCCCAACCGTCGCGGTGACCTGCTGCCATTTGGCTCCAAGTTAATTTCTGGCTGGCAGGTTCCATTCCACAAGAAGGTAACCACAGCGGTCCACGAAGCGGCAGCAGACAGTAAAATCCTGTTGCAGATTCTGCATGCAGGTCGTTATGGCTACACGCCATTCAACGTTGCACCATCGGCGGTTAAATCGCCAATTACACCCTTCAAGCCAAAAGAGCTGAGCGGTAAGCAGATCGAGAAAACCATTGATGATTACGTTCGCTGCGCCAAGCTGGCCCAGAAAGCGAATTACGATGGTGTCGAGATCATGGGCTCTGAGGGCTACTTCATTTGTCAGATGATCAACAAGCGCGTAAATAAGCGCACCGATGAGTGGGGTGGCTCTTACGAAAACCGCATGCGTTTCCCGCTGGAAGTTGTTCGCCGTATACGTGAAGCGGTGGGCGATGAATTTATCCTGATGTTCCGTCTGTCGATGCTGGACCTGGTAGAAGACGGCTCAGAAATGGACGAAGTATTGCAGTTGGCGCAAGCGCTTGAGAAAGTGGGTGTTACCATCATCAATACAGGCATTGGCTGGCACGAAGCTCGTGTTCCAACCATTGTGACTTCTGTTCCTCGTGCTGCGTTTGTCGATGTCACGGCGAAAGTGAAAGAAGTTGTCAGCGTTCCAGTTGTCGCGTCTAACCGTATTAACATGCCAGACACGGCTGAAGATATTATCTCCAGCGGCAAAGCCGATATGATTTCGATGGCCCGTCCTCTGCTGGCCGATTCTGAGTGGGCTAATAAAGCACGAACGGGTAGAGCCGACGAGATCAACACGTGTATCGCCTGTAACCAGGCTTGTCTGGATCATACCTTCCAGATGAAGCGTGCCAGTTGTCTGGTGAACCCTCGCGCCGGTCATGAAACCCAACTGATTTATAAAACGGTTGGTCAGGCCAAAAAAGTGGCGGTGGTTGGCGCCGGTCCAGCTGGTTTGGCATGCGCAAATGTTGCCGCACAGCGTGGCCACAACGTTACCCTGTTTGAGGCCCGCGAACACATTGGTGGCCAATTCAACTACGCCGCCCGGATTCCAGGTAAAGAGGAATTCCACGAAACCATTCGTTATTTCCACAAGATGATTGAAGTGCACAATATTGATCTGCGCCTGAACACCTGGGTGGATGCAGATCAGCTGAAAGCAGAAGGTTTTGATGAAGTAGTTATCGCCTCGGGTGTTGAGCCTCGTGTGCCTAACATGCCCGGTGTCGATCACCCGAAAGTCGTGACCTATCAGCAGGTTCTGGATAGTGGCATGGAGCTGGGTAAAAAGGTCGCGGTTATGGGTGCTGGTGGTATCGGCTTCGATATGTGTGAATACCTCACTCACGAAGGTCCATCGCTGACATTGGATAAAGATGCATGGATGAAGGAATGGGGTGTTGATGGTCAGAACGAGAACCGCGGTGGTCTGAAGCCTCAGGAAATCGAAGAGTCACCCCGCAAGGTGTATATGTTGCAGCGTAAAGCGTCTTCCTTCGGTAAAGGGTTGAATAAAACTTCCGGCTGGGTGCATCGTGCTGTGGTTGCCATGAAGGGCGTTGAAACCATCGGTGGTGTCAGCTATGACAAAGTAGACGATGACGGTCTGCACGTAACCATTACAACCGGTAAGAAGGGCGAAGAAGTGTCCGAATCCCGCATACTGGATGTTGATCATGTTGTACTGTGTGCCGGTCAGGTATCCGTCAGTAAATTGCATCAGCAGCTGGAGCAGGACGAAACTAAAACGTTTAATCTGCACCTGGTTGGCGGTGCTGAATTTGCCGGTGAACTGGATGCTAAACGCGCGATTCGTCTGGCAAGTGAGCTGGCATCTGAGCTGTAGTGAGAAAGTCGTTAAGGGCGATTTTTAAAGGCAATAAAAAACGGGCTAATGGCCCGTTTTTTATTGCCTTCGATTCAGAATCTATTAAGCAACATTCGCTAAAAACTAGTGCAATCAGCTGTCGATTTTTTTCGGAATTAACAAGCGAAACCCCGCCCCCGATTGATAATCCGGGTCCAGGAATATTTCACCTTTGAGGCGCTGGTGAACAATGTTGTATACCAGGTGCATCCCAAGACCAGTGCCGCCCTGGCCACGCTTAGTGGTATAGAAGGGTTCAAAGATCTTCTGACGGGCTTCTTTACTTAAGCCTTTGCCATCATCGGTATAACGAATGACGGCATTGCCACGCTCCTCCGCAGCCACGATGCGAATAACACCATCGCTCTTGTCCTCGTAACCGTGAATTAATGAGTTCATCACCAGGTTGGTAATCACCTGTGAAATCGCGCCCGGATAAGTGCTCATACGCAATTGTTCAGAGCAATCAATCTCGACCTTATGCTTGGTTTGTTTAAACTTCGGTGACAGGGTTTCCAGGATCTCGGTCAGGTATTCTTTCAGCGAAAAATCACGGATGTGTTCTCCGGTCTGATCTTCCGACACCTGCTTAAAGCTCTTAATCAGATGCGCAGCTCGTTGCAGATTTTTATCGAGGATTCCGAGGCTTTCCTCCATCATGCGGATAAAATCTTCGAAGTCCTGCTTGGTCATCTTTCCGGTATCAAACATCGACCGTATCTGTTGGTAGTGATCGTTGATATAGGAATGAATGGTGATACATAACCCAAGTGGTGTATTTATCTCATGCGATATACCAGCCACCATACCACCCAGTGACGACAGTTTTTCTGCTTCGATCAGTTTCCCCTGGGTCGCGTGCAATTCCTGCAGAGTCTGATTCAATTCATCAACGGTGCGCTGCAGGCTTTGAGTTCTCTCACCCACACGGTCTTCCAGCTCGGCGTTCATAATGCGCAATTGTTGCTGAGCCAGCGTCTTTTGTTGCAGCTCATCGTTCATTGCCGCACTTAAGGCATTAAAGGCATGCACCAGGATATCAATCTCATCACGGGCGCTCGATTCTCTCAACGACAGCGGCATAAAGCTGTCGTTGTTGATGCGATGATTGACTTCCAGCGCCATATGGCGAATCCGTGCATTGATCAGCCGATGAACCACCAGAGCCAGCAGCGATGCCAGTAACATCATACTGATCAGCTGCGCCACCATATTGGACAGGGCGGTTTTGGTGGCCGATGCAAATACAGCATCGTGGTCGAAAGCAACTTCGAGTTTGCCCAGCAGTTTGTTATTGAAAAAGATATCGATGGTCTCGATTTTGCCGTGATGGGGTCGTGAGCCGTCCTCGATATTAAGATTGAGATTATCAGTTACCCGAACGTAACTGATTGCATCGAGGTTCATAATCCCTTTTACCTGAGTACGTATCTGTACCTCATCGTAGAACCACAAGCTCGACCCCAGTGATTCTTTGTAACCAACAGCGACAGCCTCCAGACGTTCAGGAAAAGTATCGGTTTGTTGCTGATAATTCCAGGCAACAATGATGGCACTGATCGCCAGGGACAAGGTGACTGATGCAACGGCGAAGTAAAGAATAATGCGCCACACCAGCGAGTGGTGCCATTGTTGCCCGATAGTGCCTTTGCTTACCGGGTTTGATGATGTTGATGTATCCATTCGCTCAGGGCGGCCTGTTATTAGCTGGAATCGTAAATTAACCTCAGTCTAGCTGAATTTCATCTCCTGCGCTGACGGATATGGACTTTTGTTGAACCTTGCACGGGCCTGCACGAGCGGTTACTGATACAGGCCGTTATTGATGATTCAGCGGTTTAATCGTTTGCGGAAGGCGGCAAAATACAGCAGAGGTATGATGAGCAGAGTCAGTAGCGTCGATATCAGGATGCCGAAGATCAATGTAATGGCGAGACCGTTAAAAATCGGATCATCAATAATAAAGAAAGCACCAAGCATGGCTGCCACTGCCGTCAGTGCGATTGGACGCGCCCGCACTGCTGCCGATGTTACTACGGCGTCTTCAAAGGACATCCCCTCTGATAACTGCTGGTTGATAAAATCGACCAGCAAAATCGAGTTACGAACGATGATTCCAGCCAGTGCGATCATGCCGATCATTGATGTTGCGGTGAATTGGGTACCGAATAGTGCATGGCCGGGTAGTACCCCTATCACGGTAAGCGGAATAGGGGCCATAATAATCAGCGGTATCAGATACGAACGGAATTGCGCAACCACCAATAAATAAATCAGGATCATACCGACTCCGTAGGCAATACCCATATCGCGAAACGTTTCATAGGTGATTTGCCATTCACCATCCCATTTCACTTCCGTTGAATCAGGCAGAGAAGGTGTCGAAAGGTAATGTTGTGGCCAGTTCATTCCCTCATCTTGCATCGCCGAAGCGGCTGAAAATAGGCCGTACAGCGGGCTATCGAGTTCACCGGCCACATCGGCGGTCACCAACACCACAGGCTGCAGATTTTTGCGGTAGATGTTTTTATCGATCATTGTTTTTTGTACGGTGACAAGGTCACTCAGACTGATCAGTTGACCAGTATCCGTCTTCACCTGCATGACCATGAGTTGGTTAAGGTTGACCTTGTCACCCTCACTCAGTTCCAGCCGGATTGCCAGTGGATATTTGTTCTGTTCGGTATGCAGATAGCTGACGTCTTCGCCTCCGAGTGCCGTATTAATTGCCTGAACAATGGTGCTTTGGGCAATACCCAGATGCGCGGCGCGCTGGCGATCGATATTCACCCGCCACTTGTCCTGGTTGGCTTCAATTGAGTCGTCAACGTCGACGATATGCTCTGTTTGCTCCAGCAGCTGGCGTAATTGTTTTGCGGCCTCCGTCTGTTGTTGATAATCCACGGCGTAAACTTCAGCAACGATTGGCGCCATAACAGGAGGGCCAGGTGGCACTTCGACAATTTTGATGTTGGCGTTGTAGCGCTTGCCTACCAATCTCAACGGTTCACGGACAGACAAGGCGATGGCATGGCTTTGGCGGTCACGTTGGCTCTTATCAACCAGATTTACCTGAATATCACCCTGGTTTGGCAGGCGTCGCAGGTAATACTGGCGTATCAGGCCATTAAAGTTGATGGGTGCCGCGGTTCCGGCATAAAGTTGCAGATCGTTAACTTCTGGAACCTTGGTCAGCTCTTCGGACAGCGCTTCCAAAACCCGCAGTGTTTGTTCGACCGGTGTGCCCTCCGGCATATCCACCACAACCTGAAATTCAGATTTATTGTCGAACGGCAGCATTTTTAATACCACGGCTTTAAACGCTGGCAGCGATAGTGCCAGCCCGATCATTGCAATAACGCCAGCAAACAACAGTATGCGTTTCTTTCTCGCTGCGGCACCTTTAACAAAAGGGCCCATCAGGCGATCACATATACGATACAGCTTGTCGGCCTGGAGATCGTGCGGTTGATGCGATTGATTGCTCCCTGACGCTGCTGGTTGTGCGTTTAACAACTTATAAGCCAGCCAGGGAGTGACTACAAACGCAACAATCATTGAAATCATCATGCCAGTGGATGCGTTGATTGGGATCGGGCTCATATACGGGCCCATAAGTCCCGATACAAAAGCCATCGGCATCAATGCAGCGATGACTGTAAAGGTGGCCAGAATGGTCGGGCCTCCGACTTCATCCACCGCTGCGGGGATAAGTTCGGCCAGTTTTTTGTTACTCGCTTGTTTGTGGCGATGGATATTCTCAACCACCACAATGGCGTCATCAACCAGAATGCCAATCGAGAAAACCAGTGCAAAAAGAGACACACGGTTCAGGGTGAAACCCCAGGCCCAAGACGCAAACAAGGTGATCGCCAGGGTAATCATGATGGCGCCACCAACGATGACCGCTTCGCGCCAGCCCATGGTTGCCAGTATCAGCATAACGACCGCTATGGTGGCAAATAATAGCTTTGAAATTAACTGATCGGACTTATCGTTAGCCGTCATGCCATAGTCTCGGGTCACTTCGGCATGAACCGTGTCAGGGATCAGGCGATTTTTCAGTTTGTTGAGCCGTTGTTGGACGTGTCGAGTGATATCGATGGCGTTGACCCCCGGTTGTTTGGCAATCGCCAGCGTGACCGCGGTGTGGCTGTGATGACTGTCGCTGCTAGTCACTTTGATGTGACGCGCATACTGTTCGGCCACGTCGGGTTGCAAACGAATGTCTGCAACATCAGCTAAGTGAACCAGACCGTTGCGATGCTTGCCAACTATCAGTTGCTCCAGCGCCAGAGTTGAATCCAGAAAACTACCAGCTTGTACCTGAATGACCCGGTTGTTCTGCACCAGTGTTTGGCGATGGCCACCGTAATTAGCGCCTTTCAGAGCGTTGCGAACATCGTTGAAAGCCAGTCCATGTGCGTTCATACGAGCCGGATCCATCTCAACTTCCACCACCGTTGTTTGTTTGCCGATGGTATAAATGTCGCGGGTGCCGGGCACGCGTTTTAAATCACTCTCAAGGGTGTGGGCGATCTGAGTAAGTTGTTCGCCGGTGACGTCAGCATCCTCTGACCATAATGTGATCGTCATAATCGGAACATCATCGATCCCCATCGGTTTAATGATGGGCTGCATCACGCCGAGATTCTGTGGGAACCAGTCGTTGTGGCTGTGTAGCTGATTGTACAGGCTGAGGATCGCATCCTGGCGCGGAATTCCGACTTCGAAGGCAACAGTCAGTATCGCCTGGCCAGGTTGTGAGACCGAAAATATATCTTCAACGCCTTTGATTTCCGACATGACCTGTTCTGCAGGAATCGCTACCAGCTGTTCAATCTCTTTCGGACTGGCGCCAGGAAGAGCAATGAAAACATTGGCAAATGTCACATCAATCTGTGGTTCTTCTTCCTTCGGGGTAATCATAATGGCAAAAAAGCCGAGTAATAATCCAACCATCGCCAGTAACGGTGTGATCGTTGAGTTCTGGAAAGTGCGCGCGGTATTACCTGCAATTCCCAGAGGTTTATCATCCGGTAATGAGTTCATCAGCGGGCCTCTTACGGTTGTTCAGCAGGCAGTTGTTTACGTTTCAGTTTGGCGAGTGTGGCATAACCGCTGGTAAAAACGGTGTCGCCTTCCTGCAATCCGGATAACACCTCAATGCGGCTGCCATAGCGGTTACCGGTTCTTATTTGCCGCAGTTTGATGGCACCGCGATCATTGATGTAAACCGCCGACAGCTCGGAGCGTTGGATGACAGCTGTCGCAGGGACCGTGATGACTTGGCGCTCTCCGGTTTTAAACAGCATTTTCGCCCAGCTGCCGGGAATCTGTGGGGGTCCGTCAGCTGGCAGGTCAGCACGAATACGGACGCTGTGTAGCTGGCTGTCGGCATACGGAAATAACGTCACTTTGGCCGGCTTAATCAACCTGTTGTTTATGCGGATACTGATTTGTTGTTGTGACTGATATTGTTCAGCGAGTCGCTGGGGTAAGTCTGCAACAGCTCGCAGACGGTCGAGCGATAGTCCCGTCATTAGCGGCGTACCTGGCGTTACCAATTCTCCTGGTGCTATGTGACGTGCCTTTACAACACCGGAATAGGGAGCGCGAACCTGAGTGTAAGCCAGCTGCTCGCTGGCTTGTCTGACTCCGGCACTGGCTGCTTCAACCGCTGCGGCTGAGCTCTTGGCCCGAGCTGAGGTGCTGTCGAGCTCACCCTGAGAGAGCGTTCCCTGTCTGAATAAGCGTTGGTTACGTTTTAGCAATACCTGGGCATCTTCGTTTTGGGCTTGTGCCTGTGCCAGGCTGGCTTTTGCCTGTGCCAGTGTTGCAAGCTGCTGAGTGTTATCGATCTCAATAAGCAGTGCACCTTTGGCAACTGTGTCATTAACATCAAACAAAATAACCTTAACTGCGCCACTTGTTTGTGCTGATACGGTGCTCTGATTAACTGCTTCGATGGTTGCTTCCAACTCAAAATGCTGCGGTATATCTTGCCGTACCAATGTTTCTGTTGGGGCGTCAGCCATTGCTTGATTGGCCAAGGTCAGCAGGGTGGCAGTAATCAGGCTGATGACTAACTTACAGATGGTTGACCGAGCGTTCATGGGAGTCCTCAGGAATAAGTTGGTGCAGTAATGGTAATTCAAATATAACCATATAGAAATATGCAGGCGTTTTCAATCGTGTGTTGTTAATCACAAATTTCTATCGACTGAATAGAATTAATAAAATACATACGTTGCAGATGTTGAGCGACACTGGCAGTCGTTAACCAATAGTCATGGCAGGAGAATGATATGGCAACCTATACAATTTTTGGTCGCGATGGTTGTGGCTACTGCAGTCGCGCGAAACAACTGTGTGAAATAAAACAGCTCGAATATCGTTACATCGATATTGAGAAAGAAGGTATCAGCCAAGCAGACTTGGAGAAAACCATTGGTAAACCCGTTGCGACCGTACCACAGATCTTTCACGGTCGTGATTACATTGGCGGGTACACCGAGCTGGCAGCTTCTTTGTCTGCCAAATAATCAGAAGCACCGTTCTGGTTCTGCCCAGGTATCCGGTAAGTCTGGCCAGCTGCCACTTTGAGGGGCGCAATTCAGCATCAGCCGTTTCCCTTTGTCTTCGAAGGACAGAGCAAAGGCATGCAGATAGGTACGGTCAGCTGCTTTACCCCCATAACGTCGGTCTCCCATTATGGGGGCGCCAAGGCTCTTTAACGCCACCCTCAGTTGATGCGTTTTCCCAGTGGTTGGTTTTAGCAGATACAGGCGCGAACCGCTGGCTTGGTCGTAGTGACTGATAAATCGGGTTACGGCAGGGTTTTCCTGGCTGCGTAAAATCTTCCAGCTGCCGTTGCGGGATTTGGCCATATCGCCTTTTATCCAGCCCTGTTTCTTTTTGGGTTTATCGGGCGATAGCGCGAGATAGTACTTTTGTATTTTGTGCTCGCTGAATAATGTCGAAAGATACGCCGCTGCGGTTTTGTTTTTCGCCAGCAGCAATATACCGGACGTGACTTTATCGAGTCGATGAACGGGCCAGAGTACAGTACCCAGTTGCTCCGTCACTAATACCACCAGGCCTTTTTGGTCGCCTTCGGTATGCATGCCAATGCCTTGCGGTTTGGCAATCGCTAACCAGTCATTGGTTTCATGAATGATGGGAAAAACGAAGGACATGGAATCGCGTCAGCTTTCCTGTTCCATGATTTCCAGGAGACGGCGCACCAGAGCCTCAAACAGTTGTGCCTGATCATTGTCACTGTCAGCGCTGAGGCTGTACATCAGTCTTTCGATTTCAGCGCGCGACATGTAACGCACGGTTACCGGGTTGGTCATAAATTACTGCTCACTCAGAATCGGTAGCCAATTAACAAGTTGGTTGTATAAACCGATGGTGTTTTCTTACCGAGCCCTGCGCGGCGATATTCAGTCCGATAGTCGCTTGGGTCGCGGACGGTAGCCGCCAAATCCAGAGTGACCGATTTGTATTGATAGCCAAGTCCTAATTGCCAGCCCCAGCCGTTAAATACCTGGTGATTTTTGCCCGCGCGGGTTATCCGGTTCTTTTCATGGTGCCAGCTTGGACCAGTGTATGCGCGAAATCCTGGTTGTGATAAACCGATACCCCACATTAGCTGGGTTTGAAATCCGCTGCTGAATTTGTCGTCCTGATCGATGCGGTAAAGCATGAAGCGGGTAGCGGTATGGTCGGATTGAGGCATCTCAGCAAACAGGCTGAAACCTGTATCAGAATTGTCTGGAAGGTATGCCGGAGCCGGGTCACTATCCAATTGGAAAGAACCCACGCCGACCCGGAAGTTGGTCGGTTCCGACAGGGTAACAGCGCTGGCGCCGAGCAGTGCGGCGGCCATCCATAAACGAGAGCCAGACATTCTTGCTTCCTTAATAACGAAATAAAGCTGGCGCCAAGGCTATCTCAGCAAGGGCACGGATACAACAGCCAGCCTTTGGTGCCTGTGGCGTTGAGTACCGATTCGGCGTCTATACTTGAACGACAAATATTGTTGGGGAATGGTTGTGAAGATATTGTTGATTTGCTGCAGTTTGCTACTGTCGTTGCCGGTTGCAGCAATGGATGAAGAGTTGGTGAATCCGACCGAGGATGCGAAAGTGGCTTATCAATCCGGAAATACCGAATACGTAGCCATCGCATTGCAAAACGAGCTTGAAATCCCTGGGTTAAAAGCGTGGCAGCTTGAGGTGGTAAAGCGTGATTATAAAACCCGCTCATTGAATCGGCGCTGGAAAACGTTCGATAACATTGAACAGCAGCCGAAGCGTTATCGTCGTATCAAGCGATACGCAATCCGGTATAATCTGATGATGTGGAAGTTGACAGAAACTGCACAGAGTCCACGTTTTAAATATCGTTATTAATCGATTCGGAGAGTTTCATTGGAATGTCGTTTAGGCTGCGGAGCCTGCTGTATCGCGCCGTCTATTACTACCCCGATTCCTGGTATGCCTGATGGCAAACCCGCCGGGCAGCGTTGCGTTCAGCTCAATGCACAGAACCTCTGCAATTTATTCGGGGACCCATCCAGACCGGCGGTATGCGATGGCTTTAAGGCTGAAGAGTCGGTATGTGGTTCTGCCAATCAGATTGCGTTACGCAACCTGAATGAACTTGAGCAGTTAACGATCGGCTAACGGTCTGGTCGTGATTGGCGCTCAGAGAATCTTTCTGAAGTGCCAAATTTGAATGTTTAACGGACGCGCCAATTGTTGATACTTGAGTAATGAACAGTGGCCTGACTTCTGATAGTAAAGAGAGTTAATAACGACGGTGTTTAAACTGGCTTTTTTTGTTCCGCCAGCACAGGCGGATTCGGTTAAGCAGGCAGTATTTGCTGCCGGAGCAGGGCGTATTGGTGATTATCAGGAGTGTTGTTGGCAAACCGAAGGTGTTGGTCAATTCAGACCAAATACTTCAGCCAATCCCTTTGTTGGGAAACCTGGTGAGTTGGAAACCATTGCTGAGTTGCGCATTGAAATGGTATGCGACGATCAGTGTATTCACGCCGCACTGACTGCATTAAAGCAGGCACATCCCTATGAAGAGCCGGCTTATGATGTCTGGCGATTGGCGGAGTTGTAGCGTTGCTTTTCTTCTGCCTCGATTTTTTTCAGCGCCTGATGCGGTTCAATAACAGAGCTAGTACAACGCTGTAACGCCACAGAATCGTGTTGGTTGGCAAAATAATGCTTCAACGTTCTTGCGACGGTCGGAAAGGCAATCTCTTTCCATGGGATATCTTCCTCGCTGAATAGCCTGACTTCCAGGCTTTCACTGCCTGAAGAAAACTCGGGTTCAGGAAGGTCAGCCAGATAAAACAGATGTACCTGGTTGATGTGCGGCACGCTGATCATAGTAAAAGCCGACTGGCTTATAACCCGGGCATTGGCTTCCTCCAGCGTTTCCCTCTCAGCTGCTTCAACTGTGCTTTCACCATTTTCCATATAACCCGCGGGTAATGTCCAATAGCCTCTGCGTGGCTCTATTGCGCGTTTACAGAGCAGCACCTGGTGCTGTTCACCGTTGCGATAGACCGGAAGTGTGCCAGCGACGATGCGAGGATTCTGATAGAAAATGGTGTCACAACCCGGGCAAACAAAACGAGGGCGATTGTCACCCTCCGGTGTTTTCATTTCTACCGGGGTGGCGCAGTGGCTGCAAAACTTCATTGTCGGACTCGCGGTCGTGAACTCATTGTCCGAGTATACGGTAATGCGGGAATTCGTTTGAAGAGTCGCTGCTAATTCGCCACAGCATTGTTTGGGAACGGTAAGATGGCGGCTCCAGAGTCGGTGACTTTTTCGACTTTAGGTACCATCTTTTGCGAATCATCTGGCTGCAGAAACGAACGCAGATCTGACAGACTCTCATGCATCATTTTTGAAATTTTCAAACAAGCAGCCATCGGATTTGAGGCGATTTGGCGCTGGGCATCAATCTGAAATTGTAAGCCGCGTAACCGGCGCTGGTCGTTTAACGGGGCTTGTCTGATGGTCTGATCAATCAGCCGTTGGCGCAATCTTTCAAGACTCTCCGGATTGTTTTTGGCCAGTTCAAGCAGCTCTTCAAAAGATGGGAAATCCATTGCCAATCTCCTTCAATCAAGGGGTCGAAGCGCATCCATCGAGCAAATAGCTAATTTTAATGCTGCGATGATTTGCGAAAATATGGATATAGTCTACCGCGATCATTGAGGCGTCAAAATCTTGCAATGCTGGCTAATTTCCTATCTAAGTTGTTGAAAAATATACGGATAAATTCCTTGGGTTAGGTTGCGTGTGACGAAAAACGTTTAAAAACAGTGCGTTAAGTGAACGTTTGAATCCAGAGGTAGAGCATTGCTTATAAGAGTATCGAATTTAAAATCGCATAAGTATGAAAATATGATATACCCGCACTTGTTTGTTCTTTGGCTGGTGAGCGGTATGTCGATCGTCGTACAATGCAGTGATGAGAGATTCACAACTGTTTCTGCAATTGCAGCAGCGCCTCGAGCAAAGGTGCCCAAGAAAAATCAATCAGCCTGACCTGGCTGAAGCGGGTGTGCTGGTAGCCATTACTAATGAGCCCGAGCCACAGCTTATTCTTACCCGGCGCGCCGCTCATTTGTCGTCTCATAAAGGCGAAGTGGCGTTTCCCGGAGGGAAGCGTGATCCTGAGGATACTGACATCATCGCTACCGCTATCCGTGAAGCGGAAGAGGAAGTTGAGCTCGACTCAGCGATGGTTAATGTCATTGGCGAAATGGATCAGGTGGTTTCACGGTTCGGCTATCTGGTGACACCGGTGCTGGCACTGGTGCCGGTCAACGTCGACTTGAAAGCTAACCCGGAAGAGCTGGATGCGGTTTTTAAGGTACCGCTGTCATTTTTTCAGCAGCCGCCCACTAGCTACTTTGAGCATGGCCAGGTAAAAATCCCAAGTTACGATTATGACGGTTTTCATATTTGGGGACTGACGGCCATGATGATTGCTGAAATGATGAATAATCTCTGGGATGCGGATATCTCCTTCCGCTTCTGAATTCAGACTCTGATAACAAGAATAGTGAGAGAGAATCATGTTTTATCAACTAGGTGATAAGACGCCGATAAAGGCTGAAGATGCCTTTGTGGCTGGCAATGCATCCGTGATTGGTAATGTCGAGTTAAAGCAACAATCCAGCATTTGGTTTAACGTCGTCGTTCGGGGCGATAACGAACTGATCAGCATCGGAGAACAGACTAACGTTCAGGACGGTTCTGTATTGCACACGGATCCTGGCTATCCACTAACCCTGGGAAAGGGCGTGACCGTAGGGCATAAAGCGATGTTACATGGATGCCAGGTGGGAGATTATTCTCTGATTGGAATTAATGCTGTCGTTCTGAATGGCGCTAAAATCGGCAAGCACTGCATTATTGGCGCGAATGCGCTGATTCCCGAAGGTATGGAAATCCCCGATGGATCACTGGTTGTGGGATCGCCAGCCAAAGTAAAGAGGGAGCTGAACGATTGGCAGCAAAAAATGCTGGAAGCCAGCGCGGCGCATTACGTTCATAATGCCGCGCGTTTCAGCAAAGAATTAAAGGTTATCGAGTTGTAGTCATGAAACAGGTTGATGTTAATGGTCCGCAGGTGGAACAGCGCGTTGCTTCCCCCTGTGTTTATATTTGCGCCCTGGATGACAATAACATCTGCATGGGGTGTTATCGCAGTGGTGAAGAAATCACCCATTGGGGGCGCTACAGCAACGATGAAAAACGTGAAGTATTAAAAAAAGTGGGCGAGCGAGAGCGCGCCTCAATGAATTTTTATACGCCATCTTCATGATGGCCTGATTGCTTTGTCCGAGAGAAAAAAATGAACAGCAAGGAAATGACTACCATTGGCACACCGTTTTCAGCGACAGCGACCCGAGTGCTGCTGTGCGGTTCCGGTGAATTGGGAAAAGAGGTGGTTATTGAGCTACAGCGTCTCGGTTGTGAAGTAATCGCTGTCGATCGCTATGCCAATGCGCCGGCGATGCAGGTCGCTGATCGCAGTCACGTGGTTGATATGCTTGATGGCGCAGCTTTGCGCGCTGTCATTGAGCGTGAAAAGCCAATGCTGGTTGTGCCTGAAATTGAAGCAATTGCGACGGATACACTGGCTGAACTTGAGCAAGAGGGTGTGAATATTGTGCCAACTGCCCGGGCAACTCAGCTCACTATGAACCGTGAAGGTATTCGCCGTTTAGCGGCTGAAACGCTGAAGCTGCCAACTTCTACCTATGAATTTGCTGCGGATGAAGCGGAGTTTATGGCAGCCGCAGACAAAATCGGTTTGCCATGTCTGGTTAAGCCCATTATGAGTTCCTCGGGTAAAGGTCAAAGTCTGGTGCGCAGTCGCGACCAATTAGAAGCGGCATGGAGCTATGCGCAAGAGGGCGGTCGGGCTGGTAAAGGTAAGGTGATTGTCGAGGGTTTCGTCGATTTTGATTTTGAAATTACCTTGCTGACGATTCGACACAAAGATGCGCAAGGCAATGTTGTTACCAGTTTTTGTGATCCCATCGGCCATCGTCAGCAGGACGGTGATTACCAGGAATCCTGGCAGCCGCAGGCGATGGCGAATGCCGCTCTGGCTGAGGCTCAGCGCATTGGTGGAGCGGTAACAGCGGAATTAGGCGGCTTGGGGTTATTCGGGGTTGAACTGTTTGTGAAAGGTGAACAGGTGATTTTCTCGGAAGTGTCGCCTCGCCCACATGATACCGGTTTGGTCACACTGATTTCTCAGGATTTGTCAGAGTTCGCCTTGCATGCCCGCGCCATTCTTGGTCTGCCGATCCCTAATATTCACTGCCATGGACCATCAGCATCGGCTGTGTTACTGGTTGCTGGTGAATCAAATCGTATGGCTTACAGTGGATTGAATCAGGCGCTGTCTGGCCCAGATACTCAGCTGCGGTTATTCGGTAAGCCAGACGTCAAAGGTCAGCGGCGTTTGGGTGTCGCTTTGGCGCGTGGCGAAGATGTTGAGCAGGCTAAGGAGAGAGCGCTGGCGGTCATTGCACCAATACAGGTGTCCTTGTGATTGGTTAATTGGCTGTCGTTAAGCGTAGGCAGTTTCAGACCGGCAGGTGACTGCGGTTAAAGTTTCTGCCCAGGCAATCCCCTCAGGCTGGCAACCTTTTTGTTGTGCCAGCCTCGCACTTTCCCTTCTTTTTTTGTACTTCCCCTCTTGTGCGATTTTTACCGACCCAGATGTACCGATTCGTTGCCTGCTCAATGTGCCCATAAATGCTGCTTGACCTGCGAGCTACTCAAAGGTTTATCCTCCATGTATTCTGAAGAGGTTCCTGAAGTGGATGGAGTATTATGCGAGTACAGCAACTGGCTAAACAAGAAAAGGTAAATGCCAATACCGTTCGCCATTACGTTCGTATCGGACTTTTAACACCGCTTAAAGATCGTAATGGTTATCACAACTTTACCCAGAACGATCAACAACGTTTGCGGTTTATTCTGCAAGCGCGCGATTTGGGTTTCACATTGGAAGACATTGAACAGATCCTGGCCGATGCCGGCAAAGGACAGTCGCCGTGTCCCAGGGTGCGTGAACTTATTGCACCACGTTTGTCTGAAGCCAGGGATAAATTATCCGCCATGCAGCAGCTGGTGGAGCGAATGGAAATGGCAGTAAGAACCTGGGAAGAGCAGCCCGATTGCTTGCCTTGTGGCGATCATATCTGTCATTTAATCGAAGGTGCACATCAACATGAGGTGGACGCATGAATTCATGTTGCGGTTCAGATAAAGGCGTTGATGATGGCGCAAAAAAAGATACACCGGAGTACACAGTTTCCGATTCCGCAAAAGCCATTCCCTCTGGCTGTTGCAGCGCAGCACAAGCGAAAACCGGCGAAATAGTCGATGGCGGTGCCACTGGCTCAGAAGCTGTGCCGCAGGCGGCAATAAGCGGTTGTTGTTCATCTTCGGTGTCATCGACAGAGTCGGACGACGGCGGTTGTTGTGGTTCGGACGATAGCAACAAAATCGATTGGATTTTGTGGATCTGCACTCCTCTGGTGGTGATTGGTTATCTGAGTTTTCTCATCTGGGGCGATATTGAGCACATGGAGGCAATGGCTGCAGCAGAGACCACCATGGTGATGCCCTGGTGGGAAACGATGATGCACACTGCTTATGAGATGGTGAATGCCATGTGGTGGGGAATCATTTCCGCTTCTCTCTTCGTTGGTTTGTTAGGGCGAATTCCCCGGGAGTTAATCATGTCGCTCCTTGGGCAAGGGGGTTCTAAGCGAGGAATCTTCCGCGCCACACTGGCAGGTCTGATGCTGGATTTGTGTAACCACGGCATTCTTATGGTTGGCATGAAACTGTATGAGCGTGGTGCAAGTGCAGGTCAGGTGATTGCATTTCTGGTGGCTAGTCCCTGGAATTCGCTGACCTTAACCCTCATTCTGGTGGGATTGATTGGCCTGGAATGGACGGTGCTGTTCATCGTTGCGTCGATGGTCATCGCTTGGCTAACAGGCTGGATTTTTGACCGGCTGGTGGACCGCGGCACCTTGCCGCCCAACCCTCATCAAGCAGAGTTTCGTAAAATTCCGTTCTGGCCCACCCTGAAGCAAACGATGACTCAGTACGACTGGTCCTTGTCGTCCTGGTTAAGCCTCTTCTGGCAGGGCCTGAAGGAGTCAAAAATGGTATTGCGCTGGGTGGTATTTGGTGTGGTGCTTGTTGCTTTGATCCGGGCGTTTGTGCCTGCTGACAGTTTTGGTTTGTGGTTTGGCGCCAGCGTATCCGGTTTATTCCTGACATTGGCTGCGACCACTGTAATAGAAGTGTGCTCTGAAGGGTCATCGCCCATTGCCGCCGATCTGTTTAATCGGGCTGGGGCACCTGGCAATGCATTCACTTTCCTGATGGCAGGGGCCGCAACCGATTACACAGAAATCATGGCGCTTAAAGAAACGACGAAAAGCTGGAAACTGGCGTTATTCGTACCATTGATTACCGTCCCGCAGGTGTTGCTGATTGGCTGGATAATGAATGGCGCGCCGCTGTAGCGGCGCCACCGGGTCTTTTCCAAACTTTACTTCTTGTCGAGCGGCAATCCTGTAAATTGACTGCACAACTAATGTATAGGAATTTGCTAATATGTTATACCGTTATCTATTTTTGTTGTTCGTTGTTCTCATAGCAGGGTGTAGCTCGCACCGGGTTGAGGATAATCAGGCATTTGACGTACTGCTCGACCCAAGGGTGTTCTTCGATGGAAAAATCTGTGCCGATGGTGTGGTGCGTGATCGAAATGGTATGCAGATACGGCAGTTTAACGCTGAGATTATTGCCAGCTGGGATGAACAGGGAAGGGGATTGCTTGATGAAACCTTCCATTTCAACGACGGAATCGAATACCGTAAATGGTGGCTGACACCGGTTACCAATGCAGCTGGCGTGGTTGACGGTTATCAGGCAAGAGCCTCAGATGTTCCCGAAGCAACGCTGATGACCTTCTCGGGCAATGCAATCTATATGGATTATCAGCTGCAATATCAGACTGGTGTTGACTCGCAAGGTGAAGCGGAGACGCTGGGGCTGTCAATGATTGATCGCATGTATCAGGTGGCACCTGGGGTCGTTATCAATGAAACGCGCATGGAGAAATTCGGTCTGGGTGTGGGTCAGGTTTTGTTGGTGATGCGCAAGGTCGGTAGCGACGTAAATTGTGTGCCATAACTTTTTGTAGCATTTTGCTACAAACTGAGTCTTCCAGGTTGCAGCAGAGCGACTAACGTTAACAGCAGGCAATGAGAAAAAGGATCTCCAAATGGCTGCTGTCGTTCCGTTTTTACTCGCTCTGCTGTTCCGTATCTCGGCGGGATTTATACCGTTATCTATATTGGCTCTTTCGCTGGTTATAACAAGCTGCTCAAGTTATCCGTCGACATCGCTCGGTGCTTCCTATTCCGTACCACCGATTAGTCGGCCAACCAACTTAGACTATCGTGCGTTTGGTATTCCGGGGCAGTGGGATAACACCGGTATTCTGGTTGCACATGACAGGATTAAGTCACGACTGCTCAGCGATATGCGCTTAATGATGCAGTTTGGTTACAACAGCCGGGTATTTCAGGTCACTAATCAGGCTAATGAAACGGAGTTCTGGCTTGTTGCTGAGGGTTTTGCTGGGCGTGAGAGTGCTCGCCAGGCCATACTTGAAATGGCAGAGACAGGATTGTGGCGAGGTGCGTTATCTTTGGTGTCGCTACCGGAATTGGAAACCGAGAACCGGGTAGCAACCCGGCGCTAGAGTGACAATATGGCATAGTTGTCAAAGAAACCGGCCGCAATAAGTCGACTTGCTGCGGCCATGGGTATCGTCATGACAACGGATCAGATGGGCGTGCCCCACAGATCGTACTCGTCAGAGTGTTCAATCACAACTTCAATCAAATCACCTGGTTGGCAATCCTGATAACCATTCAGATATACCATGCCATCGATATTAGGGGCATCTGCGTAAGTACGGCCGATTGCACCCTCGTCGTCAATCTCATCGATAAGAACGGTCATCTGCTGACCCACACGCCGAGCCAGTTTTCGTGTACTGATCTCCTGAGCTTTGGCCATAAAACGCTCCCAGCGATCTTGCTGAATATCCTCCGGAACATGATACGGCAGATCGTTGGCCTTGGCCCCTTCAACCGGACTGTATTTAAAACAGCCTACACGGTCCAGTTCTGCGTCATCCAGCCAATCCAGCAGTATCTGAAAATCTTCTTCTGTTTCCCCTGGAAAACCGACCACAAAGGTGGAGCGCAGCACCAGATTGGGCACCTGCTCACGCCATTTTTTTATCCGCTCCAGCGTGTTTTCAGAATGGGCAGGTCGCTTCATCAGCTTCAGAACTCGTGGACTGGCGTGCTGGAAGGGAATATCCAGATATGGCAATACTTTGCCTTCAGCCATCAGTGGCATGATGTCATCTACACTCGGATACGGGTAAACGTAGTGCAGACGTACCCAAGCCCCCAGCTTGCTCATTTGTTTACAAAGATCATACAGCTTGGTCTTTACCGGCATACCGTCCCAGAATCCGGTACGGTATTTCAGGTCAACGCCGTAGGCCGACGTGTCCTGAGAAATGACCAGCAGTTCTTTGGTACCTGCAGCTACCAGCCGCTTTGCTTCATCGAGGACGTCACCAACCGGACGGCTGGCAAGCTTGCCACGCATGTCCGGAATAATGCAGAAGGTACAGCTGTGGTTACAACCTTCTGAAATTTTCAGATAGGAGTAATGGCGCGGAGTCAGCTTTACACCTTCTTCCGGCACCAGATCAATAAATGGATTGTGCTCCTGAGTCGGAGGAACCCACTCATGTACAGCGTCCATGACTTCTTCATAGGCATGAGCGCCGGTAATCGCCAAAACACCCGGGTTTTCCTCTTTGATCAGCTCAGCATCGGCACCTTTGCCCATACAACCAGTCACGATGACTTTGCCGTTTTCTGTCATGGCCTCACGGATGGCATCGAGTGATTCTTGCTTCGCGGCATCGATAAAACCACAGGTGTTTACCACCACCACATCGGCATCGCTGTAGCTATTGCTGATTTCATAGCCGTTTAACTGAAGTTGAGTGAGGATTTTTTCACTGTCGACGGAGTTTTTCGGGCAGCCAAGGCTTACCATGCCAACCCGGCCATTACTGATAGAGTCAATAGGGGTATCTTCTGAAATCGTATGTTCAGACATCTGCGGGACCTCGTTATGTGCATTCTGACGTGGCGCTTAGG
This sequence comes from Saccharospirillaceae bacterium, assembly GCA_022448365.1. Lineage (NCBI taxonomy): Bacteria > Pseudomonadati > Pseudomonadota > Gammaproteobacteria > Oceanospirillales > Saccharospirillaceae > Saccharospirillaceae bacterium. The sequence continues at coordinate 323,237 of JAKVCS010000003.1, read as the reverse complement.
CCGGGTGCACTTATGTATCTTGCTAATCTGGGCGCGATTGTACTTGTTTTAGGGAATGCCGTCATTGATAGAACCGCTGTGAAATGAACGCTGCAATAATTGATAATCATAATAAAATCCTGCGGTTCTGATTATCTGGAATCCGCGCCGTCTGGCGTATGAAAGAGGTATGCTCAAACAAGCAATGAGTGTGAAAAAGCCGGGTCGCATTTCTATACGGCGTATCGCTTTGGCTCGATGACCAACCGGAAAAGGCGTTACAGCAGCTCAAGCTCAGTCGCAAACAACCTGCGTACTTTTACTAGGAATATATCTGGCCGCCATTAATTAAGAAGAAAATAAAAACCGGCATATAGCCGGTTTTTATTTTGCTTGATTGATTATGCCAGACCTATGTCGCTGGTAATCAGTGCTGTTATTTTCAGTTAATTAAATGACGCTGGAATGCTGACATAATTTTCGAAACAAACGTCATTAACGCAGGACGTGGCGGTAATAAAGCCTGCTTGTGGAGAGGTATTTTCAAAGTTCTCACCGTTTTCACTTTCGAGTTCTACCATAAGAATCGAAGCGAGCTTGTTATTGAGAAAATACCCAGGGTTCGAACAGGTAAAAGACAGGTTATCCCCAAGCTGGCAAAACATGGCAATAATACTGTTGCCCTCTGGCAGGTTGGTGAAGCGAAAACTGTCAGAGGCGGCTCCGGATTGATCAGCGCCCGACTGGTTACCGAATTCTATGCGAATATCACTGCTCTGATCTTTGTCTATGCTGGCTTCGACGTAAATACTAAATTTGCCCATGCTGCCTAGCGGATGGATCTGTACCTTGTTGTCCGATATTTCAGCGTTACCTTGTACACTGAAGCGTGTTAATACTGAATTGGCATTATCGCCAGCCGTTGCGTCAGTTGCCATCGTAGCCAGTTTCGCTTTAGCCACGGCGGCGTTCATATTCTTTTGCTCGTCCGGCGATAAACATTGGTCAACATTATCGTCATAAGTTAACTGGCTCACGAGAATACCATCGATGAGCGCAACGTTGTCTTTGGGGCACACAGAGCCGGGTGGTAAGTTACTGCTGGTACCAGAGCTGTTGCCGCTGCAACCGTGTAGCAACAAGCTGCTGGTCAGGATCAGAATCGATGATTTAGTGAACATAGTGGTCTACGGATTGTTATGATTATTAATTGCCATGGTATACAGCACTACGCTGGCCGGACAAGCCTTTTATATAAAAGTTAATAGTGAATGAAAAAGAAAGTTTTGTTGTTATCTGCCTATCGCTCCGACAGCCATGCCAGCTGGTGTGACTGGCTGCAGCGGGAAGTGGATGTTGACTGGCGTGTACTGGAGTTACCCGGGCGGTATTTTCGCTGGCGAATTCGCGGCAATCCGTTGTCATGGCTGCAACCGCTGTCGGACTTGTTGGCGCAGTGGCAGCCAGATCAGATTCTCGCGACATCCATGGTTGATATTTCAACCATTCGCGGCTTATTTACTGCGTTGGCAGGCGTGCCTCTGGACTACTATTTTCATGAAAATCAATTTGCTTACCCTGCCGGAGAAGGTCAGCACTCATCGCTTGACCCGCAAATGGTTCAGCTCTACGGCGCGTTAGCAGCCGATCGTATTTTCTTTAATTCAGACTATAACCAACAGTCCTTTCTTTCAGGCGTTGCCACTCTGATGAAAAAAATGCCTGACCATAAACCCGATGACCTGGCGCAGCGTTTACGACAGAAGAGTGATTGGTTGCCGGTGCCGATTAATGCCATTGCACCGACGCCTGAAGATCAAAAAGAAGAAAGCCTGATTCTTTGGAATCATCGCTGGGAATACGACAAACGCCCTGAGGATTTTCACGCGATACTGCGGCGACTCCAACAAAAGGGAGTTAACTTTACGCTGGCTTTGTTAGGGCCTCGGGCACAGAAAACCCCGGCTGCATTAAATGCCATTCGTGATGAGTTTTCAGACCGGATTTTGGTCGACGGGCGAGTCTCTCGATCGGATTATGAGCATTGGTTGCAACGCTCTCAGGTGGTTGTCAGTTGTGCAATTCACGAATTTCAGGGGCTGTCGATGCTGGAGGCAGTCAGCGCAGGTGCGATTCCTGTTGTTCCTGATGATCTGTGTTATCGCGAACAATATTCTTCCCACTGCCGTTATACCAGTGGTGATATCGAACAGGCAGCAAATAAGGTTGTAGCGGCGTTAGCGGGCGAGTTGCAGGTGTCGAATATCTCTCCCTGGTTGGCAGACTCATCCGCAAAACAATGGCAGGCACTTTACGCAAGCTGATAGCGGGATACGAAATACAGGAACCTTTGGTGTTTGATACAGTCAATTAGTCATCGCTATAAAGGAAAACCTTATGCATCTTTTCATCCTGGCTTTTGTGGTTGTAACCGCATTTTCCCGCCCCGTCGCGTCTGATGAATCAGTTTGGCGCACTGTGAGCGAACCGGCCTACGGTTTATGGTCTGCCGGTATTACGGTGAAAGCCAGTGTATTTAAAGATGTCGATCCGGCAGTCAGTCCGGCTTTATTGGTGTTTGGTGGGTACGGTGACGTATTCGTTGAAGCCAATCGCTTTGGTTATGGCGTTTATCGTGATGGTACTTATTTCGCATCAATTATTGGTAACTTTCGCAGCCATACCCGTTTAACGGAAGATCAGATTAACGAAAGCAAAGACCTGTCGCGATACGATCTGGATGAGCGAAAAGCGGCGATAGAAGTTGGTATTCAGGCAGGACGGCGCCTGGACTCAGGTTGGGTCGTCAGGGCAGCGCTGTTGCAGGATATCTCAGGCGCTCATAAATCTCAGGAAGCCGAAGTGCTGTTTTATCGCCGTGATGATATCGCCGGGCTACGTGTTCTAACAACGATTGGCGCTCAGCATCAAGCGAAGAAATTTAACGATTATTATTTTGGTGTCGATACCGACGAAATTAAAAATAGTACTCACCAAAAAGTGTACAAGCCAGGAGCCGGTTTTTCTGCCGAATTAGAAGTTATAGCGACCTACAATTTTGACTGGGGAGCTGGTGAAGAGTGGGGCGCTTACGCCGGTCTGCGTCATTACCAATACGATAGTGAAGCGGAAGACAGTCCTCTGGTTGATGATGGTTTAGTACAACAGTATTTTATTGGTTTGGGTAAGTACTTTTGATGGCCCCTCAATAATTACTTGCAGTATTTCATAAGAGCACTTGTCGATTGGCGTTTATATTCCGAAAATCGGTTGTTCTATTTACAGTAGAACGCTGTAATTCCAGCCTTTGATACGAATTTCATCGGTACTGATGGTCAGGTCTTTTGGTTCGAGCACTTGTTTGCCGAACTGGTATAAGGTCTTTATTTTTCCGCTGTTCATATCTTGGTTATATTGTTGAATATTCATTCGCACCTGTTCATTCTTATCAAGATACCGATGCCAGTTTTTCTGCCCGATGGCAGAAGAAATATGTTCTCTGGTTTTATCCGGAGAAATAATAAATGCGGAAGCATTGTTACCACCAAATCCTTTCGAATTAATAAACGCTAATGGTAGATTCTTGCTGTTTACGGGTGTGTGTTGCAGTAAAAAATTCAGACCACTTTGATGCACATCTTCTGCGATCTGGTCAATGGTGGTAATTCCAGGAATGATATGGTTTGCCCATCCCCCCAATGTCATTGTCAGTTGGTCTGCAGACGCTGCTGACAGAGGGTGACCCAGATGGGCTTTAACTGCGGTGATCTTCCAATCCTTAATTTTAAAAGTACCCGCCAGCTCAGCGTAAATATGTGACTCAGTCACCCGATTTTGTGGTGTGCTGCTACCATGGGATTGAACGTAGCTGCCATTACGAACTGCATCAGAGCCCAGCCATCGCTGCGCCTCTGCGATGGCTTTGCCCATCGTTAAATAATTCCCAATCCCCGGACTGGATATTGAATTTTTAAAACCATCGGCATTGATATAAACATCGCCAACTGAGCCGTAAATTGTTAGTCCAAGGTCGAGTGCGAGTGCCTGATCGGTAAGTACAAAAAATTGCGCGGATTCGGCGATGGTGAAGCCCCCATTTTGACCAAACGGTCGGCTGGAACGGCGATAATCGGGCGTTTCATGTTGATTCATTCCGTCCAGGTCACGGAGTTTTTGTTCGCTGATCAGAGCTGTCATGGCGGCGTAGCCCTCCACGACTTCAGGTGTCAGCGGTGCTTCAGCGTTGCCGACCACAACAATGCGGCGACGTCCTGTGCGTAAATCGTCGAGTGCTGCTTTAAGGTTATACAGAAAAGTCGCACAGGCGCCGACATAGCTACCGGTGGCACCAACATTTCCGAGCACATAGGCGTTAACAAAATCGGCTGGCATTTCGCTCAGGCCCAGAGCGCATTGCTTCGAACTGGTGCGCTTTCCTCTGAGGTTTGCCTGAACCATCCCACCGTGACCAGCCTGATCGAGCTGGCCCATTGCCGAGCCGGCGTAGACTCCTATTTGATCTGGACGCACGGATTGCTTCAGTGTTTCCCAGTTTACACCCAGGGAGGCGATGGCATCGGATGCCGCGTAGATGGTCATTTGCAGCGCCCGTGGATGATGACGCGAGGAATAATGTGCAGCGGGATCAAACCCTTTCGGTGTCTGACCCGCACTCTGCACAGACAGACGTTTGTGACTCAGACGCCAGCACTGCACGTCATTTTCGTCGGTAAAGGGCTGGTGAAAGGGGATTTTATTGGCATCCCAGTCAACGTTGTCCCAGTTGCGTACCAGTGTTCCGTTCAATATCGCCTCTTCGTTGACCAGTGCATCGCCATCGAAGCCCATCACCTGGTTAAGAGCGCTCAGGGTTTCTTGTTTCTGCTGTCGATCAAGTGCCTGATACACCACACGCTGAAAAGCCATGTGTCCGGAACTGCGGCCTGCAGTGTTGATTCCGCCGAAGCCAGTGATTAACGCCGGTGCAGGATAAGTGCTCATACAAACCGTTCTCAATGAATGTCGAAGTGAAAGGGATAACAAAGAACCACAGTTATTGTAGAAAGCGACTTAAGGTTGCAATTAGTAGATAATAGACAAATACCAGAATATAAGAGACATCATTATGTCTTGAGAGGAAACGTAACTATGATCAGTCATGTTACCTTGTTGGCTATTGATCAAATGCTGATGTCCAGCGCCGCCATTCCTCTGGAAATGCTCGAGGCGGCCAGAGCCAGACTTGCGCTTGCGCGTCAGTCAAAGCGATATTTCAGTGTTGAAATAATTGGTCAGGAAGAGGGTCCCGTTAGTGTATTAGGAGGTATTCCGCTAACGCCGCAAAAAACCATCGATCAATGTTATCAGTCATCCTTGAGCAGTGACCTGATTATTGTTCCGGCGCTGTGGCGAAATCCAAAGCCCTTGCTGGATAAATATCGGCCAACCATTAACTGGCTCCGTCAGCAGTATCTTGCCGGAGCCAGTGTATTTGTTGTCGGGACCGGCGTTTGCCTGCTGGCCGAGGCCGGAATCCTTGACGGCAAGCCAGCCACTACGCATTGGCATTATCTGGAGAAATTTGCCCAGAATTACCCCAAGGTGAACCTTCAGGTTAACCACTTACTGACACAGTCAGATCGGATTTTTTGTGCCGCCAGCGTCAATTCCGGGGCTGACATGATGGTTCACCTCATCAGTCTGTTATTTGGCCGTGAGCTGGCGTTACAGGTTGAACAGCAGTTTTCCCCAGAAGTACGCAACCCGTTTGAAAAGAAGGTGTTCTATGCCGATGGACGTCATCAACACGGCGATGAAAACATCGCGATGGTTCAGACCTGGCTACAGCATAATCTCAAAGAGGCATTGACATTAAGCCGCTTGGCGCAGATGACCGGTTTGAGTGAACGACAATTTGATCGCCGTTTTAAAAAAATGGTTGGTTGCACGCCCGGGCAATATCTACAGCAATTACGGTGCGAACAGGCGCGGCAGCTATTGCAGGATACTAACTTGAATATTGCCGATATCGCAGCAGCGGTGGGGTATCAGGACGGCGGCTATTTTACCCGCATCTTTAAGAAGCAAGCCGGGCAGACTCCAGGCCAGTTTCGACAGAAAGTCCGTACAAAATTATTCACTTCGAACTGATTAATGCGATTCCATATTATTGTTTAATCTGCAAGGTAAGATTGTGTGATTTTTCGCAAGAGCTGCAGATTTTCAGGTTGTTTTAAAATTCGGTCAAACAATTGAAGCAGTTCCTTGCTGGCTGGCAGATCTGGTGAAATTGCCAGGTAAAACGGGTTGCTATTAAGGCAGCCAGCTGCCTTCAGCGAGTGAGGCTGACCAAGTTTTTTTGTCGCTTGTTTTTGTGCCCAGGCAGCCACCAGCCGCTCTTCAACCATGGCGTCGGCCCGGCCAGCTAATACCAGTTGAACCATGCGCCGGCCTGGGTCGGCGCCAGAAACTTCAAACACTCTTGCGGTATTGTCAGCACTGCGAATGTGACTGTGCAACGGTTCGTTGTAGCCATAATCCTGAACATAGGCAATGTTTACCTGATCAAGAGAACGGTGGTCACCGTAGCGCCATATTTCGTTAGGGCGGACAAAAAAGCAATCGGTGTAATACGCCGTAGGGGTCTTCGGCAGAAGCAGATGATTGATTTCTTCCGGTACGACCGTCAGCAAGCCATCAACGGAACCATTGTTAGCTTCAACTAATGCCCGGGACCAGGGGAGAAATTTAATATTCAGCGAAATATTATGTTGTTGCAGTAATTGATCCAGATACTCACTGATAATGCCGGGTTGTTTTGGTGAGTTTGAAGGTACACATGAGAATGGACACCAATCGGTTGCTGCCAGCGTGAGTTGAGTCGGCAGATTTTTTACTGGCTGAGCTAGGGCGTGAATACCAGCGAAGAAAAGCAAAAGTGGAAGAAGTAAACGAGTCATGAGCAACAACAATCATGTTTTTTCCCAGCTTAGACTGGATAGTATGTAACTACAATCATTGATCGCTTGAGACAGCCGCTTTTTAACTTTCTGACTGCGCGGTTGAGATTGTAATGGACGTATCATAAAGTTCGCAGTCTGTAAGATGCGCCAGAATCCCGTTATCTGAAACACAGAAATTATGGTGCAAGTAGATGATGTATTCGTTCAGGTATTTCGACGACCGCATTATCATCGAATCAGATGGGAAATTAACGCAAGTAATGTGACCAATAATCACGAAAATGGAACACGGAACGTATGCTGGAACTCTTGAAAAAAATTAAAAACTGGTTGTTTGGGGAAAGCGTCACAGACTTTTTCTGGCAGGACGAGTGGAGCCAAATACTGGAGGATCGAGTGGACTTTTATCGCCGACTCGATTCCGAAAAAAAGCAGTTGTTTGAGCAGCATTGTTTCGCATTTTTGCAAACGACCCGGGTCGAGGTCAGTGGCGACGTTTGTGTAACGGATTTAGATCGTTTGTTGATTGCTGCCAGTTCGGTGATCCCTGTTTGGGGCTTTTCTGACTGGCCATATTTAAGTGTGGATGCTGTGGTGCTGTTTCCTGGGTGTTTTAATCGTGATTTTCAATGCGGTCAAAGTGACTCAACCATTTCAGGTATGGTTGGCAGCGGTGCAATGTCTGGAAAAATGGCATTAAGTAAGCCGGATCTTATCCATGGATTCAGCAATGATCAAGACAAGCATAATGTTGGTGTCCATGAATTTGTCCACATTCTGGATATGGCGGATGGTCAATGTGACGGGTTTCCGGAAGCAGTTGCCTCCGGTCAATGCTCGCACCAGTGGTTTGAATTGGTACGCTGTAAAATCGCGGAAATAGAGAAGCGAAAAAGTAATATAAATGATTATGGCGCTACTAATAATCAGGAGTTTTTTGCAGTGGCGTCGGAGTATTTCTTCGAACGTCCCTTAATGCTGAAAAATAAACACCCCAAATTATACGATTACCTGAGTGAATTCTACCAGCAGAACCGGGCGGAAATCGAACGTGACCAATTGCGTTGCAAAGTCAGTAGCAAGAAAGCCAGTAAACGCTAGGGCGCGGACAGAGATCGATCTGTCCACGCTGTTTAAGTCAGGTTGGTCATTATCCCAGAGATATCTCGGGAAGCTCGGGTGCGTCTACCGTGATTTTTTCGGTCGGAGCCATGACGGTTGCTTCACCAACCGCCACAGTTTTACCCGTCTGGTTACTGACCGTGCATTCCAGGGTTACGATCGGTTTTGATTCGTGTTTTGCCGTAACTTTTAATTCAACGGTTAATTCATCACCAATCATGACCGGCTTTCGGAAAGAAAGGTTCTGACCGAGATAAACGGTGCCCGGCCCAGGTAAATCCATCGCCAGCGCAGCCGAAATCAGTGCGCCAGTGAACATGCCATGAGCGATTTGACCTTTAAATGGGGTGGTAGATGCGTATTCAGCGTCCAGGTGAACCGGGTTATGGTCACCCGATACCGCCGCAAATAAAATCAAGTCTTTCTCTTCAACCGTGTGTTTACGCTGACAGCTGTCTCCCAGTTGAATTTCTTCGAAGGTACGATTGGTTATGTGTTCCATATGTTTTCCTTGTTTCTTTAAATAGTCTGAATCCAGTTCAGTATGTCCTGATAAACTTCGTCGGCGTTGATCTCATTCAACATCTCATGACGGCCGTCAATGTACAGCTTGCAGCTGACAGTTTCATGACCGGTTTGTAACAGTACTTGTTCCAGCGCTCTTACGCCTTTGCCTTTTTGACCGACCGGGTCCTGATCGCCAGCAAACAAATAGATTGGCAGGCTTTGCGGTATCCTGGCCAGATTATTTTTGTTACTGATTTCGATCAGACCATCAAACAGGTCAATCCATAGCTGCAAAGAACAGGTATGACCACAAGCAGCATCGTTTATGTATTTATCAACCTGCTGTTCGTCACGTGATAGCCAATCAAAATCGGTACGGGCAGGGCTGAACTGTTTGTTAAACGACGCGAAAGATACTTTATCCATTACGTTCGATTGAGTCCGGCCATCCTGAAATACCTTTAAGCTCCTGGCGACAATCTGTCCTGCGCGGTACAGAGCCGGATTCTGATAGTTGGAACCCGATAGGATCAGACCGCTTAATTTTCCACCGTGGCGAATAGCAAATCCCTGGGAAATAAAAGAGCCCATCGAATGTCCGAATAATATAATCGGTTCGTTGCCGCACAACGTATTTTGCGCTTGCAACATATCGTCGACCACCAGCTCCCAGCCATTCTTGTCAGCGTAATGACCCTGCGGCGTCCGTTCCCCATGTCCGCGGTGGTTATGAGTCATCACCTGAAACCCTTGGGCATGAAGAAATTCGGCCAATGGTGCATAGCGCTGGCAGTGCTCTGCCATGCCGTGCACGATATGAACGGTGGCTTTGGGTTGTTGCTGGCGCCAGATATGGGCGGTAAAAATCTGGTTATCTGTTGTCGAAATATCGATCGTTTGCTTGATGGATTGCGGTGCTTCTGCGACTTGCTTCATGGTGAAAATGCTTTTTTTGAATTCTATAAACGCTATAGGCTGGTCTTTATGTAGCAATTTGTAAATACATTCGGCGGTTTTTTGCTGGATTAGAGCAAAAGCGCTAAACTCCCGGCCAAAATAAATATCCGATTTTAACGTCTGTCAGGCCATTGATTTTATCCGTCAGTGATGTTTTGCGGGCGAAACAAAATGATAAACGCGCTTGTTGGTTAATTTGTACCCAGCAGCGATAACAAGAGTGTTTCAGGAGGTCGTATGAACGAGCAATTCTTCCAGGAGAAATATCCGGAAGACTATCCGAAGTCTGTGGATGCGGATAAGCATGAGTCGGTTGTAGAAATTTTTAACGGTTTTGTTGCCAAATTTGCCGATCGTCCGGCGTTCAGCTGCCTTGGCCAAACGCTTACTTACGCCGAGCTGAATGACAAGAGTGCTGCGTTTGCATCGTACCTGCAGAACCATACGACGCTTGAGGCGGGTGACCGGATTGCGGTGCAGCTGCCTAACGTCCTGCAATATCCGATTGTTGTATTTGGTGCCATGCGTGCCGGTATGGTTGTGGTGAATACCAACCCCCTCTATACCGAGCGAGAAATGGAGCACCAGTTCAACGACTCTGGTGCAAAAGCGCTGGTTGTTCTGGCGAATATGGCGTCTAAAGCAGAAACCGTTCTGCCAAGCACCGGCATTAAACACGTGATTGTTACCCAGGTGGGTGACATGCACGGTATGGTGAAGCGCACCCTGATTAACACCGTGCTGAAGCACGTCAAAAAAGAAGTGCCGGCGTTTAGTATCGCAGGTGCTGTGCCACTGCGCAGTGCTTTAGCAAAAGGCCAGTCGCAGCCTTTCACCCCGGTGAAAGTTGATCGCAACGACGTCGCTGTTCTGCAATACACCGGTGGTACAACAGGTGTCGCCAAAGGTGCGATGCTGACTCACCGAAATCTCATGGCCAATATGATGCAGTGCCATGGTCTGTTTAATATGGTTTTGGACGAAGGTAAAGAGACCGCCATCGCACCGCTGCCGTTGTACCACATCTACGCTTTTACCATTCATTGCATGGTAATGCTTGAGACCGGTAACCATTCGGTGCTGATTCCGAATCCTCGTGATATTCCCGGCTTTATCAAAACGCTGCAAGGCAATAAATTCAGTGCATTTGTTGGCCTGAATACCTTGTTCGTTGCTTTGTGCGGTCAGAAGGAATTCTGTGATCTGGACTTCTCCGGTTTGAAATTGACAATTTCTGGCGGTATGGCGCTGACTAAAGACGCAGCAGACCAATGGAAGACGGTCACCAACTGCGATATTGCTGAAGGTTTCGGTATGACTGAGACTTCCCCGGTTGTCTCGTTTAACCCTCCGGGTCATATTCAGCTGGGTACAATCGGCATGCCAGTGTCGGGTACGGATTGTAAAGTGATCGATGAAGACGGAAATGACCAGGGCATTGGTAATCCCGGCGAGCTGTGTGTAAAAGGTCCGCAGGTGATGAAAGGTTACTGGCAGCGTCCTGAAGCAACGGCCGAAACCATCGACGAAGATGGTTGGCTGAAAACCGGTGATGTTGCGGTCATTCAGGAAGACGGTTACATGAAGATCGTTGACCGTAAGAAAGACATGATTATCGTATCTGGCTTTAACGTGTACCCTAACGAAGTTGAAGACGTGGTTGTTGCCCATCCGGATGTGGTTGAAGTCGCCGCAATTGGCGTACCTGATCCAAAGAGCTCAGAGGCGGTTAAAGTGTTCCTGGTTTCCAGTAACGAAAATCTGACAGCTTCCGATGTGGTTGATTGGTGTCGTGAGCGCCTCACGGCTTACAAAGTGCCACGTCATATTGAATTCCGTGACGAGTTGCCAAAAACCAACGTCGGCAAGATTTTGCGACGTGAGCTGCGTGACGAAGAGTTAGCTAAGAGCTAATAAGTTCTGGTAAAACTGTTAGAATACGCCCGCCCGGGAAACCGGCCGGGCGTTTTTTATTGGATTTTTAATACTGTTATTCCAGCGTTATTTTGCGTCCTCCGGATCAAAGGCACCTCCCTGTGCCTGTGATCGTGTCGCTGTTTTGCAAAACAACACTGAAACAACGGTTTTTAGTTGAGTGCCCCTGTTTTGTCCGATCATCCGACCGATTCTTCCGCAAATACCAATGTTAATAGTGGTACTGATATTAAAGCCTTATATCAGGCGATTGATCACTGTCTGATTAAAGACAGATTTCCGCTACGTCGCAGTGTGCGCCAGATTAAATCGCTGGTCGAAGAGGGAAAGCCCTTCGACAAGGTGCTTGAGAAACTGTTGGCCCGCATTCAGAAAAGCCAGGAGCTGGTTAAGCTGCGCTCCGGGCCGCTAGCAATCAGTTATCCGGACTTGCCCGTTTCTGAGCGTAAGGACGAAATCCTCAAGGCGGTTAAAGAAAATCAGGTGGTTGTTGTGGCTGGTGAAACCGGCTCTGGTAAAACCACACAGCTGCCCAAGGTGTGTCTGGAAGCCGGGTTAGGGATATTCGGCCGTATTGCCCATACCCAGCCACGAAGACTGGCGGCGCGTGCCGTGGCTGGTCGAATTGCCGAAGAGCTGCAATGTCAGCTCGGTAATCAGGTCGGTTTTCAGGTACGTTTTACCGATCAAAGCAATGATCAGACCCGCATCAAGCTGATGACTGACGGCATCCTGCTGGCCCAAACTCAACACGATAAGTTTCTCAATGAATACGACGTCATCATCATCGATGAAGCGCACGAACGCAGCCTGAATATCGACTTTCTGATGGGCTATTTGAAACAGATGTTGCCGAAACGTCCGGATCTGAAAGTCATTATTACCTCGGCCACCATCGACGTTGATCGCTTTGCCAAGCATTTTGCGGATGAAAATGGCAAACCAGCGCCTGTGATTGAAGTGTCTGGCCGCACATTTCCGGTAGAAACCCGCTATCGCCCGCTGGTTCGTGAAGACGAAGAGGGCGAGGATCGCTCATTGTTTGAAGGCATTGTGGATGCCCTGGCGGAACTGAGAACAGAAGACAAAGCCAAAGGGCAACCTGGTGATGTATTGGTATTCTTACCGGGTGAACGAGACATTCGTGAATGTGCTGAAGTTTTGCGCCGTGCGCAATTACCAGCGACCGATATTTTACCGTTATACGCACGTTTAAGCGCCGGTGATCAGCAGAAAATTTTCAAACCACATGGCGGCCGCCGGGTCGTGCTTGCGACCAACGTGGCGGAGACCTCGTTAACGGTACCGGGGATCCGTTACGTTGTTGACTCTGGTGTTGCGCGCATCAGTCGCTATAGCTACCGCAGCAAAGTGCAGCGTTTGCCGATTGAGGCAATCTCACAAGCCAGTGCTAATCAGCGGGCAGGTCGATGTGGCCGTGTTGCGCCGGGTGTGTGTATTCGTTTGTATGAAGAAGCCGATTTTGAGGGACGGCCGGAATTTACTGATCCGGAGATTCGTCGCACCAACCTGGCGGCGGTCGTGCTGCAGATGTTACATCTGAAGTTGGGTCGTTTGCAGGATTTCCCATTTGTTGATGCACCCGACGAGCGTTTTGTAAAAGATGGCTTTAATTTGCTATTGGAATTGGAAGCTGTGAACGAAAAACAGCATCTAACCGAATTGGGACGGCAAATGGCGCGTTTGCCCGTCGATCCAAGAATCGGTCGTATGATGCTGGAAGCACAAAAGCAAAATGCACTGAAAGAAGTACTAGTTATTGCGGCTGCATTAACCGTTCAGGACCCAAGAGAACGACCGCCGGAGAAACAACAGCAGGCGGACGAGAAACACCGTACCTGGAAAGACGAAGACTCCGATTTTACCAGCTTGCTAAACCTGTGGAATGAATTTGAAGAGCAACGCCAGGAGTTGTCTCAGAATCAGCTGCGTAAGTGGTGTGCGAAATATTTTTTGAATTTTATGCGCATGCGTGAGTGGCGTGATACGCACCGCCAATTACATATTTTATGCAAAGAACTGGGCCTGGAAGAAACAGATAAGGCGGCTGATTACGAGGCCGTTCATAAGTCGCTGCTGTCCGGTATGTTGAGCCAGATTGGTTTCAAATCTGAAAACATGGAATACCTGGGTGCCCGTAATCGTAAGTTATGGATTTTCCCGGCTTCCAGCCAATACAAGAAAAAGCCGAAATGGATGATGGCTGCGGAGCTGGTCGAAACCTCCAAGCTGTTTGCCAGGACGGTAGCGAAGATTGAGCCCCAGTGGATTGAAGAAATTGGTAAGCCGTTACTGAAATACCAGTATTTCGAGCCTCATTGGCAGGGGCAGCGAGGTCAGGTGGTGGCGTTTGAGCAAAGTACCTTATATGGCTTGATTATTAACCCGAAAAAACGGGTGAACTATGCCAATACGCATCCGAAAGAAGCCCGTGAGATTCTGATTCAGGAAGGCTTGGTTGAGCAGAAGATTCGTACCAAAGCGGATTTCTATAACAAGAACCTCAAGCTGCTGGAGGAGGTGACGGAATACGAAGAAAAATCCCGCCGCCGGGACCTGGTGATTGATGATGCGTATCTGGCGGAGTTCTACAACAAAGTGCTGCCGGAGCCTATCGTTACCACCAAACACCTGGAGCGCTGGTTCGAAAAAGCCAATGCTGCAGAAAAGCAGGCCATGTATTTCAGTCGTGACTTCCTGTTAAGCCCGGAAGCTGCGGGTGTTGGCGCACAAGATTACCCGACTGAGCTGGACTGGCAGGGTATGGCGTTCCCGCTGACCTACAGCTTTGCCCCCGGCACAAAAGACGATGGCGTGTCGTTGAGTGTGCCAGTGGCCATGTTGCAGCAGGTGCCGGCTGAACAAACCGAATGGCTGGTTCCGGGCTTTATCGAAGACAAGGTGGTTGCTCTGATCAAAGGCTTACCAAAATCCATTCGTAAGCAGTTTGTACCGGTGCCGAACACTGCCCAGGCGTTTTTGAACAAATGCAGCCCGGCGAATGGGGGGTTGTACAGCCAGTTACTGAACTTTCTTAATTACGATCTGCGTCCGGAACAGATTGAGATGCAACAGTTGCGCGATATCGAATTGCCGGATCATCTGCGGATGAATATCCGCGTGATGGCGGATCGTAAACTGTTGGCGCAAAGCCGTGATTTAACGGCGTTAAAAGAGCAGTATACTGATGCTTCCCAGGCGCAGATTCAGGACTTGAGCCATTCTGGTTTTCAGCGTGATCAGGTAAATAATTGGGACTTCGGCGACTTGCCACACAGTACACAAACTGAAGTCAACGGTCTGCCGGTGCGTGCTTTCCCGTGTCTGAAACCAACCAAGGAAAATGCTGAGAAGTCGGATATTCAACTGACGGTGGAAGCCGATGAGTTTGAGGCCAGTCGCCAACACCGAATGGGCGTTTGTCAGTTGATGCGTCGCCAACTACCGGATCAGGAACGGGCGCTTAAATCGCACATTCAGCAACAGATGAAGGGAAAATGGCTTTACTGCAAGGGGTTGGGTTCCGAGGCTGAAATCACCCAGGATTTGATTCAAGCTACCTTTATCCAAGTGTTCGTGCCACTGGATGATGACCTGCCGTATCTTGAGCAGGAGTTTAAGCAGCGATCGGAGCGTCGCTCGGAACTGTTCGATCATGGTGGAAAGCTATTGGTACAGTTTATTGACTGGATTAATCTGCGGCACAAGATTCTCAAAGCCATGGGGGGAGCGGTCAGTCTGGATCGTGCGATGACCTATTCAGACGTGAAAGCGCATCTGGAGCGTTTAATGGCCAAAGGCTTTATGCAACGAACCACCTGGTTACATCTGCAAAGTTTCAGTCGTTATCTGAAAGCAATGGATTACCGTATCGACAAACTGCAGGGTAATCTGGCACGTGATCGCCAATCGATGATTGAGTTCGACAGCGTGTACAAGCCCTATCGTGACGTGGCGGATAAGACTCAGGTGACAGACGGTTCCGAGCTTGATGATTTCTGTTGGATGCTGGAAGAGTGGCGGGTGTCTTTGTTTGCCCAACCGCTGGGGACGAAAGAACCGGTCTCATTGAAGCGCTTACAGAAACGCTGGCGGGAGATTGCAAAACTCTGATCATGGCAGGGAACACGATGGTTTTATCCGGTTGTCGCGTGAAGAAGGCGCACAGCAGAAAAAAATATTGAACTGTCAGACGTTTCCGGTAACTAATGACCATGCAAGTTCACCGGGCTTATCAACTTCCGGATACTGCATCCGATAAGCGGACTATGATTAAAACTTCGAATAAAAGAGTAGGAAACAACTATGGCTAAGACAATCAAACCTGTAGCAGCTGTTCTGGGTACTGCATTTGTGACTGCAATGTCTCAGGCGCCACTGGCAAATGCCGCCGAAAATCCATTTGCATCTGCCGAACTGCAGGGTGGCTATAAACTCGCGGGTCATCACGGTGAAGGAAAGTGTGGTGAAGGCAAATGTGGGGGGAGCGGCAAGTCGTCTTCGGAAGGTAAGTGCGGTGAAGGCAAATGTGGCGGAAGTGAAAAGTCTTCGAGCGAAGGTAAGTGTGGTGAAGGCAAGTGCGGCGGCAGCAGCAAGTCGTCTTCTGAAGGAAAGTGTGGTGAAGGCAAGTGCGGCGGCAGCAGCAAGTCTTCCTCTGAAGGGAAGTGTGGTGAAGGTAAATGTGGCGGTAGTCACTAAACACCTATGAAATATCCTGTCCAAGGTGCCGGGTTGGGTTTGCGACGGGCTCTGATGAGCCCGTTGGCAGACGTACCTGAGCACAAAATCGATTTTATGGAAGTTGCGCCAGAAAACTGGATTGGCGTTGGTGGGCGTCTCGGGAAATCGTTCCGTTCATTTACTGAAAAATACGATTTTGTGTGTCACGGCCTGTCTTTGTCGATAGGCAGTCCGGCACCATTGGATGAGGACTTTGTTCGCCAGGTGAAGCAATTCATCGACGAACACGGTATTAAGGCGTACAGCGAGCACCTCAGCTATTGCAGCGATCAGGGGCACATGTACGACCTGATGCCGATTCCATTTACCGACCAGGCGGTTAAATACGTCTCTGAACGCATCCAGAGAGTTCAGGATATCATCGGGCAGCGGCTTATTATCGAAAATGTTTCGGCATATGCAGAGCCGGGAAAAGAAATGGAAGAAGCAGAATTTGTCAGAGCTGTGATCGAAACGGCAGACTGTGACCTGCTGCTGGACGTGAATAATGTTTATGTCAACAGCGTCAATCATGGTACTGACGCCATGGCATTTATCAAAGCGATGCCAACTGAACGTATCAAATATCTGCACGTTGCTGGTCATTTTGACGAAGCAGACGACCTGTTGGTTGATACTCACGGAATGGAAGTAAAAGACATCGTTTGGGATGTGCTGGCAGAAACCTACAAAATTCACGGTGTTATTCCGACACTGCTGGAACGAGATTTTAATTTCCCTGCCATTGGGGAATTAGTCACCGAGGTTGATCAGATTCGATCTCTGCAACTTCAGGTCAACGCAAAGTCTATTCAGGCTGGCTAATATGGCGAAGTCTGGATCAGTATCCGCAAAACACATCGACACCCAGCGCGC
The DNA here is from genome assembly GCA_022448365.1 of Saccharospirillaceae bacterium. Classification (NCBI taxonomy): domain Bacteria; kingdom Pseudomonadati; phylum Pseudomonadota; class Gammaproteobacteria; order Oceanospirillales; family Saccharospirillaceae; species Saccharospirillaceae bacterium. Next base: position 306,159 of record JAKVCS010000003.1, on the reverse strand, counting down.
GTTCGCAGCTCATATTCGTGCACCTCATAAACATCCGATTCCTGCAGATATCGATCCCCGACGAATGAAAATCTACAGCGATCTGTTTTTTAATAATGTGAGTGGTTTTCTTGATGGAACTTTCCCGGTGTGTGCGGAAATCATCGGAGCCAAACGCTGGAATGAAATTGCACGGGATTTCTTCGAGAGTCATTTTTGCCAAACACCTTATTTTCTGGAAATCCCGCAGGAATTCCTAGCGTATCTGGAGCAGGAGTTTCGGGCTCATCCCGATGACCCTGATTATTTATATGAGCTAGCGCATTATGAGTGGCTAGAACTGGCCATCGATGTCAGTGAAGACGAAGTCAGCGTGGATATTGACGCAAACGCTGACCTCAGTTCAACCGTCCCACGGTTTGCTGCTGCGGCTCAGGGTTTTGTGTATCAATATCCGGTACACCGTATCAGTGTTGAGAATATCCATCCAGAGCCTCATCAAACGGCATTAATTGTGTTTCGTGATCGCCAGGATCAAGTGCGTTTTATTGAAACGAATCTAATGACGATTCATTTGCTGATTAAACTGAAGTCAGCGGAACTGACAGGCTTGCAGGCAGTCGAACAGTTGCTGCTGGAAAACGACCTCGAACGATCGCCGGTGGCACTTCAGGGTGGGTTATCTATTCTTGAGGAATGGCGTCAACAAGGGTTAATCCTTGGCGGCAGTGTTGTTTAGTTAGTTAATTTTTACGTGGTTCCCGGAGCACAATTCATGAGTATACAATCGCTGGCCCATTGGGTTCATGACCAGCTTGATGTCGCTAAGTCTGTTGATTTTTTAGGACCACTGGCGTTACGGATTTACCTGTTCTTCCCGTTCTGGATGGCTGGCACCAATAAGCTGGCAGGTTTTGATAGCACGGTTGCCTGGTTTGGTAATCCAGATTGGGGGTTGGGGCTGCCTGCGCCTGAGCTGCTTGCTTTTCTGGCGACCTGGACAGAGATTATTGGTGCTGTATTTCTGTTGATCGGTTTTGCTACCCGCTACATAGCCATTCCCCTGATGGTGACCATGGTTGTTGCAATCTTCGCTGTGCATTGGGATAACGGTTGGTATGCGATAGCACAAAGCACCGACCCGGAAGTGGCAGATCGCCTGAATCGGGCGAAGGACATTTTGCGTGAAAACAGTAATTACGATTGGATCACAGGTAAGGGCAGTTTTGTGATACTGAATAACGGCATCGAGTTTGCCGTGACGTATTTGGTAATGCTGTTAGTGTTATTTTTTAATGGTGCCGGTAAATACCTGAGTATCGACCATTGGATCAAAGCAAAATTCCGGCCGGAAGACTGATCGAACGTTTGCTGGAATGAAATATTAAAAAGGCGCCAAGGCGCCTTTTTTTATGGAGGTTATGCTGCTTTAATACTGAAAAATTATGGAAAAGGCAGATCGTCCAATGCGCTTAGCTATCGTGCGTTTAACAATGATGTTGATGGTAACCATGTTACCTGCAACGTCTTTTTCAGAAGAGCAGAACCCCGATCCATGGGAAGGCTTCAACAGGACGATTTTTGCTTTTAATGAGGCTCTGGACGAATACATTGCCAAGCCGGTTGCGGAAGGTTATCAATACATAACCCCTGAGCCTGTCGATCAGTCGGTAAGCGCCTTTTTCTCTAATCTGGGTGACGTACTGGTTATCGTGAATGATCTGGGGCAGCTGAAATTTACTCAAGCGGCTTCAGATACAGCGCGATTCTTGATTAATACCACGGTTGGTTTTTTTGGCTTTTTTGATGTGGCTTCGCATATTGGTCTGGAGAAGCACGATGAGGACTTTGGCCAGACTCTGGGATACTGGGGTGTTGGTACGGGTCCTTACCTTATGTTGCCATTGCTTGGGCCAAGTACGGTGCGCGATGCCGGTGGTCGCGGTCTCGATTTTGTTTCTGGATTGTCCTATACCAACGTTGGTGAAAACTTTGCTAAACAATCCGGATTGTTCGTATTGAATAATGTGGATGCGCGTGCTGATCTGATTGCCTCTGAGGGCTTGATCAGTGGTGACCGCTATACCTTTATCCGCAGTTTCTATTTGCAGCGCCGCGAGTATCTGGTGAAAGATGGTGTTGTGGAAGATGAATTTGAGGACTTCGACGATTTTGATGACGAAGAAGATGACTGGGGTGATGACTGGGATGAAGAGCCTGCAGAATAGTGGCTTGCTGATTATTCACCGAAAATAAAAATCCCATCCGTGACTACACGGATGGGATTTTTTTATGCTGGCAGGCTAAGCGTTACGTTTAGGTAAAACGTCTTTTAACTTGTCATGCATTTTCATGATTGCTTCTTCTGTCTCATCCCAGCTGATGCAGCCGTCGGTGACGGACAGTCCGTATTCCAGATCATCGAGGTTGGCCGGAATATTCTGACGGCCATGCTTGATGTTGGATTCAACCATCAGACCAACGATGGAGTTGTTGCCTTCCAGAATCTGGTTACTTACGTTGTCCATAACTAATGGTTGCAGCTCCGGCTTCTTGCTGGAGTTTTCATGGCTGCAATCAACCATAATGTTCTTTGGCAGATCCGCTTTTTCCAGAGCTTGCTCCGCAATGGATACGCTCACAGAATCGTAGTTTGGTTTGCCACCACCACCACGCAGTACCACATGGCCGTATTGGTTGCCGCTGGTTTCGACGATGGATACAGCGCCACTTTGATTGATACCCAGGAAGCGGTGAGGATTAGCAACCGACATTAACGCATTTGTAGCGACAGTCAGGCTGCCGTCGGTTCCATTTTTGAAGCCAACCGCAGAGGAGAGTCCGGAGGCCATTTCACGGTGAGTCTGCGATTCGGTAGTACGTGCGCCGATAGCAGACCAGGTGATCAGATCCTGCAGATACTGAGGTGAGATGGGATCCAGCGCTTCCGTTGACAGGGGCAGACCCATTTCGGCCAGGTCAATCAAGAGTTGGCGGGAGATGTGGAGGCCTTCCTGAATCTTGAACGTGTCGTTCATAAACGGGTCATTAATCAGACCTTTCCAGCCCACGGTTGTGCGCGGCTTTTCGAAATACACCCGCATAACCAGATAAATCGTATCAGATACTTTTTCTGCCAGGTCGCGTAAGCGCTCGGCATAGTCTTTTGCCGCTTCTACATCGTGAATGGAGCAAGGGCCAACCACCAAAAAGATACGGTGATCTTTGCGATCGAGAATGTCGCGGACGGTTTGCCGTCCTTTCTGCACGCTGGCTACAGCTTGTTCGGTGATTGGCATTTCGGTCTTCAGCTGATCCGGAGTTACCAGCTGAGTGATGGAGCCAATATTGAGGTCTTCAACACGGTTGTCAGTCATTATTCGTCCTAAATCGACGTGGTAGAGTTGAGCATAAGAGCTTTTGATACAATAACCACGGATTATGACAAAACATGCGGTAAAAGCACACTCAAAAGCCTATGGAATATTGCCTGAAATCAGCGTTAAACAGCGGACAGCTCAAATTGGGGCTGCCAATGTGGTTTATGGAAGACTGGCGAGGAAATATGCTGAGTGACTGGCAAACCAGCAAAACGGCTTTGCAGGAATACTCCAGGGTATTCGCTTCGGTTGAGGGCAACTCCACATTTTATGGTTTGCCTTCAGCCCCACGAGTTGATCACTGGCTGACCATGGTCCCAGATAACTTCCGCTTTTGTTTTAAGTTGCCGAAAGACGTCAGTCATTCAGCAAATCTGGTGGAAGCTTACGGCAAGTATCGGTCACAGATTGTCGCATTCTTTAATCAACTGGGTGATCGTTTAGGAACGCTACTGGTGCAGTTGCCCGCTACGTTCTCACCTCTTCGGCAGCCAGAATTGAGCGAACTTTTGTTGCTCCTGCAACAGGACGTTTTTGCGGATATCTCGGTCGAGTTACGTCATTTGCAGTTCTTTGATAAATCCGAGTCGGAATCCAAATTATTGAGGTCTTTGGCAGAGGTAGGCGCTGGACGCACTGTCTTTGATTCGAGAGGTTTATTTGCTGACAGCGCAATGACGGAAGCAGTATTGGATGCCAGGGCAAAGAAGCCGCGTATGCCGGTTCACCCCGTAGCGACCAGTAAGGCGCCTCTTGTTCGGTTTATCGGTCACAGCGACTGGAGTCAGAATGATCATTACCTTCTGCAATGGAAGCAAAAGCTGGGGCAATGGTTAGAGGAGGGCAGAACGCCGTATTTCTTTATTCATACCGCAGGAAATACCGATGTTCAGCATTTCGTGCGTTATTTGGAAGCACTTTGGAAACTGGATGGACAAGTCTGGCCCGGGGAGGGTGGGCCAGGAAAAACAGAGGATATGTTTGATTAGCGAAGTTTGGACTGAATGTCTTTGAAACGTTGCACTTTGTCTGGCTGAAAACGCAGCTCGCCGTTTTTCTCTTCAGAATCCAGTAATCCTTCCCGCGCGTAGCGTTTAATCGTGATTGGTTTCAGGCTAAGGATATCGGAGACCTGGTCGAGCGTGAGTAATTCCGCTTGTTGCATGAGCTTTTCTCCCTTTGTTAACTATATGCTCAGTTATCTTAGACGGAAATGGATCGATAATATCCAGTCATCCGGGAGAACTGGATGACTTTCCTGCCGCCAACCGTTAGAAGAAGGCGTACTTTGCGCCGATAGTAAACAAGATGGTCGCCAGAATCGGTTTCAGCAATTTCTCGGGCACTCTGCGGCTCAGGTGGCTACCAACATGAATCGCGGGTAACGAGCCAATCAGCAGCGCACCGAGCAGATAAAAATCGACGTTACCGAGATACATATGAATCAGACCGGCCGCCAGGGTCAGTGGCACTGCATGAGCAATATCGGTTCCGACGATGTGAGTGGAGCGCAATGCCGGATACAACATCATCAGAATTGCCGTACCGATAGCACCCGCCCCCACGGACGACAAAGTAACAAATACACCCAGTAACATACCCATAACCAGGGTTGCATGCTTGCGATAATGACTGAAGTTGCCTTTAAACGTTGCGGCTGCCCAATTCTGGATCTTACTGCGAATAAGAATAACGGTTGCTGTGAGTAACAGCATTATGCCCAGGGCGGTACTCAGCAGCGATGCATATTGTTCAGAATCTTCAAACAGGGTTTTCAGTGCAAAACCCGTAATCAGTGCTGCCGGAATGCTACCCAGTGCCAGTGTTCGGACCAATGACCACTGGACGTGATTCTGCTTGTGGTGGCTGTAAGCGCCGCCGGCCTTAGTAAGTGCCGCGTACATTAAATCGGTACCAACAGCGACATGGGGAGGGAAACCAAACATCAGGAGCAGTGGAGTCATTAATGCGCCACCACCAATGCCGGTCACGCCAACAATCAGACCAACTATTGCGCCGGAAGCTATATATAACAAAATATCCATGAAATATGGTCTAAAGTAGTACCAGTAGCTCTAAAAAATAACGATTCAACGCTAATGTAGTGTGTTGCATCTATTCTGGAAAAGAATATTTGTTTATATTTTTATAACGAAACACAAGGTCTGGCACGGAGGACGTATGAAGTTACAGCAACTGCGTTACATATGGGAGGTAGCGCATCATGACCTGAATGTCTCTGCGACTGCTCAGGTACTGTACACCTCTCAGCCAGGTATCAGTAAGCAAATCCGCCTGCTGGAAGATGAGTTGGGGGTTGAGGTGTTTGCTCGCAGTGGCAAGCATCTAACGCGCATCACCCCAGCGGGTGAAGCAATTTTGCAGGTGGCTGGTGAAATTCTGCGTAAGGTTGAGAGCATAAAACAAGTTGCCCAGGAGTTCAGTGATGAAACTAAGGGCAGCTTGTCGATTGCTACCACGCACACCCAGGCACGCTATGCTTTGCCGGGTGTTATTGAAGGCTTTATGCAAAAGTACCCGGATGTATCGCTGCATATGCATCAGGGAACACCGATGCAGATTTCAGAAATGGCAGCAAACGGTACCACCGACTTTGCTATCGCGACAGAGGCGATGGAACTATTTTCTGACCTGATCATGATGCCTTGCTATCGTTGGAATCGCAGCATATTAGTGCCGCGCAACCATCCTCTTGCGCAAAATCCGAGGCCATCATTGGAGCAGGTGGCCGCTTACCCATTGGTTACTTACGTGTTTGGATTTACCGGACGTTCGAAACTGGACGAAGCATTCAAAACCCGTGGCCTGACACCACGTGTCGCATTTACCGCGGCAGATTCCGATGTCATAAAGACTTACGTTCGTTTGGGAGTTGGTGTTGGAATTGTTGCAAGCATGGCGCTGGATAAGGATCAGGACTCAGATCTGGTTGCGATCGATGCCAGCCACCTTTTCGCACCGAGTGTGACTCAGATCGGTTTTCGCAAAGGTACTTTCTTACGCGGCTACATGTATGACTTTATATCAGCGTTTGCACCGCACTTGAGCCGTGACTTGGTTGAAAAAGCGACTCATTGCCACAGTCGTCAGGAAATTGATGAACTGTTCTCAAATGTTGTTTTGCCGGAACATTGATCAATACTTCTTTTCTCAGGCAATAAAAAAGGGCGATTCGATCGCCCTTTTTTATTGCCTGAGAAGCATTATCAAATTTTAGTGTGCAGCCCACACTCGCGATTCGAAATTGCTTTGGTAGGATCGAAGTATTTTGTGACATTCGGTAGATTGTTGTCTTCCAGGTACTTTTGCATATCACTTTCCGACCAGTTCAGCACCGGAGCAACTTTCAGAACGCCATTCGGGCCTTCGGAAACAATATCCATTTCCTGGCGAAACGCGGTTTGCTCTTTACGCACTGCGGTTAACCAGACGTCAGGCTGTGCTTCTTTCATGGCGCGCTCGAAAGGTTCCAGTTTGAACTGACGGGTAAACTCTTCGTGTGCAGGATCATCAACGTCTGGGATACCACCCAGGGCTGCATCGCGGCGGGCTGCTGATACTTTGGGTGTGTACACATCAATATTAAGATTCAGAGATTGGATTAACTCTTCTGCAACTTTATACGTTTCGCGTGTGTTGTAACCGGAATCGATCCAAATGACGCGAATATCGGCCTTTATTTGGGTGGCCATGTGCAAAATCACTGCTTCGTGTGGACCGAAATTGGTGGTAACCAATGGGTTGCCGCCATTCTCAATAGCCCAGCGTACGATTGTTTGTGGATCTGCATCAGCGAGCTGCAGATTAGCATTAGCAATATCGGTCATAGTTGCTGTCCGGCTTAGTTATCAAAGCGTGACAGGCTAGCATGAGCTTTGTATTCGATAAAAGAATAAAAAAGAATATTTATATGTAGTTTTCAACTTGTCTTTGTGGATTGCATTGGTAGAGTACGCGCCAACGAAAACATATCATATTTAGTTAATAAACAGCGGGAGCTAACATGGAAATCGCATGTCTTGATCTGGAAGGTGTATTGGTACCTGAAATTTGGATTGAATTTGCCAACAAAACCGGTATTGAGGAGTTAAAGGCGACAACACGTGATATTCCTGATTACGATGTGTTGATGAAGCAGCGCCTGCGCATTCTGAATGAAAATAACCTGAAAATTCAGGATATTCAGGAAGTGATTGCCACGCTTGCGCCTTTGGATGGCGCGAGAGAGTTCGTAGATTGGCTGCGTGAGCGCTTTCAGGTGATCATCTTGTCTGATACTTTTTATGAGTTTTCTCAGCCTCTGATGCGTCAGTTGGGTTTCCCGACGCTGTTCTGTCATCGCTTGATTACCGATGATGAAGGCCGTGTGGTCGATTATAAGTTGCGTCAGGCTGACCCTAAACGTCAGTCAATTCGTGCGTTGCAGACAATTTACTACCGCACCATCGCGGCCGGTGATTCATACAACGATACAACGATGCTTGCGGAAGCCGATGCCGGTATTCTGTTCCATGCACCGGAAAATGTGATCGCAGAGTTTCCGCAATTCCCGGCCGTGCATACCTACGAAGACCTGAAGAAAGAGTTTATCAAGGCAAGTAATCGTGAGCTGACTCTTTAAGCCAATTTTTCAGCCAGGAGGGTACCTACTCTTCTGGCTGAGATTGGACGCAGGCTAAAGAGGCGTGGCTAATATCTTGCCAACTTTGTCCATGATTTCCTGATACTCGTCATCTGCTGTTGAATCGACAGTCACTCCGCCACCGCCCCAGCATTCAGCTCCCTCTTTGGTTGCGACAATACTTCGTATCAAAATATTAAAGTCGCTGTGGCCGGCATCATCAAAGTAGCCGAGTGAGCCGCAATAAAGCCCTCGGGGTTTAATCTCGAGTTCTTCAATAATCTCCATGGCGCGTTTTTTGGGTGCGCCAGTAATGGAACCTCCGGGAAATGCATCGAGAATCACGTCCAGGTGCGATTTATCTGCAGATTTTCTTGCAGAGATGGTGCTGACCAGATGATGAACGTTTGCATGGGATTCCAACTCAAACAGTTTTTCAACGGTTACGCTGTGTGGCTCTGCACTGCGACTGAGATCATTGCGAAGCAGATCAACAATCATCAGATTCTCAGCTTTGTTTTTGTTGCTCGCGGCAAGTTGTTGCATCAGCTTACGATCAAGCTCTGAGGTTGTGCCGCGGGGCAGCGTTCCCTTGATGGGTTTGGTCTCAATCCGATCGCCATCGATCTGGATAAAACGCTCAGGGCTGACGCTGAACAGTGTAAGGCCCTTGGTTTTCATGTAGCCGCCAAAAGCGGGACGGAATTGCTTGATCAGCGGGTAGGGGCTTTTCTCTGTTAAGTCATTCCTGCAATGAAACGGCAGGGTTAAATTGATTTGATAGCAGTCGCCTGAGTTCAGGTAGTTTTGAACCTGATTAAAGGCACGGGTGTAGTCTGCTTGATTCCATAGGGCAGACCACTCTTGTTTTTGTGGCGCTGTATTGACTGGTTGAGCTGTCAGAAGTTGTTCAAGCCAAAGTGATGTCTGCTGGTCACTTAATCGCTTCGGATTCTGCAACCATACTTCATCGCTGTCGATATCCAGTAACAGAGAACAATTGTAATAAGCCATCACCCCTTTAGGTTGATGGCGGTGATCTGCCTTTGTGGTTTGCCCCGCCGCGCTAGGATAATGAAAAACGCCGGCCCAGCCGCTGCGAAATGTCCGTTGGTAATCATCGGTGCTGGCATCAACATTTTCTTGAGTATTGTACGGCCGTCTCCCCCCTATGTGTTCCTGCCATTGCGTTATGCCGGATATTGATGAAGAAATCAGTTTTTCGGGTGCATAAGCCAGTACGTAACGAGCACTGTAATCGCCAGCGGGTAACAGTATTGGATTATCCAAAGAGGGTGCGCGGTCTAGCGCTGTTTTTGCGCTGAGGTCTAGCTTCTTGTGGGACATATTAAGCCAGCTTGGTAATTCGTAAAATAATTCTAAGTTGTTGAAATGTAAGGGTTAAGATGTACTTTCTTGTCTATCTTGTTAATTTTCTGAGTAACAATCGTCATAGTCTCTGTGAAAATATGTAAAAAAGAACTAGACAAGTTTTTAACCCCATAATAGATTGTGGACATTCTCCCACAGAGTTGGGAAAACAAGAACAAGAAAAACAAACGGTCAGATACTCATATCTGCAAACAAAGAAGCCGAAAATATAAACGAAAATTCACTGTATCAGATGGTTCGATGGAAATCCCAAAGTGCTGGCTGGTTCGTGATAGAGCATGGAAATGCTCGATTACTTAAGTAAAAAAAATAATATTGGAGTGTGCACTCAATGAAATTCTTACAAAAAGCTACTCTCGCCGCAGCTATCGCAGCAGCCCCATTTTCCGCTCAGGCTCTGCAGCCAATCGCTGATGAAGAGCTGGGCGGCGTGACTGGTCAGGCTGGTGTTACTATCGAAATCGATATCGATTCCCAGGGTATTTCCGTAGGTGAGGTAGAATACACAGATACAGGCGCTGGCGCCCTTGACGGTGGTTCCGTTGTATTGCAGAACATCACTGTAAAAAATGTTACTGACCTGAAACAAACCATTGACGTGAATGGCGATGGTGACTTGGTGATGGGTGTTAGTGCCGTCGACAACATGCAGCTGGCGATTGGCGGTGCTGCCGATAAAAGCGCTCTGGCTCTGAAATCTTCCACTGGCGATATAACAGAAGTTGTAAATGATATCTCGATGCAGCTGGATCTGGGTCCACAAACAACCTATATCCGCAATTTAGCTGGTCGTGATGCTACTGCTAAAAATGCTCTTGGGCTGCCTGTCGCATCTCACGATGGTTCGGTCGCTATTCAGCAGACTATGGCCGTTCGTATCGATGATCTTGATGTGGGTGCATTCGGTTACACTCAAGCCCAGGCTGATGCTTTGGATGACACGATCATAGCTGGTGTCGGTGGGTCAGATGCTGGTGCAACGCTGAAAGCGAACGAGCTGATCACAGCCTATAATGACGCTAATGGCTACAGCTCAGGTGATGCTAATTTTATTGATCCGGCTGTATCTGGAACAGCTCTTACTTCTGATCAGGAAACCGCTGTTAATACTGCGATTGCAACAGGCTCAGCGGTTGGTGTTAAAGATGTTCAGTTTTACAAAGCTGGTGTTGGTACTGATGGTGTGATCGGTACTGCTGATGACACTAAAGAATATGCAACTATTTCGCAGACTATTTGGGCAAAAGGTGGTTCTGCTGCTACTGGCGGTGGCTTGTATATCCAGGTTGGGCAAATCTCTGGTACATTGGAGGTGGGCGGCGTACTGTTAGCTAATGAATCTATCGGCTCGATCAAGGTGAGCGATATTAATCTGACTGGCATGACTCAACGCATTTACGGTCATCAGTAAGGCCAGACTTCTATGTCGAAAAAACCCGCTTTTGCGGGTTTTTTTTTGCCTGATATAAATGTAAAGGTCATAAAAACAAGGGGAATTGACCGAAAACGGATGAAAATTGGCTTGGTTGGTTGTGTGATTTTATGTAACATGGCCGTGAATAATAATTAAGATAAAAATAAAATGTTTGTCATTCTCCTGGGTTCCATTATTGCATTCGCAATGGTTAACGAATTTGCCATTGTCCCTGATCGAAATCAGGGAGATACCTTTGTACGTGTTGCTGTGGGTCAGGACGGCCAGTACGATCAAGTGGTCAACGTCGAGCCATTGGCCGTTCAAAAGTTCAATAACGTGGTGCGCCAGGCTTACGACTACTCGTGTGGCTCGGCTGCGCTCACTACCTTGCTGGATTTCTATCTGGGGCGTAACTTCCAGGAGCGTCAGGTGATGGAAGGCTTGCTCCGGTTTGGTGAAACTGAGCGGATTGTGCAGCGTCGCGGTTTTTCTTTGTTGGATATGAAACGTCTGGTAACCGCGTTGGGTCACCCGTCAGGCGGGTTTAAGGCCGAAGCCTCAGATCTTGTAGAGCTGGATCACCCTGCCATTGCGCCAATTGAATATGCGGGCTTTAAGCATTTTGTCGTGATTCGTACCGTCTATGAAGGGCGGGTGTATGTTGCAGACCCCGCGCTAGGTAATTTAAGTTTTACGTTAAGTCGTTTTCTGGAAATCTGGGATAATAATGTTCTCTTTATCGTTTTCCCTAACGGACACCGTCCGGCGAGTGGCCTGGAATTGAGAGAAGAGGACATGCGTTACGTCTCCGACTATATAATCGCACAAAATGCATATCGAGAATTCCCTCACTTTATGATGCGTCATGAAGACCTTGTAGGTAATAAAATTGCCGCATTAAATGACAATCTTCGTTCGACGCTTCAACCACAGCGTCACGAGAATGGAGAGGTCAAGAAAAACGACGATGGGGATACCTTATATGAATTTAAGATTGAGACTGCCGCCGATGGTGTGAAGCAGGATGATTTTAACGTCTGGAATAGTAGTGATCCTACCGAGCGTGTCGAGAAAACGCTGCGCTTTCGAAGAAAATAATAAGATACAGGGCATAGGTACATGTTAATTCGATCCACGCTGATAATGGTTCCTTTGATTTTGATGTCAGGTTTAGCATCAGCAGAGAGTGCCAATGATTTGTCCAAGGCACGAGAAGCGCTATCCAAACAGGATAACGACGCGGATACTGAAAAAGCACTTGAGGAAGTGTTTGAGGCCGCCGAAAAAAATTATTCGCTGCTTAAGCAAGGTGGGATGAGTCTTAATTATAATTTTGATTATTCTTATTTTGGTGACCAGAGAATTGAATTGGTGATTGAGCCAAATCTGGTCGATGGCGAGCCGCAGGGTGCTGGCGTGGTTAAAAACGCTAATGTATCGCCTGTCGCCTCACATACCTTTACGAATGCCATCACTTTTGATTATGGCGTATTTAATAATCTGACCTTGAGCGGTCGTCTTCCTCTGATTGCTAAGTTTGATACCGGTGAAGACTTAACCGCCTATTCGATTGGGGATCTGACTGGTACGACACGCTGGCAGCCATTCGAGTACGTGCCTGGGAAAATGTCGTCAACATTTTTCGGCACAGCGCGCCTAAAGACCGGTGACAGTCCTTATGAGATTGATTTGGGTAAAAGCCTGTCTACCGGGTCGGGTACGTATGGTTTGAGCGGCGGCGTGAGTGTTTCGAAAGTACTTGACCCGGTTGTTCTGTTTGGTTCGGGTACATTTGGATACAACTTTCCGCTAACGGATTTAAATCAGGTGCGGGGCAGTGCCATTCTGCGTGAGGTGCATCCCGGTAATAATCTGTCTTTCTCCATGGGATTTGCCTATTCCTTGTCGTACGACGTTTCACTGAGCGCATCATTCCAGGGATCATTTAACGATAAAACCCGCTTTGTGTTGCAGGATGGTGGCGATACTCGTACATCAACGGCGGGGAGTCAGATGACGGGAATTATGAACTTTGCACTCGGGGTCCGTGTGTCGCCAAAAACGATTGCCAACATTAATGTTGGTTACGGGGTAACGGAGTTGGCACCGGATATTATTCTCGGTCTGTCGTTACCAATCGATATCGAAGGTGTGAAGCCTAACTGATCAGTCGCAGAAGAATGATAACAATGACTATCAATAAACGTCGTCTCAGGCGACTGATGACAACTGTCTTTGGGGTATTTATAGGTACTCTTGCCAGCACTGCGAGCAGTCAGCTGGCGACGAACCTGTTCCTTGATACCCGTGCAATGTCTATGGGCAATGCCATTACCGGTGATCCTCAAGGGATTATGAGTATTCATTTTAACCCAGCGGGTTTGGCGAAACTTGAAGGGCGGCAGTTGGAGGTTCAATTACAAAATATCTACCTGTCTGCAGAAGCCACTTTTTCTTTGCCGGAAGGTTATGATCGAGATGCTGCGAATGGTGATTTACTCAGACCGCACGATGATCCTGTGTTGGATGAGGGAAAGAGTAAAAGTACCGCCGCTGCGTATATTCCCGGTGTTGGCCTGTTGCCAATGAAAGCACCCATTCTGACGCTGCCAACGGGTGGGATTTCCATCCAGCCACCAGGGTCGAAATTTACTTTTGCAAACGCTGTTTATGCGCCCATGGCAGCAGGCTTTGCAAAAGACGATGATGACCCGGGCCGCTATCAGGCTAAACAGGTTGCGCTTCAGCGGTTTACCTATCTTTCTCCGTCTTTTGGTTATCGTGTGACTGATGAGTTCTCCGTAGGGGCAAGCTTCTTGTTTTCTCATCAGGCTGTGGCGGTTGTACAGGATATTCGTGCACCGAGCGTGTTAATTGGTGTAATTGATGAACTTCAGGATGCATTCGGTTGTTTTAACCAAGATGGATCGATTGCACCTAATAACGACCCACTCGCCCCCCTAATAACCCTTTGTGGCGGTAAGGTTGGACCCTACGAGGATGTGGGAGAATTATCCGTTGTAACGGAAGAAACACTTTCTCCTTCGTTTAACGTTGGCTTTTTATGGGAGCCGACGGATTGGTTTGGAATTGGCGTTGGTTATCAGAGCGAAGCTGTAACCAATCTGAAGGGCACATTTGACCTGCAATATGACGATCAATTCTCGGGCTTCTTCCGGAAATTCCGTGCATCGATTATCGGTGCCATTGGCGGTGCTATTTTTGGTCTTCCAACGGGTCAGACGTCTGAAAAAGGTCACGTTGCGATTGAATTAACGTACCCTCAGCATTTGCAGATTGGTACCAAGTTCCGCTTCCTGGATAAGTTCCAAATTAATGTGGATGCGGGTTGGACCGATTTCGATAAATGGGATGCTCTTCAAATTGAATTCGACAGGCCAGTGAGCTTTCTGAGTTCGGCGAAAACGTTAGCGCCTGGTCTGGTAACGAATACCAGCTTGAGGCAGCCGATGGGTTTTCGCAGTGTTTGGAGTTTTGGTTTTGGTTTTCAGTATGATCTGAATTCCCGGATCAAGTTGCGCGCGGGTTATGAGCCTCGGGAGACGTCAATTCCCGATGATGCTCGTAGTATTCAGGCGCCATTGGGTTTTGCCGAACTGTACAGTATTGGTATGGGTTATCGTTGGGATCTTGATACAACGGTCGATTTAGCATTGAGCTTTATGCAATCGAAAGAAGAAATCCGTGCTGATCCACAAGCTAATGCTGATTCTGGTAATTATCCCAACTCCAGTAATGCCATCAACCGAAACTGTTTGACGTGTACGGTTACCAATCCATACCCAGGTCTTGATGTGAATACGAAGCTGACGATTGGTGCGGCGGGATTTAGCTTCCGGACCAAGTTCTGATGTTTCGTATGGTCTTTCTGCTCTTGCCGTTATTTGCAATGGCAGAGCAGGAATATTTTACCTGGGTGGACGCACAGGGAAGAATTCATAACTCACTGGTAAGCCGCGAACCAGAAGAGAAGAGTGACGCAGGCAAACAAAACGACGGTGTAAGTAAGCAAGTTCAGGATATTAAGAGCAAGGTTCCTTCCCTTTCTGCAGATAAAAATGAATACCTCACTGAAGAGCAGTTTGCGCAAAAGCTTGAGCAGGAAAAAGTCGACAATCCACCCTTCTTTACCTATGTCGATGAAGCCGGGCAGGTTCGGAACCAGGTCATTATTGACTCTCAGATTGAAGTTGAAGAACTCGATGCTCCTGTCAGTTACGATCACATCTACGCGCCTCCGTTCCGTGTTTCAGATAAGATGGCGAAGCAGTGCTGCAATCGATATCGTTCATACTTTAAAGAGAGAATTCCTGCAGAAAAATCCGTTCTGTTTTCTGGTTTTCTAAATACAATTCCGATTTCAACTCGATTCGGTCCTAAGCAGGCGTGGTATTTTAAACTTACCAATCCGTCTGACTTCCGGATTTTGCAGCTGAAACTGCGTCAGAATGATCAAATATCAACATCACCTATCGCCATGATTCTGGCTGATCGCCAGTTCGATGCGGTGTATTTCACACCCGAACTTTCAATGATATCGAACGACGGCAGTTGGTTCGGGCAACCTTCAAGAAATGCGTTGCTAAAAATAGACGACCCAGAAGTCATGTCGGTGATTGTTTATTTTCCTGAGAATGCTCCCGCTGGTGCCTCGCTGGAGGTAAACTGGTGGCATGGAAAAGCATCAGATTAATTTCAACACAGCCACGGTTCATCAACATGGCTGGACATTTCAGTATCCTGAGACACCATCAAATTCCGGCAACCGTCTGGTGTTACTGCATGGTGCCGGTGTGGCAGGGGAACTGACCTGGACATACATTTGTAACTACCTGAACCACTGGCAGGAGATTCTGGTGGTTGATCTTGCTGGCATGGGTCGTTCTGAATTTTTGACAGACGATGACATCGAAGTTGGCAGTTTTTCTCTGCAATTGATTGAGTTACTGGAGGCGCTGGATTGGCAGCAATTTGATATGGCTGGCTATTCTTTTGGTGGCTTGGTTGCTGTGGATTACCTGAGCCGTTTTTATCGATGTTCTTCTGGGAGAGATTTTGGTGGGCTACTTTTTCTGATCGAACCGGCAATGTTATTTTCCACAAAAATTGAAGATCTCAATTACAAGGCTCATGAATATGCTTCCATCGCTTTAGAAATAGCGAATGGAGAGACGCATGTCTCGGTATTCCGACGCTTCTTAGATTCCGTATCACCCAACAGAAAACCCAATAAAATCGCAGACGAATTAACCATGCAGCGGTTGTGTGAAAATGCGTCTGGTTTTGCAGCAGCATTAGCGGTTGTTGCAAAGAATCTGGTGGCCCGAGGGGAGGATTTTGTCGCTTGGCGTTCTCCTTTTTCGGGGATTAGCTTTGTTGGCGGATTGAGTCCTGATGTGATGAAAGTACGTCATCAACGATTGGTTGAACAGAGCCAGGACTGGCAATTGATCGAGGTGCCCAATTCCGACCATAGCCTGGTATTTACCAAGCCACGCACCATCGCCAGAGCAATGAATGCCAAGAAGGCAGAGCAGCCGTAGCTGCTCTTGTTGTTTTTAGCTTTGCAGCCGTCGTTGTAAGCCGGTTTCGGCCATAATACGGGTTGAGATTTCTTCAATCGATTTATCGGTGGTGCTGATGTACGGGATCTTCTCGCGTTCATATAAGAATTCCACCTCATCGACTTCGTGGTAGCACTGTTTGAGCGATGAGTAGCGGCTATTGGCGCGACGTTCTGTACGGATCGCGGCCAATCGGTCTGGATCAATGGTGAGTCCGAAAAGCTTGTGTTTATGTTGCGACAGGCTCTGGGGTAATTTCAGATCCAGCATGTCCTCTTCTGTGAGAGGGTAGTTTGCCGCTTTTATGCCAAACTGCATCGCCATATACAGGCTGGTCGGTGTCTTTCCGCAGCGAGAAACGCCAACCAGAATCACATCGGCATCCGCATAGTGGCGGGTACGGGCACCGTCATCATTATCAAGCGCGAAGTTCACAGCATCCATACGACTCAGGTAATCGTCGCTATCGGTTGGTGAATGGGATTTGCCAACGGTGTAGGACGATTTAACCGTCAGCTCACTTTCTAGTGGTGCCAGGAAGGCGGAGAAAATGTCCACTTTGAAGACATCCGCGGAATCAATGATCTTACGAATGTTTTTATCGACAATGGTGTCGAACACAATCGCAGAGTGGCCGCTTTCGTGTGCCTGATGATTGATCTGCTGAACCGCTTCGCGAGCTTTATCCTCTGAATCAATATAAGGCAGCGTAATTCGTTCGAATTCGATTTCTTCGAACTGGGACAACAGGCTGTTGCCCAGTGTCTCAGCAGTGATTCCGGTACCGTCGGAAATAAAGTAGGCGTAACGCTTCATGTGGAAATTTGTTCTTGCTGCACTTAGTATTAGCGAGCCGCCACTATAGGCTAATTGAAAAGCTGTGACAAAGTGTCGGGTTGAAAGCCGAATCCAGGCCTTAGCTGTTATTTGATTGGCCAAAAGCCAATCTACCCGTATAGGAGATATAAAGTTGACTGATTACGTACTCTGGTTCGATCAGGTGTCTATGGGCGATGTAGAACGGGTAGGGGGCAAAAATGCCTCTCTCGGGGAGATGATCAGTAACTTAACGAACGCCGGTGTGTCTGTGCCCAATGGCTTTGCGACGACTGCTGATGCGTATCGTGAATTTCTTAATTACGAAGGTCTGGATCAGAGAATTCAGGCTGAGCTGGACTCATTAGATGTCAATGATATTCCGGCATTAACCGAAATCGGTGCCAAAATCCGCAACTGGATTCTCGATGCACCACTGCCTCCTCAGCTAGAGGCCGATGTTCGTAAAACGTTTGCTGAATTACAAGAGGGTAATGAATCGATTGCTGTGGCTGTCCGTTCTTCTGCGACGGCGGAAGATTTACCAGATGCATCTTTTGCGGGTCAGCAGGAAACACACCTGAATATTGTCGGTATCGAAAACGTATTGCACGCCATCCGGGATGTTTTCGCTTCGCTCTTCAATGACCGAGCGATTGCTTACCGCGATCATCAGGGTTTTGATCATCATAAAGTGGCTCTATCCGCTGGTATCCAGCGTATGGTGCGCAGCGAAACAGCATCCAGTGGTGTGATGTTTACATTGGATACGGAATCCGGATTTGACCAGGTGGTATTTGTTACATCCTCCTATGGTTTGGGTGAAACTGTGGTTCAGGGTGCTGTTAACCCAGATGAATTCTATGTTCATAAAAACAATCTCAAAGAGGATCGGCCAGCGATTTTGCGCCGTAATCTGGGCGCTAAAGCGATTAAGATGGTTTATAACCCGGATGCGGCCGTTGGCAAGTCAGTTGAAACACAACGGGTCGACCGTGATTTACGACGCAGATTCTCGGTCACGGATGATGAAGTTGAGGCGTTGGCTCGACAGGCAATGATCATTGAGCAACATTATCAGCGTCCGATGGATATTGAGTGGGCAAAAGACGGTGATGACGGTCAGTTGTACATTGTTCAGGCTCGGCCTGAAACCGTAAAGAGTCGTGCCAGTAAAAATGTCATGGAGCGTTATCTGTTAAAAGAGACGGGAAAAGTACTGGTTGAAGGGCGCTCCATTGGTCATCGTATTGGTAAGGGCAAGGTGCGTGTGATCGAAAGCGTTGATCATATGGATCAGGTTGAAGAGGGTGATGTTCTGGTTGCAGACATGACCGACCCCGATTGGGAACCGGTGATGAAGCGCTCGTCAGCGATTGTGACTAATCGTGGTGGACGTACCTGTCACGCTGCGATTATTGCCCGTGAGCTCGGTATTCCTGCGGTTGTCGGTTGTGAGGACGCAACGGATTTATTAACCGATGGACAGGAGGTAACCGTTTCCTGCGCCGAGGGTGACACCGGATTTGTGTACGACGGCGCGCTTGATTTTGACGTCAAAACCAACAGCGTTGATTCAATGCCGGATTTGCCATTTAAAATTATGATGAATGTGGGCAATCCAGACAGGGCGTTTGATTTCCAGGGTTTACCGAATGAAGGGGTTGGGCTTGCACGTCTGGAATTTATTATTAATCGAATGATTGGTGTTCATCCCAAGGCGCTATTAAATTTCGATACACTGCCGGAAGAGGTCAAGCCTACGGTTGAACGCCGCATTTCTGGTTATGCCGGACCGGTTGATTTTTACGTTGATAAATTGGTTGAGGGGATTTCTACGCTGGCCGCAGCATTTTGGCCTAAACGAGTGATTGTACGTTTATCTGACTTTAAATCGAACGAATATGCCAACCTGATTGGTGGTCGCTTGTACGAACCGGAAGAAGAAAACCCAATGCTGGGCTTCCGTGGTGCTTCTCGTTATATCTCAAAAAACTTCCGCGATTGTTTCGAACTTGAGTGTCGCGCGATGCGTAACGTCCGCAATGATATGGGCTTCACCAACGTTGAGATCATGGTGCCGTTCGTTCGCACCCCTGGTGAAGCGGAGCAAGTGGTGAATTTGCTGGCAGAAAATGGGCTTAAGCGCGGAGAAAATGATCTCCGTCTGATTATGATGTGTGAGCTGCCTGCCAACGCTGTTTTAGCCGAACAGTTCCTGGAACATTTTGATGGTTTTTCTGTAGGTTCTAACGATTTAACTCAGCTCACGCTGGGTCTGGATCGCGACTCAGGTATTATCGCTCACCTGTTTGATGAGCGAAATCCAGCCATTCTGGCGTTACTTGAAAATGCGATTAATGCTTGTAAAAAAGCCGGCAAGTACATTGGCATTTGTGGTCAGGGTCCGTCCGATCATCCGGATTTTGCCAAGTGGCTGATGGAGCACGGCATCGATAGCGTGTCATTGAATCCGGACTCCGTAATGGATACCTGGTTCTTCCTGGCCGATAAACCACAACAATAATGGTCTCTCCCGGCTTTATGGATTGAAGTAGTTATTTAATGAAAAGTAGTAGTGCTTTATTCCCGGTGTCTTTGCTGCGAGCGGAGAACTGGGGAGACCTCAATGAAGATGTTTATCTTCTTAAACACAACCGCTGTGCAGATCACAGTGCTGAAGTGGCGCTTAGTCGTATCAGCTCGACTTGCGGAAGCTCCCGAACCAGGCCCCCGGTGGTTTTGGTTCACGGCAGTTTCAGTAATCGTGGTTTCTGGTTATCGGCAAAAGGCATTGGTCTGGCGAAGTACTTATTGGATGAAGGCTTTGATGTCTGGCTGTATGACCAGCGTGGGCACGGGTTATCTCCTCGCAATCAGGCATATCACAAGAATACCCTGGAACAATACGTTTTAGCTGACGTGTCTGCCATCAGTGAGTTCGTTCAGGAACAAACCGGCCAGAAGGTGAGTTGGCTTGGCCATTCTCTGGGGGGTGTCATCATTGCCAGCGCTGTTGCAGCGAATGTTCTCAATGATCGAAATTGTCGGTCTCTGGTGTTACTCGGTTCCCAGGCTGTTCGGCGTCCTTGGTATCTGTGGCTGCCGCTGTGTGGCCTGTTGTTGCGTCTGATCGTTTCGGTTAAAGGCGAGTTAGATGGTCGCCAGCTCAAGATTGGTCCCGAAAATGAGCCGGCGGGGTTGGTCAATGAATATCTTAAACGGCACGATTGGTTTGGCCGTTGGCAATTAAAGTCAACCCAGCAGAAGCTGCTTCCGGCCTGGAAAAAAGCCACGTTGCCGTTACTCTCCGTTGCGGCTTCTGCTGATACCTCTGATCCGGCAAAATATTGCAGACGCTTTTTCGATATGTACGGCGCAGAGAGTGTCTCAGATTCAGTGGCAAACGGAGTGGATAAAGAATATATATTGCTGGGTAAAGACCAGGGCTTTGATAAGGACTATGGACATGTCGATATGGTTGTTAGCAAAGAAGCTGTGATTGAAGTATGGCCAAAGATCAGTCGTTGGTTAAAAAAACGTTATGCATGAACAGCACAAAAAATCGGCTTTAGTCGTTGGTGCTACGGGCCTGATTGGCAGTGAACTATTGCGCTTGCTCGTAGACTCACAATATTACCAACAGATTATTGTCTTGGTACGCCGACCTGAAGCGGTAGCGGTTGAGTCTGACAAAATTACTATTCTCACTTTTGATACTGCTTTTAATGAAGCACTGCAAGGATATCCACCCATTGACGACTTTTACTGCGCGCTAGGCACTACGCAGAGAAAGTCTGGCAAGCGCGGTCTGCATTATGTCGACAAAGAGCTGGTTATAAATAGCGCAAAAATCGCTAAAAATAACGGCGCAACAACGGCTTCTATTGTCAGTGCCGTTGGTGTTTCAGCCGATTCGCCGTTTTTTTACAACCGTATAAAAGGTGAGATGGAGCAGGGTGTCGAGGCCCTTGGGTTTGAGAGATTAATTTTCTGGCAACCGTCTGTTTTAATTGGCGAGCGCGACGAGTTTCGTCTCGGTGAAGAAATTGCGGCTCGTCTTTTAGCATTTCCAGTATTTGGTAATTACCAGGCCCTGCCAGGTAAAAGAGTCGCTCGCGCCATGTTTACTGCTACCCCAAATTCGCATCCGGGTGTTGTACGCCATCGGGTGCGCGAAATTAAACAATTTTCCAACTAGTATCGTTAAATAAGGATCAGAAAATGACTGAATATGTAACTCCCGATCTGTGTGATGAATACCCGGAATTGATACAGGTTGTAGAGCCTATGTTCAACAACTATGGAGGTCGTGAATCGTTTGGTGGTCAAATCGTGACCGTTAAATGTTTCGAGGATAACTCCAAAGTAAAGGAATTAGTCGATACCAACGGCAAAGGTAAAGTAATGGTTGTGGATGGTGGTGCGTCAATGCGCCACGCGTTGTTGGGTGATATGCTCGCTGAAAAGGCATCTAAAAATGGCTGGGAAGGGATCATTATCTACGGCTGCATCCGTGATGTTGATGTCATCATGCAAACGGATTTAGGGGTTCAGGCGTTAGCGACTAACCCACTGAAAACCGCTAAACGTGGCCTGGGCGATGTTGATGTCAGCATTAAATTTGGTGGTGTTCAGTTTGTTCCAGGTCAATTTGTTTATGCAGATAATAATGGTGTGATCGTCTCCAGTGAAGCACTGAGCATGCCTGAATAATCCCATCTTCTGGTAGTTCTACCAGTACGGGTGACCAGGAAAACGTTCTGGTCACCAATCTACTTGATGATGCAGCGAATAAAAATGATGACTCAAAGCTGTTATGAATTTTGGGAATAAGTCCTTTCCAGTCATGCGTTTGACTGAAAATTGATCTGTTTTTTCTTTTTTGGCGATATTTACCAGTCAAAATCTCCGATTTGGCCATTTCAGGAAATAATAAGACCAGTATAGTGTTGCGCTTAAACGTCTGTGCTCATTCGTACCCGACATTATGAGTATTCACAAGATGGATAGACGCCATTATCATCTTTGCGCAATTTCCTTGTGAACTGAGCCCATACAACCGGTGAAAATTGAAACGTTACCATTTTTACCCATAGCAAATTGGCCGTAGTAAGCCCACTCAACGGAACGACACCTTAATGACAAAAAAAACAGCAAATCAAACCAAAAAGCCGCTGGCTTCTCTGGCTAACCCGTTTGACCAAAAAGAGGAAGTTGAGTTCGCGATTCCGGGACAGGCGTCCTACGAGCCTGGATTGTACGAAGAGAGCCTTAAAAAGGGCTATGAACTGATTCAGCGCCCACGCAAAGCAGCCGGTGTAAACGCCATAACCCGTCAGCACAGCAAAAAACGCATGACCATTTGGGAACGCATTGCGGTATTGACGGATGAGGACCCAACCGTTCTTTTTCAGAACTGGGGCAAAAACCTCGACGGTGCTTCGTTGGTAACTGCGGTTGTTAAGATAAATGGGCGCGATGTTGCTTTGTATGGACATGACTTTACTGTTCGTGCTGGTTCTATGGATGCCACTAACGGTAAGAAATTGGCGCGTTTATTTGAGCTGGCCGGCAAACGCCGCATTCCTCTGGTGGGCCTAAACGACAGTGCCGGTGCTTACGTGCCTGCTGGGGTGGGTGGTTTGGATGGCTACGCCGAAGCGTTTACTGCACTGCGAAAAATTTCCGGTGTAGTGCCCTCTGTCATGTGTATGTTTGGTTTTAACGCCGGAGGCGGTTCCTACTTACCGCGTCAGGGCAGTTTTCTGATTCAGCCTAACGATACCTTTTTTGGTTTAACCGGACCGGGCGTTGTGAAGTCGGTTTTGGGTGAAGATGTGACGCCTGACGAGCTTGGTGGTCCTGGAGTTCATAGCCAAAGTGGTGTCACTGATTTTGTCGTAAAAGATGAACTGTCTGCGCTGAAAAAGGTAAAGCAGCTGCTCAATTACCTGCCGGGTAATAACAGCGAGCTGGCGCCGTTTCAGCCAACCTCAGATCCTCTGGATCGTAAAACCTGGGACGTGGACATTCTGCTGAAGAAAGCGTTTAACGCTCCCACGGGGTTTAACACACCAATTGATGTAACCATCATGATCCAGCAATTATGCGACCATGGTGATTTTCTGGAAATTCAACCGGATCGCGCCCGCAACACAATCACTGCGCTGGGGCGTATGGGCGGTAACGTAATCGGTTTTGTTGCGAATAACTCGGCGGTAGCCTCAGGACAAATTGATATTGCCGCAGCTTACAAAAATGCGCGCTTTATCCGCTTCTGTAACCTTTACAACATTCCAGTGATTTTCATGGAAGACACTACGGGTTTCCTACCTGGCAAAGATCAGGAAAGCCAGGGGATTGTTCAGGCTGGTCGCGCCATGCTGGATGCCATTATTGATCTGCGCACCCCGCGCTTCCTGGTGATTATCCGTAACGCCTTTGGCGGCGCTTATGCGTCTTATAACAACTACCCGACGGGTGCGGATTTGGTTGTTGCATTGCCATCGACCCGCGCTGCTGTAATGGGACCGGCGGGCGTTGAGTTTGTTTATAAAAAAGAACTTCAGGAAATTCGTGGAGCGGTTAAAAACGGCTCTCAATCTGCTGCTTGGGCAAAAGAGCAGGAAGCCTTGTTGGCCAAGCGCTACGAAGAGGAATTAATGAACCCCAATGAAGCTCTGAGCCTAGGTTCGATCTCGCAAATTGTGATGCCAAGCGATTTGCGAAAAGTCCTGTGTGAAAACATGGATTTCCATCTGCGCCATTACACACCTGAACCCTTTACTTCGGTTCAGCGAGAGTTCCACTAGAACTCAGACGTAAAAGCACAGAGAAAAGAATTTAAAGCGATACGCTTACGGGATTTAGAAAAATGAGCAACGATTATTATCTGCACAATCCGCTGATTCACCAGGATCGTCAGCTGGCCGACGCCGCCACAGAATGGGTACAGAGCTTCAGCTGCACCGAGATGAGACCACTGATTATCTGTCGTGGGCCTATCCGTAAGGAGGCTATGGATGTGTTTGAGGAAATGGGTATCCAGCACTACGGTATCCTGCTGTCTGAAAAAGATTCCATTGTTTATCAGAACGCACTGGCGCCTGAACTGCGCAAGCTGACTGATCCTAATCGCGTTCACCGTGTTCCGGATTATACCGGCGTGGATAAGGAGGAGCGTGATGTTCGTATTAGACAGATTATTAATATTGCCAAAGAGAATGACTACAACGCTATTTACACCGGTTACGGCTTTATGGCCGAAGATGAAAACATGGTGTCAGCGATGGAGAAGGCGGGCCTGAACTTTATCGGTCCGTGTTCGCGAACGGTTCATGATGCGGGCCTTAAAGATGAAGCAAAACGCACGGCGTTAAAAGTTGGTGTCAGCGTGACGCCGGGCATCGATAATGCAACAGCGATCACGCTGTTGAAAAAGCACAGCGATGAAAAAGCATTGCTGGCTGTGGTTGCAAAAGAACAATTACCTCTCAATCAGGAAGCTTTTGACGCCGCGGAGACGCTGCTGAGCAAAGCCGACGTGGTCTTGGCAGCCTCTTATGACAAAGGCATCGACCTGTACACCATCGACGAACTGGCGGCGACTATCGCTGAGCAGGTGATTGTGATGGGGCGTGACTATCCACAAAACCGAATCCGGCTGAAATGCATCGGCGGTGGCGGTGGTAAGGGTCAGCGTATTCTGCCAAACCCATCATCGTTTGAGGGGGATCTCGACAGGCAATTGGCTCAGGTTGCCGAGCTGGCGCCATCTCTTGTCCTGGAAATCCTTAATGAAGTGAAAGCAACCGGTCATGGCGATAATAAAAATGTACTGATTGAGTTGAATATTGAAACCACCCGTCACCAGGAAATTCAGGTAATTGGTAATGGCGACTGGACCCTGGCAATGGGCGGTCGTGATTGCTCGCTGCAAATGCACGAACAGAAACTGTTAGAAGTTTCAGTGACGGTGGAAGATTTGGAAGCCGCACTCACTGAAGCGGTGAAAGACGGGCGGGATAATGAAGCTCAGATTCTTAAGCAGGACATTGAAACCCTGTTGGAAATGGAGCGTCAATCGGAAGTATTTGGTCAGGCTGTTGGTCTGGATAGCGTATCGACGTTTGAGTGTATCGTTGATCGTGACAAACATTTCTTTATGGAGATGAATACTCGAATTCAGGTCGAGCACCGTGTAACTGAACTGTGTTACGCACTGAAGTTTGTTAACCCGGACAACGAAAACGACTTCTTTATCGTTAATTCACTGGTTGAAGCCATGGTGTTACTGGCCGCTCATGGTCCGCGCTTACCGAAACCGAGTCGTGTTGTTCGCAACATCGCCTCGGTTGAGGCACGGCTCAATGCCACCAACCATGCGTTGGCTCCGCATGCCGGCGGTGTGATTGAACACTGGTCGGACGCCCGAGAGGGCGAAATTCGCGATGATCAGGGGATTTCGCTGCATAATCCGGACACCGATGTTTTTATGAAATACCATCTGGCCGGTGCCTATGACAGCAATATTGCACTGCTGCTGACCGTCGGTAATAAACGCCAGGACAGCTATGAGCGTATGGCTGAAATTCTTCGCACAACCGAGCTGCGGGGGAAAGACCTGGCGACCAATCTGGAGTTTCATTACGGCCTGGTCAACTGGTTTCTGGGTAACAACATCAATGCGCGTCCAACCACGCGTTATATCGTTCCTTACCTGACGGCGGTTGGTCTGCTGAAAGAAAAAGCTAATAACGTCGATCTCAGCCATGCCTACAAACAAGTGTGCAGCAAGGCAATGACCGGACTTCGCAGTAAGGATGAAAAGGCTGCAATGCAGCAGGTGCTGGCTCACAAGGAGCTGCTGTTGACCCGTCCGATCGAACGCTTATTTGCCGATCCGCATATTCTGTCTGGCTGGCTAAGCATCAATCAGAACCATTTTGAACAAAGCGACTCGGGCCAGATCCACTGGCTGACGAACCCGGTTTTGGTGCTGAAGGACACTTACCACTTCCTGAATATGGATTTCAATCCGGAAAGTCCGGCGTCGAGCATGATCTGGGATCATGATCATGAGGTACTGTCTCAGGCACTGGCTTTTTATGGCGAACTGGAAAGCCGCTTGGGTATTACTGACTTTGGTGAACTGAATGCCACTCTGGCAGCTAATTCGGTGCCGGAAGGGATTGATGCGGATCAGTGGGGAGCGATTCAGTCTGCCCATCTCGGTTATCAGGCGGGCTGTGACATTCTGTCTTTGTTGCCTTTTATTGGTTTCAGCACGCAGTTCTTTGAACTGAAGGTTAAAGAAGATCTGAGTATCGATATTCCTGAGCGTTTGCTGAATGAAGAACTACAGGCGCAAATGGCTAAGGTTCTGGTACCACCACCGGTTGCTAAAAGTGATGAAATTCTGGCCCCGACGGGCGGTATGTTCTATGCCTGCGAAGCACCAGGACTGCCTCCGTTTGTTGAGGTAGGTAGTCACTTTGAGGCGGGACAACCGCTCTACATTATTGAAGTGATGAAGATGTTTAACAAGGTAAATGCTCCGTTTGCAGGTACCATTGAAAAGATACTGGTGGACGAAGACGGCACTATTATCAGTAAAGGGCAGCCATTATTTAAGATCACACCGGATGAAATTGTGATTGAAGAAACAACCGAAGAAGTTCAGGCACGCATTGAAAAACAAACGGCTGAGTTTCTGTCGGCTATCAACTAATAGCCTGCCACGGCCTCTGCTTAATCGTGTCAGAGGCCTGGCATAATGATTAACGGGTGAGAGAGTTATGATTGTTGCTTTGGATCATATTGCAATCGCAGTACCGGACCTTGAGAAAGCCATCAAGCGTTTTATGGAGGACTTTGGGCTTCCATACAAAGGTCAGGAAGATGTGCCCGCGGCTAAAACCAGCACGGCATTCTTCCCGCTGCCTGAGACCAGTATTGAGTTGGTGCATCCACTGAACGGTGACGGTCCGATTCAAGGGTATCTGGATAAAAAGGGCGGCGGAATTCACCATTTGTGTTTTCGCAGCGATGATCTGGAAGCGGACGTTGTTCGCCTGAAAGAGAAAGGTTATCAGTTTTTATCGGATGAACCCTCCATCGGTGCGCACAATTGTAAGGTGATTTTTATCCACCCGAAAAGTTGTGATGGTGTCTTGATTGAATTAAATCAGCCGCAAGATTAACAAACTATTTGCGTTGCCAGAGCGGCGGTAAAAATCATAAAAACGATGCTCACGTATTGCCATAAGCGTTGTATTTCCCTGGTTTTGCCCTGTCCTGACTGCCTCAATCACGTTTTTGAGCGGATTGAGAAATATCAGATGTTAGGAAATTTCCATGACTGATAGTAAAAAGCCAACCCTGGAACAGTGGGAAGCACTAGCCACCAAACAAATGAAGGGGTTAACTCCGGAAGAAATGGCGTGGCACACGCCGGAAGATATTCCGATTAAAATTCTTTACACCAAAGATGATGTAAAGGAGTTGGAATACGCCGATACCATGCCGGGTTTGGCGCCCTATGTACGTGGTCCACAGGCGACGATGTATGCAGGCCGTCCATGGACCATTCGCCAATACGCGGGTTTCTCCACAGCAGAAGAATCTAACGCGTTTTATCGGAAAAATCTTAAGGCAGGTGCGCAGGGTGTATCGGTTGCTTTCGACCTGGCGACCCACCGTGGCTATGATTCCGATCATCCGCGTGTCACGGGTGATGTGGGTAAAGCCGGTGTTGCAATTGATTCAGTCGAAGATTCCAAAATCCTGTTTGATGGCATCCCGCTGGATAAAGTTTCGGTTTCCATGACCATGAATGGTGCGGTATTGCCGATTCTGGCGAACTATATTGTTGCTGCTGAAGAGCAGGGTGTGTCTCAGGATAAGCTCAGTGGCACGATTCAGAATGATATTCTGAAAGAATTTATGGTGCGTAACACTTATATTTATCCACCATCCCCATCGATGAAAATTATCGGCGATATCATTGCTTACACCTCGGAGCATATGCCGAAATTCAATTCCATCTCAATTTCTGGCTACCATATTCAGGAAGCGGGTGCCGATGCCGCACTCGAGCTGGCGTATACCCTGAGTGACGGTCGTGAATATGTACGTACCGCGATTGCAGCGGGCTTGGATGTGGATGCTTTTGCGCCGCGCTTGTCGTTCTTTTGGGGCATTTCCATGAACTTTTATATGGAGATTGCCAAGCTGCGTGCCGGACGTTTGCTGTGGGATCGGATTATGAAGGAGTTTAATCCTCAGAATCCTAAGTCTTCGATGTTGCGTACTCACTCGCAAACATCTGGTTGGTCTTTGACTGAGCAGGATCCATACAACAACGTGGTGCGTACTACGATTGAGGCCATGGCGGCAGTATTTGGCGGTACTCAGTCTCTGCACACCAACGCACTGGATGAAGCCGTTGCGCTGCCAACCGAATTCTCTGCACGTATTGCCCGTAATACCCAGATTATTATTCAGGAAGAAACCGGTATTCGTCAGGTGGTTGATCCGTGGGGCGGCTCTTACATGATGGAAAGCCTGACCCAGCAAATCGCCGATAAAGCCTGGGAGTTAATCGAAGAGATTGAATCCAAAGGAGGCATGGCGAAAGCGATTGAAGAAGGTCTGCCGAAGCTGCGCATTGAAGAATCTGCAGCGAAAAAACAAGCACGTATTGACCGCGGTGAAGACGTGATCGTTGGTGTTAATAAATACGAACTCGAGAAAGAAGACGACCTGGAAATTCTCGAGGTCGATAACATGGCAGTGCGTGAGTCTCAGATTAAACGTCTGGAAGAAATCCGTGCAACCCGTGACACGGACGCGGTAAATGCTGCGCTGGCTGCGATTACCGCTTGTGCGAAAAGTGGTGAAGGCAATCTGCTCGATCTCGCAGTAAAAGCAGCGCGTCTGCGTGCAACGGTGGGTGAGATTTCTGACGCGATGGAAGAAGAATTTGGTCGTTTCCAAGCGGAAGCTCGCACCATCTCTGGCATTTATGGCGCACCTTACGAAAATGATGCGGACTGGCAGTCAATTAAAGCGGATATTGAAAGCTTTGAAGGCGCTCATGGTCGTCGCCCTCGTATGCTGGTGTGTAAGATGGGGCAGGACGGTCACGACCGTGGCGCCAAGGTAATCGCAACTGCATTTGCGGATGTGGGTTTTGATATTGATTTGTCACCGATGTTCTCCACACCGGAGGAAGTTGCTAAGCAAGCGATTGAAAACGATGTGCACGTGGTTGGTGTATCTTCCCAGGCAGCAGGTCATAAAACTCTGGTTCCGGCATTGATTGAGGAGCTGAAGAAGCAGGGCGCAGATGACATTATCGTGGTTGCTGGCGGCGTCATTCCGAAGCAGGATTATGATTATCTGTGGGAATCGGGTGTTAAAGGTATCTTTGGTCCGGGGACCAAAATCCCGGTAAGTGCGCGCCAGGTACTGGATGCTATTACCGAAGCGCAGAGCTAAACCCGCGTTTCGGATAATACAAACAGAAGAATCGATTGTTTTTCAAAGCAGCAACAAGAGGTTGCGCTAGCCCGGCAGGCGCAGAAATGTGCTTTCGCCACAGCGGCTGAAAAACAATCGGTTTTTCAGTTTTGGGCTGTCGAACTTCCAACGCATAACTTTGGTTCGGAACGCCATAAATACATCCATGCAGGCTCGGCGATTGCTTCCATTCCATCGCACGCTCTCAGCCAAAGTCATCCGATGGAAATTCTTTGGAAAAGACGAAATGATTGATTTAGAAAAACTAACATCCGGTAATCGCAGAGCTTTGGCGAAAGCCATTACACTGGTTGAAAGTAAACTCGATAGCCATCGCGAGCAAGCACAGGGCATTCTGAATCAGTTACTGCCGGATACAGGCAAATCCATTCGTATCGGAATTACGGGTATTCCCGGCGTCGGGAAATCTACTTTTATCGAAGCCTTCGGCCTGTATTTAATTGAGCAGGGCAAAAAGGTGGCGGTACTGGCGGTTGACCCAAGCTCGCCACTGCGTGGTGGCAGTATTCTCGGTGACAAGACCCGAATGGAATTGTTATCCCGCGAAGAAAATGCATTTATTCGTCCATCGCCAAGCGAAGGTGCATTAGGTGGTGTTGCTCAAAAAACCCGTGAAACCATGCTGTTGTGTGAAGCGGCAGGTTACGATGTGATTCTGGTTGAAACAGTTGGAGTAGGGCAGTCGGAGTATGAGGTTGCTGCTATGGTTGACTTCTTTCTGGTATTGATGCTGCCAAATGCTGGTGATGAGTTACAGGGTATTAAACGTGGCATTATGGAATTAGCGGATGCTTTGGTGATTAACAAAGCCGACGGTGAAAGTATTAACCTTGCCAAGCAAACTCAAGGACATTACCAAAATGCCCTTCATTTGATGAGAAACTCCAGCTTCTGGAATCCGCAAGTGAAAACCTGTTCGGCACTGAAGAAAGAGCGTATTTATGATGTCTGGCAAATGATTAAAGAGTATCAGACAGCGGCAATTGAATGCGTTAATGCCGGTATTTCTGCCTTTGACGAAAAACGCGCACGCCAGAACAGTGAGTGGCTGAAGAAATTAATTCATGAGATGTTAGAACTTCGACTAAGGCAAAATCCGCAAGTACAGCAGAAAATGCCGGAGCTGGAGGATCAGGTGTTGAATAATCAGACAACGCCCTACAATGCCGCTCAGAAAATTATCGACCTTTTATAGAATTGTTTGTACTCGACTACCGAAGGTCTTTTCGCCACGCTAGAAATACGCCCTGTGCGCTCGGGTAACGCCCCCCTGAATTGCATAGCCCTGAAAAACTATCTCCAGCCAAGTGCTTAGATAAATTGAATCACAGATTAAAAATGAATACTGATATCAGCCAGAAGCTAAAAGATTTTTTTGTAGAACACCTGCCGATTACCCAGTTTATGGGCTTAGAAGTCGAATCTTACGATGGAGAACAGCTTGTATTAACGGCGCCATTAGGTCCGAATATCAATGATAAACAAACCGCATTTGGTGGCAGCTTATATAATGCTGCGGTTATGGCTTGCTGGGGTTTCGCTTATTTGAAAACTCAGGAGCGCGGACTGGTGTGCAATCAGGTTGTGGCAGGTGGTGATATAAAATATATTGCGCCAGTTACCGGTAAGATTCGAGCAGTGTGCAGAAATCCCGGAGACGATGTGATTACCCGTTTTATTGAACATTTTGACCGTAAAGGAAGAGCAAAAATATCGTTAGCGGCTGAAATTACCACTAACGGTGAAGCCGACGGCGATGTTGCGGTTTCTTTTTCGGGACAATATGCGATTCTGGCTCAATAATCAGCCAGAATCGCATATTTAGACTTATTCACCGATTAAAGGGTGAACTTGTTAACCAGGGTGCGCAATTCATTACCCAGAGACTTAAGGTTGCGGCTGGTAGAATCTGCTGAGTGAGCCTGGGCGATGCATTGATGTGACAGCTCATTCACTGCAGCAATGTTGCGATGTATTTCTTCCGAGGCTGTCCCTTGTTCTTTGGATGCTGTGGCGACCTGGGCATTCATCTCGTTAATGTTCTGAATGCTTTCAGAAATAGCATCCAGAATAGAACCGGATTCCTCTACTTTAGTAATACCCGATTGTGCTCGCTCTCTGGAGCTCAACACAGTTTTTACGACTTCTTCGGTGCCTCGCTTAAACTGAGCAATATTATCCCGAATGGACTCCGTCGATTCCTGAGTTCGGCTCGCAAGCGTGCGCACTTCATCGGCGACCACAGCGAATCCTCTGCCTTGCTCTCCCGCGCGCGCTGCCTCAATGGCAGCATTCAATGCCAGTAAGTTGGTTTGCTCGGCTATCGAACTGATGGTCGATAATATTTCTCCAATGTTTTCGCTGTTTTTCTGTAATTCCTCAATCGCCTGGCTGGCTTCATACACTTCGTTATTTAGCAGGCTGATTTCATTCCTGGCTGCACCGGCTGTTTCTTTCCCCCTGTTGATTTCACCAGAGACTTTACCCACAGCTTCTGAGGCGAGATTCGCATTGTCAGCAATACTGGAAATGGTCTCCGTCATCTGATTGATTGCGATGACGGCTTGCTCGATCTCATGCTGCTGTTGTTCGCTGGCACTACCGACATTGTGTGTCATGGTGACCAGTTCAGAGGAGCAGTCGGATAAGTGGTCAGAGGTGTCATGAACCTGAGTGATCGTTTCTTTAAGACTACCCATCAGAGAGTCAAAGGATTTTGCCAGGCTACCAACCTCGTCTCTGGATGAAAATCGCAGTGGGGTGCTCAGATCCAGCGTTGAAGCAATTCGGTGAATCTTTTCCGTTATTTTGCTGACGGGTAAATAGATGGCCCGAGAGACCAGCAGAATCGATATTGCAACTATAAGAATAATAGCGATGATCAGTGCCATCAGAGTTGAGGAAGCCTGAGAAACTTCGGTGCTGATAGTGGCATTAATGACTTCATCAAAATGCTTCAATGTTGCTTTGGATTTTTCTGATTGATTGCGCAGTCTACCCAGAATGCCATCACTGTTCGTCAGACCAATTTGCTGCTCCTTGGTAACCAGTGCTTTGAAATCACGTTGATAGTTATCAAGCTTTTGCCTGATCTCAGGCTCTGAAACCAAAAAAAGAGCAGAGAGTGTCTGATTAAACTTAGCGATGTTCGCATCGAATTTGGACAGGTATTTCATGTCCCGTCTGAGCATAAAATCTTTCTCATTACGTCGTAACATCAGCATATGAAACAGTAATTCATATTCCTGTTGCGCTTTCGCCAGTGTTTCAACTTCGTGTACGGCATTGCGTAATGATCCGTAGAGTCCTGTTTTGGGTGTCAGGCCGACATCGGTCTGAGTCGTCGTCAACTCGTCAAACAGAGTGCGGTAGTCCTGTATCTCTTCGGTAACGGGTCTTACAAGAGTTGCATCGAGATTGTTATCAGCCAATGTTGCGTGTAAGGATTCAAGGCTCATTTCCAGCTGATCTTCAGAGGCCCTGAAGTTGTCGATATCTGCCGCTTGCTTGTAGAGCAAAAAGTTCTTTTCGATTTGCTGCAACTGGCTGAAGTCACTGTTGACCTGCTGCAGGATCAGTGTGATCTTGCGCAGAGATTCCAGATGGGAAAGTCGATTGACTGAGAATATGGCCGTAACAATCAGTCCGGTTACAACCAGCGCGAGTATCAATAAATGTTTGCTACGAATTGACAAATTGCTGAAAAACACCATTTCCCTACCTGCCGTTAATAGATACAACCGCAGTATAGATAATCTCGGCGAAACTGCAGATCAGTCCCGTCGTAACGCGTCCTTTATCGCTATTGGGTTAGGGTAGTTAAACACCACTATGTAGCTGGAGACGGCAAAGGTGATAATTGCAGTTGCTTGGATCAGCGATGATGCCTGCTCGGTTAACAGCTGGCTTTGCAACGCAACAAAGCCTATCAGTAACGAGAATTCACTGATTTGTCCGAGGCGAAAGCCCACATCCCAGGCGAGGGCCGGTCTTTCGCTGAATCCACCCAGCAAGTAGCGAAACGTGACCGGCTTTATCATCAGTATGATGATTGCCAGGATAACCGCGGGGACAATCACATTGGATAACAGTCCAAGGTTTAGGCCGGCACCTAATGCGAAGAAAAACATAACCAGAAAGAAGTCGCGTAGTGGTTTCAGGCTGATAGCAATAAACTGAGCAATGGGGCTGGTAGCCAATGTGACTCCTGCGATAAAAGCGCCAATTTCATGCGTTAAACCTACAATTTTTGCACCTTCGGCAACGGCGAGGCACCAGCCAATCGCGAGGATAAACAGATATTCCTGATAGCGGTCGAAGCGAGTGATTAATGGGAGCAATACGCATTTCACCATCAGATAGCAAGCAGCGACCAGTAACGGTAATGCTATGAACGGTTGCCATACAGGCATGTTGCTTTCACCGGCCATCACACCAAGAAAAATAAGCACCAGGATTGCCAGTAAATCCTGAATCAAAAGTAAACCAATCATCAGCTCGCCAATGTGCTTATGGTGTAAAACCGTGGTGGGTAGTAATTTTAAGCCAATGATGGTGGAGGAAAACATCATGGCCAGTCCAATAACAATGCTGTCCATTTGGCTGTATCCGAATGCCTGCGTGAGACCATAGCCCGAGGCAAAGAAAACCAAGGAACTCACCAATGCCACCAGAGTCGCTTTGCGCAAAACCGAGACCAGTGCGGACGGTTGCATGTCCAACCCCAATAAAAACAGCAAGAAGATAATGCCGATATGCGCCATATCGGACAGATTTTCCGGATTTTCTATCCAGCCCATACCAAACGGTCCAACAATGGCGCCGAGAGCAATATAAGCGATCAGAACCGGCTGTCGTGTAAACAGAGCCAGGGTGGCGAGAATGGTTGCTCCGGAGAACACCAGAAAAAATGAGAAAACGATATCTTGGTCCATGGCCATAAGCTTAAGTTAGGGTGTTTGTTGTCGCCAGTGATATCGCACACAGGAAGGCAGTTTTTCTTGCTGGTAAAACAAAAAAACCGCCATGGCGGCGGTTTTTTCGATTAAGCGGTATCGCTACCGCTGATACTCAGGATTAGCGACGACGATACAGCGGACGGGTGTCATTAACATCGTTTTGATAGCAAACGCTGAATGTGCCAAAGGCTGCAATCGCATCCTCCAGGTCCTGATCACCGCGCAGTTCGTAGCTACTGAAGCCACAACGCTGCATGAAGAACAGCTGGTCGATAAGCACATCACCGGATGCGCGGAGTTCGCCTTCATAACCATAGCGCTCGCGCAGCAGTCGCGCTGCAGAGTAGCCACGACCGTCCGCGAATTTCGGGAAATCGATGGTGATAAGCGTAAAGCTCTGGCTGTCTTCAGCCAGTTGATCCGCAGTTTCACCGGCAGCCAGGTGAACCGCCAGTTTTCCAGCAGTCGCCTGTGCCTGTAACTCATCTTTGTTCTCTAACCAGCGGGTCAGGCTGATGATCGAAAAGTCTTGCAAAATTTCGTCATCTGCAACCACTTTCCACTGATCATTTTCCACCCATTGGCGGTCTTTGATCAGCTTTGCATTATTCGGGTTTTCCATATACCGCCTCCTTAAAGGTGTTGTGGCCAAGACGACGGTATACTTCGAGGAAGCTTTCACCCTCAGAGCGCGTGTCTACATAGTGATCCAATACTTTAGTGATTACGTCCGGAATGGCTTCACGAGAGAAGGATGGACCTAAAATCTTGCCGAGCGATGAATCGTCGCCGGCGTTACCGCCCAGCGACACCTGGTAAAACTCTTCGCCTTTTTTATCAACACCCAGAATGCCGATGTTACCGATATGGTGGTGACCACAGGCATTCATACAGCCTGAAATGTTCAGGTCAATCTCGCCCAGATCGTGAAGGTAGTCGAGATTGTCGAAGCGAATTTGCAGATCTTCTGCGATTGGAATCGACTTGGCATTAGCCAGAGCACAGAAGTCGCCACCGGGGCAGCAGATCATATCAGTCAGCAACCCCAGTGTTGGTGTTGCCAGTCCTTTGGATTTAGCAGCTTGCCATAGCGCGAACAGTTGGCTTTGTTCAACATCCGCAAGTACCAGGTTTTGCTGATGGGTAGACCGAATTTCACCAAAGCTGTAGCTGTCTGCCAGATCCGCAATATCTTCCATTTGCTCTGCTGTGACATCACCCGGCGCATTCCCTTTTTGCTTGAGGGCCAGAGTGACGATCGCGTAGCCAGATTTTTTGTGAGCGCGCACATTACGCTGTACCCAACGAGCAAATGGTGCGTTCTCGGCGAGTGCCTGTTGGTATTCCACTGGATTATCTTCCAGCGTTTGATAAGCAGGTTCGGTGAAGTGGGACTTAACCCGTTCAAGTTCTGCTGCAGGCAGTTTGCCATCACCGTCTTTGATGCGATCCCATTCTTCATTGACCAGCTCACGCATCCGCTCGATTCCCAGAGCCTTCACCAGAATCTTAATACGGGCTTTGTATTTGTTATCACGACGACCAAATTGGTTGTAGACGCGGATAATGGCATCCAGATAGGTCAGTAAGTCTTCTTCTGGTAAGAAGTCACAGATTTCGGTACCAATAATCGGGGTTCGGCCAAGGCCTCCACCAACCAGAATACGGTAACCAATCTCTCCAACGTCGTTTTTAACGATATTCACGCCGATATCATGCACCTTAATTGCAGCACGATCTTCACCAGGCACCGAATTGACGGCGATCTTGAATTTACGTGGCAGGAAAGCAAACTCAGGGTGGAAAGTAGACCATTGACGAATGATTTCACAGTATGGACGTGGGTCCACCAGCTCTTCTTTAATGACGCCTGCGTACTCATCCGTTGTGGTGTTGCGGATACAGTTGCCGCTGGTTTGCACAGCATGCATCTGAACTTCGGCCAGCTTTGCCAGAATTTCAGGGCATTTTTCCAGTGCTGGCCAGTTGTATTGCAGGTTTTGGCGAGTACTGAAATGGGCGTAACCTTTGTCGTAGTCGCGGGCAACCATCGCCAGAGCACGCATCTGCTTTGAATTAAACAGTCCATATGGGATTGCAACGCGCAGCATGGGGGCATAGCGTTGCACATAGATGCCGTTCTGAAGTCGCAACGGGAGGAATTCTTCTTCCGGGATTTTGCCGGCAAGATAGCGGTCCATCTGCCCCTGGAACTGGGCGACACGCTCATTCAGCAGCTGCTGATCGTACTCATCGTAAACGTACATAGTGATCCGTTTCTAATCTAATCAAGCCGATTACTGGACAAAGCCAATAATCCTGTTGTGGTTATAGCGCGCACCTTAGCAAAGCTTCGATATTCTTAAAATGAATATTTATCTATATAGAAATAGCAAATGGGTATAACTTGCGGGGTAGGTAAGGACGCTGCAATTTCAGTGATTATGCCATGGTTTGGCTTTTCGGGCTGTCTGGATTAATCGATATGGATAATCGGAAAAAACGGATAAGACGCCTGCCCGCCAGAGCTTTTCAGCCTGCTCTGGGCAGTTCACGGTGAAGCAGGCCATCGGGATATTGTGCTCAGAAAGCTGTTTTACCAGCTTCTCGTCGAAGAAGTCGGCAGAAAAGTGCAGGCCGGTTGCCTCGTACTCTTCCAGACGCTTTTGCCAGTTGTAGGGAATAGCATCAACATTCAGCGCTCTGGGTATTTCCGGAAGGTATTCGAGACAGGCTTTTAGGGCGTAGTGATTAAAGCTGCTTAATAACAGCTGCTGTTCAAGTGGCACTTGTTGCAGAGCGGTTTTAATTGCCCAGACGGTCTCGGTTTCGCGGCCAATTGTCGGTTTCACTTCGAGATTCAAATTGAGACTGAACTGATTGCACAATACCAATAGCTCAACCAGTGTCAGGATACGCTCGTTTTTAAATTCGGGGGCGAACCAACTGCCACAGTCGAGCTTCTTTAATTCGCTCAGTTTTGATTGCACGACATATCCTGTGCCGTCAGAACATCGCTGCAGTTCTGGGTCGTGAAAGATGACGGCAACACCATCAGCACTGATGGATGCGTCTACCTCGAGCCAATGTGCCCCTTGTTGTGCTGCAAGGCTGATCGCAGCCGCTGTGTTTTCCGGAGCATCGCCACTGGCACCGCGGTGGGCAATCACCGGCTCCATCATTTGATAGGGGTTTTGTGCGGTTATTGGCCGATAGGATGGCATGGCAGGTTCCTGATGGTGCAGAGAAAACGAAACGCAATCTAAGCGGGGGTGGCGAAGTCAGATTTTGATGTCGGCCCACTGCTTACCGCGCCACATTACACCATATATCAGAGATAACGAAATACGTTGTATGCCTTGTAAAATCCACACGCCGGTCAGGCCAGCGCCTGCCAAAGGTCCGACAAAATAAGCCAGTGGCAGGAGGACCGCCCACTGCATAATCAAATTAATGCGCAGAACTTGTTTGCTGGCACCTGCACCCAATAATGCCTGAGTCAGCACCATGGCAGTGACTTCCAGCGTGATGGCAATGCCGGAAATACGGAGAGGCCAGGTACCGAGTTCAATCAGATGAATATCCGGAGTAAATAGCCGTAATATTTCTTGCGGGAATAGCCACAGTGGCAAGCCTGCCAGGGCCATAATCAGGGCTGCAACACGCACCACCTCCCAGCCCCATTGATAAGCATCGTCTTTGTCTTCTCGCCCCAGGGCCTGACCAACCAAACTGGTTGATGCGATACCAAGCCCCACAGCAGGAAGAATAAGCAGCAATGCAAGACTTATGAGAATATGCCCAACGGCTTGTTCTTGGGTACCAATCTGGCCGATGATCCAGAACATCACACTGGTGCCTGCAGCAAACAGAACCTGCTGCGCAGAATTGGGAATCGCCAGTTGCGCAACCGAAACAATAGTGGAGCGGTTTGGTAACTCCAGCGACGGCAGACGACCAATCTGGCGTTTAAATGTGAGCCAGAAATAGACAAGAGTCCCAAGCACCATGGAAGCGGCTGTTCCCATTCCCGAACCCACGGCGCCATAGCCATAAACGCCAATCTCCGGAATTCCAAAAATAAACAGATAGCTGAGCAGCACATTGGCCAAGTGCATCATCAGCAGCACTTTGAGATAGGTCTTGGAGTCACCGACACCACTCCAGAAGCCACGGAATACGAAGTTCATACCAATAAATGCGGCAGCCAGCGTACGCCATTCAAAGTAAGGAATTGATATAGCGGCAACATCGCTGGAGTCGTTGAACAGTGGGATAAAGTAGGGTGCGCCGAGGTAAAAAAGTAGAGTCAGCGGGATGCCCAGCAGGAATGCCAGCGACAGGCCTGCCAATAGTGGTTCTGACAGCAGGGAGTGTTGCCCGGCACCAAAGCGTCGTGCCACCAGCGCCTGAACCCCAGACGATAAGCCCATCACGCTGGAGACCACAATAAAACTGGCGTAACTGCCGACGCCGACACCAGCGAGTGCGACATCTCCAAGACGACCAACCATGGCAGCATCGACCAGATTGATCAGGCTCTGGGAAAGCATTCCGCCAATGATTGGCACGCCGATAATCAGAATGCGCTGCAAGCGGTCGGCTTCAATATGGAGAAGTCTTGCAAAAAACCGAGAAAAACCGGGCATGAATTAAGCTCGAAAAAAGCGTTGCAGCAGCCATTGAAACGAAAAAGACCGATAAAAGCGCAACGTATTGAAAACGTTGGGCATCTTATCAGTCTTTTAAGGCGGTATGTTAATGAGTTTGGCGGCTAGCGGTCGTAGCTCAAGTTTGGTGACAACCAGCGTTCCATTGTTTCCAGTTCATATCCTTTGCGTTGGGCGATGTCTTCCACCTGATCTTTACCGATTTTACCAAGACCGAAATATTTGGCCTCCGGGTGAGAGAAGTACCAACCGCTGACGGACGCCGCAGGGTACATGGCAAAATTTTCTGTTAGGGTTACGCCGGTTGCGGCGCTGGCATCCAGTAGTTTAAACAGTGCCGTTTTCTCGGTATGGTCCGGACAGGCAGGGTAGCCTGGTGCAGGACGGATTCCTTTATAGGACTCTTTGATCAGAGCGTCGTTGTCCAGACTTTCATCGGCTGCATACCCCCACGTCTCTTTTCGCACAATCTCGTGCATGCGTTCTGCAAATGCTTCGGCGAGACGATCGGCAAGTGCCTTAATCATGATGCTGTTGTAGTCATCGTGTTGGCTATCATAATCCTTTGCCAATTCTTCCGTTTCCAGTCCTGCAGTGACTACAAAGGCGCCCAAGTAGTCAGTAACCGTGCCTTCCGGCGCAACGAAATCGGCGAGAGAGAAATTGGGTTGGTCGTTCGGTTTGTCGGTTTGCTGGCGCAAGTGGTGCAGCAGTGCGATTTCCTCATCGCTGCGACCTTCCTCGGCACTGAAGACAACGATGTCGTCGGAGCCCCGGCGCTGAGCGGGCCAGAACCCTACGACTCCCTTGGCGACAAATAGCTTCTCGTTAACGATGCGTTTCAGCATTGCTTGTGCATCTTTATAGAGGTTGGTGGCCGCTTCGCCGACAACTTCGTCTTCCAGAATGCGTGGGAATTTACCCGCCAGCTCCCAGGATATAAAAAACGGCGTCCAGTCGATGTAATTTACCAGTTCGGCCAAATCGAAATCTTCATAGACCGTGATGCCCAGGCTGTTCGGTCTGGGTGGAACATAACCCTCCGGGTTATCCGGGCTACGCCAGTTTGCCTGGAAACCATTCGCAACGGCATCATTGTAAGTCAGCAGTGCTTTGGACTTTCGATTGGCACTGCGTTCGCGCACTTTTTCATATTCCGCGCGTCTCTCGCTGATGAACTCGGCCTTGTCTTGCGGATTAACCAGTTTTTGGGCAACACCAACGGCCCGCGAAGCATCGGCAACGTAGGTTGCTATGTCATGCTGGTACTGCGGCTCAATTTTTACTGCTGTGTGGGCTTTGGAGGTGGTCGCACCGCCAATCAGCAGCGGCAGGTGGAAATCAAGGCGTTGCATTTCCCGGGCTACGTGCACCATTTCGTCTAAAGATGGTGTG
Organism: Saccharospirillaceae bacterium; assembly: GCA_022448365.1. Classification (NCBI taxonomy): domain Bacteria; kingdom Pseudomonadati; phylum Pseudomonadota; class Gammaproteobacteria; order Oceanospirillales; family Saccharospirillaceae; species Saccharospirillaceae bacterium. Next base: position 265,379 of record JAKVCS010000003.1, on the reverse strand, counting down.
ATCAGGCCAGACAGACCAATGATGTCGCAGTTTTCTTCTTTAGCAACTTTCAGGATTTTTTCTGCCGGTACCATCACGCCGAGGTCAATCACCTCAAAGTTATTACATTGCAGAACTACGCCAACAATGTTTTTGCCGATATCGTGGACGTCACCTTTGACGGTTGCCATCAGGATCTTGCCCTGAGTTTGCACTTCACCGCCTTTTTCTTTTTCAATGAACGGCAGAAGATAGGCCACGGCTTGTTTCATTACCCGGGCGCTTTTCACCACCTGGGGCAAGAACATTTTGCCGGAACCAAACAGGTCACCTACGACGTTCATACCATCCATTAATGGGCCTTCGATCACCTCAATTGGGCGGTCGAACATCTGACGTGCTTCTTCAGTATCCTCCTCGACAAAGGTGTTGATGCCCTTAACAAGCGCATGGGTCAGACGTTCACGAACTGGCAGCTCGCGCCAGGCTTCGTTTTCTTTTTCCTGAACGGCGCCATCGCCACGGTACTTTTCAGCAATTTCGAGAAGTCGATCGGTGCCATCTTCGTGTTTGTTTAGGATCACATCTTCAACACGATCTTTTAATTCTGCCGGTAGGTCGTCGTATACAGCCAACTGACCGGCGTTAACGATGCCCATGCTCATGCCATTCTTGATGGCGTAATAAAGAAATACCGAGTGGATCGCTTCACGAACTGGCTCGTTGCCGCGGAACGAGAACGACACGTTACTCACACCACCCGAGATTTTTGCGTAGGGAAGGTTGCTGGTTATGAATTCACAGCTGTCGATAAAATCAACGGCGTAATTGTTGTGTTCTTCGATGCCGGTGGCAACCGCAAAGATATTCGGGTCGAAGATAATGTCTTCCGCCGGGAAGCCAACTTTATCAACCAGTACCCGGTAAGAGCGTTCACAGATTTCATTTTTGCGGGCGACGGTATCGGCCTGGCCGGCTTCGTCAAATGCCATTACCACAACCGCAGCGCCAAAGCGCATACAGCGCTTGGCCTTTTCGATAAACTCGTCTTCACCTTCTTTCAGGGAAATTGAGTTCACCACCGCCTTGCCCTGAATGCATTTTAAACCGGCTTCAATGATCTCCCATTTGGAGGAGTCAACCATGATCGGTACACGGGATATATCCGGCTCCGAGGCAATCAGGTTGAGGTAGCGTACCATGGCGGCCTCAGAGTCCAACATGCCTTCGTCCATATTAATGTCGATAATCTGGGCGCCGTTTTCTACTTGTACTCGTGCGACTTCCAGTGCTTCGTCGTAAGCTTCCTCTTTGATCAGACGCTTAAATCGAGCGGAGCCAGTGACGTTGGCACGTTCGCCGACATTGACGAACAAGCTGTCTTCATCGAAGTTGAAAGGCTCCAGCCCAGACAGACGGCAAGCGCGCTTTATCTCAGGAATTTTCCGGGCAGGGTGTTTGGCCACTGCCTTCGCCACTGCTTCAATATGTTGCGGAGTGGTGCCGCAACAGCCCCCAACAATGTTCAGGAAACCGCTGGCAGCAAATTCTTCAACAATCACCGCCATTTCATCCGGCGATTGATCGTACTCACCGAACTCGTTCGGCAGGCCGGCATTCGGGTGAGCAGAAACAAAGGTTGACACCTTATTTGACAGTTCTTCAATATGAGGACGCAGTTCCTCTGCCCCCAGAGCACAGTTCAGGCCGACGGATAAAGGCCGGGCGTGGGCAACTGAGTTCCAGAATGCTTCCGCCGTTTGACCAGATAGTGTTCGCCCGGAAGCATCAGTAATGGTGCCAGAGATCATAATTGGCAGTTCTTCGCCTTTCCGCTCGAATGCCTCCTGTACCGCGAAAATAGCCGCTTTCGCGTTCAGGGTGTCGAACACCGTTTCAATAAGAATAATATCGGCGCCGCCATCCATCAGGCTTTCAGTGGCTTCAATATATTCCTCTACCAGCTGGTCAAAAGTGATGTTGCGGTAGCCTGGGTCGTTTACGTCGGGACTAATGGATGCGGTTTTGCTGGTTGGGCCAAGTACGCCTGCAACGTAGCGCGGGATGCCTGTCTCAGCCTCAACTTCGTCAGCGACCTTGCGAGCCAAAGCGGCTGCAGCGGTGTTCAGTTCTGGCACCAGTGCTTCGAGTTGGTAATCGGCTTGAGAAACGCGAGTGGAGTTAAATGTGTTGGTTTCAACAATGTCAGCACCCGCCATGAAGTATTGGCGGTGAATGCCAGCAATAATTTCAGGTTGGGTAATTACCAGTAAGTCATTATTACCTTTCACCTCCTGCACTAAATCAGCGAAACGCTCGCCACGGTAATCCGGCTCTTCCAGCTGATGAGATTGAATCAGGGTTCCCATACCACCGTCCAGTATATGGATGCGTTGTTCCATATTGGCTTTTAACTGTGCAATACGTTGTTGGCGTAACTCAGTTAAGTTATGGCTGGTCTGGTTGTCAGTCATGGTAAAACCTGTGGCTGTGGACGGAAAAATGGCGCGGCATTGTAGCAAAGCGATGTGATGCTTCACACTCACGCCCTATATTATTCAAGCGGTCTGAGTGCATCAAAATGGCGGTTTCATGGTGTTGCTGAGCTATCTATGAGGAAAGCGTGATTTAAGTTGAAAAAATTTCAGCACTAATCCGAGTTTTCTGGCCGCGTTGCTCAGCTCAAATGCAACAATCTATCTTGCCAGCCAGCTATGTCTGGGTGTTTCGTCAGACGGTACTATTAGGTAATATGGCGCCACTTGATTGAGGTGAAGATGATGACGACTTACGTAAATATAACTCCGGATGCTGAAACTTATCTGGCGGAATTGCTGGAAAAGCAAAATACCGAAGGTATGGCCGTGCGCATCTTTATCACGCAGCCGGGCACCAAGTATGCAGAAACTTGCCTTGCGTATTGTCGTCCTGAAGAAGTCAGTCCTAATGATGAACTGCAGCAAATGGAAAAGCTGCGCGTTTATGTCGAAGCGATGAGTATTCCCTACCTGGACGAGTCTAAGATCGACTTTGCCAAAGACCGGATGGGAGGTCAGCTGACGATCAAGGCGCCAAATGCCAAGATGCCCAAGGTAAATGCTGACAGTCCGGTGGAGGAGCGCATTAACTACCTTCTGTATACCGAAATCAATCCGGGGCTGGCGGCTCATGGTGGGGAAGTCAGTCTGGTTGATCTGACCGAAGAAGGTATCGCCGTATTGAAATTCGGTGGCGGTTGTCAGGGTTGTAGCGCTGTTGATATGACCTTGAAAGATGGCGTTGAGGCCAGTTTGGTCGCCAAGATTCCCGAAGTCACTGGTGTACGTGACGAAACGGATCACACTCAGTCAGACAACGCTTATTTTAAATGATGGTTGCCTGTGAGACTCTGCGGTTCTGTATAGCTACTTCATATCATTGAGTTACCATTTGGGTAACATCCCGCCACACTGATTGACGTTATACCGGGCAACGGGGTTGTTTTGAAGCCGGAATGTGTCTCCGGCTTTCTCACTCAGATGAACGAGTCAATACTCAAGCCAATCCGATAGTCGCCACCGTCCAGTGCCTGTACACGACAAGTCGAAACTCTGGCATGCAGCGGCGGTGTTGAGCCACCACCGCTTTGTACTTTCAGTTCGCCGGCCGAGTTAGCTGGAATTGGCTCCTGGCTTTTCAGCTGAACGCCGCTGGAGCTCAGGTCAATGCATGTAACCTGATAACTCTGTCCTGTGCTTAGCGTGAGCGTGGCTTTTGTGTCCACCTGCATGCGAATGTAGTCCCGTTTTTCGTCGAAATTCCGAGCCAGATTTGACATGAGATTCTCCTTGGATGACCTACCGTTTCTGATTATTGTTTTTCGATAATTCAGCATAACCTGTGCCGACACAATGCTGGTGCTGCACAGTACCAATGATAGTCAGGAAAGTTCGGTAATTAAAATTCTAAATACCTGAACCACAAATTTACCACTCGGGATTGCAACCCCCGTGATATGGCGGTAACGTTCGCCACTCCTAACAATGATGGGAGGCGTAAATGGCCACAGCCGTGCTGGTCATTGATGACGACTCATTAGTTCGCGATAGCATTGCGGCTTACCTTGATGACTGCAACTTTTCAATGTTGACTGCTGATTCTGCGTCTGCCGGTCTTGTCGTGCTGGATGAGCACCGTGTCGATGCCGTCATTTGCGACCTTAAGATGCCCGGTGTTGGCGGTATAGAGCTGCTGCAGGTGATAAAGGCGCGCCGTCCATTGTTGCCCGTTATTGTCGTTTCAGGAGCGGGTGTTATGGATGATGTGGTACAAGCTTTACGGTTCGGCGCAGACGATTATCTGGTGAAACCGATCATCGACCTCGAAGTATTGCATCATTCACTGACAAAAGCGCTTCAGCGTGCTCAGTTGGAAGAAGAAAACAGCGCGTACCGCGAGTATCTTGAAAAGACCAATACCGAGCTCCAGCGCGGCTTGGATGAGCTGCGCAATGATCAGTTAGCCGGGCGTCAGGCGCAGTTGCGTATGTTGCCGGAACCGCTCGACTTCAAACAAATTCGCTGTCGTCATTCCGTTACTCCCTCGCTTATGCTCAGCGGTGACTTTCTCGACTACTTCGAACTTGATGATGATCGGCTTGTATTTTACATCGCTGATGTGTCAGGACACGGGGCCTCTTCGGCGTTTGTCACCGTGTTGCTGAAAAATCTGACCTATCGCCTGAAGCGCAATTACAAACGTGGCTCCAGTGCCGACGTATTGCACCCGGCTCAAGTGCTGTCGCGGGTTAATTCTGAGCTTCATGCCTCGGAACTGGATAAGCATCTGACCATGTTTTATGGCGTCTTGTGCGTTAAAACGAACCAGTTGTTGTATAGTGTCGGCGGTCATTTTCCGATGCCGATTATGCTTGCTGAAAATCGCGCCAGTTATTTGGAAGGGCGCGCGATGCCGGTTGGGTTATTCCCGGAGGCCAGCTATCAGGAATACACAATGACGTTGCCCGAGAACTTTTCTTTACTAATGTTTTCCGATGGAATACTGGAAATCATGCCAGAATCAACCTTGAATGAAAAAGAGGACGCTCTGTTAGCTACGGCGATAGAGAGTCAGGGTAATATCGAGCGCCTTGCTGAAGCGTTGGGTGTTCGGGCCGGAGCTGAAGTTCCGGACGATATTGCCATGGTATCGATAGCTCGAGGTTCCGTATGACATCAGGTGAAGTATTGGTCGCCTTTCATAACGGCACGCATATTATCCGCTTGCGAGGCGATGTCCGTCTGAATTTGTGTTCAGCGCTGGAGAAATATCTCGACGATATTCTTGAGCGCCCTGACTTTACTAATGTAGTGATTGATTTGTCGCTGGCTGAAGGTGTAGACAGCACAACATTAGGGCAGATCGCTAAAATTTCTATCTTATGCCGGGATCGTTTTGCGATCACGCCCACCATTTCCAGCCCAAACCCAGGTATTACGCGTATCTTATTAAGTATGGGGTTTGATCAGGTTTTCCATATTATTGATGAACCGTTCGAAGATCCGGCCGATTTTTGTCAGTGGGTTGCGGATTCTGTTACCGAAGATGAAGCCCGGGAGCAGGTAATTGCCGCTCATAAAGTACTGATGGGGTTGAATGACAAAAATAAGGACGTATTTAGAGAACTGGTGGACTGTTTAGAGTCTGATCGTCACAACTGCTGAAGCACCCGATAGGGGGATGTGTGAATTTTAATAAGGCCGCGGTTATTGGCGGGGGCAGTTTTGGTACTGTTGTCGCTAATATCCTTGCAGATAATGATATTCAAACCGTGCAATGGCTCCGGGATGCCGCCATTGCTGATGCCATTAACGAGCAGCATCTCAATCCTAAGTATTTGCCAGGTACCGAGCTAAATCCGGCGCTAACAGCCAGTACGGATCTTTTTGCCGTGATTGAAGACGCTGATGTGATTTTCGTTTCTGTGCCGAGTCGTTCAGTGCGCGAAGTGGTCTCTACTTTTGCAGCAAGACTGAAACCTCATCAGGCACTGGTGAGCACCACAAAAGGAATTGAGCAGGAAAACTTTCTGCTGATGAGTCAGGTGTTGTCGGACCTCTGTCCTGATAATCCGGTAGGCGTTCTGTCTGGTCCGAATCTGGCTAAAGAAATCGCTCGAAGAGAGCTGGCGGCGACTGTTATTGCTAGTAAAAACAGTGATTTACGTCGGAATGTTCAGTCAGGTTTGAGCTGTTCTTACTTTCGTGTTTATGCTTCAGATGACCTCTATGGCGTTGAATTGAGTGGTGCTCTGAAAAATATATATGCCATTGTGTCGGGGTTTGTCGCCGCGCTTGGCATGGGCGAAAACTCCCGCAGCATGATTATTACTCGTTCCCTGGCCGAAATGAGCCGTTTTGCTGTGGCACTTGGTGCCAACCCATTAACGTTCCTTGGCCTGGCTGGTGTTGGTGATCTGGTAGTAACCTGTAGCTCGCCACTCAGTCGCAACTATCGGGTCGGATTTGCCATCGGAGAAGGCAAGACTCTGGATGAAGCGATTGAATCTCTGGGCGAAGTGGCAGAGGGTGTCAACACGCTGCGCTATGTCCGGGCAAAAGCCGCTGAACTGGATATTTATATGCCTTTGGTGATGGGAGCGAATGAGGTTCTGTTCAACGGCGCTGACCCAAGATTGGTCGCTCAGGGCTTAATGGCTGGAGAGCACGCTTCGGATGTTGAGTTTGCCTTGCCGCGCAGCGAAATTTAGTTTGTGCTTTTTTTGAATTTTACCTAGCTTGAGAGATTGAAATGAGTGATCTGAAAGATAATGTAACTTCGGATGCCTTTTGGCTTAAAACAATTTATTTGGTCGGTTTTTTTGTAGTTTACCGCATTCTCGACCTGGTGATTTTGGTTTTGGGTGCAGCGCAGTGGGGCTTTCGGTTATTGACCGGTGATGTTAATCCGGCTCTGGCGCAGTTTGGTGACAGCCTTGGAGCGTATATCGGTCAGATCGTGCAATACCTGTCCGGAGCGACCGAAGATAAGCCATATCCATTTCAGGATTGGCCTGAATCCAGGGTCTAGCGATCATGAGGCTTTGTATTGTTCGACATGGAACTGCTGAAATTGGTGCGGATGAAGATCCGTTACGTCAGCTGACCGATAAGGGCCTGAGAGAAGCACAGGGTGCTGGCCGTTGGCTGGCTGAAATGTTGGCGGATGGCAACCTGTCGGCTGGTGCCACGATCTATGCCAGTCCTTACCTCAGGGCTCGCCAGACAGCGGAGGCAATCGCGTTTGCAACGTCTTTGCCGCTAAAGGAATACGAAGAGATCGTGCCGCACGGAAGGTTAGAGCGGCTGGTCGAACAACTGGCGACAGAGCAAACGGATATTGTGTTGGTTTCACATTTGCCGCTCGTGGGTCGACTGGCGGCTCAGCTGGTCGATGGACAAATTTATGATCAGCCGTGGTCGCCGGCCGAATGCTGGGTGTTGGAAGGTGATATTGCCGCCTCTGGCTGTATGTCGGTTGCATCCCTATGGTATCCGGCACTCGATAAGCACTAATCCGGGGTCGATCAGTCCCCAATTCCCCTTGTCATCTGAATAAGCAAAAGGTAGCTTCCGGCTTTTGCTTATAACCTTGGCCAATCATGAAGTCTCAATCTGATTTTCCTGACATCCTGCATTTCTCACATGCCAATGGCTTTCCTGCCGGGAGTTATCAAACCTTACTGGATCAATTGGCTGAACATTATGATGTCAGAACAATCGATCGGCTTGGGCATCAGCCTCAATACCCGGTTACTGATAACTGGGCTGAACTTGAACAGGAGCTCACGCATTACTTTGAGCAAAACTACTCAAGGCCTGTGATTGCGGTGGGTCACTCGTTAGGCGGCCTGCTCAGTTATATGGTGGCGCGTCATCGACCTGACCTTATCAAGGGGTTAATAATGCTTGATGCGCCAGTTCTGACGCCAATGCAGGCGTTCGGCTTCAGGATGTTAAAACGCTGGAATCTGGCGGACCGTGTTACGCCAGCGGGGCGCACCGATGGTAGACGACAGCATTGGTCAGATCAGCAGGAGGCGATGGAATATTTCTCTGGCAAATCACTGATGAAACGTTTTCACCCGGAATCTCTGCGTAATTATGTCAGTGCGGGGACTGAATACGTCAATGCAGACGACCCTGAGAAAGGCGTGAGATTGCGCTTCGACCCGGACACTGAAATGAAAATCTATCGCACAATCCCACATAACGTGCGCAGCGATAAACCACTGGCGATGCCATCTGCGGTTATTGCCGGGCGTAACAGTGACGTGTTCTGGCCATCCAATGGCGCAAGAATGAAAAGTAAGGTTGGCATGAAACTGTGCTGGTTACCCGGAGGTCATATGTTTCCGTTGGAGCACCCCCATGCAACCGCCGATCTGATTCTTCAGTTGTTGGAAGAGATGTTATGAAACAAGACAAGGTATTCGATACGGCTGGGGGCTGCATTGCCGGTGTTGAATGGGGAGACTGGCAGAACTCGGATGCTCCGGTTGTTGTCGCGCTGCATGGTTGGCTTGATAACGCAGCCAGCTTTGATCGATTTGCACCGGCTGTCGTTGCTGACGGATATCGCTTACTGGCACTGGATCTGCCGGGGCACGGTCATTCAGACTGGCTCGCGGATGGTGGTGATTATTACATCTGGGAAACAACCACAGCGATTGTGGAGGTATTGCGGCAACTTGATTCAAAAGCGCATTTGGTAGGGCATTCGATGGGTGCTGCAACGGCATTTATCTGTGCAGCCAGTTTCCCGGAGCAGGTATTGTCTGTGTCGGCATTGGATGCGATAGGTCCATTGTCTACGCCGCCGAGTCAGGTTGCGGAGCAGCTAAGGAAGGGGGTTGAGGATGTTATCCGCAGAAAGGGGCGTGGCAGCCGAACAGGGCTCTATGCTTCGGTGGAGAAGGCACTTGAGGCAAGAACGGCGAAAGATCCGGTATTATCACAGCACTGTATTCGTCCAGTAGTGGAACGGAACCTCACAGCTTCAGGGGATGGGTTTAGCTGGCGCACCGACCCGAGATTGCGCCACGCCTCAAAGGTAAGAATGACGGAAGACATGGTGCGAGGTTTTTTCAACCAGATTGTCTGTGAGGTACTTGTTATTCGCGCAAGTCATAGCTTTATTCCAAAATCGATGTTTGATCTGCGTCTGTCGTACTTAACGAAAAAGCACTTTGTAACTATTGATGGCCATCACCACTTTCATCTGGAGGAGTCTACGGCCGTGGACGTTGCTCAACAGGTGTCACAATTTTTGACAGAGGTGCAGTTATGATCCGTCGTTTGCAAGCAGTGCTGTGGTTTGTGGCCTTGCTGGCTGGCTTTGTTGCAGCTTTATTTTTTAGTTGGAATCTGCTGGCCAGCCAGGACTATGGCTATCGCTGGTTTTACGATATCTACGACATCGAACGGCATATTGATAAGTTTGGTCCACAGAACAGGTACATTTCAGGGCTGGAGCTTGTCGATCGAGATGATCATGAGCGCATGTTTGCTGAAATTGTACACGGCGTTCACCACCAGGGTGAGGGACTCGCACAAATTGCTTTTCAGAGGGGTGAACAGTCCGTTGTTTTAATGCGCAGCCCAGAGATCGTTCATTTACAGGACGTTGCCAATCTGGTGGATGCCTTTCAGGTATTCGGATTCAGCGCAGTATTGACCGCTCTATTGTTGGTTATTCTATTGTTGCGTTCGGGCAGTCAGCCTGCTTGGTTTCAGCAGCTCGGTCTTCTGCTCGGCCTTATGGCGGTTCTGACTGTTATGACGTTTTTAATTGGACCGAAAACTGTGTTTTATCAGATGCATGTCTGGATGTTTCCACCAGATCATGAATGGTTCTTTTATTATCAGGATTCCCTGATGACGACCTTGATGAAGGCGCCAGTGATTTTCGGTGGTATTGCCTTGGCGATGATTTTTCTGGCGCTTGTGTTGTTCGCCTTATACATTGCTGCGTTGCGACGATACTGCCGTACCGCCTGATCCGGCAATGGCGCTTCAGAGTATTAAGCGTTGCGGGAACTGACGATAACGAGAGCTGAGCTGGCGCGGCAGCTGGCTGAAACTCAAAATGCCGCCTTGCATAAAAACACCATTCGCTCTGTCGTGACCGGGTGATCGAAATCCAGTTCCCTTGCATGCAGGCATAGCCGTTTATTGGTGTGGTCGCGGCCAGTGGCGTATAACGAATCCCCAACAATAGGATGACCCAGTTGTTGCATATGGATCCTTAGTTGATGGGAACGGCCGGTTTTAGGAAGTAGTCTCACCCGGCAATATTCGCCTTCGTTCGATTGTTTCTGCCAGCGGGTTAGGGCATAACGGCCCTCAGTATGGCTGATCATCTGCAGCGGTCGGTTGGGCCAATCAACAATAATCGGCATGTTAATGCAGCCCCAATTACCTTTCACCTGACCATAGACCAGTGCTTCATAAACCTTTCGGGTTGTCTGTCGCTCAAATTGGCGCTGGATATTGGCCTGGGCAATCTTGTTGCGTGCGAAGACCAGGATGCCTGAGGTGTCCATGTCCAGTCGGTGTATTACCAGAATTGTTCCGAATTGCTGCTCCAGGCGACTGACTGCGCAATCTGGTTCGTATCGTCCCGGAACACTTAATAAGCCGGAAGGTTTGTTGATCACGACGATGTCGTCATCGAAGAACAGTACTTCTAAATCTGTCATTGTGGGAACTGATGTTGCTCCAGCAGTTGTTGGTATGTGCCATCTTGCTTGAGTTGTGCCAATCCGGTATTGAAGGCGTCAATCAAGGTTTTGCCATTTTTACTGGACTTTGGAATGGTGACATGGAGAGAGCGTGAGGCCAGTGTGCCGACTACCCGCATAAGATGCTCTGCGATATGTTTCTTATTGGTCAGTTCGGTGTCAGCAACCCAGTGATCGACCAATGCCAGGTCCAGATTCTTATTGGCGACATCGCGAAACAGCTGGGAGCAGTACTCTCTGACCTCTAGGTTGAACAGCGATTTCACCTGATCAAACTCTTTGCCGTAGGCAAAGTCATCAATGATTCCAAGGCGATAGCCTTTATTGGCAATTGATTGTTGCGCTTGTACAGCGCCCTGAAATTCAAACGGATCGTTGCTGCGTTTGATGAAGACTAATTTATTATCTACATAAGAGTCTGAGAAGTAGAGCGACTCAGCCCTCTCTGGGGTGTGCCAGGTAGCAATGGAACCATCGAGTTCTCCGTTAGCAGATTCTTCAACCACTCTTGACCAAGGCATAAATTCGATTGTGACTTGATAGCCGACACGCGTGAAGGCAGCAGTCACAATATCTGCTGCCAGGCCGTAGTTGGGCAGATGTTTACCCAGATACGGTCCCCACGCGTGTCCCCCGAGCTTTACCTGGGGGGCTTCGCTCTTGTATTCGTCAGCCAGCTTGGAAATAGCTTTTGCCAGCCCATCTTGTTCGATACTCATGCTGACCTGATCACGAAAGCTTTTGGTCAGGCTGACGCCTTCAATGATGACATCAAATACACGCCAGTTACCCTTCTTGAAGTAGAGTTTGTAGTCGACCCGGATATTCGCAGCCCCAATTCGCACGATCTGGCTTTTCAGCAGTGCCTGATTTCCCTTCTTGTTCAAACGGGATTCGTCGAAGCGAATCTCCTCACCATTAAAGGCCTTGAAGGCCCCGGCATACGTGCGGATGACCTTTTGTTTGAAGGCGGCCACGAAAGCTTTCTGCTGATCTTTGGATGCGCGACGCCAGTGCTTACCAAGAACGCGCTTGGACATATAAACGTGATCGACTACGGGTAGTAACAGTTCGTCGACCAGTTGTTCCACGTAATAATCCTGAGACTGAACCATCTGGCGGTCGGCAATCAGGCGTTCTGTCATTTGTTGAGATGCACTTTCCACCAGCTGGCGGGGAACATCCTGTTCGGCATGACTGACCAAGGCAAACAGGCTGGTAACTATCACCCAACCACAGAGCAGTGCCTTTTTCATAAAGTCCTCGTTATTGCTTTTACTTGTTGTCCGGGCACTATAGATAAGCTGTCTTGTCTTGCCAAGCCACTTTACTGCGACTTACTTAGCAAATTCTTAATCAACTTGGCGTGTTCAAGCTAATGGGCTGCAGCCAATGGTGAATCGTGACAGTGGCGATATAAAAAGAGCATCGTGTAACCTTGTCTGGTCACCAACGTTGTCATCGGCTGAGCGACCGTGGAAGCTGAGTTCCTACCGCTGCTTCGCCAGTCTCAGGCAATCGGGATACCACTCTGCAATGCACTGAGCTGTATTGGCGTTTTATCAGTGAGAATTGCAGCTTAATTTTGCGTCACAGGCCAAACAACGAAGTATCGACTTGCTTCAGCAGATCAAAATAGTCCCTGCTTATAGGGGTAGACTTTGAGTCAGCTAGCGTTTCGTTCAGGGCTTGCTGAATTTCCAACCAGTATTCCTGCAGTTCGTCAGAATGATCACTCAGAGACGCCAACTCCTGATAAAGGTCCTCAATATTGGCGCTCAGTAGCACAGTGTCATCACACTCAGGATCGAGAATGGCCTCAACCCCGGAGTACAGCGCAGAACAAACCAGTTCCGCAATACGATAAGCGAGATTGTCGTCTCCCGGTAAATCATTGCGCCAATCAGCAAATGCGGCATGAAATCGCTCCAGGTTTGCCAGTGACTTCAGCTCACCTTTGAGGTAGGCATCCAGTTTATTGCTGAGTTTTATAAAAGGAGCTGCGGGATACTCATTGCGCTCACACCAGAATTCCAGATGAGCGCGGTTGATTTTAGCAACCGCTGCACACCAGGCGGCTCGTTGCGTTGCATGTGTCATTAATACTACGGCAGTCATGGTTTGCGAATAATCCCGTTTTTAGCGAAGTGCTGAGTGCTGAAGAGTGCCGGCAGCGTCCAGGTACTGTCCGACGGCATGGAACCTTCGAGCCGTTCAATAAATTCATGCTGATTAGTCAGGCGAACAAAGCGCTGCTCACCGGCCAGATTATTTGCAAAGAAATCTTCCCAGTGGCCCAGGATAAAGTGTTGAGCCTCAGTGTTTGTAACGATTGATTCTGGGTAGTGATCCACTTGAGTGAAGGCTGCCGGACAGAGGATTGCGATATCAATTGCTTTGCCATCGGCCATTACGGGTACCAGGCCATCAGGCTCGCTGCTTGCCGCATCCTGATAGAAAATACGATGAGCAACGGTTTTATCGTCATCCAAAAAGTCGATAATAAATGCCAGGGTCTGGCCTTCTTTCCAGCCGAACGCATGCCATGGAAGATTACTCAATGGCTTGTCGTGATTACCTCCCATAAACTTGATGCCCATGATGTGCGGCGCGTGGCTGGCTTTGAGTGGCATGATGCGAACTTTACCACTAAGACTGTAGATCCATTCACCTTCGCGCTCGATGCTACCCATCTTGTCGTTAAGTGCGTGAACCCGCTCTTTCTTCATAACAGGAAGCAGAGTATTTGCCATGGTATTAGAACCATATACATGCGCTTTGCGCGCGTAGCGGTCCATTACGTAAGGCACATCGAGTAAATGATCATAATGTGCATGCCCCACCAGGATCATCTCAACATCGGAAACATCCGGAATAAATTTGTCCACTTTTTCTTCATTGACTGACATCGGGAAGAATGGCCCGGCAAACATGAAGTGGGGGTTGCTGAATGACGGGGCAGTCATTATGCGAGTACCTTTGTAGGACATAATGTGACCACCTACGCCAAGGTATTGGATTGATAAAGAATCATCCATTAGTGCTCTTGATTGGCTTGCATCTTCATAAGTTGGAAGTTGCAATTTGCTGGAGCATGCAGCGAGCATCATTATGGCCATCAATGATGCCATTTTAAATATTGAACGGATTGTCATGAGAACGACTTTTTAATTGTAATAAGATCGCAGATTGTACTCTGTGAGGTGGTTAAAGGACAATTAAGTGTTGCTGTTGTGGTATCTAACCTATTGTTTTTAATGGTCAAATATTGAATTCTCGGAATGAGGGTCGCTTTATTTTGGTCATCGTTAATATGCAGGCACAAATCCCCCAAAGTATGCTGTAAAGTCAGGTGAGGCGTTGATTTATTACGGTCAAAACAATCACTATTCATATCGGTGGTCACAACATACCGAAACAATACGCTACGAAGCCTAACCTGAGAGTATTGTTAATTGGTTGGAATTTGAACATATATACGCTAAGGTCAGGACAGTTTTGAGTTCTGATGGATATATTCATGATTCAGATAACGCTGAAACATACCGATAACATATTATTTAAAGGTGCTGTACTAGAAATTAGTCCTCTCGGTATAGACGTTCATATGCCGATGGATCAGACGGAGTGTTTTCGTGATGCGTCCGGGCGCTATATTCGTTTTGATCTTGAATTAAATCTTCGCCCTTATAAAAGCAAAGATCATATTTCCGGGCAGGGTACAATCCATTCAGTGCGACGTGTTTCCCAGGATCATTGCCATGTTTCTATTCGCTTTGCTAACCTCTCCCCGTCTGGTTATCACCAGATCGCGCATCATATCGCTTCAGACCAGATTGAAGTTGAATCTGAGCAATTGGTCGGGTGAATAGGCCCGCTGTTTAATCAGTCTGAGTAACCGAAAGCGCGAATGCTTGGTAATATCGCTTCTTCGGTAATCCTGTTGTCCCTTCTTGATATACGCGTCCTGCCGGTAGGTGGTAATAAACCGATTCGATTGAATTCTGGTAATGACTGATCATTTTCATGAGTAGCAGGAATGAATAATGGAAGAGGAGAATTCATTGCTCTTCGCAGAGTATCTTCGCCGCTGTTGAATACCAGATTTGCACGCATGGTAGGTGCCAGCAATTGAACTCTGGCGAGCTGCGTATTAGCCGATAATTTTGCAAGTGTTTGCAGTTGCACTTGGATGTGCGTCTTTTCTTCACCTAGATCAAGCAACAGTTCCTGTGCCTGGCTGTGAGATATCTTCTTTATAGAGCGGCCGTTGTTATACCAGCTGAAGCCAACCTTTGTGGGTTTCTGTGAAAGCAATGGAATGTGACGGTAGCTTTGCTTCAGGTGCACTCTCTGCAAGCCGGCAAAGGTCAGACTGGTTCGCAAGGATTGCGACTGCCTGCCAAGCTGATGCTGACGGGCAAGCCACTGCTCAGCATCCAGGCTTTGCTTTTCCTCATTGACTGCCAGGCGGAAGCAATCCTTTTGTTGGTTTATTTGCCCAATCAGATCGATGGTGCGCTCGTCAGCCAGAATAAGCCCATGACGTGTACGTGTTTCTCGACCATCTTGATTGTCTTGATACCACAGGTCAGATAACAAATCACAAGCGTGCTGCAATGTATCATCGCAGACTGTGCGTTCGTTATCTGATAGCGGAAAGTAATGATGTGGACGGTTATTGAGCAAATGAACCCTGAGTTGTGTCAGCAAGTTGGTAAGTTGACTGAACTCTTCAATAAGGTCGCTGATCAATGCGGGTCTCCGTTTACAGCGTCGCGTACCGCAAGTTTGGCGCGGATAAAATCACTGTGTGGTATGTAAAGCAGCTCAGATATCCGTCGAATCATATGCTCTTCATATTTATCAAGTCCGTCGCTGGCGTAAGCGACCCGCCAGAGGTTACTGAGCAATGTGAATTTTTCACCAGCGTCGCACTGAGAATGAATAACTTTGGTGAACTGCTGCAGGTCGTTTGATGCGTCAGTTAGCTCGATGGCTTCCTGCATCAAATGGGTCGCCTCTTCGAGAGACAATCCAAGTGAGCGTTGCAGTGCCACAACCAACGTGTGCTTTTCAATGTCATCAATTTCATGGTCAGCGCGCATAATTTCCACCAGTAACGCAGCGGATGCTAACGCCAGGCTGTGTTCACTGCGTTGTGGTTGCGGCTGTTTAAACAGTTCGAAAAGAGAATTAAGCATTCTTCGCAATCTGACTCAGTTTGTCTTCCAGCGCTTGCTGATCTGCTGCAAAACGGCGAATGCCATCAGACAGTTTCTCGCAAGCCATCGTGTCCTGATTCATTGCCCAGCGGAATTCGGCTTCACTCATGCTGACTTTTTCGGTTTGGACCGCGGTGTTATCGGGGGATAGCACCCGAGGCAGGGGGGTCAGGTCATTGCTGAGCTGCTCCAATAAGTCTGGGCTGATGGTTAATTTGTCGCAGCCAGCGAGTTGTTCTATTTCTCCGGTATTACGGAAACTGGCACCCATAACAACGGTCTTATAACCATGTTGCTTGTAATAGTTATAAATTTGAGAAACTGACTGAACGCCAGGATCATGACTACCTGAATAGTCTTGTTCCGGCTTGTTAGACTTGTACCAATCAAGGATACGGCCGACGAATGGCGAAATCAGGGTAACCCTCGCTTCCGCACAGGCAACGGCTTGGCTGAAGTTGAACAGCAATGTCAGGTTGCAATGAATACCCTCTGACTCAAGAATTCTGGCGGCCTGAATGCCTTCCCAGGTCGAGGCGATTTTAATCAGAATACGGTCTTTGCTGATGCCGGCATCGTGATACATCTGAATGATTTTACGGGCTTTGGCGATGGTGGCATCGCGATCGAATGATAAGCGTGCATCAACTTCGGTAGAGATTAATCCGGGAATGATATCCAGGATTTCACATCCAATGCTGACCGCAAGTTTATCGCTGGCGTTAGCAACCAGGGATTCAGAGTTTTTGCATTGGCTTGCCCATTCAATCGCTTCTCTCAGAAGAGGTTGATAGGCATCAAGCTGCGCAGCTTTAAGAATAAGAGATGGGTTAGTGGTGGCGTCGACGGGCTGGTGTTGGCGAATCGCTTCAATATCGCCGGTGTCAGCCACGACTATGGTCATATCTCTCAGGGCGTCCAGTTTGCTCATGCTATTTCCTGAATCCTGTGTTAATAAATAAAAAGACAAAGCTTAGATTCTCTTAAGCAGCGACTCAGGTCAATGCGTTTGCAAATCTCTTTGGTTAAAAAAAGTCAACTCAGACAATTACTTGGAGAAATATGATGAAAATGTTCAGTGCCCTTTTGGTTGTGCTTTTTAGTTTGGTTTCATGGGCAGGCGATCCGGTATGGATCGATGTGCGCAGTGCTGGGGAATTCTCTGGTGGTCACATTGAAGGTGCGCACAATATCCCTCACAGTGATATCGTTGAGGGGATTAAAGCACTCAAGCTTGATAAGGGCGCAGAGGTTTTGCTTTATTGTCGCTCAGGTCGTCGTGCCACGTTTGCTCTGGAGCAGCTGCAACAGCAGGGTTACACCAATGTTAAAAACATTGGTGGTTTTGAAGATGCACAGCGCTACGGTGGGCCGCTCTGATACGAAAAAGCAGCGCTGAGTCTATTCAACAAAGCTGAGTGCTGTTTCCATTACATCGATGCCGGATTCTTTTTTGAACGCATTTTCACTCAGGTGACGGCGGAACTGACGCGCACCTTTCATGCCGTTGAACAATCCCAGCATATGTCGGCTGATGTAATGCAGTGTGGCGCCATTGGTGAGTTGATCTTCAATGTAGGGATAGAAGTCACGTACTGCCTGGATACGATTTTCCAGAGAGTCAGCGTTCCCAATCGCTTCTTTATCGAAATAGCGCTCATCGGCCTGCATCAAAATGCCTGGGTTTTGGTAAGCCTCGCGGCCCAGCATGACTCCATCAACCTGTTTAAGATGTTCGTCACATTCTTCGTGAGTTTTAATGCCACCGTTAATAATGATTTCCAGCTCGGGAAATTCCTGCTTCAGCTGGTAAACCAGTGGGTATTGCAGTGGTGGAATGTCGCGGTTTTCTTTCGGTGAAAGCCCTTGAAGAATTGCTTTGCGCGCATGCACGGTGAACGATTTGCAGCCGGTTTCAGCGACGGTGGCAACGAAGTTGCGCATGTGTTCGTAACTGTCAATATCGTCGATGCCGATACGGTGCTTGATTGTTACTTCGATGTCGCATGCATCCTGCATTGCTTTAATGCAGTCGGCTACCAGCTGCGGATGGGCCATCAGGCATGCGCCAATCATGTTGTTTTGAACCCGGTCGCTGGGGCAGCCAACGTTCAGATTGACTTCGTCATAACCCCATTCTTCTGCAAATTTTGCACATTGAGCCAACTCATCCGGGTTCGAGCCGCCTAACTGCAGGGCGACCGGATGTTCGATATCGTTGTATTGCAGGAAGCGTTCGCGATTGCCATGAATCAAAGCTCCTGTGGTTACCATTTCGGTATACAACAGGGCTTCTTTGCTGAGTTGGCGCCAGAAAGCGCGGCAGTGTCTGTCGCTCCAGTCCATCATCGGAGCGGTGCTGAATCGGCGATTGACGGATTTTCGGGGTTTTCCAGCGTTCATGCGGGTTTTGGCCTGATCTTGGTTTGCGTGTTGTTGTGTCATTCTTAGGTATTTTCGGGTATTTTTGCGTTCAAGGTGCGACAAAAGAGCGACAATTTATGGTTGTTTAAAATGTCGCACTAAAAATGTCGCACCGGAGAAGAACAGATATGGCAACAATCCGCCCTCGCTCTAAAAAGGATGGCAGTGTCTCATATACGGCCGAAATTCGCATTAAGCGTGGGGGTAAGGTTGTCCATCGTGAGTCTAAGACTTGGCCGAAGAAAAGGTTGGCCGAGCAGTGGGCCGCTAAGCGAGAGGCGTTGTTAGCAGAGCCTGGTGTGTTGGATGGGCTGATTTCTGGTGCTGCCGAGGCTCAATCTTTAACCGTGGCTGAGTTGATACAGAAGTATATTGATGTTGTGAAGCCATTGAAGGACTGGGGGCGAACTAAGTCAGATACACTGGCTCAGATAAAAGGTTCTGAATTTGGCCAATTGATCGCTTCTGAAGTCGTCGCGGCTGACTTAATTGAGCACTGCAAGAATTGGGGGGCTGGCCCTTCGACAATGAATCAGCATTACTTGTATGTTAAAGGGGTGTTTGCTGTCTCTGCTGAGCTGCTGAGAGTGCCGGTTGATTACTCTCAAATCGAAATTGCTCAGCGTGTAATGTCGAAGCTCGGGATTATTGCGAAGTCTGATTATCGTGACCGCAGGCCAACTGTTGATGAGATGAGTCGCCTGGTTGAGCTGGCATTGAGGAAAGAGCGTAAGTCCAGTGAGGGGTGGGCTAAGCATCGTAGCGGTCTTATTCCGATTGCAAAAATTATGGTCTTTGCGATGTTCTCAGGTCGACGTCAGGCTGAAATAGTGCGCTTGAGACGGTCGCTTACGGATTATGAGAATCAAAGGGTTTTGGTTCCTGATATGAAGCATCCGACTAAGAAAATGGGTAACGATGTTTGGGTGTATGTTCCTGATGAAGCTTGGCGAGTGTTAATGAGTGTGCCGGTGATTGAGGGTGAAGATAGGTATTTTCCTGTTTATTCGAGATCGATTGGCGACCGCTTTAGGCGGTTGCTGAATGAGGCTGGTTTGTGGGATTCGGATGAGGGGGCAGATAACCTTCATTTTCATGATCTGAGGCATGAGGCGACCAGTTGGCTTTTTGAGCGTGATGGCTGGAGTGGCGAGCGCTGGGATATTCCCCGCGTTGCCTCTGTGACTGGTCATCAGAGTTGGGATTCGTTGCGCCGGTATACGCAAATGGAAAAGTCGAAGCCATACAATAAGTGGCTTGATTGGGAGTGGCTGGATAGGGTTTGTGAGTGTTAGTACTCCGTTATGTGTTTAAAGCTATTTGCCCATTCTTCAGCCTTGATTCTAAGGTCTGACATGTTGTCTACCTCGAAAAATTGGTCGCTGTCCCAGTCTCCGCAGTCCATAAATACGTGCCCTGTGCCGTCATCCTCTAGGTGAATGATTATGAATAGGCTATTCATAATCCATTCTTCCTCTGGGCAACCGCAGTCTTCGCTTGGGCGCTGGGTTAGCAGCTGGTTTCTGGTTTTCATTTCTTCTAGGTTGTCTTTTTTCGGGGTGATCATTACGCCACCCCGTTCATTTTCTGCCATTCCTTTCTAGCGGCTTCTGCGTTGTGATCTATGTACTCAGCCCAGTCAGTTGCGCGGCAGTAATAACCGGATTTCCCTGTTTTTTTGTAGAACGGTACTGGCAGGTCATAAGATGCTGCTTTGCGCTTTGCTTGGGGTAGTGCCATTCCGAAATGCTCTTCGCATAGCTGCTCAAGCTTGATTTCAGCAGCCTCAAATTCTGCCATTACCAGGTATAGGGTATTCATGCTGCCACCTCCACTTGATTTCTGATTTCAATATTGGCTTTTAGGATTGCTGCGGCCACCGGTGGCGACACGCTATTGCCAACCATGCGCACCTGATCCGCTTTTGTCAGAGGGTGTTTTTCACCATTGGCATCGATGTAGTGGTCATGGATATAACCAGGTAAAAATCCCTGCGCCTTAAATAGCTCTTCCGGGGTCAGCATTCGCATGCCGATATCGACGATGCGGTACAAGTCACCACGAACCACTACCAGGCCGAGACGGTCTTTTGTTGGGATTGTGTGCATCGGGTCGCGAACGTCAGCCCACTGGCCTCCCTCGCTGTAATACTTCACCAGAAACGCATTCACTAACGCATGGTGATCGGTCGTGGTGATGGTATCGGTTGGCGCATTCATCGGAATGCCTGAGCCGCTGTAATTGCCGCCGTAGTGCTTGGCTAAGAAGGCGGTGACCAGTGCTGATTTTCCAGCGCCTTGAGTCATGATAGTGCCAAGCGGGGCTTTAATATCGTTGCCAGTGCTGGTGCTGAACTGGCGCTCAATGTGCGCGGTTACCAGTGCAAATGTCCCGCCCTTGGTTTGTGCGGTGATCGTGCGCAGCGGTTCGTCTGCTGGCATGTTGCGCTGACTTGAGGCGTTGGCGCATTCGGTAATGAATGGCGCCACGCTTTCGGCTGGCAATACAAATGGATCAGCATTGTTAAATAGAAACTTTTCCATGCCGCGTGCAATACGCTTCAGGGTGTTTTCTGACAGTGGTTTTGTGCGTCCGAATATGGATTTAACCGGCACTGACCAGTCAATGCATTCAGCGGCTGTGATGTAGGGCTGCTGCTTTCCGCTCTGTACGCCAATCGAATCTGGTTTGCCGTGCGTAGCTTCTGGCCAGACCACCGGGTAACCGTCACAACGTGCAACCATAAAGAAACGTTTACGGGTTGTGGGTGCCCCGAAATCACAGGCGCGTAACTCACGAAAGTCGATAACATAGCCCAAGCCAGCAGCCAGCTTTTGGGCTTTGGCGCTGCCGACTTCCAGCTTCAGGAATTCCAAGCACTCCAGATAGCCCGGGTGGCTTTCTTCGATGCCGGTGGTGATGATTTTGCAGAAGGCATCGAAAGTTTCTCCGGCTCGCTCTTTGATTGCATGGCCGTCAGCATCCAGCGGCCCCCAGGTGCGAAACTCTTCGACGTTCTCTATCGGCACGATTTCGGGGCGAACTTCCAGCATCCAGCGAATTGCTACCCAGGCTAGGCCGCGAATTTCTTTGTTCTTCGGTTTACCGCCACGGGCCTTGCTGTGGTGTGTGCAGTCAGGAGAAAACCAAGCAGCTTCTACTGCACGACCCACAGCTACCGCGAGGGGATCGACATCCCATACTGACTCAATGTAATGGTCGGTGTTTGGGTGGTTAGCGTAGTGCATCCCCAAGGCTTTTTCGTTGTGGTTGATGGCTGCGTCAACCGGGCGACCAAAAGCCATTTCCATTCCGAGTGATGCGCCGCCACCGCCTGCGAAGTTATCGATCAGGAGCTTTTCCGGCATGTGCAATTGCTGCTGGCCGGGTTGTGCGTTAAATACGTGCATTATGCCGCAGCCCCCAGTGCCTTGCGGATATCCTCAACGGTATCGATTGGCACCATGTCAGTGGATTTAACCGGGGCTTTGATGAACTCGCCAGCTTCTGGCAGCAGCTCCAGCAAGCGGGTGTCTGTTTTTTGAGGCATGATGACCGCTTCCAGCTGCCGCATTTTTTCATCGCCACGCTTTTGGAAGTCATTCATTTTGCTGCGTAGAGCTTTGTATTCATCCCACAACGGGTGTTCTTTACTCATGCGAACATTACCGCCGTGTTGAATCTGACGGATGCTCAAGTAATGGGAGAGTGTTGCATCAACCCATCCATACCTTCCGGCAATCTTCACCTTGTTGTTTCTGCTGGTGAAGAATTCAATGATCGGGTATGGAATGTACTGTCCTCGGCCATTTTGCGTTTTTTCTATCAGGGATGGCTCTGCACCGTAGCTGAAGCAGCGTTCCAATTCTTCTTTACTGAGCTTCTCTTTCAGCATGTCGTTAAACACTTTATGCTCGGCATCGAAGGCTTTGATTAAAAACGCATCGGCCTCTGCGCAAATGGCTTCGCCTTTTGCTTTGAGAATTTTTTTTCCCAGGCCGATGATGATTTTCTGTTTCACGGTTTTGTTTAATTGCATGGTCTTTGTCCTGTCCTAAATTCCGGTTTAATTAATCCACTGAGATATAATCTTCGTGTGTGATCTTGTGCAGATCCGGGAATCTGGTTCCGGTGCAGTACAGCTTGTACAGGTAGCCAATAACCCCATAAGTGTGCGTAGCTCCGCCAAGATCTGCAGTGATGTGACGCCCGGAATCATCCTCGATGTAACCGATGTACCACTCGTTTTTATTCGAGTGATCAAAGAAGGTGACCTTGAAGTGATCTTTAACTATTAACTCAATAACTGAGTCGTTTCGCTTGTTCCACTCAATAGGAAGGTAAGGCCCGTCTTCAAACTCAACCCCCTCGCTTTCGTGATCGAAATATCGTCCGACTTCACCGAGGAATTCACCTGGTTTGATTTGTTTCGGAACTGGCTGGAGTATTTGTTCCAGATTTTCTTTGAGGTTTTCGACTGCTGCTTCATTTAGCTTCTGCTCAACCAGGGCCAGCACCTGGTTGTTAATGAAGTGCGAGTATTCAGGGAACGATACTTTCTCAATCGCATTACTGAGAGATGTTTCGAGCTTCGCTTTTACCGCTTTTCCGAATTCGCTGTATTCACGAAGGCTGCTATCCAGAATCCCCTTAACGGAGCTCTCCAGCTGGTTGTCGATCAGCTCTTGAATCTTCCCGGAATCAACCATGTGATTCATGCGCTCGGTGATTGCATTGTTAAGTTCTTGCATTGTTTTATTCCTGTCCTATGTCCTGAATTTGCCCGGCGTTTTGCAGCATCATGCCGCCATCCCGGTGCCGGAACCGGGTTGTGCGTTAAATACATGAATCATGCGGCCTCCGACTTTCTGAATCGGTTGGCGCGACCTTTTGCCCGACGGCTCTGTTCAGCTGTGGTGACCGACTGATTATTGAATTTCGGATCGGTTGCTTTGTTCCATGCCGGGGATTGAGTCGCTTTTATCCGGGCAGAGTGACGTCTGGCCATTTCGAGCTTTTCAAGAGTGTCGTATGAGTTAAAGCCGTCGGGACCATAAGGCAGCTCTTTAATCTGACCGCCTTTTGCAAGAAATTCTGCGGTGTCTTTGGCGAGCTTTTGGCGCTGTTCTTCTGGTTTCATTTCGCGTATGTCGGTGGTCATGATGTTGCTCCTACTAGTTCAAATCCTTGTCCTTTGCGCTTGATTACCTGGCGTAGTTCAAGTTCGTGAAAAATGTGTTTCAGGTGTTCGTGACGTAGTTTTGTTCCGTCGTATTCCTGTCCTAAGAAATTGCGAATCGATGGCTTTTGGCCGTGATTCAATATCTGCTCTTGCAGCCAGTCAGTTGCCGGGATTAGGTCTGAAATATCGCTGGTGTTAATTGCGGCTGTTTCAGGTGTTGCGGCCCGTGCTGCTGCGGGTTCTGGCTGTTCGGTTGTCAACTGTTTCGCTGTGTTGTTATCCGTTGCAGACTGTTGCTGTAACAGTTGTGCAACGGCTGAAAAGCAGATGATTGGGCAGGCGTCTACGATGATTGCCAGTGCCAGCCAAAGAACCCAGCGGAGATGACCTAAGCTGTTTCCAAGTGCCTGACCTGCATTGGTTGCAGTGCCTTTGTGTTGGCTTAATTCGCGGCTGAGCTGGTCGCGCTGTTCTGTTTTGTTGTCGATTTTGATCTGGGTGCGATTGGCGCGGGCGCGGTAGTTGTTGGCGATGTCGGCGCGGGCGCTTTGCTGCAGGTTCTGAATGTCTGCGGTCAGGTCTGCAATTTGTTGTTGTTTGGTGGTATAGCTGTAATCGGTCGTCAGGCTGTTGGTGTGCTGTGCCTGATAGCGTGATTCAAGCCAGCCGACGGTTGCGGCGATGCTTGATATCAGCAGTATGCCGGTGAGGTTTCTCATTCCGTTTCGGGTTGCTGGCTTGAGTGCTTGGCTTTTGCTGGCTGCGGCAAACAGGTACATGCAGGCTACAGAGGCCACTGCAGTAATAGCTGCAATGGCACTGTCGGTAGTGGTTGTTGCGTAGCTGCACCACAAAATAACGGATGCGGCGGCGCTCACGAGTGCGAACGCCAAGCCGGTGATGGTCAGCAGGCCGATCATGATGCATTCTCCGCGCTGACTGCCGGTGTCTCTTCCGCGCTTTGTCGATATACCGGGTTGCTGTATTCGCTGGCTGGTACATCGCAGATTGATACTGGGAAAAAGTGGTTTCCCTCTGGCATTACGTCGCCTGGTTCTACCGTGTCGTTCGGTGCCAGTTTGCGCAGAATAATTTTGCTCGGCGCTTCGATTGGGGCTTCTGTGCGGTGTGTCATGCGGCTTTCTCCTGTCTGGTTTCGGTGGGGCGAGAAATCCATTCTGGGATGCCGTTGCCTTTGAAGTCGTTTCTCGCTGGCATGATCACTAGCAGGGCGTTGATGTCCCGATAGTCGAAGCGGTAAATACAGCTGTATTTGTGGCTTTCTTCCGGTTTGTCGCCGGTACCAAATACCGTGATGTATTGGGATTTTTTGGGGATGCCTAGAGCGTCAGCAATTTTTGGTAGGTTGCTTAGGTATTTAGCGTTTAGCGATGTTGGTGCAGCAGTGGGTAGGGTCTCTTGCGGGATGACTCGTTGGTAGTTTGGGAAAATTTCGTCGATTACCTTAAGTGGCTCAATTGCTGGAAGGTTTTCTGTAGTGAGTGTTTCGAATTGGCCGGGTTCGAAGGTTTCATCCATCTGTCGGTGGGTTACGTATGCCAAGCGGCCGTCGAGTTCAACATATCTGTTGGTGGCGATTGGGCGGGCTTGTCGTTTGCATTCGGCTATGAAGTGCGGGGAAAACTGTACGATTGCTTTCTCGGAAATGGTGCTGTTTTCGTCGTATGCAATGAATAGAGTGTGGCCGTTGGTGCTCACGACTGTTACGCCTCCATTAGGATGGGGGTCGATAAGCATTCCATGAAGTGCGGGGCGAAAATCCTTGTTGTCGGCCTGCGAGTAGGATGCGGCGGCTATTAGGTTGGCGCTTATGGCGCCTGTGAGATGGTGATTGTTCATTTTTTGCTCCTGGTCTTTATTGGTTTGAAAGTTGTGCGCCGTCCCTGGCGCTTATCACTAGGGTGCGTGATTCGGTTCGAGCTGCTTTTTGATATGGTTCATTGGGCTTGATCTGGGCCACTGTTCGGCGTGTATCCAGTCGAGCAGCTTCTTTAATTCGGCGTTGTCTTCGTCGCGTAAAGCTGTGCTGGTCATGATCAGCGTGTTGTCGTTAGCGAGATATGTGTCTTGCGGTCTTGTAAAAATCTGAACTCCGGTACCGTCTCGCAGGCAGATCAAGTCGCTTTCAGCACTTCTCTGTACTGTCCAGGTGCGGCTCGCAATGCTGAATACTTGGCGCTTGCTCATGCTGTTTCTCCCTGTTGCGCAGGCTGTTTCGAAACGGTTGCAACGGTTACTAATACTGCGTTTCCGTCCTGAACTACGGCGGTGCAGTTGGTCTGTTGCATCAGCTGTTTCAGCGTTGCAGGGGAGGCTGCAACGGTTGGGTGGATCAGGATCATGGTCTCTCCATGTACTTATTGAGTACATATTGCATGTGCCTGAAAAGTACATATCAAATATGTACGTGTCAAGTACATATTTTGAATTAGCTGCTGCTGATAGAATTGTGGCTACCTAATATGGAGATATGGATATGAATAGGTTTATGTTGGTTTGGATGATGATTTTGCTCAGTGGGTGCTCTATACAGCAGATGATGTCTGATGCATATGATGTGAAAGGTGGGCCGGGTTATGTGGAGCGAAATATCTCAGAATTCGATGATGTAGTTACAGTGAAAATGGAGCCAGCCTATCTGACAATGGATTACAGCTACTTTAAGGTGGGAGTTTACAGGTCTTCAAGAATGAAGCCTGGTGAGGTTTGGCTGGAAGCACAACTTAAGGGGGCGGTTAACTTCGATTTTGACTTGCCGATGAAGGCAAGGTTGGGTTCTGAGATGTTGGTCTTTAAGCCTGTATCCAGGAGTGATTCCGGCTCCGTTAGTAATCATTACGTGCATTCTTCAGGGCCGTTTTCTATTCCCGTAGATATGGGGCTTGTTACTAGGAAGTACTTTCGCGCTTCTGTGAGTGATCTCAAAAAATTGGCGAAATCAAAAAATCCAATATTCCGGGTCTTCACATTTGATGGGTATGTTGAGGAGAAGGCAGGGCCTGCGGATAACTATGCTTCCTCTTTCGAGGCGTATCCACATGCTTGGTTTACCGGGGGAATTCCTAGGTTCTTGGCTATGGCTGGGCTGTAGATCCGATCCAGCAGCCAATCACGAGGCCGATAACTTCAAAGTCTTGCTGTGGGACCATTGGGTATCGAATATTCAGCGGTTCCAAGCCTCTCACTGTTTCATTGTCTACCAAGCGCTTGAAGCCTACTACGCCTGATTCACTTAAGCGGAATACCACTAAGTCACCGTTTTGGGCTTCTGCAGCGCGCTCTGGATCAACAAAAATGATGCTGCCTTCTGGGTAGCTCGGCCCCATGGTGGCTTGCATGGTGTTGTCGTGTACTTTGGCAGCGTAGGTTTGTGGGCTGTGCTCAACCGGGCAGGGCATTTTAAATAGCGGCTGATCGTAGCCAGTTTCAATGTCTCTCAGGTGGAAAACTGGTATTTCTTGAGGCGCCCCATAGACCGCTGATTCTTCCGCTACTTTGTTTGTTTCAGCCCAGTCTTGATCGATCCAGCCTTTAGGTTTAAAGAATGAGGCTTCTATATGCCTGGCTAAGTCTTCACCGATTTGAGTGGTCCAGTTTTTACCAATTATGCGACTGACTTGTGTTGGCTCCCTTCCGATTTTGCGTGCAAACGCTGCATTTGACCCTTCTTCTTTTGCGAGAAGCCTGGCGTTCTGGCGTCTGATTTCATCGTTGGTTTTAAATTCAGGCATATCTTCGATTTGTGCAATATCATTCGTCTGATTCTCCCATGTTGTACTTTTCCCGCACATTGTTCTTGCAAGTATATTATTCGCTGTTATCGTATGTACTTCCGAAGTACATGGTAAAAGACTATGACTAAGAAAGATTTCTGGCGAAAGATGAAGCCCAAAGAGAGAGATGCGTTTGCGGAAAGCGTTAGCTCGACCACTGGGCATCTGAGACAAGTGTTTATGTATGACCGCCGGACTAGTGCTGATTTGGCTCGGGATTTGTTCAATGCAACTGGGGGAGTTATCGGTGCGCATGAGTTTTGTCCTGGTGCTTTTTCAGAGGCTGATCGGCTTGATATCAAGTCTGACAATAACGCCGCTTGATCTCTACGTTTGATTTGAAATGGATTAAATCTATGACTAAGAAACATTCATTAACAATTGAGCAGGCGCTGTATCACTCTGTTACAGATTATCCCGGCGGTGCTGAAGCGATGGCGGCAATATTCGGCTGGAATGCTCAGGTGTTACGCAACAGTCTGAATCTTCATCAGCCTGCGCATAAACCAAATCTGATGCACCTGAAGGGTATTCTTGAGGCGACCAAAGATGAGCGCATTCTTGATGCAGTGGGTGCCCTGGCGGATGGTTTGTTTGTTCCGGTTGGCTCTGTCGATTGTGAATTGCCAGATGATCAGATTCTTTCTGACCTCTTGAATACGGTCGATGCGGTATCGAAATACTCTGAGGTTGTTCGTAAGAGTGTTGCAGATAACAAGGTGAATTGTGATGAGTGGCTGGATCTGCAGATTGGCGCTCAGGAAGCGATTCGCAAAATATTTGTTGTGTTGAAGCGTTGCGAGCAAATGCGGGAGGTTTCCTGATGGATTGCACGGTTGAGCAGGTTGAAAAGGCTCTGGTGTATATCAGTCCAGATGAAGCTCGTGACGATTGGGTTCTGGTTGGTATGGCGCTGAAGAATGAGTTTGGCGCAGCTGGCTTTGGTATGTTTGATCGCTGGTCTCAGGGGTCGGATAAGTACAAGGCGGCTGATGTTAAGTCCACCTGGAAGTCGATCAAGGCGGGTGGCGGTACCGGCATTGGTACGTTGTTTAAAAAAGCCAAAGATGCCGGATTTGATTTAAAAACTGAGCAGCGGGACCCAGAGGCAGAGCGTCGTTATCGTCAGGAGCTGGCAGAACGTAAGGCTAAGCGTGAGAAAGATTTCGCAGAAGAACAGGCTTGGCGTGAGCGTATGGCTGCTGTTGTTGCAACGGCCAGTCAGTTTTTGATTGCTGAGTTGGCAAGTCATGAGGCGGCTCCGTGTCAGTATCTGGAAGATAAGCAGGTTCGGGCTTTTGGGGTTTATGTTGCCGCTCGTTCGGTTCTGATGGTGGTTGATGATAAGAATGAGTGCTATCAGTTGCTGACTGGTGAGGCGTCCATCAAGGCTTTCTTTAGTTCTGGTGCTGCCAAATTTGAGCATATTTCTGTGCGTAATATTAAGCGTGGATGCCTGGTGATTCCTCTGTTTGATGGTCAGGACATTTGTAATGTTCAGATCATATTTCCCAATAAAAAATCGTTTCCACGTCACGGTCGTAAATCCGGTGCGTTTCACATGATTGGGTTTGATGAATGCATTCCGGCCGTTATCTGCATTGGTGAGGGTTACGCGACGATGGCCAGTGTTTATATGGCGACGGGTTATCCGTGCATTGTTGGGTTTGATGCCGGCAACCTGGTGGCTATTTCTAAATTGCTGCGCCAGTGGTGGCCTGATTCGGTTCTTGTCTTCTGTGGTGATAACGATACGGCAACAGATGGCAATCCGGGTTTAACTAAGGCTCGGCAGGCTGCTGCTAATTGTGGCGGTATTGCGGTTGTTCCTGATTTTAATGGTTGTGGTCAGGAGGTTGTAAATGGCTAGTGTTGATACGGATTTTAATGACTTGCATCTGAGTGCTGGTCTCTGTGAGGTTAAAACACAGGTTGAAGCTGCGATTGCGAAGGCGCAACTGGAAGCGGCCGCTCCGTCTGTTGGTGAAGTAGTGCCTGATGTGCCTGACTACTTTGATGAACCTCCCGCGCCCTCCGATGTTGGCGACGGTTTTTCAGGTGGGGTGGTGTTTGAGAATGGCCGATACAGCGCAGATACACTACTGGCTAACTTTTCGTATATCTACAATACCGATACTTGCTGGGACAACATTACCAGACAGCAGATGAAATTGAGTCACCTGAATCACTTGGTTGGCAAGGACCGCTATAAAGACTGGAATGAATCCCGAATGAGAAAAACCGTTAAAGAGTTGGTTTTTGAGCCGGGTAAAGATTGTGGTCCTGACGTTGTTAATTTGTATGAAGGCTGGGGAGTAGAGCCTTCGTTTGTTGGTGAGTCGGGCTGTCGGCGTATTTTAGATCATGTAATGCGACTGGCTAAGGGTGAAAAAAAAGTGGCCGACTTTATGCTCAACTGGCTGGCTTACCCTCTACAAAACCCCGGCGCCAAGATGGCAACTAGTTGCGTTATTTTTGGTTCTGAAGGCACAGGTAAATCGATTCTCTATGATGGATTTATGGGGAAAATCTATGGCGCGCACACGATCACCATCGGGCAGGCTCAGTTGGAAAGTTCGTTTACTGAGTGGCAGAGCAAAAAATTATTTGCGGTGGCGGAAGAGGTTGTTGCACGGACTGAACGGAATCACTACAAAGGCTTGCTTAAGCACCTGGTGACCGGGCGGGAGCTTTTGATTGACCAGAAGCATATGCCATTACGCAGAGAATCGAATCATTTGAACTTTGTGTTTCTGTCGAACAGTAGCGTTCCTTTGGAACTTGATCTGGGTGACCGGCGTTATCTGGTTTTGTATTCCGACGAAGTGCCGAACCCTCAGTATTTTAAAGATCTGTTTGCTGAGGCTGACAATGGTGGGGTAGAGGCGTTTTTTGGGTATTTGTTGAAGCGCGATTTAACTGGTTTTGATCAGCATAGTAAGCCGCCGATGACAGAGGCAAAAGATGAGTTGATTGGCTCCAGTATGACTTCACCTCAGTATTTCCATCGTCAGTGGAGCCGTGGCGAATTGGATTGGCCGTATACCTGTGCAGCAACAGGGGATTTATTTCAGGCATTTAAACATTGGTGTGAAGAGAATAATGAGTTCAGGCGTAATGAGCGCTTCTTTGCCCAGGAGTTGAAGCGGGTGATGAAGCCTCAGAGGCTGAACATTAATTATCCGACTGAAAAAGATCCGGTGCGGACGGTTAGGGTTTGGGTTCGGGATGATGACCCTACGCCACTGAAAGAAGATGAGTCGATTAATAAGTTTATTGGACGCTGTTGTCGGAATTTTAAATTGGCTTTGACTCAGGCCAATGTAATTCGGGAGGAAACGCCGTGATTTGTGACGCTATGACGCTTTGTATGACGCATGTTATGACGCTTTGCGGCCAGCTGTAATGCGGCTATGACACTTATGACGCTTTATCCCGCGCATGTATACGCGCGCACATACAAATATTATTTTATGTGTCATAAGCGTCATAGTGTCATAAATAGAAGTAACCCTTTGTTTTAATTAAAAAAAATTTATGACGCTTAATATGACGCTTTATTTTTAAGTGTCATAGGGAGGAAATATGGCGGGTTTGAATAAATTCCAGAAAGAATTGGTTGTTTCCAAGCTCAACCTCTGGGCGCGCTGGTGTCCTGATGCAGGGGTTGGATATCCGCGTAGTGCTGCTGGATTTTCTACATTTATCAGTGGCAGTCGTCGAGACTCGGCAATTGAGCTTATTGATTCAGAGGCTCAGCAGGTTGATCGCTGTGTCGCTGCTCTGCCTGATGAAGAGAAAACCGTGATAAAAATTATTTACCTAGGAACCCCTGATGCAACAAAGGAGCAACTGGCTCGTAAGTTAAATATGTCTCCATCCAAGTTTTATCGACGTCGAGACTCTGCGTTAACTATGATTTATGCAAAAATGTTCCCGGTAGTTCTGGAGGCTTAGAAATTAATTGAAACCACGTTTGCAAAAAAGTCTTGCAAACGTGAGAGAAATCAGGAAAATGCAACCTAGTTTCAGAAAACGCGCTCGTAACAAATTG
Source organism: Saccharospirillaceae bacterium (assembly GCA_022448365.1). Classification (NCBI taxonomy): domain Bacteria; kingdom Pseudomonadati; phylum Pseudomonadota; class Gammaproteobacteria; order Oceanospirillales; family Saccharospirillaceae; species Saccharospirillaceae bacterium. The sequence goes on along the minus strand of JAKVCS010000003.1, from coordinate 233,941 downwards.
AAGATTTAAAAAGAACCCGGCCATTGTGACGGGTTTTTTTATGCCTGCGTTTTATTCCACGGTGCGTGAAGGTCTTGCCCCGGTTCGCCGGGGATTTTTTATTTAGGTGATTAATTATGGAACCAGTGGTTGTTCTTTATCGGGGTGAAAGCTCTGATGAGGGGACTATTGGCCGTTGGTTTGTTAATTGGTTGCCGTTTTGCTATTCGCTAGAACTACCTGATCGAAACAATGAGCCGAATTATTCACGGATACCGGCAGGTAAATATCGTTGCGTTTGGCATTGGTCGCCGCGTTTTGGTTGGGTTTATCTCGTTACTGGTGTACCTGGCCGGACGTTTATTCTGACTCATGCTGCTAATTGGGCGGGTGATCGGAAGAAAGGTTTTAAATCTGATTTATATGGCTGTATTGCTCTGGGTAGTCGTACTGGTCGCTTATCTGGTCAGCGAGCGATTCTCGCCAGTCGTTTGGCTGTAAATAAGTTCTTTCGCTTTATGAATAAGCGACCGTTTGATCTGATTATTGTGGATGGTGATAAATGATTGAGTCGTTGTTGTCTGGTGGTGTTGTCGGGCTGTTTGGTTCATTGGCGAGTAATGTTGTTGGTTATTTCAAATCTAAGCAGGAGCATCGTCAGCAGCTGGATGTTAAGCGTTTAGATGCTGAGCTGGCAGAGTCGGATCATCGTTGTGCGTTGGAGCAGATTAAGGCTGAGGCAGAATTTAAAGGCGAGCAATTGCAAATTGAATCTGAGAAAGTGATTGATGTTGCAGCACATCAGACTTTGATTGCCTCATACGAAAACGATAAGGCATACCACGGTAATTCAAAGCTGTTGCTGATCGCTGAATTCGTTCGAAAGATTACCCGACCAGCTCTGACATTCCTGTTGGTGTTCTTCACCATCGGTATTTATTTTACTGTTGATTCAGTACTGCAGGATCTGGTTGTTCGTTCTGTAATTGCGATGACGGCAACGGTGGTGTCCTGGTGGTTTGCTGATCGTCAGATTGCCAAGCAGATCGGAAACAAAGTTTTATGACTGCAGCAGTGGAGAAGCAGCAAATGGATCTGCTGGACCGGCGGCTGGGTAGCATCGAGAGTAAGCTGGATCGTTTAATTCGTATCGAGGAACGACAGAATACTCATGATGATTCTCTGAAACGTGCGTTTGAGCGGTTAGAAAAATGTGAAGACCGTTTGCGCGAATTGGAAATCAATGATGGTCGCTCGGAGGTGCGAACAACTCAGAACTCTGGCGTCATTACGACCATTGTTTCAGCTATTGTTTCAGTAGGAGTTGGCCTTGTTATTTGGACATTCCGTGGCAATTAGGCGCGGGTCCTTCTGGCAATTGATGGCATACGACGGAGATAGGCGCGGATTTTTTGCAGAGACGAGAATTGCAGGGGGGTTGACACAACATGGCTGATATTCAGTTAACGGATGAAGCAACTCAATCTGGTTTTGCTCGGCTTGTTGGTGTTTCTCGTCAGGCTATTAACAAGCTTTATGAAAAAGGCGATTTTCCAGAAGGTGGCGACTATCACACGTGGTTGACGATTTATGTTGACCGCCTCCGTGAGAATGCGGCGGGCCGTGGTGGTGACAGTCAGGCAACGCTGACTCAGATGCGAATTATGGAAGCGCAGGAAAACGTTGCGGAGAAGCGTCAGCGTCGTTTAGCTGCGGCTGGTGAGTTAATGGATCGTGAAACGGTTTTTTCCTGGGTTACCGAGTCTGGCGCAAACATTCAGGGCTTTATGTTGGATGCGGGTGAAACAATTTTTGAATCGGTATCTGAAAAGTATTCGATTGAATTAGAGGCTGATGATGTTTTTGGACCAATCCGAACTGCCCTCAGACACGCAGGAGAAGCTGGACAGGAACTTGCTGGCCGTTTCGCTGGCTTGGCTCAAGAGTCTTCTGCCGAGCTTGCCGATTCCGACGGGCTTGTGGGGTGAGAGCAAATTTCGCTTGCCGCCAGAAGGAGCTGATAAGCCCGGCCCGTACAACTTAGATTTTGCTCCTTATCTTTGGGGTATTTTTGCGGCGCTGGATGATGACTCTGTAAAGGAGGTCGTAACACAAAAGGCAGCGCAGGTTGGATGGACGTTTGGCCTTGTTGTATTTCTGGGAAAATTAATTGATACGCTGCCTTGTGCAATAGTGGTCATGTTTCCTAAAACGGATTCAGCTCGTGAATTTAACGACGAAAAGTTTGAGCCATCTGTCTTGTCTACTCCGGCGCTTAGTCGCCGTATGGATGTAAATAAGTCGCGCAGCAAAGACAACCGTGCGTTGTTTAAAAAATTCCCTGGCGGCTTTTTGAAAATGGTTTCTTCTGGGTCTATTGGCTCCGTAAAGTCTACGCCCGCAAAGGTTGTGATCGTCGAAGAGCCGGATGATGCTGTTGGCAATCTGAAGGAGCAAGGTTCTGCTATTACGCTGCTCTGGGAGCGCACCAAACGTATACGCAATGCTAAGCGTGTACTCGGTGGGACGCCTTCCATTGATGGTTTAAGCAAGGTTCAAGAGCATATTAAAACCAGTGATCGCCGGGTGTTGCCGATTGAGTGTCACGATTGCGGCCAGACCCATGTCCTCGACTGGGAAAATGTCACATGGCTTGAGGCTGATGATGGAACCGAGCATGAGATTTACGGTACAGCTCTACCGGACTCTGCTGTGTATACCTGTCCTTGTTGTGGTTCTGCTTGGTCTGATTATCAGCGAAAAATGAATATTCGGAGGACGGTGAATGAGGCTCGCGAAGCTGGTGATCCCAATTGTGGCTGGGTAGCTCAGGCTGAGTTTCACGGCGTTGCTGGATTCGAAGAGTTGAACGAAATCTACAGCTGTCTGCCTGGTGCTGGCGTTGCTGACCTGGTTCGCGACTTTCTGAAGGCAGAACACAAGGCCGCTCAGGGTGATGAGACGGATCGAATCGTATTCGTTAATTCAAAGCTTGGTCGGCCATATGCGTATCAGGATGATCAGGCAGATGCTGAAACCCTTCGCGCAAAGGCGCTGGAATATTCAGAGCTGAACTGCCCGCGTGGTGGATTGCTGGTAACTGTCGGTATTGATGTGCAGCACGACCGGGTTGCAGTGGTTATTCGGGCCTGGGGCCGTGGTGAAGAATCTTGGTGTTTGTATTGGGGTGAGATATCGGCCTCAGTTTCGACCTCTGATATCAATGATCCGGTTTATGAAGAATTAGAAGCGCTGGTTTTTGGTGGTATTCCGCACCAGATCGGCGGGCATATTCATGCCAGCTCGGTGGGTATCGATTCATCAGACGGTAACACGAACGACGCTGTATACAGCTGGGTTCGTAAGATGGATAAGAAGTACTCGAAAACGCTGGTGATGGCGCTCAAGGGTTCCAGCTCTCAGCAAGATCCCGAGATATTCGCGACCCCATCAGGTAAACCAATCGATCATAAAAACCCGAAGAAGCGGACCAAAGCGGATAAGCATGGCTTGCGGGTTTACATGGTTGGTACCAATAAAGCTAAAGACTGGCTTGCAGCGCATATGAAGCTAGATGGCATTGGTCCTGGTCGTCACCATGTTTATCAGAATGTTCGGGCTGACTATTTTGATCAGGTAACCGGTGAAGTTAAAGCGCCGCATCGCTCGATCAGAAATCGAAAGGTGTGGCAGCAAAAAGCTGGTCGTGCTGTTGAAGCATGGGACTGTGAGGTATACGCGCTTCATGGTGCGAGGGCACGCAGAGTTCATCTTATGAAGCCTGGCCAGTGGGACGCCATTGAGCAAAAGCTGGGGCAGGTTGATCTGTTCGCGGTTGAAGAGAAAGAGGCTCAGGTTGTTGAAGAGCAGCCTAAAAAGTCACTGAAGAAATCGCGGAAACGCCGCAAATCAAACAGTTTTACAGGGTAGCGATTAGATGACGCACAACGAAAAAATGCTTGCCGCTATTCAGGCCCGGCTGGAAAAGCGAGTGGTTGCGGATCATGAAAGCTACTCCATTGATGGCAAGTCATTAAACCGTATTCCGTTTGAACAGCTGGTGAAGTACGAGCAGGTTTATGCTGTTCGTGTTGCTCGTGAGCAGCGAAAAGCGGCCGGTAAAAAGGCCCCGCGTCGAATCATTCATAGGATGTACTGATGGGAATTTGGGATATTTTCAGGGGGAGTCGTACGGAGACTCCTATTGCTGACTCTGCGGCGTCAGTAGCGAGGCATCCAAACCACAAGCAGCACGTCCGTTTTGCAGCTGCAAAGCAAAAGCAGCACAGCCTTGGGCGCTTTAGTGGTGGCTCTATGAGTGCTGATGCTGAGCTGCAGCGCGACCTAGTGCGTCTGCGTGAGGCGAGCCGTGTTTCTGGTGGTGATGTTGGTTATGTGCGTCGCTATTTCAATATGGTTCAAACGCATGTCGTCGGTGAAAACGGTCTGCGTTTGCAGTCATTGGTTCGGGATCGTGATGGCAAAATTGACCGCGATGCGAGCCGGATGATTGAGCAGGAGTTTGCTGAATGGGGTGATCGGGATACTTGCGAAGTTGGCGGTAAACTTTCTTGGGTTGCGGCGCAGGAGCTGACTGCAAAAACAACAGCCCAAGACGGCGATATGCTTATTCGCTATCACGTTGATAAGTCGAATCCGTATGGCTTTTGTACTGAGCTGATTGAGTCTGATTATCTCGATGTTTCCCTAAATCAGCAGTTGAGAAATGGCAATCGCATTGTGATGGGGGTTGAATTGAATCAGCGCCGTCAGCCGGTTGCGTACCACCTGCTGACGAATCACCCCGGCGATAACACTTGGTCTTGCGGTGGTCGGCGTTACGACCGTGTTCTTGCTGACGAGATTGGGCTGACGTTCCCTATGTGGCGACCGGGGCAGACTCGGGGGGTGCCGTGGGCGCATGCGTCGTTGTTGGAGTTATATCAGATCAACGGCATGCGCGAAGCGCAGCTGGCAGGCGCTAAAATCGGTGCCGCCAATATGTTCTTTTACGAGCGAGACCCAGAGCAAGAAGTATCTGATGATTTCGACGAAGAAGGTGAGTTCGTTCAGGAGTTGGAGGCTGGTCAGTCGTCAGTGGTGCCGGAAGGCTACAAAGTAAATTCTACTAATTACACCCAGCCAGCAGCGACTGGCTTTCAGAAGGATGCGCTTCGCGGTTCTGCTTCGGGTCTCGATGTTAACTACAACGTGCTGGGTAATGATTATGAAGGTGTTTCGTTTTCCAGTTTGCGACAGGCGGTTTTGGAAGATAGAGAGGCTTGGAAGCGCAAGCAGCGTTGGTTGATAGAGGACTTTGGTTCGCCAGTGTTTAAGCGCTGGCTGAAGATGGCGCTACTGAAAAATAAATTGCGTGGCTTGAGTCCTGCAGATTTAGCTCCGCTCAGTAAGCATAAATTCATGGGGCGTCGCTGGCCGTGGGTCGATCCACTGAAGGATGAGCAGGCGGCAGGTGAAGCGATGAAAAATATGACGACTTCACCACTTCATATCCTGCGTGATAAGGGGCTGGATATCGATGATGTTAAAAACGGCTGGGAAGAGTATTTCGATGCAATGGGAGACGTTATTGAGCGTAAGCAGCAACTGATGCCAGACAAGCCAGTCGAAAAAGCTAAGCCAGATAAAGCTGAGCAAGAATAAAACGAATTCAAATTAATAGACCGTCTCTGTTTTAAAGATAGAGGCGGTTTTTTTATGCCTGGGAAAAGGTAAAGGAAAACTGTAATGCCAAATGAGTTAAGCCCGATTCAAAAAGTGCTCGCGTCAGAGCGTGGTCTGCCTGAGCAAGAAATGGCAGCAACTATTGAGCATGTTGATGAAGAAAATCGACAGGTTACGTTTTCATTTAGCTCTGAGTATGAAGTGCAGCGTTGGTATGGCATTGAGGTTCTTGATCACTCAGACGGGGCGGTTCGCCTGGATCGTATCAATAACGGTGGTGCATTTTTGATGGATCACAACCGTCGCGATCAGCGTGGGGCGGTTGTGAAGGCGGAAATTAAAGATCGCCGTGGAATTTGCACTGTAAAGCTTAGTCGTCACGACCGGGCTGAAGAGTTGTGGCAAGACATTCTCGACGGAACACGCACGCAGGTTTCTCTGCATTACATGATTCACGAAATGGTTCTCGAAAAGCGTGAGGGTGACCTGGAGTACTACCGGGTTACTGACTGGGAGCCAACTGAAATTTCTTCTGTATCTATTGCGGCTGACCCTTCTGTTGGTATGGGGCGTTCTCAGGATGCGGGCAGAAAACCACAAACTTTAAACCCTGTAATTATCAAAGGAGTTCGAGCTATGCCGGACGAAAAAGTAGAAGTGGAAGCACCTGAAGCTTCCGAAAAGAAACCAGCTGCTGCGGCTCGCTCCGGTGGTACGCCCGCGGCAAAAACCACGGTGAAGCCAGCTGAAAAGCCGATTGATCATGCGCGTGAAATTGCAGCGATTGGTAACGAATACGGTCAGCCTGAGCTGGCTATGCGTGCTATCGCAGAAGGTAAAACGGTCGATCAATTTAAAGATGATCTGCTGCAGCAGCATCAAGAACGTTCGTCTTCTGGTGATACAAAAAGCACAGTTGTCGGTTTGGGTGATCTGGGCCTGTCAGATAAAGAGCGTTCTCAATACAGTGTATTAGGTGCTATTCGTGGTTTATTGAATCCCAAGTTGGCTGGTTTTGAGCGTGAAATCTCGGAAGAACTTGCAGACAAAACAGGCAGTGATGCTCGCGGTATTTTGGTGCCTTACGATGTGATGGGATTTGGCTTGCGTCAACAGGAAGTCGCTACTGCTGCAAAGGGTGGTGACCTCGTTTCTCAGGAATTGCACTTCGATAAATTCATTGAGGCTTTGCGTCAGGGCACTGTGCTTGGATCTTTGGGGGCGAAGGTATTGACGGGTCTGGTGGGTAACGTCGATATCCCTAAACAAACCGGTAAAGCCACCTTTGCCTGGGTTGGTGAGGATGGTGATTCCAGTGACTCAGATGTTGATTTTGGTCTGGTTTCTCTGTCGCCTGAGACAGTCACTGCATCTGTTCCATTGACTCGCCGCGTGATGCAGCAAACTGGTGGGTCGATGGAAATGCTGGTTCGTCAGGATTTGATGGCGGGCGTTTACGAAGCGCTGGATACGCGCTTGCTGACTGATATTTTGGCAACAGCGGGTATCGGCGCTGTGCCGTTTGGGGCGCCGGGCGCGCCAACCTGGGCCGAAGTGGTTGGACTTGAGACGGAGGTTGCTGAGGCTAATGCTTTGCGCAATTCACCGGCTTACCTGATGCGCCCAGCGCTAAAAGGTAAATTAAAAACCTCAGCGAAAGCTGCGAACACTGCTGAATTTATTTGGGCAAATAACGAAGTGAACGGTTATCGCGGTGCCGACATCACATCGATGGTTGCCAACAAAATTCTGTTTGGTGATTTCAGTCAGGCCATGATTGGCCTGTGGGGTGCGCTCGATCTGACGGTTGATAAATCAACCAAGGCGAAATCTGGTGGCACAGTACTGCGTCTGTTCCAGGATGCAGATACAGCGGTTCGTCATGCGGGGGCGTTTGCTCTGGGTCAGTAAGTCCGAGCGTTAAATAGACTAAAGCGGCTTCGATATCGGAGCCGCTTTTTTATTTCCAATTTGAAAAAATCAGGGGAATTCTGATGGCTAAAAAGCAAGTTAAAAAAGCTTATGTGAAGGTTCAACGAGCCTTTATGTTTGGTGGTGAAATCATCGTTCCAGGCGAAGAAAAGAAGCCAGTTATTGTTGCGGTTTCTGTGGCGCTGGGACGTGAGCTGGTCGCTAACGGTAAGGGGGAGGTTGTTGAAGAAACCAAGGGTGCAAAAGACCTGACGGTTAAAGATGAAGACGAATTCGACCTGGGTGATTAATCGTGAACATGAACGATATTCTGGCTGACGACATGGAGAATATTTTCTTGTTCGATTTCGGTCAGAACGTACTTGTTCAGGGAGGTGGCCCGGAGCGTGGTATGCGGGCCATCATTCAGCCTGGTATTTACCGGGATATTGATGGTCGGTATATCAAAGCTACCAACGAGATTACGGTCGCTGTTTCTATGCCTTTAAAAGAAAATGAGATTGTTCTGGCTCTGGATGATGATGGTTTGGTCGTTGGAAAGTACCGGGTTGGGAAAATTCTTGAGCGTGATACAGTCTCGATTATTTATGAACTGAAGCGGGAAAAGCTCGCATGACTACCTCATCAAAAAACGACCAGATGCTAAAACTGGTTGAAAAGCGGCTCAAAAAATACGCTTTAAAGGATGTACCCGCAGCGCAAAGGACTGCCATTAACAAAACATTAGCCAAGGCGAAAACACGTGTTGTTCGTGGTGTGGCGAAAGAAAGCAAAATCAGGCCGTCGGCCATTAAGAAGCGGGCGGTGATTAGCAGGGCGACTCCTAAGAAGTCGGCATCGATTGGATTTTATCGTCGTGCTGTTTCTGCCATTGCATTGGGTGCGCGGCAAACCCGGCGCGGCGTTCGTGCTGGTAGTCGTTTTTATGATCACGCATTTATTCAAAAAGTTGGTTCTAAAGGTCGTCAGCATGTGCTGAGGCGCAAAGGACGGGCGCGGTATCCATTGGAAGCGCCGAAGGTAATTATCAGAGAGCCGGTTAATACCATTACACCGAAAGTTGTTAGGCGAGTCATGAAGTCCGATTTTCAACGGCTCTATCAACACGAATTAAAACGGAGGGCTGGCCGGTGACGTTGCAGCCAATGATCAATTTACGTAACGCCGTCAAGGGCGCTTTAAAAGCTGCATACGCTGACCGCAGTGTTTTAACTGCAGAGCTGACCAGCGTTGTTTCTGATGAGGACGATGGTGTGAACCTCTCCGAGTTCTTCACGGTATTTTTTGAAGACTGGGATGAGAACGAAGAGGACGGTGACCTCGATAGTGATCAGTATGAAGTCACCACTCGCCTGACCGTAGGCTATTTCAATGAAGCTGGCGGTAACGATCAGAGTGTTCTCGATGGCGAAGCTGGTCGTATCCGTGAAGTGATTATGGATTTGCCTATCGATGGTGATATCAAACGTGACGGTGGAGAGTTTAAACCTTCTCAGGATGGCTCTACGCCGGGCGTATATTTCTTTTTTGATGTGAAATTTTCTAACTAAGCAGGGTAAGAAACGATGAAAGGTAAGGGTTTAAAAGTTTATGCGCGTGTGGTCGTGGATGAGTCGGCAGCGCCGTCAAAGGATGATTCTGATTACGTTCGCGTAAAGGGCATCAAGTCATTTGCTCCAGGTGATCAGACGGTTAACACTCAAGAAGATACAACGCTGGACCCAGAGGATAATGTCATTGGTCATACTGCTGGTATGGTTGAGCCGGGCGAAGCCACGTTCGGATATAAATATGTTGAGAGTGGTGATCCCGGTCAGCAGTTGGTAGCGGGCAGTCTGGGCAAGGTGCTGGATATCAAAGTTGAATGGGTCGATGACTCGATTGAGATTCATCGCGGCACTCTGACTAAAAAAGGCGGCAGCGAAGCAAGTGAGGAAGAGCTGCAAAAAAGCTACTCCTTAAAGCGTAAGCTGTTACCTGTGGAAATTGCAGCCGGAGCCTAACATGCAATTAGAACAACTCTACTTATTAGCGGTCAGCCTGGTGCTGGCCGTTTTTGTTTTTGGCTTTCTGATCTGGTTGATGCCGGTTGCAGGAGTGGGGTTTAAGACCAAGCGTTTCGAGCACCTCGGTTGGCGCGTTGTTTTGGTTGAGCTGACGGCTCAGCAGCGTATCGAATTTCTGCAGAGAAGCGTTGGCGTCGGTAGTGATGAAAGCCTGGCCGTCATCGTTAAGAACCTGGTAATGGCGGTTGATGTTGGGTCTCTGCATATGCGGCGGTGGTACATGCCTGCGTGGTTTATTCAGTGGCGTTTGCGGCGGTTGCCGGATGAATTGCTTGCAGCTCTGTTTCGTGAATGTGTGCAGCTAAGTCAGTTGCCTTTTGATATTGAGCAGACTGAGGCTGAGCCAGAGGCCAGCTTAAAGTCGATAGACGAGGAAATCGCCGCTAGTGACGGGTGGGATTACCTTGATGAAGAACCTGAAAAAAAGCCGAGTCCGGCTGCGCACCAGTCGGGTTCAGTCATGTCTTAGCGCTTGGCTTGGGTGTTGTTGATGTGGGTCGGATGCTTCGGCGTTTGTCTTGCTCGCAGATCGATACCTGGTACGCGCACTACAAAGTTAATCCGTGGGGTTATGGCATCGAAAGCTACAGGAATGGGCAGCTTTGCTCATCTGTGGTTAACAGTTCCGGGTTGGTGAAAAAGCCAACAAAGCCCTCTGATTTTTACCCGGTTTTTAAATAGTGGATTGGTGTCATGTCTACCAAAATGGATAAATACGTTATCTCTATTGAGGGGGAAAACCAGAAACTGGCGTTGGCTGCGACTCAATCGGTTGGACAGTTAACTCAGGTTAGAAAAGCCGCCAATGATACCCATGGCGGTATTAATAAGTTGGCTCAGGGGGTTCGACATGCATCGACAAACGTTGCTGCATTTCAGGGACCTTTGGGTGGTGTTTCTGGTCGGTTGGGCTCGTTAGCAACGCTGCTGACCAGTGTTAATCCGCTAATGGTCGCTTTGGGTCTTGGGGTTTCTGGCGTCACTCTTATCTTGACTGGTGCTGTAAAGGCATTTGATGAGCTGAATATACGCAACGCAAAAACAGAGGCTTTGCTCAAGGCAACAGGTAATGCTTCAGGTTTAACGGCGGATCAGCTGGATAAGATGGCTCGCTCAGTCGCATTAAATACGCTGGCTAGTGTCGAGGGGGTAAAAGATGCCCAGAACGTTCTGCTGACGTTTAAGTCTGTGTCCGGTGATGTTTTTGAAGATGCGATTACGCTGTCTCAGGATATGGCGGCGGTCATGGGTGGCGATGCTAAATCGTCTGCTTTACAGCTTGGTAAGGCACTCGAAAGCCCAAGCAAGGGGCTTTCTGCATTGTCTCGCTCTGGCGTTTCTTTTTCAGAATCGCAGAAGCAATTTATCAAAGATATGGAAGATGCGGGGCGTGTTGCTGATGCCCAGCGTTTTATTCTGGAAACGTTGTCAGACCAAATAGCCGGTGCTGGTTCTTCTGAAGCTAACGGTTCCGTGGCTGGGTCATTGGATACGCTCGGACAGCGCTGGCAGCGCACGATGCAGATCTTGGGGGAGACGCCCGCAGGTGTCGTCGTTGATTTTTTTAACGGCATGGCTAATGGATTAAAGCGGGTTAATGAGTGGCTTGAGACCACTGACCAAGAGCGTTTCAACGATTTGTTGGCAGAGCGGGTAAAACTTGAAGCTCAGCTGGCAACGATTAAATCGGTTGATGAGGCATATGGCCGCGAAGATAGTCGCCGTGCGCAGAATAAGCAGACAGAAATCGATGCCATTAATGCAGAGATGGCAACGATTCAGGAGGCTCGCAAGAAGGAGCTAGCTGCAGAGACAGAAGCGGCTAATGCAGCAGAAGAGTACAAAAAGAATAAGGCTGATGAGGCTGCAGTAGCAAAAGCTGAGCGTGAGGCCAAAGAGCTGGCCAAAACGCAGGACAAGCACGCGAAAGAACTTGCTGCCATGGATCTGCAATTTGCTGCCGAAGATGAAAAGCTGAATATCCAACTGGATCAGCGCCTGGCCAAAATCGATGCTTGGCAACTCAGTGAGCAAGAAGTGAAAGCGCGTGGTTTTGAAAGTATGGCTGAGCTTCAGGCCGAGTACCGCGACATGGCTTATGAGGAATTTGATGCGGGCCTCATGGCTATCGAAGTACGTGAAGCAGAAAGCCAACGCAAGCGAACAAAAGAAGCTGAAGAAGAGACGAAAAAACGGCTGGCTGCTGAAAAGCGTGCTCAACAACTTGCGTACTCTTCATTGCAATCTTCCACCGGGCAATTTACCAGCCTTTTAGAAAGTGCCGGTAAGAAAAACACCGGTATCTACAAAGCGGCTTTTATGGCTCAGAAGGCCGCAGCAATTCCATCAATGATTACGTCCACAGAAGAAGGGGCAGCTAAAGCTCTTGCGCTTGGCCCTGTAGCGGGTCCTATAGCCAGTGGAGCTATCCGGGCAATGGGTTATGCGGGTGTTGGTATTGTTGCCGGACAGACGATAGCCGGTGCATTCGAGCAAGGCGGCATTATCCCCGGTAACAGCTATACCGGCGACAACCTGTTGGCCATGGTTAATAGCCGCGAAATGGTGTTGAACGTAGGCCAACAGAAACAGCTGTTTGATATTGCTAATGGCAAAGGAGCTGGCGGTGGTGTCGGTGTTGTTGTGAATGTTATCGAAGATGCCAGTCGCGCCGGTACCCAATCGCGCAGTGCAGATGATCAGGGGCAGGAAATTATTTCCGTATTTGTCGCCAATGTTCGCAGTGGTGGTGATGCGGCTATGGCGCTCGAATCCATCTACGGCATGGAAAGGGCGGGGACCATATGACGGAAATAAATTGGACGGACTACCCCGGTATTTTACCTCTGCCACAGCTGTCAGGGTTTGGTTATAAATCGGTGTCTGGCGTCATTAGAACTCAGATGGTTTCCGGTTATACCCGGAAAAGAAACCGAACACTTAATGCGCCGACGCGCTCGGGTTCTGTTGTTTGGAAATTCACCAATGATCAACTCGCAATTTTTGAAAGTTGGTGGCGCAACGAGCTGAAAAACGGGGCCAAGGACTTTTCCATGTTGGTGAAAACACCGCGAGGGCTTCAGCGGCGTATTTGTAGTTTTGAAGATGAATATGCGGTCAGCGTTATTTCGTCTGAAAAATGGACTGTTAAAACAAAGCTGTCCATCCGAGAGATGCCGAAATTAGAGCCTGATTTAACTCGCCTGGTTATCGAAACCAATGAAACAGCCTCGGTGTTTAATGGCCTTCCAGATGTGCTGTCTGATGCCCTGAATAACAACGATCTAGTTAATAACGATTAATCGAGTAATTTTTTATGAGTGATTCTGTAATCCCCACGGTTGAAGATTTTAAACAAGCAAAAACCGATCTGGGTGTTATTAACCAGGTCGTCAACTCCGGCGAGGCCAAGGATGTTGAGTTGGGTAATGGTAAAAAGTTGCCAACATTGAAGAAAACATTAGATAGGCTGACCGCCCACAATCCATTTCGCAACCGTGGCTCGTGGCTTTCCGGGGCAACCTATGCCGTGAATGATATTTGGAAATCGTCTGATAGTGTTTGGTATGTGGCGTTGGAAGAATATTTAGCCGGTGCCAATGAATATGCGGATATCGAATCCGGAAAAGTTCAGGTTCACCAGGTGAATATCCGGTCTGATGTTTCGTCTGATGTAGCTAGTTTGGCAACCAGAAATCCAGATCAGCCAGGGGAAACGGTACGTTTGAATGGTCATTCCAGAGCTGGCTCTGGGTCAGGAGACTTTATTGCCATGTATGGCGACTATTCCGAATGGGTTTCCGCTGATCCCTTGCGCGGTGTTTATGTACCATTCCCTAGTGATAATAGCGGTAAAGATGGTGCTTGGGTCAGAGATTTATCAAGTCTAAATTTCCTAATTCCAACGATGTTTGGCCAGCATATTGGAGACCAGGATAGCTCCTCCGAGGTAGAGGCCTGTATGAAATTATGTTCAAAGCTTGGTTTTGAGTTTCGATGGATTGCAGGGGTGACTTATTGTAAGGACGTAGTTTACCCAGGAAATTTGACAATTTCTGGGTTTGGGAAGGCACTATCTCGTGTCTATGCAGCATCTGGTGATAGCGTTTATGGGGCTATTCTCGTGTCTGATAGATTTTCATATTCAGTTCAGAGTCTCGGCCGACGTGTCGCTATGCGAGAGTTTGCAATTGATGGTCGCCAGGACGACGGCATTGAGATTAATGGGGTGATTAGCTGTAATTATAGGCCTGAGTTTACAGAGATGCATTTTCGCGAATTAAATGGGGTTGGTATTTTAGCTCCCGGTAAGCTTCATGATGGGACAATTGTGAATTTTAATGCTGTTGGCATGAGGATTAAAGATTGTCGCTTTAGGGAAATGAAATCGGCGTTGAAAACAGAGAATGATGCATATTCGGACGGCTGGTTCTTGAATTGCTCAATGAATGGGTTTTCAGAGTATGCAATCGATTTGTACTCGGTGTCTGGCTGGTTTATCTCTCATAATCACCCAGATACAATGCAAAAAGGTTTTGTATCGGGTAAAACTGGGTCGGCACTATGTATTCATGATAATTACAATGAATCATTTGATAAAGCAAACATGGCATGGCCTTTGTTTATGCTGGAGGGCTTGAGGGGGTCTGGTATATCGATTCACAATAATCGTGGTTTCAATAGTTTGTCCCGGAATGATGGTCGGTTGGTCTGGATGAGTGTTAAATCTGCAATAGGCGAATTAAATGTGCGATTAAATATTCATGATAATATTATCGATGTTCGTAATAAAAACGATGCGGTTGAGTTTGTTCCTCTACTCGTTTCATCAGGGTCTGGGTCGGTCTTTAATGTCAATCATCATAATAATCAGGCTAATTCTGTAAATAAACCTATTGAGAAATCAGGCGCGGGAGTTATTAACTACAATGCAAATTATAATAGTTGGCAATATGTGTCCTCTCCAGAATCATCTGAATTCAATCAATATATTCCGGTTGGGTATAAGCTATATAATGACAATAGCAACAGTAATATATCTGGTTGGGTTTGTGTCGATTCCGGTAATAGCGCGAGTGCCGCAAAATGGAGTGCGGAATACAGGGGGATTTCACGTCAGGACTTTGATTCGGATTTAGATATTGGATTTGATGTATACGTAAATCCTATTTCTAAACATGCATTTGGTGTTGATATTAATTCTGCGCGATTTAATGATCAGGAGCGGCTCGCCCATGCGTCATATAAAATATATATTCACTCAGGCTCGAATTCATCAGAGCCGCCAGTCATGTATATAGATAATATTGTTTCGCCTATTGGATTTGATGCCGATCCTTCGTTCGAATTGGTAGAGAAGGGTGTTGTTGGTATTTATACGTTGCGAGTTGTGGCGAAATCGTTGAGTGGTGATGCTAAGTTTGGGGTTACGATTAAATAATGTCCCACACAATCAACGTTATATGCGCCTCTGCTCCCATTGACGAAACCGAATTGCTGACCCTGAAACTGGACTGCTCGCTATGGACTCAGCCTAAGCGCTGGGTTCAGGGTTGGGCGCAGGATGGTGGCTCTGGTTCTGTCGAGCTGGGTGAGTCTGGCATCATGCATGAGTACGAACCGGCGGCTGTAAATATGCAGCTGCCGAGCCGCACTGAGCAGGGTAGTCAGGATCTGAAATTTAGCATTCAGACTTTGGATGGTTCGGGTATTTCTGTGATACGTGATGTTGTAAATGCGATTGCGTCGAATGCAGACAAGAGGGTAACAGCAACGGTATCCCGGTATATGAGCAGTAACCTTTCTGCGCCAGTCGAAAGCTTTCGGATGACGGCGAAATCTGCAACCGGCTCTGTCGAAAAAGGCATCACCGTTGGGTGTGCGTTTCACGATCTGACCAATAAGGCATTTCCAGCCGGGGAAAATTCCCGATACACCGCAGACAATGCGCCTGGGCTTATCTGGATCTGACTTCGCTGTTCTTACTTTTTATTCTGACCTCTTTGTTCTGAAAAGTACCAATGAATCTAAATAAATATACCACGGTTAAATATGTGGACCGGGGGCGAACTGTACCTCGTGGCTGCGATTGCTGGGGCCTGGCTCGAATTATTCTGATGGTTGAGTTTGGTTGGCCGGAGCTACCTGAGTTTGGGTGGGTGTCGCCATCCGTTCAGCAAGATATGAACCTGGCCGAAGTTAAATCGGCCAGTTTATTTCAGGTTGTAGACCGTCCTACGGCGGGCGTAATGGTCTGTGTGTTTGATAGCGCCGGTAATTTCCGGCACGTCGGCGTTACCGTAATTGCTGACGGAATTCTTTCTGTTATTCATATCGCGTCCCGGCGCGGTGTTCAGGTTCCATCCGTTCGAGATTTTGAAAATGACTATGGCCTTACCAATAGCCGCATCGAATACCGCCAATTGCGCGGTAATCCGGGTCTTTAAAGACAAAACCCAGGCAGCGCACGAGCGCATTGAAGTGGCACCGGCAACCACGCTGATATCTTATATTAAGAGCCACTGCGATCAGTTTCAGGATGAACACAAAAAGCTGTTCAGCGCGAACCTGAATGGCCAGCCTTTGCAGTGGGAGGAACAGTGGGATATTCCGCTCAATGCCGGTGATGTTCTCGATCTGTTCAATGAGCCGAAAGAGGCAATCACGGCGACGATGCTGGTTATCAGTGTTATATCGGCTATGTATGCATACAGGGCTGCGCAAAATATACCTGATACTTACAACAGCACGGCACCTGCTGGTTCTTCAATTTATGACGTAAACGTTCAGGCAAACAAATCACGCCTCATGGGGGTGGTTCCTCTGTTGCTGGGTCGTCATAAAATCATCCCTGATTACCTGAATCAGCCACGGCGCGAGTGGAAGAATCACCAACAGGAACTGAATTTGATGTTGTGCGTTGCGCGCAATAAGGTTGAGGTCGAAGAAGATAAAATTCTGATCGGGGATACGCCGGTCAATCGGCTGTCTGATTTTGTTGATTATAGAATTTTTCAGCCTGGCGAAAATGTGACCGGTCACCCGGCGCACCGCTCTGAGTATCAGGTAAAAGAGGTCGGTGGTTCTGATGGCCGGTCGGGGCTGGAGTTGCTTGGGCCTGATTTTGATCTAAATCGTTGGGCGGGTCATATTTATGTAATTGGCAGCAAACGCCTGCAGTTGCGCGACTTGTATAACGGCACTGTGAAGTTTTTCAGCGATTACCCAGGCAATCATGTTGGAAAAATCATTGAAATTTATGATTTTCCTTCAGTAGCTGATCCTCTGTTTTCTGCATTCTATAAGGTTACTGCTCAAAATGATTCGGCAGATGAGCATTGGATCGAAGTCGAACGTTGTGATATTTCAGGGAATGTTGTGCCCGGTTGGGCAGGTTGGCCAGAGGCTGATCACTATAATTGGGTTTCTCAAAAGTATCGGGTGCTGCATCAAAGTTATGGTGCATGGCTTGGGTTCTTTTCAGCAACACCCAGCGAGCAAGGAACCACACAAACGCGGCTGGACTTTAGCTTTCCGCAAGGTTTGACCATTCTGAGCGGTGGCGGTGGCACAGACAGTCATGACGTTAAGGTCATGATTGAGTATCGCAATAACCCCGATGCCCCGATTAAAACGGAGGTTCACACTTTTTCCGATTCAACTCTGGATCAGAGGGCGTATACGCTGACCTATCATTTCCCGGAAGGCTCACAGCCAGAGTTTCGAGTTCGTCGTCTTACTCAGTCAGAAATCAGTATTGGTCACAAGGATGAATGCGACTGGGCTGGCTTGCGCTCAGAATTGCCCACGGCTGCCAGTTACCCATGGACGACGATGGCGGTTACCATTCGTGGCGATAACCGTTTAGGGTCTGCGGCTGAGAGTAAATTCAGCGTGATAGGCACCGGTTGCATACCCAATCTACAGAGGGATGGGGCGGGCAATTTCAGCTGGTCTCAAGAATTACCAACACGGAATCCGGCAGATATTGCAGCCTACGCGGTTAAGCAGTCCGGTCATGGTGATGATGCCCTGGCACTGGGAGAATTCTGGCGTTTGCGTGAGATATTCAAACAGCGGAACGATACCTTTGATGCTGTGATCGACAATGAAACCACGCTATGGAAAACGCTTGAGCGGGTGTTGAAGGTTGGTTTTTCTGAGCCGACCATCGATTTTGGCCAAGTGGTGCCAGTGCGCGATGAGCCAAAGACCGTTTTTAAGCATCAGTTTCAGGTCGACAATATCACCAGTGATTTCAGCTTTGATGCCAGTATGTTCGACGAAGATGAGCAGGATGGCTACGAGGTGGAATACTATGACAGCATTACCTGGAAGCCTAAAACCATTGTCTGTCAGTTGCCCGGTGTTGCCGGTGACAACCTGAAAAAGGTTCGGCTGTTCGGAGTGACTGACCGGACGAAAGCCTATCAGCTGGGGATGCGTATGGTGGCGGTCGATAAGTACCGCCGTATTCAATGGAAGTTCGGGACGGAAATGGACGGGTTCAACTGTCGCAAGCTCGATTACTGCGCGCTGGGTGTGGACACGCCTGAGCTTTCGCAAGTCGGGCGAGTTGTCGCGGTCGATGGTCGATTGCTTGAGTTGAGCGAGCCGGTGCAGTGGGGTGATGGTGTTCATCACATACTTGTTCGCCGTCCTGATGGTTCGGGCCAGTCTCTGATCGCAACGCCGGGACCAAGTGAATACTTCGTAAATATATCTGAGCCATTAGATTTTAAGCCGGTTCTGAATGGGTCGATGGAGCCGCCTTACTTCCAGTTTGGCGAATCAGAGCGAATGACAATACCTGCGAAACTGCGAACGATGAAGCCGAAGGGTATGCATGAAGCCTCGCTGGTTGCTGCAGAAGACAGGCCGGAGGTGTATCAGTTTGATGATGCAGTGCCGCTGGGCGGTTAGTTTATCGTCTTGATCGCACTAATGGTCGCGGTGATGATCTCATCAACTGCGGCCCGCTTCTTTTCATCTAGTTTTAGATATTCGCCTGTCCAGTCTGCTTTTGGAATGCTCGCAAGCAGTAACGCTTGATGCACTGGCATTCCTATCTCTTCCTCCAGACGAGCGATATGGTCAGAACGCAATGTTGTCTGATCATTTTCTACTCTGCTTATTGTTGCTCGCGACGTTCCAATCATGCCTGCAAACTCCAACTGATCCATCTTTAGAGATTCCCTGAGCGCTCGCCAGCGCTTGCCGGAATTGATCATTTAGTTATTAAAAATACCTCTGTGTTCATATATGAACACAATAACCGTGAATTTTACATTATGCGTTCACGGCTGAACGCGAGGATACGTTTATTTAGTTAGAATACGTTTTCTATCAGTATGTCAGGGTGTAAACAGCTCTGACGGATCGATAGAAAGTGATTTAGCGATGGACTCGATAAGATCGAAACGAGGACCTTGTGTGCCTCGTTCGATGTTTGAGATCGTGATTACAGAAACATCGACCAACTCTGCGAGCCGCTCCTGCGTGATACCTGAAAGGTTTCTGAATTTTGCAGTATTGCGGCCAAAGCGTTGCCGGAGTGATTCTGTACTCATGGTTTCCAGAGGATCAAAACTGAAAAGTATGAGTGTGAGAAAGAGGTCGTCACATAAAGTTAAACTTTAAGTTGTAGGCAATGGAGAGTTGGAGCGATGTCTATATTGTGGCTTTTAGAGTCTTGTCGTACTCAGTTGGATGTATTGACTGTTTGTGAATCGGCTGGGTGTTTAGTGACAAGAGAAATTTACATTGAAGGGATTGGGTCTTATGAATAAGGAGGCTTGTACATTAACAACGGAGCGCTGGATCACTCGTGTTGTCTCGGGTCGTGTCGAGCTGGTTCAGCGAATTCCTGAAGATGCGTTTGTCGTTGTGCCTTCAGAACTACCTATGATTTCGGCCGATCGTCAGTATGTGTCTGATGATTTGGCGGCCGAAATCGTCGGTGCAATCAAGGGGAGGTAGGTAATACCGTAAATTCTATGTCCGGGGCGGCGGTCTGAAATCGCTGTACAAATCGCGCCTCGTCTTCTTTGCAGATAAGCGCCACTTTTGGAGCTTTGCCGGTTTTGGCACTGTAGTACAGTGCTTGGCCAATTGACTCTGCCCACTTCTTGCACCAATCGAACTCAATCGCGTGTGTGTCTGTTAAACAATCAATCCTCGTCCTGTCTGGCAGGCGAAGTTCAATTTGCCCTTTCCATTGCTGGCAGTAATGGTCAACATAATCTGATTCTGTATCCATGGTGAAAGTTTATGCCGACTCCCGAAGAAATCGACGCCAGAAAACGGGCAATCCGCGCCAAGTGGCAAGATCAGGGGTTTGTAGTAATGCCAAGTGGTGAGAAAAGAGACCTGCGTTATGTGACTGGAGGTTTTCGTATCGCTGACGAGTCGTGGTTCGATGCAGTTGTAGAGCTGGTACAGCCTAATGAGTCATGGTTGGTTTTGTTTACTGATTGTTCGTTGAAATTTGATCAGCGTCATATGGGTTACCTGGCAAAGCACGGAGGGTTAGCGATGGCTGTTAGCCTTTATGATCCAGCGCAGAAAAAGGTGATCAGCAACCAACCACCGAAAGTAGTTGGTTATGACGGTATCTATGGCGAGTCTGGTGATCGGTAGGCTATCGGCAGTGCAGGGCTGATTTTAGTGATTGCCTCGGCATTTTCGTGCGTCAAAAGTGCGACAGGAAATCCTGCCGACCTCTAACGCATTGATATATGTAGTAAAATGCTTAGTGCCATCCCTATCCATCATTGGAGCGGTACTGAAACGGCGATTAAGCTTTTTTAAATGGGGCATGTATGGGATGCAAGTAAATCTATGGAGTGATGTTGCTTATTCTACATTTTTCACGTGTTCGAATGCGATTCTTAATTTTTGTTTTATTTCAGTAGAGCACGACATAATAAGTGCAATTTTTTCGCGTTTTCTTTCAATTGATACTGAGTTGGGTTGTTCTGCATCTAGTGTGATTGATTTCCGTAGAGCTGCAGTTTCAGTGCTTAGGTCTAGGTCAGAAAATTCCGGAATATTTGTAATTTGGTTCTTAAGATCCTCTAGCTGGATGATAAAAAGCTCTGTTTGGAGCAAATTCTTGGATAGAGTCGAGGAGTTTCCGGAGGTCCAATAAAGCAGTGCTGAGCTTGAAATCGAGTTTAGTTGTTCAATGATTCTAGACTTTCGGTTAAATAACTCATTTCGTGAAGCAAGCTTTTTTGCATTCCTAAAGATGACTTGCCACCCCATTAACGCTATTGCGGCAGACCCTAGGAAAACCATTACACTAACAATCGTACTTACAAGTATCTGTTCCATGGCTTAAGCCTCAAGATCTTCTTTCATTCTCCTCTTCGATGTAGCTCCAAATTTCGTTTTTGTAGCCCTCATCTTTGGTATGAATGATAAGTCTGTTTTTAACGTCGGAATAAGCAATTCCGTTTCTAAGCAGCCCAGCAAAAGACTCCTCAAGAAAGCTAGAGCCGAACCCGCGCTTAACACCATCAAGGTATATGTGGATTTCTTCTTGTGTAGAAGAGAAGGCTTCAATCAATACGTCATTCCTGAAAGCTTCTCCGCTGAATTTTCCATCACTCACATGTCTTCCAAATGGCGATGGGGAGAAGTCATCTGCGATATTTATTTTCATGTTGACACCCATGGTCGCGATTTCCTTATTCGATTGTAAAATCCCAAGCAATCAATGTTCCATTGAACTGGTTCTTGAGTATGGTTTTCTTTACAGGGATCGCATCAAGATTATATTCGTACAATCCGAGTCGACTGAGAACCAGCAGCTTATCTGTCTGAGCGGTTTGTATAGGCTTTTTTATATCATTTGAGCCTTTACCACGCCAAGGGTCGCCTGTACTCGACACTCCTTGCTTCATTGCTTCTTCAATTGCGTCAGCGTCAGATAATTGTAGCGCGGAAAGTTTCCCTGGTATAGAAATGCCACGATCACAGATGGCAAATACGAACCTGTTGTTCGAATGATCTGTGTAGGCGTAGTGCCACCATCTGGGCACGACACCTGGAGCCTCACTATAGGCGTGCTGTTTTATGTTGAGTACGGCCTCTTGAATCGCTTCCTTTAACTTGTATGGCAGCCTTATGGTATTTTCAATTTTTTCCAAGGTTGGTTCTAAGTGTTTATCTGGGTTGAAGCCACTTTGAAATTTAGAGTCAGACTTCCAAAGCTTCTCTAGTTGCTTCTTATCATTAACTTCGATTGCTTTTGTTAGGCCGCTTCTAAGAAATAATCGTTTTGCGCCGACGTTTTTGGGGCCGATGATATGGATATCAGCTTTTAGTGCTTCGTTTATTTTAACGGATGTAATTTGTGCGAAAAGAGCAAGTGCTCCGGAAGCTGTTATTTCTTGAACTAAAGATAAGTCGATCCATATCAGTTCACGCTGGCCCGCAAGTACTCGAATCAATTCAAGGTTTAGTATGCAGTGCTCTCTGTATTCTGGAGAGTAAATGCATAATTTGTTCGGGAATTTCACGAGCCCAAATTTGGCGGTTCCATCCATTTGCTTTTCCTATCCTTAGCTACTTTGTGTTTGGCTCTAATAATTGATTACAGGCCTTCAGATAGCGACCACGATTGACCAGCAGGTGCCAGCGTTTGCCGCCCACCTGGCGCCATAGCATGGCTGCTCGTATTCCGGCCAGTAGCAATGTTCGGACACGGTTGGCTGTGTGGTTTGTTTGCAGGTAGCTGGGATTGCCAGTGACCCGAATGCGGAAGCTCAGGTTGCTCAGTGTTTGCTTGTAGAGGCCCGCCAGTGAAGAAATGGTGTTCTCATGGGTAATGCCAAAGTGATCAGCCTGACGTTCTGCATTATGGATACCCTGGCCGAGGGTATTCAGCATTTCCGGCGCCTTACTGAGCTTTTTTTCCAGGTGCAACAAACTCAGGGCGTAACGCGTTACGTCTGGACTGATGCCTTGCGGGTCTTTGCCCGCGATGGCCTGTAGCTGTCTCAGGCCGATGGTCAGGCGTGTGCTGGCATCGCCATAAATATCGTGGAAGTGATCGGGATTCTGGGTGAACAAACTTTCCAATAGTGGTTGTGTAGTTTCTTGTGGAATATCTCCGGTTCGCGCCAGCTGTTCCACCAAAGAGGCAGCCTGGAAAACTGCAGCAAGAGCGGTTGCCTGCTCATAGTTACGGGTCATAGGCGTGTAGTTGTTTTCTTTCATTATTTCTGCCTCTCAGCTGGCGTTGCCGGTTTGTTCAATGACGCCACCGCCCAGACAAACTTCATTGTCATATAATACCAATGACTGGCCTGGGGTAACCGCTCGTTGTGGCTGATCAAATACAACCCGGTAGCCATGCTCTGCTTTGTAGATGATGCAATCCTGATCAGTCTGCCTGTAACGCACCTTGGCTTTACAGCGCAGTGGCAAGTCAGGCTCATCATTGACCCAATAAATTTCGGACGTCTTCAGCCAGTCTTTAAACAAGCGGGGGTGGTTCTTGCCTTGAACGGCGATCAAAATGTTCCGTTCAAGGTCTTTGTCGGCAACAAACCAAGGTTCTTCTGAGAACCCGTTTAAACCACCAATGCCGAGGCCCTGGCGCTGGCCAAGTGTGTGGTACATCAAGCCCTGATGTTCGCCAATGTCGATTCCATCTTCGGTTTCGATGCGTCCGGGTTGGGCTGGCAGGTACTGCTGAAGAAAGTCTTTAAAGCGGCGCTCACCAATAAAGCATATCCCGGTGGAATCCTTTTTATTGTGAGTGATCAGTTGGTTTTCTTCAGCAATCCGGCGAACTTCTGGCTTCTCCAGTTCGCCGACCGGAAACAGGGTCTTGGCAATTTCAGCACCACCGACCGCATGCAGGAAATAACTTTGGTCTTTATTGTTATCCAGACCTTTCAATAGCTGAGTAATTTCACCGTTATCGCCGCGACGAACGTAGTGGCCGGTCGCAATAAGGTCGGCACCAAGCACCTCGGCGTATTCCAGAAATGCTTTGAACTTGATTTCCCGGTTGCACAGAATATCCGGGTTTGGCGTGCGCCCAGCCTTGTATTCCTCAAGAAAGTGCTCAAACACGTTGTCCCAGTACTCTGCCGCAAAGTTGGCCTGGTGCAGTTTGATGCCCAGAGTATCGCAGACTTGTTGAGCGTCGTTCAGGTCCTCTTTGGCAGTACAGTATTCGGTGCCGTCATCTTCGTCCCAGTTTTTCATAAACAACCCCTCCACCTGATAGCCTTCCCTCAACAGGAGATAGGCTGAAACAGAAGAGTCGACACCGCCGGACATGCCAACGATAACTTTTGTTGTGGCTGGGTTAAGGTCAGCTAACTTTGTCATTTCGCTTGGATGCTTTTGTTAAGTTGTTGATGTAAGTCTTTGCTAATAAGCAAAAACTTGTGTGCTGCAAGGCGCGCCGATTCAAGCGTGTTCGACGATAATTTTCAGCGGAAATTTCCGCCCTGCGAGATAGTCCTCTACACAGGTTAATACCATTTCAGACCGGAGGTTGGGACTGGTGCGTAATTCTTCAATGGTCATCCAGCGCGAACCGATGATGCCGTCATCCAGCACGGCATTTTCTACTGCTTCACCTGCTTCAGCGGCAAAGCAGTAGCGATGGTAGGTAACGCCATTGCTGGGGGCGGTATAGGTGTAGAGACCGATCAGGTGCTTCGGCTCAGCCGTCCAGCCGGTTTCTTCCAGTGTTTCACGACGAGCGGCATCAAGAATGGTCTCTCCCTGTTCAACGTGGCCCGCAGGCTGGTTGATCACTGTTTTGCCCGAACATACTTCCTCTACCATCAGGAAGCGGCCATCTTGCTCGATAACAGTGGCAACCGTAGCATGCGGGGTCCAGCGTTCAGACATACGAATAACCTATCAGATCCAAAGAGTGCAAAAGGCCGCAGAGTCTACCTAAGACGAAGATGTTGCTCAAATTCAA
Source organism: Saccharospirillaceae bacterium (assembly GCA_022448365.1). Classification (NCBI taxonomy): domain Bacteria; kingdom Pseudomonadati; phylum Pseudomonadota; class Gammaproteobacteria; order Oceanospirillales; family Saccharospirillaceae; species Saccharospirillaceae bacterium. Next base: position 209,323 of record JAKVCS010000003.1, on the reverse strand, counting down.
TCAGCGTTTTAGTTTCCTGCCACTTCTGTGTTTGTGACGTTGTTGGCGTTTGTTCCGCGGTGGTTGTTTGGCGGTTGGGTTCGTTTCCGGCATGTGAACCGAAAGGCAGCGACTTTCGCCCGGGTTTAATGTTTCCAGTGACCAGCTGCCAATGGCTGTGCGGATAAGCCGAAGAGTAGGAAATCCAATATGTGCCGTCATCCGACGTACCTGGCGGTTTCTGCCTTCAGAGATTTTTATTTCAAGCCATTGCGTTACGTCGTTCTGACGCTGCCGTATGGGAGGATCGCGTTGCCAAATGTCCGGTTCGGCTATTTTTTTGACTTTAGCTGGGCGGGTTGGGCCATCTTTTAATAGGACGCCCTGGCGCAATACATCGAGTGCGGCATCGTCAGGATTCCCCTCAACCTGAACCCAGTATGTCTTTTCCATTTTGAACTTCGGATTGGCGATCTGCGCTTGTAACTGACCGTTATCAGTTAGCAGTAGTAAGCCTTCTGAGTCATAGTCCAGTCGGCCGGCGGGATACACATTTGTTTCAGAAATATGCGTCTTCAACGTGCAGCGACCTTCAGAGTCACTAAACTGTGAGAGAACATTAAACGGTTTGTTAAGCAGGATCAGTTTTGCCATAGATATGTAAGAAAACTACTAATTCTTTCGTCTAGCTTGCAATTTTTGTAGAAAAACTACAAATTAGCGCCCGGAATATCGGTGAATGAACCAAATAATGTGTTTATTGATCTGATTATTACTCGCCAAGTATACGGTTGGCGAGTTTTTAAGGGCGATTCAACCGAAACCTGGCTGCCACAAGCAACCTATTTGTTGAGCCCACGCGATACAGCACAAGCTAAATGCTACAGGAGTAAAGATGTCGACAAACACCCCGAAAATTATCTACACAGAGACCGACGAGGCGCCAGCGTTGGCGACGTACTCTTTATTGCCGATTGTTCAAGCGTTTACCCAGTCTGCTGGAATCGAAGTTGAAACTCGTGATATCTCGCTATCAGGCCGCTTGATTGCGACGATGGGTGAATACTTGCAGGAAGATCAGCGTATTGCGGATTCCCTGGCGGAATTAGGTGATCTGGCTAAAACTCCCGAAGCCAATATTATTAAACTACCTAACATCAGTGCCTCCATTCCCCAGATGAAAGATGCACTGAAAGAGCTTCGTGCTAAAGGATACGCCTTCCCGAAATACCCGGATGAGCCGCAGAACGAAGAAGAGGTTAAAATTAAAGCGCTTTACGACAGAGTAAAGGGCAGTGCGGTTAACCCGGTATTGCGGGAAGGAAACTCTGACCGTCGGGCGCCTGGAGCTGTCAAAGCTTACGCTCGCAAGAATCCGCATACGATGGGTGAATGGTCTGAAGATTCAAAGACCCACGTCGCTCACATGGAGTCGGGTGATTTCTATGGCAGCGAGAAATCCGTCACTGTTGCAACGGATACTTCAGTAAGTATCCAATTTACAGATAATTCGGGTGAAACACAGGTACTGAAGAAGAATACAGCGCTGCTGGCGGGCGAGGTCATTGATGCTTCAGTTATGAGTCGCAAAGCACTGCGCGAGTTCCTGGCGGCTCAGATCGAAGACTGTAAAGAGCAGGGGTTGCTATTGTCGCTGCATTTGAAGGCGACCATGATGAAGGTGTCTGACCCGATCATCTTTGGCCATGCCGTTGATGTCTTTTTCAGTGAATTGTACAGCGAATTTGCCGATGATTTTGCATCGGTAGCCATCAACCCTAACAACGGTTTTGGTGATGTTGTAAACAAAATGAATCGTCTTCCAGAAGATAAGCAGAGTGCGATTCAGTCGAAAATTAACGCTATTTTTGCTTCTCGTACCAAGGTGGCAATGGTTGATTCCGACAAGGGTATTACCAATTTACACGTCCCCAACGACGTGATCGTAGATGCATCCATGCCAGCCTTGATCAGGAATTCGGGTAAAGCCTGGGATGAAAACGGCGGGTTGGGCGATACCAAGGCGATAATTCCGGATCGTTGTTACGCTGGTGTGTACCAGGAGACCATCGATTTTTGCAAAAAGAACGGTGCATTCGATCCCAAGACGATGGGAACTGTACCAAATGTTGGTTTGATGGCGCAGAAAGCTGAAGAATACGGCTCGCATGACAAGACTTTTGAGGTGCCAGGCAATGGCACAATGTCTGTTGTCGATTCTGAGGGTAGCGTGTTACTGCAGCACGCTGTCGAGCAAGGTGATATCTGGCGGATGTGCCAGGCGAAAGATGCCCCGATTCAGGATTGGGTTAAGCTCGCCGTCAAGCGGGCGCGAATCACCGGGACGCCAGCCATCTTCTGGCTGGATAAAAATCGTGCCCACGATGCCCAGTTGATTGCAAAAGTGGAGAAGTATCTCCCTGAATATGACACTGAGGGACTTGATATTCGGATCATGGCGCCAGAAGAGGCCACGCGTTTCTCGCTTGAGCGTATCAAGAACGGCGAAGACACAATCTCTGTCACCGGTAATGTTTTACGTGATTATCTGACAGATTTGTTCCCGATTATGGAGCTTGGCACCAGCGCAAAAATGCTATCGATCGTGCCTTTGATGAACGGTGGAGGTTTGTTTGAAACCGGCGCAGGAGGTTCTGCACCTAAGCATGTTCAGCAGCTGCTGGATGATGATTTCTTGCGTTGGGATTCACTGGGCGAGTTCATGGCTCTTGCTGCATCGCTGGAACATCTGGCCGATCAGACCGGTAATCAGCGGGCTCATGTCTTGGCTAAGGCACTGGATGATGCCACGGGTAAATTGCTTGACGAGAATAAGTCACCTGAGCGTAAAGTCGGTGGGCTGGATAACCGCGGGAGTCATTTTTATATTGCGAAATTTTGGGCTGAGGCTCTTGCCGAGCAAAGTGAAGATGCCGCACTGCAGACTTGCTTTGCTCCTGTGGCACAGTCTTTTGCTGACAAAGAAGCCAAAGTTATCGCTGAGTTGACGGAGGTTCAGGGTAAGTCCGTAGAAATCGGCGGCTATTACCGTCCAGATCCATCGTTGGCTGAAAAGGCCATGCGTCCGAGTGCTACATTGAACGACCTGGTGGCGAATATTCATTGCTAAATGATGAACACCAGCCATAAAAAAACCGCCAGATGGCGGTTTTTTTATGGCTGGTGTTCATGCTTCTTCGAGTTGCTGATCAACTTCCGGGGCAATGCTGGATTCAGACTCAAGCGCCTGAATATTTATTGCATGCGTACCTTTGTCACTGGGTTTGGTATCGAATTGAACGGCTTGACCGGCCTTCAGTGTTCGATAACCATCCATCTGGATCGTAGAGTAATGAGCAAACAGGTCCTCATTACTGCCATCTGCCAGAATAAAACCATAACCCTTAGCGTTGTTGAACCATTTAACTGTCCCTGTTTTCATCCTGAACCTCCTTTGCAAGCCTTTCAAACCGGGCATTTATAGCCAAGAGGTTACATGGAATATCACCGTCCTGGCGTTTTTTGTAACCCTACGCGCCACTCCATATTTCGTCAAGCATTCGGAATAGATTGTTTCTTATGGATCAGCCTGTTTCAGTGGTTGGAGCACTGTTCACTGCAGAGTATCATAGTGTTTCATCCACCAATTATTGAACTCCATGCTTCATACCCCCAAATCTCAACTAGAATTACACAATGATGAACCGGATTACGGCGACGAAGGGAGCGTAGCGTTTGAGACTGCAAAGCCTGAGCTCAAGCGCCCTTCAATGTACAGCGTCATTATGATGAATGACGATTACACGCCGATGGAATTTGTGGTCGAAATATTGCAGAGCTTTTTTGATAAGGGTTCTGAAGAGGCGACCCAGATCATGCTCACTGTTCACAATAAGGGCAGTGCTGTATGCGCAATTTATACGCGTGATATTGCTGAAACTAAAGCGGCTTTAGTGAATCAATATGCAAGAGACTGTCAGCACCCGCTGATGTGTGAAATTGCACCGGTAGAAGATTAACGCTTAGGAGGCGCTATGCTGAATCGTGAGTTAGAGCAAACACTGAATGAAGCGTTCAAGGAAGCTCGCACAAAACGTCATGAGTTTATGACGGTAGAGCACCTGTTGCTGGCTCTGCTCGACAATGACGCTGCAGGTAGGGTACTTGAGGCCTGTGGTGCGGATGTAATTAAGTTAAGAAAAGATCTGCAGGAGTTTGTGGATTCCACCACCCCTCTGATTCCAGAGTCAGATCTGGAGCGAGAAACGCAACCAACACTTGGGTTTCAGCGCGTTCTGCAGCGCGCTGTGTTTCATGTGCAGTCTTCTGGTAAGTCTGAGGTTACTGGTGCCAATGTGCTGGTCGCCATATTCAGTGAGCAAGAAAGCCAGGCTGTCTATTTCCTGAAGCAACAAAATATCGCCCGTATCGACGTTGTTAACTACATATCTCACGGTATTTCCAAAGTTTCCGGTCCGGAAGAGAGTTCCGACCAGATGGCAGAATCTCCTGAGGAAGAGGGTGAAAGTAGCGGTAAAAATGCTCTTGAAGGGTATGCCACCAATCTCAATAGGTCGGCAAAAGAGGGTAAAATTGATCCGCTGATTGGGCGTGATTTTGAAGTTGGTCGCCTTGTTCAGATTCTTGCACGCCGCCGCAAGAATAATCCATTGCTGGTTGGCGATTCCGGTGTCGGTAAGACAGCTATTGTTGAAGGTCTTGCTAAACGTATTGTTGATCAGGATGTACCAGAGGTGATCAAAGATGCGGTAGTGTACAGCCTTGATATGGGTGCATTATTGGCAGGAACAAAATATCGCGGGGATTTTGAAAAGCGTTTTAAGGCTTTGTTGGCTGAGCTCAAAAAGCAGCCTCATGGTATTTTGTTCATCGATGAGATTCATACCATCATTGGCGCCGGTGCGGCATCAGGTGGTGTGATGGATGCAAGCAACCTGCTTAAGCCGCTGCTGAGCTCAGGTGAAATTCGTTGTGTTGGTTCCACTACCTTTACAGAATTCCGCGGTATTTTTGAGAAAGACAGTGCGCTGACGCGTCGCTTCCAGAAAATCGACGTAGCTCAGCCCTCAGTGGACGATACGTATAAGATCCTGAAGGGGCTAAAATCGCGTTTTGAGGAGCATCATGCAATTCGTTACACCGATAAAGCACTCAAAGCTGCTGCAGAGTTAGCAGATCGCTACATCAATGATCGCAATCAGCCAGATAAGGCGATCGATGTGATTGATGAAGTTGGTGCTCAGCAGCACTTGCTGCCGCAGAGTAAGCGCAAAAAAGTTATCGGCGTCGGCGAGATTGAGCAGGTGGTTGCATCAATTGCCCGTATTCCACCAAAGTCTGTTTCAGCATCTGATAAAGAGTTGCTGTTCAAGCTTGAAGACAAATTATCCATGGTCGTATTTGGTCAGGATGAAGCGATACAAAGCTTGTCGACGGCGGTTAAAATGTCTCGTGCTGGCCTGAATGCTCCCGAAAAGCCAATAGGTTCATTCCTGTTTGCCGGTCCTACCGGTGTTGGTAAAACGGAAGTATCGAAGCAGCTTGCATCAGTCATGGGAATGGAGCTGGTTCGTTTCGATATGTCGGAATATATGGAACGCCATACAGTCTCTCGCCTCATTGGCGCTCCTCCGGGTTATGTCGGTTATGACCAGGGTGGCTTGCTGACCGAAGCGGTGAACAAGAACCCCCACTGCGTGCTGCTGCTCGATGAGATTGAGAAAGCTCACCCCGAGGTGTTTAATATTTTGTTGCAGGTTATGGATCACGGCACCTTGACGGATAACAATGGTCGTAAGACGGATTTCCGCAATGTGATTTTGATCATGACGACCAATGCAGGTGCTCAGATGATGAGTCGTAACAGTATTGGTTTTACCCAGCAGGATCATTCTGTTGACGGTGCTGAAGAGCTGAAGAAGGTCTTTACCCCTGAGTTCCGAAATCGCCTCGATTCTGTTATTCAGTTTGCTCCGTTGTCAAAAGATACGATTCTGCATGTGGTTGACAAGTTCATAGCCGAACTTCAAGGTCAATTGGATGAGAAGCGAGTGATGCTGAACGTATCCGAAGAGGCTAAACAGTGGCTAGGTGAGCATGGCTATGATGAGAAAATGGGTGCTCGACCGATGAATCGTCTGGTGCAGGATAAGATCAAAAAACCACTGGCAGAGAAAATTCTGTTTGGTGACCTGGCCGATCGGGGTGGAGAGGTTGATATTCTTGTGGAGGACGGAGATATTGCGATTGAATTGATAGAGGAGGTTCCGGCTTAACGGAACCTTGTTGCGCTTGCCTTTCAGTGAAAATGAGGCAAGCGCGGCACGTAAATTAACGCGCTCTGTAGGTGATGCGGCCTTTGCTCAGATCGTATGGAGTCAACTCCACTTTTACCTTATCTCCAGTCAGGATGCGGATGTAGTTCTTACGCATTTTGCCTGAAATATGAGCAGTAACTACGTGTCCGTTTTCCAGTTTTACACGGAACATAGTGTTCGGAAGGGTATCAATTACCTCGCCTTCCATTTCAATGTGATCATCTTTTGCCATTCGTCACCTGTTTAGACGCTGAGCTTATGCCCGCTTGGTTAGTACAATGCGCGCGCATTCTGCCTCAATTCTCTGTAAAAGCAAAGGGCTATCTCTGAATCGCTTGCCACTCATCATCAATTAACGCTTCCAGTGGAGAGAATTGCCTTTTGTAAGCCATTTTGCGGCAACCATCCACCTGATACCCCAGATAGTTGTATCTCAGGTCGAGTTGATTGCTGATCGCGGAAAGCGACAATATCAGGAACATGGCGGGAGAGCGCTTCGACTGTTCTGGATCAAAAAAACAATACACCGAAGATAACCCGTCATCCAATTGATCAAACACCAGAACCCCCAGCAGCTGATTGTCCTTGTAGGCACATAAAAAACGTGTGGTGTCGAAGTCTTCAAGGAGGAATCCCTGATATTGTTCAAAGGATGGTGGGTACATGTCGCCGTCAGCATGACGTTGGATAATGTAGTTTTCGTAAAGTGGGTAGTGCAATGCTCCGTCAATGGGGCTTTCGATCCTCAGTTCCAGGTCGCGATTGCGTTTCATGATGCGTTTTTGTGAGCGGCTCAACTCAAGATTGTCAGTAAGGATGCGCAGTGGTGTGCAGGCATTGCAGCTGGGGCACTCTGGCCGATAAACCACTCTGCCACTACGGCGAAAGCCTTTTTGGTTCAGTAGCGATAGCATCTCTTGGTTAAGCTCAATCCTTGGGTCGACATATAGGCTTCGGGATTGGAATTGTGGTAGATAAGAGCAGGTGTCGCTCTCGTTTGGCAGAAAAACACGTATTTGTTTCATGTGTTGTTCTCCGTTAACCCGATGACGGCTGGCAATTTAAGCTGTGTAGGTTGTTGGGTAAAGTGTCGGAGGAGGGCCTCAAAGTGGTTGCGATCAATCTCTGTAGCGCCAAATTGAGCGAGGTGGTCGGTATGCATCTGGCAATCAATCAGCTGGATGCCAGCCTTCAGCAAGACCGGTGCAGCAACTGCAAACGCTATCTTTGAAGCATTGGCCTCTCTGGAGAACATAGACTCGCCAAAAAACACCGCGCCTTTCACAACGCCGTAACAACCTCCGATTAGATTTCCATCGGAATTCCAATGCTCAATACTCAGCGCTCGACCATTCAGCCAAAGTCGCTTGTAATGGTGCAGGATGTCTTCGTCAATCCAGGTTCCTTGCTGGTATTCACGGGGTTCCGCGCAGCTATCGATTACCTGATCAAATGCCTGATTTATAGTAACGCTAGGCTTATCCATGCGCTTAATAAGCTTTCTTACTGTCCGTGAAAGCCGGAAGCTGTCCCGGGTGATTACGGCTCGAGGCGCCGGAGACCACCAAAGGCGCACTTCATCAGGGTCGTTCCACGGGAATATACCCTGACGGTATGCTTCGTCGAGCCATCGCGGAGTCAGGCATCCCCCGGCGGCCAGTAATCCATTCGGATCATCCAGTGCTTGTCTGCTATTGGGGAATTTAGGAGGTTGTGTATCATCCAACCAATCAATCATGTAAAACCCGTGGTAAACTCTGCTTTTTCATCTTAAGTGTAACAGGAACGCGATTTGTCTGAGGATAAGTCTTGCCAAGATCTTGATACGACTGCACCAGCGGGTGCACAAGGTTCAGACATCAGGCCAACCAACTGGAGAAAACGCCAGGATGCGGTTTTTCTTTTGCTGCTGGTTGGATCGCTGCTACTGTTGCTTGCGCTGGGCTCCTATTCTCCTGAACAAAATGGCTGGGCTGCTGTTGGTTATTCCTCTGAAACCAATGCAGCAGGACAGGTGGGCGCATACATTGCCGACTTTCTATTTCATGCGCTTGGCTTTCTTGCGTTCGCATTACCTCTGCTGACAATCGCTCGCTTAGGACTGCTTTTCCGAAGGCAAAAAAATAACGCTGGCCACTGGTATGTCCGTTTAATCGGCATTCTGATTACTGTTGCGAGCTTATGTGCATTGGCTGAAGTGAGTGTATTGCACTCGGCATGGCTGCCAGCGGGTCCTGGTGGTGCTCTTGGGCAATCCTTGATGTCGTTATTGTGGCCTTTGTTCGGTTTTGCCGGCTCTGTTGTTATAACCACAGCGTCACTGGCTCTGGGCTTAGTATTATTTCTGGAGTTTTCCTGGCTGGCACTGTTTGAACGTATTGGTGATTTTTTGATGGGCTTGCCGCAGCGCCTTGTTCGTAAACCGGTTGCACCGGAAAAGGCCGATGCAAATCAGTGTGGTCCGGAAATGCCGGTGACTGATCAGGATGCGGTTACTTTAAGTGATGATCTTACTGTTGTTTCTGCTGGAACCGAGGTAATGAACGGCCCCTCGGGAGAGCGTCCTGAGGGCGTCTTAGCCCGTTTAAAGGATAAAATCAGGCGAAGAAAAGACGCAGCGAAGAATAAGCGCAATGCCCATTCGAGTGACTCAGAATCCACTGAATCGCAGCTCTTGGATGCATCGGAAGAATTCTGTTTTACGCCCCTTGATGTCGAGTTTGATGACCCCATTGCGGATCTATCGGTTGAAGGTGCTACTCTCGATTCTTTGCCTGTTGTGGATGACATTGTCGAAGTATCTGCGTCGAGTCCAGCGGATGTCATGAAAAAACAGGTTGCTAGAGCGACTCGCGCAGAGCCGCCAACGGTTCAGCCGGTTTCTTCCGGAACGGTTGCGACGGATCTGGCTCCAAACGGTGCAGCGTATACCAACCGTTCGCAAACCAGAAAAGCGGAGTTACAGCAGCAAGATAGCGTCGCTATTGCGCGGGAGAGTGCAGATAAGGAAATTCCAATTCAGCCTCTGGAAAAGAAAGACAGTGGTTTATCTGAGCGCGCGACTCGCGAATTACAGGGTAACTTATTCAAGGCTGATCAGCCGCTGCCTTCAATTGCATTGCTAGACCCACCTCGAACAGACCAGGGCGCTGGTTTTGCACCAGAACGACTTCAGGAAATGTCTCAGATGCTGGTTCAGAAACTGGCTGATTTTGGCGTTAAGGTTGAGGTCACGGCGGTTGCGCCTGGTCCGGTCATTACCCGATTCGAAATACAGCCAGCTCCTGGCGTAAAGGCCAGTAAAATTTCCGGATTAGCCCGGGATTTGGCACGTTCCATGGCTATGGTGGCGGTGCGTGTGGTTGAGGTTATCCCGGGTAAATCGGTTATGGGGATTGAGGTTCCAAATGAAAACCGTGCCATGGTCTGTATCTCAGAAGTGTTGGCCTCAAAAGAATACGACAAAAGCAAATCTCCGTTGACCATTGCTCTGGGACACGACATCGGTGGCAATCCAATCGTTACGGATTTGGCAAAAGCACCGCACATGCTGGTCGCAGGCACCACCGGCTCCGGTAAGTCAGTCGGCGTTAATGCGATGTTGTTGTCGTTGTTGTTCAAAGCCACGCCAGAAGAACTGAGGCTGATTCTGGTGGATCCCAAAATGTTGGAATTGTCGGTTTACGAAGGCATACCCCATCTACTGACGCCCGTTATTACCGATATGAAAGAGGCTCATAATGGGTTGCGATGGTCGGTAGAGGAAATGGAACGTCGTTATCAGCTGATGGCTGCAATGGGCGTACGGAACATCGCGGGGTTCAACAAAAAGGTTAAAGATGCAATCGACGCCGGTGAGTCGATTATTGATCCTACCTGGCAGATTGATAAGTCATTCGATACCACACCACCGACACTCGAACCGCTACCTTATATTGTGATTGTCATCGATGAGTTTGCTGACATGATGATGATGGTCGGTAAGAAAGTGGAGGAGTTGATTGCCCGGATTGCGCAAAAGGCTCGTGCAGCGGGTATTCACATGGTGCTGGCAACACAGCGACCATCGGTAGACGTGATTACCGGTTTGATTAAGGCCAACGTGCCAACCCGAATTGCGTTCCAGGTATCCTCTAAAATCGATTCCCGAACCATTCTTGATCAAGGCGGTGCTGAGCAACTACTTGGGCATGGTGATATGTTATTTATGCCCCCTGGCAGCGCCCTGCCAGAGCGTGTTCATGGTGCCTTTGTTGATGATGATGAAGTTCATCGCCTGGTTGCAGAGTGGAAGCAGCGCGGAGAACCCGAATATATTGAAGAAATCACTCAGGGTGGGGAGGGGGATGGTGTTCCGGGAGTCGAAGGCGGCGATGAAAAAGACGATCTTTATGATCAGGCCGTCGCATTTGTAACCGAATCGGGTAAATGCTCCATTTCATCGGTACAGCGCAAGCTTCGTATTGGTTATAACCGCGCTGCGCGTCTGGTTGAAACGATGGAGGCATCAGGGGTGGTATCACCTCCAGCTCACAACGGTGCCCGGGAAGTTATTGCCCGTGCTGCACCGCAATAATCATTTTTCAAACACTCAGCAACAGGAATGCCCAACAGTATGCTCTCTCGCGCAATATTGACCTTCACTCTTTTTATGTCGTCATTTGCATTGGCGTCAAACACGCACAATTCAGACCTAGAAAAGTTTCTGGCGCAATTGCAGGGGATGGAGAATTTCCAGGCGGCTTTTGTGCAGACTTCCAAAGCCCAGGGGGGTGAGGTTTTGCAGCAGATGCAGGGTACGCTCAGCGTAGCCAAGCCTGGAAAAATGCGCTGGGAGACGGAAGACCCCTTTGCGCAACTCGTGATATCGGATGGTCTGCTTATCTGGGTCTACGATATGGATCTTGAGCAGGTCACCATTCGTAATATGGATTTAAGGGTTCAGGAGACTCCAGCGCTGTTGCTGAGTGGCGATACAAGTCAAATTGATGCCAGTTTCGCTGTCAGTCATGAAGCGTCGGGAGAGAACTCGTTGTTCCAGTTAGTACCTAAAGATCCTAGTCAACTATTTCAATCACTGGAATTCCATTATCGCGCTAATACCCTGGAACGGATGATGATCTTTGATGCGGCGGGTCAGCTCACTGAAATTATTTTTAGTGATCAAAAAGCCAATGAAGCTATCGACGAGCAAGCGTTTATCTTCGATGTGCCGGAAGGTGTGGATGTGATTGATGGTCGCAAATCCTTTTAAGGTGAGTACCAGCTGTTGTGACGGATGATCTGTTTGGGTCTTCAGAACCCGCTTATGAACCATTGGCCTCTCGCCTGAGGCCGCGGACGTTAGATGAATATGTCGGTCAGGAGCATATTGTAGGCCACGGCACACCGTTGCGCCGCAGTCTTGATAATGGTGACTTACATTCCATCATTTTCTGGGGGCCGCCGGGGGTCGGTAAGACCACGCTGGCGCGCTTAATAGCTCATTATGTCGATGCCACTTTTATCACTATTAGTGCGGTGATGTCGGGCGTAAAGGATATTCGAGAGGCTGTGATTCGAGCCCAGCAAAGTCGCGCCGCAAGCCGAAAAACCGTTCTGTTTATCGATGAAGTTCATCGGTTTAGTAAATCCCAGCAGGATGCATTTTTACCCTATGTTGAAGATGGCACTTTCTTGTTTGTTGGTGCCACCACAGAAAACCCCTCGTTTGAATTGAATAATGCACTGCTGTCACGGGCACAGGTGTATATTCTGAAAAGCCTCTCGCCAGTCCAGATTGAGCAAGTATTAGAGCAAGCGCTTAACAAACTGGATAGCGCACCGCAGTTTGAGCAAGAGGCAATACGACGAATTGCCCAGGCCAGTGATGGTGATGCGCGTAAATCGCTTAATCTGCTGGAGTTTGCGCTGCAGTTAGCAAAAGCAGAACACCGCCTGGATTTAAATGTCGTCGATCAGTTATTGGCGAACAATCTGCGCCGTTTTGATAAAGGCGGGGAAGCTTTTTACGACCAGATCTCGGCGCTGCATAAGTCGGTTCGCGGCTCTGATCCGGATGCCGCAATGTATTGGTTCGTTCGGATTCTGGATGGTGGTTGTGACCCACTTTATATTGCCCGTCGCGTGGTTCGTATGGCTTCTGAAGACATTGGCAATGCGGATCCGCGGGCGCTGGAATTGTGTGTGAATGCATGGGATGTTCAAACCCGGCTTGGGAGTCCTGAGGGAGAGCTTGCTCTTGCGCAGGCTGTTTCATATCTCGCTTGCGCGCCGAAAAGTAATGCGGTGTATATGGCTTTCAATAAAGCAAAAGCTCTGGTGGCAGAGCAGCCAAGCCATGAAGTTCCGCTGCATCTTCGCAATGCACCGACAAAATTAATGAAAGAGTCCGGTTACGGTGCAGAATACCGTTACGCTCATAATGAGCCGGATGCGTTTGCTGCAGGGGAAAATTATTTCCCCGAAGAGATTCGCAATACTCGACTATACGAGCCGACCCCGCGGGGGCTTGAAGGTAAAATAGGGCACAAACTTGAGCATTTGCGTCAGCTCAACCAGCAGTCACCATTAAAAAGGTATGCTGAGCCAGATGGATCACAGGAATCGAATTAAATGCCGTTACTTTGGATCGGATTAGGTGGCGCTCTCGGCGCAATATCGCGCTATCTTGTGGCAACCGCAATCTTTAAATGGATGGATAAACCCTTTCCCTATGGCACCCTGTCAGTGAACCTGATAGGCTCCTTCGCCATCGGCATAGCCTACATTTGGCTAGTGGAGCATGAGTGGGGCGGAGACCATCACAGGCAGTTAGCGATGGTGGGTTTCCTTGGCGCATTCACCACCTTTTCCACCTTTTCCTTGGAAAGTATCTCAATGCTACAACAAGAGCGTTGGCTGGCCGCTTTCAGTTATATGGGTGGGAGTCTGGTGGGGTGCGTGCTCGCAACGCTGGCGGGTATGTGGTTATCAAAATCGATCAGTTAATTTTTATAAGATTTTAATTTTTCTGGAATAGAAGAAGCAGACGAATGCTGGACATCAAATTTATTCGCGACAATCTGGATCAGGTAAAAGCAGGCCTGGCGAAAAAAGGATTTACTTTCGACGACATAGAGTTCAAGCGGCTGGACGAAGAACGCAAGGCCTCATTAACCAAATCGCAGGCATTGCAGGCTGAGAAGAAAAAGGCGTCGAAACAGATTGGTGCATTGATTGGTCAGGGAATGTCGCCGGAAGATGCCAAAGCCCAGGTTATGGGTAGCATTGATGCCGATATCACTGAAGCAGAAGCGAGAGCAAAGCAAGCTGAGCAAACCTTGCGTGAGCTGTTGATGAGTATCCCAAATGTTCCTCGCGAAGAGGTACCGCATGGCAACGATGAAGAAGACAATATCGAGGTGCTCGTCTGGGGTGAACCAACTCAGTATGATTTTGAAGCGAAGGACCATGTCGACCTTGGTGAGCCTCTTGGCCTGAGCTTTGATGCTGGTGCTACTGTAGCAGGATCCCGCTTTGTCGCGATGTCTGGCAAGATGGCCCGCCTGCATCGAGCACTTGCTCAGTTTATGCTGGACACACACAGTGAGGAGCATGGTTATGAAGAAACCTACACGCCTTACCTGGTCAATAAAGAGGCACTTGAGGGCACAGGCCAGCTTCCAAAATTCGAGGAGGATCTGTTTAAGATTCCAAATGCTCAGGGCGATAAAGATCTGTACTTGATTCCAACAGCGGAAGTGCCGGTAACAAACTTGCTGAGGGAGAATATCTCGGTTGCCGATTTACCGATCAAAAAAGTGGCGCATACGCCGTGCTTTCGTTCTGAAGCAGGCAGCTATGGTCGTGATACCCGGGGAATGATCCGTCAGCATCAGTTCGACAAAGTAGAACTCGTGCAATTTGTTCAGGCGCACGAATCCGACGCTGCCTTAGAGGAGCTGACGGGACACGCCGAAAACATTCTTCAAAAGCTGAATCTGCCTTACCGCAAAGTGATTTTGTGTGGTGGCGATCTTGGTTTTTCTGCGGCTAAAACTTACGACCTGGAGGTCTGGTTGCCGGGTCAGCAGAAGTATCGTGAGATATCTTCGTGCTCGAACTTCGAGGATTACCAGGCGCGCCGCATGGGGGCTCGCTGGAGAAATCCGGAGACCAACAAGCCTGAGCTGCTGCATACGCTGAATGGTTCTGGTCTTGCAGTGGGCCGCACCATGGTTGCTGTATTGGAGAACTATCAACAAGAAGATGGGTCGATTATTGTCCCGGAAGTGTTACGCCCCTATATGGGTGGCCTGGAAGTTATCAGCGCTGCGTAAATGTCGCTGTTGCTTAAAACCAGGCGTTTGATGAGAGATCAGATCCGATGATGAATTTACCCCTCGTACTCCGGGGGGATAACACCTCCTTCCTAGTGGTCGGCGGTGGCAATATTGCCCAGCGTAAAATACGCACCTTGATTAGTGCAGGTTGCACGGTATCAATTGTTGCTCCTGAGCTTTCCGCTGACATAAAGCAGTCGATATCCAATGCTGACCAGGTTTCCTGGCATCAGATCATGGCGGATGAGCAGCTTGATTTTGGTATCGCTGAATTCGTTGTGTTGGCAACGGACAACAGCGAGTTGAACGCAGTGCTTGCCGACAAAGCCCGCGCTGAAAACCGAAAAGTTTGTCGCATTGATCAGACAGTCAGTAACGATTTCATTTTCCCCGCAGTGATTGATCGATCTCCTATTCTGGTATCCGTGTCAACCAGCGGAGCCTCACCAGCATTAACCCGATACCTGAAAGAGAGGCTTGAGGCGTTCCTGCCGCTTGAGTATTCAGACCTCGGTAAACTGATGCAGTCACTGCGGGATCGTATCAAGCAAAAGCTGCCTGCAAAGGAGCGCGCCGCTTTCTGGCGCCGCTGGATTCACAGTAGTGTTCCTGAGTTGATTCTTTCGCGCCAGCATGATCAAGCAGAATCCCTGAGTGAAGCATTGGTAAATGGCAATGAACCAGCTGTCGGCGAAGTTTATCTGGTTGGAGCGGGGCCGGGTGATCCGGATTTACTGACGTTTCGTGCTTTACGGCTGATACAGAGCGCAGATATCGTCTATTACGATCGCTTGGTGAATCCGCGGATTCTTGAGCTTATTTCACCAGAAGCTGAAAAGTTTTATGTTGGCAAAGCTAAAAGCGACCATTCTGTGCCTCAGGAAGGTATTAACCAGCTATTGGTCCAGTCTGCGCAAGCGGGAAAAAGGGTGTTGCGGCTAAAAGGTGGCGACCCTTTTATCTTTGGGCGCGGTGGAGAAGAAATCGAGGAGCTGGCATCGGCGAGCGTGCCTTTTCAGGTTGTTCCTGGTGTGACCGCTGCCAGTGGTTGTGCTGCTTATTCAGGCATTCCACTGACCCATCGTGATCATGCTCAAAGCGTTCGGTTTGTTACGGGTCATCTGAAAGACGGTACCTGTAACCTGCCATGGAGTGAACTGATCCACCCTCATCAGACTCTGGTGATTTATATGGGTCTCACTGGCATACCGCTAATTTGTAAGGAACTGATTGGCCATGGTATGACAGCAGATACGCCGATAGCGCTGGTAGAAAAAGGGACATTACCCGATCAGAAGGTGCATGTTTCTAACATTCAAGATATGCCTGCCTATGTCGCAAGCCACGACCTTCAGGCGCCGACGTTGACGATCATTGGCAGTGTAGTATCACTCCATGATCGCCTGAATTGGCGAAAATAATCCTCATTTCGATTGCCAGGGTTAAAAAGTCGGTACTTCTACTGATATCTACTATGCTTATTCCGAGTGAGTTATAAAATCTATGGGAATGAGCATGAATCTCCTGAGTTCGTTAAGCATCAAGGCAAAAATTCTATCCTTAGCTGGAGTGGCTGTAATCGGCTTTATTATCAGCCTGGTGGTGAACGGCAACATCAACAGCGCTAACTCTGAGCGCTTACAAAAAATTCAGCGAACGTTCTTTCCGGTGGTGCAGGATTCTAAGTCGAATCTGGTTCGGCTAGAGCAGATCAAAGAACTGTTTTCAACGGCCGTCAGCACCGGTGAAATGGATTTTGTTAATAATGCTGAAAAGGTGAAAAGCCAAGTCACAATGAGCCTCGATATGTTGGAGCGAATATGGTCTGAACGCGCTTCTGATGTGATCGCCACACGTAACGCCTTCAAGGCGTATTTTTCGGCAGCGAGAGGGCTGTCCGCCGGTATGGTGCAGGGCACGCTTGACCCATCCCAGATGCCCTCAGCGATTCAGCAAATGAACACCAACCTGGACGAAGTTAAAACGTTGATGGAGGACTACTCCGAAGCGGGTTTGTCTGCGTTTAACCGTACTGTTGATGAATCTAACCAAGCTGCTCAGAATGCAACTTCCGTCGGTGTTACTATCACGATCGTAACTGTTGCTGTACTGGCTTTTTTTGCATGGACGACCAGCTCCGTGATCGATACTGCGCTGAAGCGCCTTGTTCGTTCTTTAAAAGGAATTGCTACAGGTGACGGAGACTTGACCCAGCGCATCGAAAAAACGTCTAACGATGAATTGGGGGATGTTGTCGATTGGTTTAATCAGTTTGTTGATAAGCTACATCAGAACATCGGTGAGGTGGTCAGTTCCACCCGGCCGTTAGCGGACGTCTCTGATGACCTTGGCAACCTGACCAGTAAAACATCGCAAATTGCCACCAGTCAAAATCAGGCAACTGAAGAAGTTTCGCGGGTTGTTGAAGATATGGTGGACAGTGTCAAAGAGGTTTCAGGTAACGCGAATTCTGCTGCAGAGGCAGCGACTGAGGCGGATATTGCAGCTAAGGAGGGACGTTCAATCGTCAGTGAGACTGTTGCCAGTATCAATGGGCTTGCGGGGGAAGTTGAGCGCGCCAGTGATGTTATTCGCCAGTTGGAGGCCGACACTGCCAATGTTGGTAGTATTCTGGATGTTATTAAAGGCATTGCAGAGCAAACCAATTTGCTGGCATTAAATGCTGCAATTGAGGCGGCTCGTGCCGGTGAGCAAGGTCGAGGTTTTGCGGTCGTTGCTGACGAGGTGCGTACGCTGGCATCTCGAACCCAGGATTCGACACAGGAAATCCAGGCTGTCATTGAGCAGCTCCAGGGCGCCGCTCAGTCTGCGGTGTCTGTCATGAGTGAGAGTCAGGATCGTGCTCAAAACAGTGTTTCACAAGCGGCTCGTACGGATGAGAGTTTGCAGGCGATTACTGAAAAAGTAGGATCAATCAGCCAGATGAATTCCCAAATCGCCAGTGCTACTGAGCGCCAGGAGCAGGCTGCTTACAGCATTAAAGATAATGTGATTGGCATCAAGGATAGGTCGGAAGAGGCAATGAGCAGCATGACGCAAGTGGAAGCGGCGAGCAGGTCGTTAACGGATATATCGCGGCGACTGCAGAAGGTTACCGATCAATTTAAAGTGTGATATCGAAAGGTCCTGAGAGACTGTCATTCAGCAATAAGCCCGGCATGCCGGGCTTATTGCATTCAGTGCATTGTTAATCGTGTTTACAGAAGGTTGATGTTGCGTTGCTGCCAGGCTTGTTCGCAGCGAGTTAGCGCGAAGGAATAGTCACTGTTTTTTTCGATGGCGCACAAAGCAAGAGCGGCTGTTTTTAATACTGCTTGGTTCGCGTAGTTGCTCTTCATTTCCCCGCGCCAGAAGTTGAGCAGGTGTTGAGGAGATGGGTCGCTTGGCTTGTCTTCAAACAGGCTTTGGTCGTTAGCAATGGAAATTTCTCCTTGCTCTCCGCTAAAGCAATACATGGCGACGCACTTGCGTTCGGGGTTGACTTCAAATTCACCGCCTTCGCCCTTAATTACCAGTGCGTCGTGCCCCAGTTGGCGTGCAGCATCGCAATGTAAGGCACGGTAATTCGGATGGAAAATTCCTTGAACGCTGGGGATATTGTCTGGAGAAATTGTTTTTAAAACGGTGTTGATCGGAGAGCGAACACCCAAAACCGATTTGAGGAGAAGCCAGTCCTGTAATCGCGGGTTGATGGCTGAGCAGGGTAGATAGGCGATATTAAATTGCGAAAACTCGTCAGTGGTTTTAAGTTGCGGCAACCCGAACTGCTCAAACACCTCATGTAAATATACCCGGCCTTCCGTGTGGGACAGACTGCCATGGAACAGAATTTTATAGCCCATCTCACTCAATAATAGGGCTGAAAGCAGTGACCAGAAAGGTTGGCGACGTTTGCCAGCGTAGCTGGCCCAGATCAGGTCCGCTTCCAGTTCAGCAGGGAAATACTCATTGATGGCTTTCGCAAAACCAGCAATTTCCTCAGCATTTTCTTCCAGAACCCGCATCAGCATAAAAATGGCACCGAGCTGTTCCGGGCGATAATTGCCTTTAAGCATATTGCTCATGGTGTAATGCGCTTCCTCGAGGGTCATATGCCGACTGGCGTTTTTACCCCTCGCCAGAATACGAACGTATTCGGCTAAATCGTGCTTTTCCATCAATACTTCTCGGTTATAAACAATTTTCAGGGCGTGGAAGGCCTGCAATCTTCGCTGCGATTTTAGCCGGGCTACCAGGGAATAGTCTGAGCAAGTAAATGCTAGTGGCTTTATCAGCCCCCAAATGTTGTTTCAGGTACTTAGTCAGCGGGCGCATCGCGGGAGAGACATCAAACTCCCTATAAAATGCGCGCAGTGCGTTGATAACTTCCCAGTGTGCATCGGTCAAGGAAATGCCTTCAGATAGCGCAAGGTCTATCGCCACGGCGTTATTCCAATCATCTGTGTCAGCTAAGAAGCCGTCTTTATCGGTTGCTGGGATCATATCAAAAAGCCAGTTGATGCTTGCTTCGAGCCACCAGTTCACACTGCTGTTGAAAAGAGATTTCCTCGACATTGTTGACCAATGTGGCATTTGGTAGCTGATGCTCTTCATCGACAACATAGTAGACCTGATCACAGTCATACATGGCCAATGCCTTGACCAGTTTATCAGCGGCTTTGCCGCCGGGACGCTTCGGCTCCTGTTTGTTGATTAGCCAGTCGAGGCCATCGCCTGAGAAAATCAGGGCGACCTGCCGCTCGAATGCGGCACACGCCATGGCTAGTTCTAAGGGTTCCAGATCGAGCGTCGGCACAGTGGCAATGTGTATAAGAAGGTCTATATCTGTTGATTCGGTCTGTTGTGCCAGGGCGGAATCCCCTTGCGGGAATTGAATGATGCGGTCACTACTGATGACAGCGTCGACCATCTCTCCAAGTCCTGTCAGTTCAAATTGATCAGCCAGGTTGGCCTGGCGATCATAGCGCTTCGCTTCTTCGTCATTGAATATGCCGCGCCGTAAGCTGTTGGCAATGCAGTTTTGCAGCGCAAAGCCGCGCTCGCTGGCAAGCTTCTGCCAAAGTTCGGCGAGGCTGGGTTGGCCTTGTACTGGCTGCTGATTTTTAAGTCCGACCAGAGTGGCGTCTTGATAAAAAAAGACGCGTTCAATTTGCTCGGTCGATGGAAGATTGCGAATGTAATCCATGGCCTGCAGGTGGCTATGGTAAGTAAAAGGGCTTTGATTTAAGAAAAGCGACGTGCGAGCCATGATAAAAACTCTGTTTGGACAGCTTGTATGATAATTGCCGCCAACCCTTAAGGAAAGAAACGAACACAACAGAAAACTGTATCGCATTGATTTAATGAACTTTTTTCAAAATAAGTATTGACGTGAAAAATTCTCAGGGTATTATACGTCTCGCGTTCGGAGGGATGGCTGAGCGGTTGAAAGCACCGGTCTTGAAAACCGGCATAGGTTAATAGCCTATCTAGGGTTCAAATCCCTATCCCTCCGCCATATTTAAAAAGGCCTGCTTATCAAGCAGGCCTTTTGCTTTCTGTCTCCGAATATTTCTGCCATCGCTAATTTTTCAAGTTACTGCCGTTTGTTGGTGGTTTCTTTTACGGTTGTATTTTGCTCTGAAATAAAAGGTGGTCTGGATCAGTCTCCAAAGTGAGCACTGCAAAGTGCCGAAGGTAGTAATGGTTCAGACGCTTTCGGTTTTCTGTCAGTGGCAATATCAGTTGAGTGCCGAAAGAAGGAGAAAGCTTGACCACGTAAATAGCAGGCTGATAACAAGCCATTCAGCTTTGATCAGCCGGGTCAGGTGATTTGATCGCAGGTCAGGAATTGGGAACGATTGCTTGCTGTTTTTTATTAAATGGCTCCAGCGCTGCCAGATTCGGTGATTTCTGGATGCCGCCTCGCGGTTCTGAATGCCCAGTTCTGAGTGTGGTGCCTGGGTGCTTGCCATACTGTCTTCGCTTCATCTGCTGACTTTTGTACAGCATGCCGACAAAGCGAAAGTAGAAATAGCGTGTTTGTGTGTGCGAATGTTTCTCAACGTAATTAAGGCGGATGCTTTTCTATTGCATGGCACGGATGTAGCCCGCTACGGACCTTGCCAGGGCATTCAGATCATAACCGCCTTCCAATAATGACAGGACCGGGGTGTTGCGATTGGCGGCAATAGTACCGATCCAGTGGCCAAGCCAGGCATAGTCCTCGTCCTGTAAGTTCAGTTCTGCCATCGGGTCGGCCTCATGCGCATCGAATCCGGCTGATACCAATATTAGCTCGGGTGTAAATCTTTCGATGGCGTCACTCCAGGCTTTAGTCACTCGACTGCGAAATTCATGGCTGCCGGTGCCAGCATCGAGCGGGACGTTTAGGACGTTGTTATACACGTCGGTCTGATAATGAGAGTGAGGGTAAAACGGATGCTGAAAGCTCGAGCAGATCAGAAAGTTATGGTCGTTAGCAAGAATATCAATCGTGCCATTGCACTGATGAGCATCAAAATCGATGATCAGGACTCGCTGAAGATGATGAACATGGACGGCGCGCAAACCACAGATAGCGATGTTGTTGAAAAAGCAAAAGCCTTTGCTTCTCTTGTGTTCGGCGTGGTGGCCGGGAGGTCGAACGCCAGCAAAAGCATTATTGTGGCGAGTGTCATTGTTCAACACATCATCAAGGGCTTGAGTGCAGGTGCCAACAGAATATAGCGCGGCCTCCAGTGAGCCGGACGACATTGGTGTGTCTTCATCAACAAATATGTGGCCTTGCTCGGGTTGTATCAGTTGTAATTGATCATAGTAGCCGTGGCTGTGAGCTCGTAAAATATCCGGTACACGAGCCATACTTCCCTGGATAACATCCAGGCTTTGCCAAATGCCTGACTGCTTCAGGCCTTGCTCAATGGCGAGAAGGCGCATGGCATGTTCGGGATGATCGTCACCGGTGTTATGAGAAAAATGTTGTTCGAATGTATAGTAGGCAGTCGTCATAATGCGCTTGCTTCAATAATTTTCGTCAGTGTAACCGCGTTCCTAATGTACGCAACTAAACTTATGGATCACTTTGTATGGGCACACGTTCGTTAGAACTCTTTTTTCAGCCTACCAGCATTGCTGTTATAGGTGCATCAGAACGACAAGGGAGTCTCGGTGGAGCCATTGTTCGGAATCTGCGGAGTGGTCAATACAGTGGGCAAATAATCCCGATTAACAGTCGTGGTTACAAGACCATTTATGGCCTGCCCGCGTTGTCTCGCATCAGTGAGCTGGATTCTGTTCCGGACCTTGCGATTATTTGTACGCCGGCTGAAACCGTGGCCAAAGTGATTAAGCAGCTGCATAAGAAGGGCGTTGGTGCGGCCATGTTGCTGACCGGGGGGATCGCGCGGGCACGCTCGTGGCAATTTCGTCCATCTTCTGATCGCCTTGATCAGGTGATTGAACAAACTCGCATGAGGATTCTTGGCCCTGATTGCCTGGGTATGGTGGTGCCGTGGCGTAATCTCAATGCCAGCTTTCTCCATGTGCCGGTTAAGAAGGGCAATATTGCCTATATCGGCCAGTCCGGAACATTAGCATCGGGTGTTATGGATTGGGCATTCAGTCGTAATATTGGTTTTTCTCATGTACTTACGCTCGGGAAAAGCCAGGATGTCATTCTGCCCGATCTGATTGACTACATCGTACAGGAGCCTCATGTACGCACAATCCTGATTCAGTTGGATGAAATTGGTTCGGGCAAGGCGCTGGTTCGTTCCTTAAGGGCGGCATCACGTCATAAGTTGGTGCTTGCCGTTAAAAGTAATCGTTTTCAGGAAAGTCCTCTCAATCGTATTGAGACGCCAAAAGGTCTTCGCAGTCGGGATACTCTTATTGATGAAACGCTTGCCCGTGCCGGTGTGCTGCGCGTATCGGCGACCGATGAATTATTTGATTGCGTCGATGCATTGAGTCCGCGTCGCGAGAATTTTGGTCCAAGATTGGCAATTATTGCCAACGGTCGTGGCCCGGCAATCCTGGCTATGGACCGTTTGATTCATGATGATGGTCAGTTAGCGGAATTATCTTCTGATACCCGCACGCATTTGCGTCGATTACTTCCGGAATATGTCAAAACCGACAATCCGGTGCTGCTCAATCCAGAATTAAAAGCGCAGCAATTGTCCGCGGTGGTTGGCGCCATCGTGCTGGATCGAGGTGTTGACGCAGTGTTGGTTGTGCATATTCCGAGTCTTGGTTCTGATCCAATGGAAAATGCCAAAGCCCTGGTTGATGTGTCGAAGAAAACACCAAAAACCATTTTGACCAGCTGGATGGGAGAGTACACCGCTGAGCCTGTGCGTGAGTTTTTCGATAAGCACGGTGTCCCTACGTTTGATACGCCAGACAATGCCATTAAGTCATACATGTATATGGTGCAGCATCAGAGAACGCAGGATCTGCTGCGCGAGACTCCAGAGAGTCTAGAGATTCCGATTTCTTCAGCCTACGAGGAAGTAGACGCCCAGATTCGTCAAGAACATCGACCGGGGGACTATTTATTGCCCAGTCATGCCTGGGATTTGCTTGAGGCGTATGGCTTCGCAATTTCGGAAAATCATTACAGTCCGGACATGGCGACAATGCTGGAAACGTCGGAGGATATTGAAAAGCCATGGGTGTTGCGTGTTCATCATCGAAACTATTTGTATCCATTTGCTTACGGCAATAACCCGCGTGAACGTTTGCGTGCGGTTACTCGTGAACTCTACAGCAAGCAGGAGCTTCTGCCGGCGGCCGAGAAGCTGGAATCGGCCATTGGGGCTGCGTTTCCGGATAGCCCAGTGCTGGGCTACACCGTCCAGAAGCAATATCGAGCATTGGATAATCTGCAGTTTTCATTTGGTATCGGTCGTGATCGCGAGCTAGGACCCTATCTGTTTTTTGGTGGTGGCGGCTCAACTGCCGATATCCTGGTGGATCGCCAGGTTGCACTGCCACCGTTGAATGCCAACCTTGCTGAGAAATTGATTAAGCGCAGTCACTTCTACCGTGTTCTTAATGAGCGATCAGATAACATTGAGCGTGAGTTGGTAACGCTGGAGCGCTGGTTGGTGGCGCTGTCTCACATGGCGCTGAATCACCCCTGGTTGGCTGGATTCGAAGCTAATGCAATTCGTCGCCAGGTAGGCAGATACAGGGTGATCGGTGTTGCTGGAGAGATCGGGCACCCATTGAAAAGCGCTATATTGCCATACCCGGTAGAGCTGGAAACTGCCTACGAAAGTAAGCAGGGTAACGGATACCGTATTCGCCCTATTCGTGGCGAAGACGAGCCACCGCTTCTGGCCTTCTATCAGCGCCTGAGTCCCGAATCGTTACGATTACGCTTTTTTACCGCGCGACGACAATTCGACCATAAAGAGCTGGCACGATTCACCCAGATTGATTACGACCGGGAGATGGCATTTGTTGCTATGCGCGGTGGTAAACTGTACGGCGTAGTAAGGGTCTGGATAGATCCGGATGATGTTACCGCCGAGTATGCAGTGATTATTGATGATGATTGTCGCGGCGAAGGCCTTGGTCATCGGCTGATGGTCGAAATAATCGAATACCTTAAAAATCGTGGAGTATTGCAGATAATTGGTACAGTCTTGCCGCATAACAATGGTATGCTCAAGCTGTGTGAACGTCTTGGTTTCAGCTTGCATAACAATATGGAAGAGGGCGTTGTCGAAGTTGGTAAAAATTTGAATCCGTTGAAATACGGATGGCAGCGTAAGAAAATGTTGCCTTTGTCATGATGCAACAACACGCGTTGATTAATTTGATAATAATTACAAGCAAACCGTTCTAGTGTGATAGCGGACAGATAGCAAAAGCGAGGTAGTTACCTTTGATTAAGGTTTTGGTCGTTGATGATCACGAATTGGTTCGCTCAGGGATATCGCGAATCTTAGCTGATCAGAATGGCATTGAGGTGATAGGAGAGGCCGCAAGTGGTGAAGATGCGGTGCAGTTCGCCAAGGAAACGCCGCCAGATATTATTCTCATGGATATTCGCATGCCGGGTATTGGTGGGCTGGAAGCAACCCGAAAAATCCTGCGCCAAAACCCTGATGTGCATGTGATCGCGGTGACTGCTTGTGATGACAATCCGTTTGCATCCAGACTGTTGCAGGCTGGTGCCAGTGGATACATCACTAAGGGCGCGGATGCCGCCGAAATGTACAATGCGATTCTCAAGGTAAAAACGGGACAAAAATACATCAGTCCGGAAATTGCTCAGCGAATGGCGTTAAAGCCATTTCAACAGGATCAGACGTCACCGTTTGATGAATTATCCGAACGTGAAATGCAAATTGCGCTGATGATTGTTGGCTGTCAGAAAGTTCAGGCAATCAGTGAAAAGCTGTTTCTGAGTCCGAAGACAGTCAATAGTTATCGCTATCGCATCTTTGATAAGCTCGACATTGACAGCGATGTCGAGCTAACACTGCTTGCTATGCGTCACGGCTTGGTAGATCCGGGAACGGTTAGCTCTGGTGCCTCCGCCTGATGGCGGAGTTTGATATTGCGGCATTTCTTCAAACCCTGAGTCAGCGCTCAGGGGTTTATCGTATGTTCGCGGAAGATGGCGAGCTGCTTTATGTCGGTAAAGCAAAAAATCTAAAAAATCGGGTTTCTAGCTATTTTCGCGCCCGTGGCTTAAACACCAAAACGGTGGCGTTGGTTAGTCATATTCACCACATTGAAGTGACCGTGACAGCTAACGAAGCGGAGGCATTGCTACTTGAGCAAACGCTGATCAAGCAACATCGACCGCAATACAATATTCTACTGAAGGACGGTAAATCCTACCCGTTCCTGCACCTTTCCGATCACGATTACCCATTACTCGCCTATCGCCGTGGTAAGCGAAAGAAAGATGGTCGCTATTTCGGACCATACCCAAACAGTGGCGCCGTGCGCGAAGCGCTTAATCATTTGCAGCGAATATTTTTGCTGCGTTCCTGCGAAGACTCCTACTTTAATCATCGTAGCCGCCCATGTTTGCAGTATGAAATTAAACGATGCTCTGCGCCGTGTGTTGGTAAAATTTCGAAAGAGGATTATCAGAGGGATATAGAGCACGCACGGTTGTTTCTACAAGGCAAGAGTCGTGAGTTAATTCAACTGCTGCAGGAGGAAATGCAGCAGGAGGCAGAAACACTGAATTTTGAGCGTGCCGGTGAATTGCGTGATCAGATTGAGATGATGCGCCGTATTCAGGAAAAGCAATTCGTCGATGGCGGTTCTGGTAATGCCGATGCTTGGGGTATTGTCGACTGGCAGGAGATTATTTGTATTCACCGCCTGACATTTCGCAACGGCCGTCTTACCTCGAGCCAGAATTTCTACCCTGACAATAAGGCTGGCGAAGAATTGCCTGAATTACTGACTGAATTTGTCAGTCAGTTCTACCTGGCTGACCACGCTGTCGATGGTCTTCCTAAAGATCTGATTCTTGATGTAGACAAAGAACAAGTCGAACCCCTGCTTGATGCTATTCAACTGCATTTCCAAAAGAGAGTCCTGCACTCTCTGGGCTTACGGGGATCCAATAGGCAGTGGTTGCATATGGCTCAGGAAAATGCACGCACGGGTGCTCAAACGAAAATTTCCGGACGCCAGGCTGCGCTCAATAAACTGGAAAAAGTAGCTGATTTACTGACCTTACCCAGTGTGCCCAAGCGCATTGAGTGCTTCGATATCAGTCACTCTCAGGGTGAGGCAACGTATGCCTCTTGTGTTGTTTATGGGGATGAGGAAGGATTAACTAAATCTCGCTATCGTCGTTTTTCAATCAAAGGCGTTGCGGCGGGTGACGATTATGCCGCGCTCGATCAGGCAGTAACGAGGCATCTTACTCGGCTTAAAGAACAGCAGGATTTGCCTGATTTATTATTGATTGATGGTGGTAGGGGGCAGATTAACCGGATTAGCGATGTGCTTAATGGCCTCGAATTGGCGGGTGATGTCGCTGCGTTTGGTATTTCTAAAGGGGAGACTCGTAAGTCCGGCTGGGAATTCCTATGGGAAGCCAATGCAACTCACCCTATAATGCCCGACGCTCACGATGAAGGTTTTCGTCTTTTGCAAATGGTTCGCGATGAAGCACACCGCTTTGCGATAACTGGCCATCGTAAAGCTAGGGCTAAAAGTCGAGGCGAATCTCTCCTGGAGACGCTGCCAGGCATCGGCCCCAAACGTCGTCGGGAGCTACTACTGCACTTTGGTAGTCTAAAGAACATGCGCGGTGCGCGTCGCGAGGAACTGGAGAAGGTTCCCGGAATCAGCAGAAAGCTTGCTGGGCAAATATTTGCTCATCTGCACGGTGAATAATTTTTGCGCGGTTAGCGTTAGGAGTAAAAACACATGAATTTGCCAAACATCCTCACATTGGGTCGGATCATCATGATTCCAATGATGGTGATTTGTTTCTATTGGTTGGGTGAGGGTGGAAAGTTATGGGCCGCATTACTATTTTGGCTTGCTGCAGTAACCGATTGGTTTGATGGTTACCTTGCTCGTAAGCTGAATCAAAGTACGCCACTCGGTGCGTTCCTCGACCCTGTTGCGGATAAGCTGATTGTTGCAGTCGCTTTTATATTGCTGGTTGAGGAGTTTGCGACGATATGGTTGACGATACCGGCAATGATTATTGTTGGTCGCGAAATTGTGATATCAGCACTGCGTGAGTGGATGGCCGAGCTTGGCAAGCGTGCCAGCGTTGCAGTCAGTTATGTGGGTAAGGTGAAAACCTTCCTGCAGATGTCAGCTATCTTTTTCCTGATGGCGGGCGGCTTTCATCACTACGTCGAAACGGTTGGCTGGATCTGCCTGTTTGGTGCGTCAATCCTTACTATTTGGTCTATGTTTGTCTATCTCAAAGCTGCTTGGCCCGATTTAGTTGCAAGTAAATGACGCTGTCGGCGATAGCTGAATTCTGATAAAAATTTATAAAAGCAGGCTAAGTGCTTAAAAAGTAAGAAAAAACAGTTGACTTCATTAGCGCATTCTCTAAAATGCGCTGCATCGTTTAGCGGGAATAGCTCAGTTGGTAGAGCACGACCTTGCCAAGGTCGGGGTCGCGAGTTCGAATCTCGTTTCCCGCTCCAACTCCTCGCAGGGGTTGATATCGATATTGGCGCGATAGCAAAGAGGCCATGCCGCGGATTGCAAATCCGCTGACGCCGGTTCGAATCCGGCTCGCGCCTCCACTTTATCAGTGTGGTCGATCAAAGCGATAAATTCCTGGCAGTGCCACACTGCATCAACGTTATGTTGACCCCGATGCCCGGGTGGTGGAATTGGTAGACACAGGAGACTTAAAATCTCCCGTCCTAACGGACGTGCCGGTTCAAGTCCGGCCCCGGGCACCATTTATATTTCATTTTCCAGATACTTTCTAATCGGTTCGCCACTTTTTTTGTTGTGATACCGGCATTTTCCTTATTTGAATCAAGCGCCTTGCATAATCCATTATTGTGATCGACTTAAACGTCTTGTGGATGGAAATTTATCTTACAGAGGCTTGCATGTCTTTTGGGAGTGACGAAGCGCAGACGATTCAAAATGATTGGTATCGTCATGAATTAGTAAGGCTCGTTATTGCTAGAGGGGGACTGGCGGTCTGATTATGCGGATGCATCCTACCTGGTGCTTCAGCTTATTGTTTACTGGCGGTAAAATTAGGAAAACTACTACAAAAGCACCCGTGATGAGTCTTTTCGATTATATAGAACCCGTTTTCCGCCCACCCTCTGAAGGGCGATCTTTGATCCTGCAGGTCACCAATGGCTGCTCCTGGAATAACTGTACCTTTTGCGATATGTACACACAGCCGCAGAAAAAATTCCGAGCGAAGAAGGAGGAAGAGGTTATTGAGGAGCTACAGGAGGCTGCGGCTTTAGGTCCACGTTTCGAAAAGATTTTTCTTGCTGATGGTGATGCGATGGTTCTGTCGTCACGCAAGTTAATCACCATTCTGGAGGCGATTAAGCACTACACGCCCTGGGTTAAGCGAGTGGGGGCGTATTGTTTGCCAAGAAACGTCCGCAAAAAATCTGTAGATGAATTGCAACAAATGCGTGATTTGGGCTTAGGCATTCTGTATGTCGGGGCGGAAAGTGGCGATGATGAGGTGCTGCAATTTATTAATAAGGGCGAGACGTATCAGTCTACTCTCGATGCACTGGTTAAAATCAAGCAGGCGGGTATTAAATCCTCAGTCATGATTCTAAATGGTATGGGTGGCGTTAAATACAGTGAGCAGCATGCGCGTAACTCAGCCTTATTAATGAATGATGCTCAGCCGGATTATCTGTCGACCTTAGTAGTCAGCTATCCAATGGGTGATGAGCGTGTTAAGCAAGGTTTTAATGGCGAGTACCAGTTGCCGAATCAACTGCAATTGTTTAAAGAGCTGCGTTTGTTAATTAATACGCTGGAGCTGAAAAATACTGTATTTCGCAGTGATCATGCGTCGAATTATTTACCGTTAAAAGGAAACCTAGGTGAGGATAAAGCTGCAATGTTAGCGCAGCTTGATGATGCCATGGCTGGGCGGATCGCACTTCGTCAGGAGTGGCAGCGCGGACTTTAATATTTTGGCTGGCATAAAACTATCGACTTTTATTAAAGAAGAGGGTTGTTATGAAACTATCTAATCTTGAACAGCAAATTGGTCTTAAGGACAGTAACCAGTTGCCGCCAATGGAAAAGTGGCAGCCGGCATTAAGCGGTGATATGGATATGGTTATTCGCAAAGACGGCTCATGGTGGCATGAAGGTGTCAAAATTCAGCGTGAAAGGCTGGTGCGCTTATTTGCCAGTATTTTGCGTAAAGAAGGAGAGGATTTTTTTATTCTGACGCCGGTAGAGAAATGGCGGATACAGGTTGAGGACCACCCGTTTATGATCACAATGATTGATCCGAAGCCTGATCATATTGACGCGATTACAAATACCGGTGATTTATTAATAATCAGCAGTCAACACCCGCTAAAATTATCTGAATTAGACGGAGAGTTGCTTCCCGAAATTGATGTCCGTAACGGCTTAAAGGCGCGATTTTCCAGAAATGCCTTTTATGATTTAGCAGGATTGGCCGAAGAGAAGCCATCAGAAGATGCAGCTTCAGAATTTGTTATTCGCTCGGCGGGAGTTGAGTTTAAGGTGGGCTGATTCTGCAGCAGTAATCCAGCGTGACTGACTGGGTAGTCTGCTGCAGTTAAAGCGTTGTCTAGCACCGCCTCAGTTTTAGTAAAAGCTTCTGTTGCAGTGTCTTATGTCGCTATTGTTTTTATGCCCCAGGAATATTCCACCCTTTAATAACAGCAGGTCGCGCCGCAAAGCGCTCAATGTAAGCTTGAACGTTCTTAAATGTTGCCAGTTCAACCTCCTTTTCTGCTTTATAAAATTTTGGAATGGTTTGTAACCAGGGTCCGATTGCGATGTCAGATATAGAAAAGTTGCCCGAAATCCAATCCTGATCGGCGACTTGTTGATCGACCACGTTTAGCAAGCGCTTCACTTCGTTGTAATACCGCTCGCGTGGGCGGGGGTCCTCAATGCCCTTGCCGGCAAATGCATGAAAGTAGCCCAGCTGACCAGTCATCGGTCCTAGGCCTCCCATCTGAAACATCAGCCACTGGGTTATCTTTGCTCTCTCGGCGAGACTGTCACCCAGTAGCTTTCCAGTTTTTTCTGCCAGGTAGAGCAGGATTGCGCCTGACTCGAACAGGCCTATGGGCTTACCATTTGGGCCGGCTGGGTCGATGATGGCTGGGATTTTATTGTTTGGGTTGAGTGATAAAAATTCCGGACTTTTCACATCTGCGTCGTTAAGTCCGACCCTGTGTGGTTCGTAATCAAGGCCCATTTCTTCCAATGCAATCGATATTTTCACTCCGTTCGGAGTGGGATAAGAATACAGCTGGATGATATCTGGGTTTTTGGCTGGCCAGCGCCGACTGATTGGGTAGTCGCATACGGATAAATAGTCTTGCTGAATACTCATAAAAGATTCCAGTTAAATGATAATTGTTTAACAGGGCTTATAGTGAGTTTTTTGGACTGGATGCTCAATTGCCAAAAATAGAACGATTCTTTCTGATAAATCTGATGGTTCAGATCGGCTTTTTAAGGCACTGTTATTGAAGTGGTAAGCCTATACCGCCTAAAAATTTGCAAAAAAAAAGCGGCGCTTCTTTTCAGAAACGCCGCCATTGTCATGACTCGAGCGGTTTACATATTCGGGTAGTTTGGACCACCGCCGCCCTCTGGAGTTACCCAGGTTATATTTTGAGATGGATCTTTAATGTCGCACGTCTTGCAGTGTACGCAGTTCTGCGAGTTGATCTGGAAGCGCTGACCTTTGTCTTCATCTTCAACGATTTCATATACACCGGCAGGGCAGTAACGCTGGGCCGGCTCATGCCATTTCTCAAGGTTTATACCTAGCGGAATGCTGCTGTCTTTTAAACGAAGATGGCATAACTGATCCTCAGCATGGTTCACATTGCCAATGAAGACCGAATCCAGTTTGGCGAAGCTGATGACGCCATCCGGCTTAGGATAGTCGATCGTTTTGCACTCCGACGCTGGCTTGAGCGTTGCATGATCTGGCGTAGTGTCATGCAGGGTAACCGGAAGAGGGAAGAGGTTTTGATCAACGAAATTAAAAGCACCACCTAAGAAGGTGCCGAATTTGTGCATTGCCGGGCCGAAATTACGACTACGATGCAGCTCTTGCCATGCCCAGCTGTCTTCAAACGCTTGGGTAAATTCAACAATTTCATCGTTAGCGCGGCCCGCTTTCATTGCCGCAACAACCTGCTCTGCGGCAACAATGCCGCTCTTCATGGCTGTGTGAGTTCCCTTGATTTTAGCGAAATTCAGCGTGCCAGCATCACAACCGACAACAAGACCACCCGGGAAGGTCATCTTAGGCAAGCAGTTTAAGCCACCTTTAGTGATTGCACGTGCGCCGTAGGATACGCGCTTGCCACCTTCGAGGTATTTCTTGATTACTGGATGGTGTTTCATCCGCTGGAATTCATCAAACGGGCTTAGGTGCGGGTTGTCGTAAGACAAATCGGTAATAAGACCAACAACCACCTGATTATTTTCAGCGTGATACAGGAAGAAGCCGCCAGAAGACCCTGATTCGCTCAGAGGCCAGCCAGCACCGTGCAATACCAGGCCTTCTTCATGCAGCTCTGGGTTGATGTCCCAAAGCTCCTTGATTCCGATGCCGTAATGCTGCGGATCTTTGCCTTCATCCAGCTTGAACTCAGAGATCAGTTGCTTACCCAAGTGGCCTCGACAGCCTTCTGCAAAAATAGTGTACTTGGCTCGCAGCTCCATACCTGGCATGTAACTGTCTTTTTGCTCGCCTTCTTCGCTGATGCCCATGTCGCCGGTCACGATGCCTTTAACAACGCCGTCTTCAACAATGTATTCGGCTGCAGGGAAGCCCGGATAGATCTCCACTCCCAGGTTTTCTGCTTGTTCACCCAGCCAGCGGGCAACATTACCCAGTGATACGATGTAGTTGCCATCGTTGTGCATTGGTTTTGGGATTGCCCAGTGTGGAGCTTTTGTAGCTTTCTCTTCACTGGTCAGGAAGTAAACTTCATCACCTTTAACAGGTGTGTTCAGCGGCGCACCCAGCTCTTTCCAATCAGGGAATAACTCGGCCAGAGCACGATCTTCGATTACTGCGCCAGACAGGATGTGTGCGCCAACCTCAGAACCTTTCTCTACCAGACAAACTGCAATTTCTTCTCCGGCTTCTTCGGCCAGCTGCTTGATTCGGATTGCAGTAGACAGGCCGGCAGGACCGCCGCCGACGATAACTACGTCGTATTCCATAACTTCACGTTGCATGGTCTTCTCCTCAAGCTCAAACGGAACAGCTCACGGTGCTGTTCATGTGTTCGGTGTAACACTTTTATATTAGCCCATTAGTATACTTGACTGTAAACATCAAACGGGCGTTTGAATTTTTACATTATACGTTGGTGTTTTTACCAAGCAACTGATTTAACGGGGGAATTGTCCCAAAGTTGCCTGTTTCAGGCGAGAAAAGCGTGGAAATCGGACATGCTATTGACGCTTACGTCAAACATCCCAATAATGTGGAGCGCTGGAAAGGGGCAATTCCGGTTTCATCTTATGGTGTGGCATCGGCCTCTTTATTCATCCACCAAGATAATTACGAGGAATCTATGAAGGTTCTTGTCGCTGTTAAACGCGTAATCGATTACAACGTAAAAGTACGCGTAAAGCCTGATAATTCTGATGTTGACCTGACCAACGTCAAAATGGCTATGAACCCATTCTGTGAGATCGCAGTTGAAGAAGCTGTTCGCCTGAAAGAGAAGGGTGTTGCTTCCGAAGTTGTGGTTGTTTCTATCGGTCCTAAAGTCGCTCAGGAGCAAATTCGTACTGCTCTGGCTCTGGGTGCTGATCGCGGTATTCTGGTTGAAACTGAAGAAAAGCTGGAATCTCTGTCTGTCGCCAAACTGCTGAAAGCGGTTGTGGAAAAAGAACAGCCACAAATCGTTCTGATGGGTAAGCAAACCATCGATAGCGATAATAACCAGACTGGTCAGATGCTGGGTGCGCTGACAGGCATGCCACAGGGGACTTTCGCTTCAGAAGTTGCTGTTGACGGCGACAAAGTAAACGTTACTCGTGAGATCGACGGCGGTCTGCGTACCGTTGCTTTGAACTTGCCAGCAATTGTTACTACCGATCTGCGTTTGAATGAACCTCGTTATGCTTCGCTGCCTAACATCATGAAAGCCAAGCGCAAGCCTCTGGACATGACTTCTCCGGCAGATCTGGGTGTTGAAGTCGCCTCTACCCTGGCCTTGGTTAAAGTTGCACCTCCCGCTGAGCGTTCTGCTGGCATCAAGGTTGCTGACGTTGCCGAATTGGTCGACAAATTGAAAAACGATGCAAAAGTGCTTTAAGGAGGCTATGTAATGACTATCTTAGTAATCGCTGAGCACAACAACGCTGCTTTGGGTGCTGCAACCCTGAATACCATCACTGCTGCTAAGGCAATCGGTGGCGACGTTGAGGTATTGGTTGCAGGTTCTGGCTGTGGCGCTGCCGCTGAAGCCGCTGCAAAAGTTGATGGCGTAGCTAAAGTACTGGTTGCTGACAATGCAGCTTACGAGTACCAGCTGGCTGAGAACATGGGTGAGCTTGTTGCTGAGCTGGGTAAAGGCTATAGCCATATTCTGGCTGCAGCAACAACGACCGGTAAGGATTTCCTTCCACGCGTTGCAGCTTTACTGGACGTAAATATGCTGTCTGAAGTGATTGGTGTTGAGTCTGCAGATACTTTCTCTCGTCCAATTTATGCAGGTAACGCAATTGCCACTGTTAAGTCTTCTGACGGCATCAAAGTGATGACCGTTCGTGGCACTGCTTTTGATGCAGCAGCTGCCGAAGGCGGTTCTGCTGCTGTTGAAGCGGTAGATGTTGCAAAAGATGCTGGCATTTCTGCTTTCGCTGGTGAAGAGCTGGCTAAGTCTGATCGTCCAGACCTGACGGCTGCTGATGTTGTTATCTCTGGTGGTCGTGGCATGCAAAACGGCGACAACTTCGAAATGCTGTACAAAGTTGCAGACAAGCTGGGTGCAGCTGTTGGTGCTTCTCGTGCAGCAGTTGATGCTGGCTTCGTTCCTAATGATATGCAGGTTGGTCAAACCGGTAAAATCGTCGCGCCAGGGCTGTATGTTGCTGTTGGTATTTCAGGTGCCATTCAGCATTTGGCAGGTATGAAGGACTCTAAAGTCATTGTTGCGGTTAACAAAGATGAAGAAGCTCCTATCTTCCAGGTAGCTGATTACGGTCTTGTTGCTGACTTGTTCGAAGCAGTTCCAGAACTGGAAAATGCTCTGTAATATCAGTAGCTTATAGAAAACCCGGCAGCAGCCGGGTTTTTTTATGTCATCGAGTTGTCATTTTTTGGTAATAGGGTAACGTACTCGTTTAATTGCTCTGACCGAAGGAAAATTTCTTGAATATCACAGTCGTAGGAACCGGCTATGTTGGTTTGGTCACAAGTGCCTGTTTTGCGGAAATGGGAAACGCCGTAACTTGTGTCGATGCTGATGAAAAAATTATCTCTGGTCTTCGCTCTGGCCAGCTACCGGTATTCGAACCAGGTCTGGATGCGATGCTTCAGAACAACAGCAAAGCAGGGCGCTTATCCTTCGCCAGCTCTCTGGCTGAAAACTCCGATGTTTATATTATCGCGCTTGATGCCTCAACCAATGAAAATCATCTGGATGACTTGCTTCGCTGTGCTGCGTCTGTTGCTGATGTGCTTGGCCGCTACTCCCTGATTGTTAATAAATCAACTTCAGCCATTGGTACGACTGACGAGATCCATCGGGTAATCGAGACAGTATTGGCAGACAAAGGCCTGGAAGTTGATTTTGATGTGGTGTCTAATCCTGAATTTCTGAAGGAAGGCGTTGCTATTGACGACTTTATGCGACCTGATCGCATTATCGTAGGGGTGAATAACCAGCGCGCCCGAAATGCGGTCGCTGAACTTTATCAGAGTTTTTCACGTAATCATGACAAGCTCATGTTCATGGGCGTGCGTGATGCTGAAATGACCAAGTTTGCTGCCAGTGCCATGCTGGCTACTAAGATATCCTTCATGAATGAAATTGCCAATCTTGCTGAGAGCGTTGGCGTTGATGTCGAACAGGTTCGTAAAGGTATCGGCTCCGACAGTCGCATCGGTTATTCCTATATTTACCCTGGTTGTGGCTACGGTGGTTCATTTGTCCCGCAGGATGTACAAACCCTGGTGAATATGGGATCGGAGAATGGCTGTGATACGGGCATTCTGAACAGCATTGAACTCCGCAATGCTCAGCAAAAACAACGCCTTTTCGAGAAGCTCAGGCAGCGGTTTGGTGCTGATATGACAGGGCGAACAATCGGCATTTGGGGGCTTGCGTTCAAGCCTGGTACCGACGACATGCGCGGTGCAAGCTCGATCGAACTGATCAACAGTTTACTGGCTGTCGGCGCTAAGATACGTGCCTATGATCCAGTGGCAATGAGTGCAGCAAAACTGCACTTTCCTGACACAGTTTTCAGTGAACAGCGCCTTGTTTTGTGCGAGCATCAGTATGACGCGTTGGCCGATGCTGACGCCATGGTATTGGTGACTGAGTGGAAACCCTTCCGTCAGCCGGACTTCAATGCAATCAAGAAACTTTTGAAGCACCCTGTAATCATTGATGGGCGTAATCAGTACGATCCATACAGCCTCAAAGCTCAGGGCTTCGACTACAGCGGCATTGGCCGCGACCAGTTAGGGTAGAACATGACAGGCGCAGTAACCAGTGAGCTGGATCATCCACAAGTTATGACTCCGGAACCTTCTGAAACGGAAGGTTTGTCAAATGAGCCAATATCTTCCCAGAGTACACACATCAGTACACGCATTCCGTTTGGCTTTGCCAAGCGTTTTGGTGTGCTTGTCGAAGGCTCCACCGATCAGTTGATTGTGTTTCATAAAGAAGGCATTCGTGCAGACGTGATCATGGAAGTTCAGCGTTTTCTGGCTGCACCATTTCGTCTTGAAGTCGTCAGTGATGATGAGTTTGATCGCCGCCTTGGCCTTGCATACCAGAGTGACAGTTCTGAGGCGATGGAAATGGTCGAAGGTCTGGGCGATGAAATGGATCTGGCCAGCTTGGCCAATTCTGTTCCGGAGACCGAAGACCTGCTTGAGCAGGAAGGCGATGCTCCGATCATTCGTTTGATTAATGCCCTGTTGACAGAGGCGGTAAAGGAGAGTGCCTCGGATATTCATGTCGAAACCTACGAGAAACGCCTTGTAGTGCGGTTTCGGGTCGATGGTGTGCTGCGTGAAGTCGTGCAGCCGAAACGTGCGCTGGCGGCTTTGCTGGTGTCACGTATTAAGGTTATGGCGAAACTGGATATCGCCGAAAAGCGTGTCCCTCAGGATGGTCGAATCGCTTTGCGTATCGGCGGGCGTGAGGTGGATGTTCGGGTGTCCACTATGCCATCACAGCACGGTGAGCGTATCGTAATGCGCTTACTGGATAAGCAGGCTGGTCGATTAGGCCTGGCTCAGCTGGGTCTGGCTGACCGTGATTTGCGCACATTACGCAACATAATATCGAAACCTCACGGCATTATTCTTGTCACAGGCCCAACCGGCTCCGGTAAAACCACAACGCTCTACGGCGCCCTGTCAGACCTTAATGAAACCAGTCGAAATATTCTTACGGTAGAAGACCCGGTGGAATACAGCTTGCCTGGAATTGGTCAGACCCAGGTGAACACCAAAGTTGATATGACCTTTGCCAAAGGACTGCGTGCTATTCTGCGTCAGGACCCGGATGTCGTGATGATTGGTGAGATTCGTGACCTTGAAACCGTAGAGATTGCGATTCAGGCATCGCTAACCGGTCACTTAGTGTTATCAACGTTGCACACCAATACCGCCGTGGGTGCAATTACTCGATTACAGGATATGGGGGTCGAGCCGTTTCTGCTGTCATCTTCGATGGTGGGTGTGATTGCTCAGCGCTTGGTGCGTGTGTTGTGCGACGATTGTAAAACAGCGGCACCGGCTGATGCTTCTGAATGTGAAGTATTGGGTGCAGACCCGAATAACCCGCCAGTCATTTACCATGCGAAAGGGTGTGATAAATGTAACCAGTTGGGTTATCGCGGACGCCAGGGTATTTATGAAATCATCGAAGTCGATGAGCAAATGAAAACTCTGGTTCATGATAAGGCCGGGGAGCAAGAGCTTGAAGAGCATGCGCGTGCCTCTGGTCCGAGTATTCGCCAGGATGGTATTCGAAAAGTCCTGGCAGGCAGTACCACCATTGAAGAACTCTTACGGGTAGCCAAGGGCTGATACAAGGATTAGAACATGGCTGCTTTTGAATATCAGGCGCTGGATGCCAAAGGCAAACAGCAAAAAGGGGTGCTCGAAGCTGACAGTGCACGCCAGATTCGTCAGCAATTGCGCGATAAAGGCTGGATGCCGCTGTCTGTGGAAGCGACAACCAACAAACAAAAAGGCGACGATGGTGTCGGTTTCTTTAATCGTGGACCCTCTCTGTCTGTACCAGAGCTGGCACTGATCACTCGCCAGCTTGCGACCCTGATTGCTGCAGGGCTACCAATCGATGAATCGCTGCGGGCGTTATCTGAACAGACCGGCAAACAAAAAATCAAAGCGATGATTTTGGCGATTCGCTCCAAAGTGCTGGAGGGTTACACGCTGGCAAAAGCGCTTGAAGAGTATCCTCGGGCATTTCCCCATTTATATCGCTCAACCGTCGCTGCCGGTGAGCATGCCGGTCACCTGGATGGCGTTTTAAATCGCCTGGCGGATTATACGGAGTCTCGTCAGGAGTCTGATCAAAAGATTAAGCTGGCCGCCATGTATCCGATCATCCTCACTATTGTCGCAATAGGTATCGTGGTTGGCCTGCTGACCTATGTTGTGCCGGATATCGTTGAAGTATTTATTAAAAACGGTCAGGAGCTGCCTGGTTTAACCCAGTTCATGCTGAATATCAGTCACCTGATCAGCAACTTCGGCCTTTATATTCTTGGCGCCACGATTGCGGGGTTAATCCTGTTTAATCGGGCGTTGAAGAAAGAAGGTTTTCGGCGGAAATTTCATCGTTTTGTGCTGACAATCCCCGGTTTGGGTGGTTTCGTACGTGACGCCAATACTGCGCGATTTGGCAGTACACTGGCGATTCTTACATCCAGTGGTGTTCCCTTGGTCGAGGCGATGCGTATTGCCAGTCAGGTGGTGACTAACTTACCGATACAGGCGGGTTTAATGGAAGCAACCGTGGCGGTCAGCGAAGGGGGCAGTTTGCATCAGGCTCTGGGGGATACCGGTCATTTTTCCCCCATCATGCTGCATATGATTGCCAGTGGTGAGAACAGTGGCGAGCTCGACTCAATGCTGGCACGCACTGCACAGCAGCAGGAAACCACGCTGGAAAATACCGTATCCGCGTTGGTTAAAATTTTTGAGCCCATGATGCTGTTATCCATGGGCGCGATTGTGGCCTTAATCGTTGCCGCAATCATGTTACCCATTCTCGAATTGCAACAAATGGTTCAGTAGGAGCAAACAACAATGCAAGTTAATGCACAAAAAGTTAAAGGTTTTACCCTGTTAGAGGTGATGGTCGTACTGGCAATTATTGGCGGTATTATGGCCCTGGTGGGTGCTAATATTCTCGGCTCTGCCAGTGAAGCCAACATCAAAACCACCAAGAGCCAGATGAAGCTGATTGAAAGCGCGCTTGACCTGTACAAGCTGGACAACTACCAATATCCGACGACGGAGCAAGGCCTGGAAGCGCTGATTACTAAGCCAAGCAGCTCGCCCGAGCCAAAGAACTACAAGTCCGGCGGTTATATGAAGGGCAGCAGCGTGCCAACGGATGCCTGGGGTAATGAGTTCATCTACTACCGTGAAAAAGCCAACAAATACGAAATCGTATCCATGGGTGCTGACGGCGTGGAAGGTGGCGAAGAAGATGGTGCGGATATCAGTAGCAACGAGTAGTCGCTGATATTTTCATGATGACGGTTAATCGCAAGCAGCAGGGGTTTACCCTGCTGGAAGTGTTGGTTGTGTTGGCGATCATTGGCGGGTTAATGTCGATGGCAACGCTCACTGCCAGTAGCAATCCGGCTGAGGACGAAACCAAGCAGTTTGCCCGTCAACTTACTGTATTGCTGGAAGCGTATCGTGAAGATGCGGTTTTTCAGAATGTAGACTTAGGATTAGCAATGACATCCCAGGAGTTGTTGTTGCTGTCTTATAACGATATTCACAGCGAAAGAGTCATAAACCTAGACGCTAAAGAGCGTGCAAAAGTCGAAAAAAACCCCTGGCAATCACATGGTGAGGGTACGCTAAAAACCAGCCTCGAAGCACCGAAAGAAGTTGAGATGGTGCTGTACGTTGAAGACGAAAAGATTGATTTCGACGAGCTGGTCGATGATAAAGTTGGGCCAAAACCCGCACTCCTATTTCTCTCCTCAGACGAATACACGCCTTTCCGCCTTGAGCTCAGCCACAAGAGTGACAACAACTTTGTCGTGCGATTAAAAGGCGACGGTTTCAGTGCATTATTTACTGAAGTGGAGCGTTATGAAGGTTAATCAGCGATCGAAAGGTTTTACGCTACTGGAAGTGATGATCGCTGTTACGGTATTTGCCGTCATTGCTACCACCATCAGTCAAACCACCAGTCAAAGTGTCAACAATCTGTTGTATCTGCAGGAGAAAACGCTGGCCGCCTTCGTTGCAGAAAATAAGCTGGCTGAAATTCGCCTGGGTCCATTTCCTAATGTTACAAATTCCAACGATGTTATTGATATGGCCAATCGCGAATGGCGAGTGAACACCAAGATCGAGAATATGGAACAGGCCAGTCTGAGAAAAATCACCATTTCAGTAGCCAATGCTCAGGAGAAGGATGCCAATCTGATTACTCTTGAAGCTTATCGGGGGAAGTATTGATGCATCATTCCCGCGGTTTTACGCTACTGGAGGTGTTGGTTGCTGTTGCAATTACTGCAATGCTGGGTGTTGGTGCCAGTCAATTGCTACGCAGCGTCATCGATACGAAAAGCTCCACAGAAATAACTTCTGAGCAGCTCACAAGTCTGCAACGGTTTAATCAAGTGCTGAGTCGTGATATCGAGCAGTTTATTAATCGTTCCATCAGGGATCAGTACGGCGATTCCCAATCCGCCCTGATACTAGAAAATGGTGACTATCCTATAGAATTTACCCGAGCTGGATGGCGTAATTCTCCCATAGCAAAAGATCCACGCTCTACGTTGCAACGCGTCGCATACCGTATGGAGTCGATGGATAATGATGTCTGTAAGCCAGCTCGGGAACGGTTGCTGAAGTGGGGAGTTGCAGAGCCAGAAGGTGATTGTCTGGTGCGCTATTTCTGGAGAGTGCTGGACCGTTCGACCGATTCCGAGCCAGTATCACAGGTTGTGTTGGAGCAAATTGAGTCTTTAGAAATCGATCTGCTGGTTGAAAAATTAAGCCAGCAACAGGATCAGTCAGTGAAAGTGGATGGCAGAGACTGGTACTCA
This sequence comes from Saccharospirillaceae bacterium, assembly GCA_022448365.1. Taxonomy (NCBI): domain Bacteria; kingdom Pseudomonadati; phylum Pseudomonadota; class Gammaproteobacteria; order Oceanospirillales; family Saccharospirillaceae; species Saccharospirillaceae bacterium. Next base: position 168,456 of record JAKVCS010000003.1, on the reverse strand, counting down.
GCCTGGCCTGCACTGCAAACCGCAGGTCAAGGGCAAGAAGTGCCGAGGGCTGTACGCTGGCGTTTTGAATTGCCCCGACTGGGGGATATTGAACGTACCTGGCTAATCGCACATGGCGGGGGAATCTAATGCCTGGTTATCGTAAGCAACAAGGGTTGGCGTTAATTACGGTGTTATTGGTGTTTGCCATCGTAACCTTGCTGGCAACCAATATCATTGATCGTCAGGCTACCGATGTTCAGCGAAGCGCTAATATGTTTACCTTTCAACAGTCACGTGCACTGACATACGCCGCTGAAGAAGCAATTCGTGTGGTTTTATACGAAGACTGGAAAGACGACAAAACGAAAGACACGCTAAATGATCAATGGAATGGCTTAGGGCAAAACAAAACCGGTATCCATGGCCCATATCCAATAGGTGACGGTAAGATAACAGGATACATAATCGATGCTCAGGGTCGATTTAATTTGAACAGCTTGTCGCCTGATTCTGCGAATAAGGCGGTCCAGCAGCAACGTTTCAGTAACCTGCTTAAGTTGATAGGGCTGGATGCTCAATTAGCCAGCAGTGTCAGCCGCTGGATGGACAAAGAGTCGCAGGTTGATAATGTTTATGAGGCGCTCGAACCGGCGTATCGTGCTGCGTATCAGGGTTGTAGCCACACATCAGAGCTGTTGTTGGTTGAAGAGTTTTCAGCAGAGGCCTACCAGAAACTACTCCCATACATCACCTGTTTGCCGATTGAGGTTCAACTTAACGTTAATACAGCCAGTGCGGCAGTGCTTGCTTCTCTTGGTAATGAGTTGACACTTCAGGACGGCGAATCGCTGGTTAGCAGCCGCGGCAAAGACGGTTTTGCCAGCCTCGATGATTTCTGGAATCAGGATATTCTCAAGCGATATACTGAGCCACAAAATACCGGCAATGATAACAACCAGGCTGAAGCCAAGTGGCAGAAGGGTGACTTTGCCATTCTAACTGAATATTTTGAATTATTTGCCAGGGCGGATCTGGCTGAGCGTTACGCAACCAGCGAAATTTTAATTAAGCGCGATAAAGGTGATGGTCGTACGAGTATCGTTTACCGGGACTATTCACGACGCGAACAAAAACCCAAGGCGCAAGTTCCTGGGCAACAAAATAGCAATACTAGCCAGTATCAGACTGGCTCAAGCTAACCAGAGACAACATCATGGAAACAAAAAAAGTTCACTGGCAGTCCCATAGCGGACAATGGCTGATCGGTGACATAAACGACAATCTCACTGAGCAGGGAGTCGCCCTTGATAAATGGGCTGACGAGCTGCCGGATCTTACTCAGGTTCGTCTGGTGTTGAGTGCTGAGAATTATTCGACGCACTGGTTATCCATGCCCGGCGTTAACAATCGTAATCTGGCGAAAGCGTTGCCATTTGCGCTGGAAGAGTCTTTGATTGACGATGTCGAAAACTACCTGATCGTCCCAGCGGGCAAGCACAACAAAAAAGTGCGCGCCTACGTTGTGGCTAGAGAGTTAATCGAGCGTCTGATTCAGGAGTGTGAGCTTCACCACGTCCAGGTGCGCGAGTTAATTCCCGAGACTCAGTTATTGCCCGCTCAGAATCTGATGCGCCGCAGTGGCGAAGGCTGGCAAGTTATGTTGCCCGGGCATTTCGAAGGCTGGGTGCATGATGTGGCACTGACTCCGGTACTTGAGCATATCCTGGATGAATTTCAGACAGAACAAATGTCAGTATGGGCGTCGGCACTTGACCAGGCGCAGCTGCTAAAAACCTCACTGGAAACCGGGTACGGCGACAGTTTTGAAACCATTGACGTGACAGCCACTGACGGCAAGGGTCAAATTGTCTCAGCACTGGAAAGTAAGCTGGTTAATCTGTTAGTGGGTGAGTTTGTAGTACGCGAAGTTAAGGAAGATAAGCCTGCGGCCTGGTGGCGTCCTCTGGGCGCAATCGCTGCGGTATGGCTGGTTGTTTCCACTGTATATTTGTATATCGATAACAAAATGCTGGCGGAAAAAGAAAAGCAGGTTCGCCAAGCGAGCGTGGCGCTTTATAAGCAATTGTTTCCAGGAGAGCGGATTCGTAATCTTGATCGTCAGTTCCGCGAGCACTTGTCCGGCGGTAGCAGCGATTCCGGCGCCGGCTTTATTTCCTTAATTCACACCACCTCTCGAGTCTATGCCGCAAAAGGCCTACAGAAGTCGGTTCATTTGCAGTCTATCCGTTTTAACGATCGCCTGAATGAACTGGTTGTGGAGGTTAAAGCGTCCAGCCTTAGTGAACTTCAGATGCTGAAGCAGGCGCTTGAGCAAGAGGGGTTGGTTGCTGAGGTGGCGTCGGCCACTAACGATAAAGACGGCGTGAAAGGGCGGTTGAAGATTGGAGGTGCTGCGTGAGTAAGGTTCAGGAAATAGCCCGTCAAGTGTCCAGTCATCCTCAGGTGCAGGCAGGTGTTCAGTGGTATCAGGCATTACCAGCCCGTGACCAGTTGATCGTTCGCGGTGTCGGTTGGTTTGTGGCCATCGCCTTGGTGTTTTTAATTATTTATGCGCCGTTGATTAAGGATCAGCGGTCGCTGGAAGGGCGCCTGGATCGGGCGGTCGCCAGTTACAATAAAATCGCTCAAAACGCACATAAATTCGGTGGTGCTGGAACTTCTTCCGGTCCGATATTGTCTGTGGTTACACAGCAAGCGCGACGCAGTGGAATTACCCTCAGTCGCTATGAGCAGGATGGTAAAGGTCTGCGCATCTGGGTAGACAAGGTCGCCTTTGATGACGCCATTGCCTGGCTCGAAGAACTGCAGGCAAAGAATGGTATTGCTGTTAGTCAAATTAACATTGAAAGAAAAGACAATCCGGGCTGGGTAGATCTGAGAGCTACACTTAGCCCATAACGACCCGCTCACTCACTAAGCAGTGGCGGGCGTGTACATACTCTGTCGGGAAATAGAATAATGAGTCACGATTTCGAATTGTTGGTGATTGGCGCGGGTTCTGGTGGAGTACGCGCCTCACGCATGGCCGCAGCTAAAGGGGTTAAGGTCGCAGTGGTCGAAAACCGTTATCTTGGCGGTACCTGCGTTAACGTCGGCTGCGTACCTAAGAAGCTGTTTGTTTATGCCTCTGAGTACTCTGAAAAGTTCCGGGAAGCCAAAGGCTTCGGTGTTGACGGTGAGTTGAAGTCGTTTGATTGGCCGACACTCCGAGATAATAAGTCGAATGAAATCAGTCGTTTAAACGGTATTTATAACAACCTGCTGGATAACTCCGGCGTTACTCTGATCCATGGTACTGCCAGTCTGAAAGATGGCCATACGGTGGAAGTTGATGGCAAGGAGGAGTACACCGCCGATAAAATTCTGATTGCGACCGGCGGCTGGCCATTCAAACCAGATGTTCCTGGTGCCGAACATGCGATCACCTCGAATGAAGCGTTTTATCTTGAAGAGTTCCCTCAACGGGTCGTGGTTGTCGGCGGTGGTTATATTGCGGTTGAGTTCGCTGGTATCTTTAACGGGTTAGGTTCAGAAACCACACTAATGTACCGCGGCGATCAGGTTCTGCGCGGCTTCGATGAAGGCATTCGTAATTTTGCTGCAGAACAGATTGCAGCAAAAGACATCAATATTCTCACCAATACCGATATAGAACGCATAGAGAAGCTTGATAGCGGCGAACTTCAGGTTGATCTCAAATCAGGTGGCAGTATGCTCACCGATGCCGTGATGTATGCCACCGGTCGGCGTCCGATGACTGACGGCTTAAATCTCGAGCAGGTGGGCGTCAATACCCGAAAGAATGGCACCATCATCACCGATGATTTTTTCCAGACATCCGTCCCCAGTATTTATGCGCTGGGTGATGTGATTGGAACACCCGCGTTAACTCCTGTTGCTCTGGCGCAGGGGATGAAGCTGGTTGCCAACTTCTATTCTGGTGATAACACACCGATGGATTACAGCAATATTCCAACGGCGGTGTTCTGTCAGCCGAATATCGCAACGGTAGGCTTAACCGAAGAAGAAGCGGTTGCTGAATACGGCGATGATCTGACCGTGTTCGAATCCAGTTTCAAGCCAATGAAACATACCATCAGCGGGTTGGCTGAACGGAGTATGATGAAGCTACTGGTTCATACCAGTACGGATAAGATCATTGGTGCCCACATGGTTGGACCGGATGCCGGCGAGATCGTGCAGGGCCTGGCGGTGGCGATCAAGGCGGGGGCCACCAAAGCGATATTTGATTCTACGATTGGTATCCATCCAACTGCTGCAGAAGAGTTTGTTACCATGCGTTCGCCACGTAACTGATTTCTATATCGCTTGGCGGCAGATAAAAAAACCGGTATTTAGATTTCGAATACCGGTTTTTTTGTGCGTGGCATACTCGTCTCAGCAGCGATCAGCCACAGAATACCAGGCGTACGCTATCGAGAATCAGTTGGGAATCGCGAATCGCGGTCAGTACCTGTTCGCGCTCTTGTTTGACAGCATCGACCAGTTGGGTAGGGATGTTCGGGTTCTGCACGGATAACGCTTGTAAGCGTTCCAGACGAGCATCGAAAGCTTCCTCTGCTTTGGCTTCTGCGCGCTTCACCATTTTACTCAGCTGTCCTGCGCCAAGCTTTTCCAACTTGTGGATCAGCGGCTGCGTTTCAGCGGTTTTTTGATCAACCAGGCCGCGTGCGGTGCCTCTCTTCAATGGCAGGGCAAAACCCGGCAGGCTCTCTGGTTCATTCACTACCAAATCACCTTTTGGTGTCATCATCAGGTGCATGGCGTTAGGTGGCAGATAGCGTTCGACTTGTAGCGCTTTGGGAGCGGCACATTGAGCAACAAACTGCAGCTGAATAAAGCAATCACCGGTGTTATGGCCATGATCTTCAATGTAGCCAACCGCCGCATTCCCGGATGGGCTGCTGACAATTAACTCCAGAGCCTGATCGATAAACGGATGCTCCCAACTGAGGAATTGCACATCATCCCGAGAAAGTGCGATGTCACGGTTTGTAGTTGCCATAAAACCATCTTCAGGGAGATGTGGCATGTCCGGAACCAACATGTGATCACCCGGCGCGATGGTGATGCATTCACCCCCTAAATCCACCAGGTCGAGTCCGAACGCGTCAGCAAACAGCTCGATAAAGTCGTTCAGTTCGGCTTCGTCCTCAATGTGGGTGATCGTCATTTCCTGGCCGAGTTCACGGGCTTTCGTCGGGTGGCAAGAATGCAGTTCTAACAAACGGTCGCGACCCGCTTCAAGTGCTTGCAGTAACTCGTCACGCTCGACAGCCAGGGTAGTGATTAATGCTCCCAGGTCTGTGTCGCTTTGCAAGGCTTGTTGGATGTCAGCCCGGTACTTCTCCAGTAACGGCTGCGCCGCCGGGTTGGGTCGGGTGAACACATCCAGACCTTCGTTCAGGATGCTTGCCCACCGGCCATTGAGATGGCCTTCGAACACCGGGATATGAATCTGGATATCATGCTTCTGACCAATACGATCAAGACGACCGATGCGCTGCTCAAGCAAATCGCAGTTAAACGGCAAATCAAACAGCACCAGGTGATGGGCAAACTGGAAGTTACGACCTTCGCTACCGATCTCGGAACACAGTAGGATGCGTGCGCCTTGTTCATGATCAGCAAAATAGGCAGCGGCACGGTCGCGCTCAACCAGGTCCATGTTTTCGTGGAAAACCGCTGCCGGCGTCGCGTGTTTTTCCCACAGGAATTTTTCAAGATCGAGCACAGTCTGAGCAGAATGGCAGATGAGCACCACTTTCTCTTTTTTTTGAGCCGCCAGAACATCGAGCAGCCAATCGCAGCGTGGATCACTGTCACTCCAGTTGTTGACGCCCAGCTCCGGGAATAAGCCACTTTCCAGATCCTTACCCGCTGCTTCTGTGTACTCGGGCACTGGCAGATAGCCAATATTCGGACTGCGTTTTGGGAATCCACTGACGCCGTGGCGGGTATTCCGATAAAGGGCGCGGCCGGGTCCGCGACGGTCGATCAGTGTTTCGAGTTGCTTGCCTTGATCTTCACTGTCGGCCATGTCGGGTAGCAGTTCAGCCAGCGCCATCTTCTGGTCGCTATTCAGTGCGTCATCACCGGCCAGTGCCGATGCAAGTACGGCGACCGGTTGATATTGTTGCTGCTCCTTGAGGAACTGTTGCAAACTTGGGTAACGCTCCGGATCAAGCAGGCGCAAGCGTGCATAATGCCCATTGATGCCGAGCTGTTCCGGCGTCGCGGTTAACAGCAGCAGGCCAGGGGTCTGAGTTGAAATCTGATCGACCAGACCGTAAGCATCGTCATGACCGTCTTCGTTCCATTCCAAATGGTGCGCTTCATCAACGACCAGCATATCCCAATCGGAAGAGGTCATTTGTGCAGCGACTTCGGTTTGGGTAGCAATTGACAAAGGGCAGAGGAACAATTGACTGTCTGAAAACATATTGCTGACTTCACCTTCCATTGCGGCCAGTCGATTTTCTGCCACCATGGCACGATCCACAATGCTAAAGCGCAGATTGAAGCGACGAATCATTTCAACCAGCCATTGGTGCAGCAGGTGATCCGGTACCATGATCATGACGCGCGAAATACGTTGCTGCAGTAACAGGCGATGCAGAATCAGGCCGGCTTCAATGGTTTTACCCAGGCCAACTTCATCGGCCAATAACACGCGCGGGATTGAATCCTGAGTAACTTGCTCAGCAATGTACAGCTGATGAGGCAGCAAAGAGGTGCGGCCACCCAGCAGCCCATAGAATGGACGTTTGCGCAATTTGCTCAGTTGTTGCAGCGCGATCTGACGCAGTTCGTACAGATTGTTGTTATCAATCTGACCTGAGAACAGGCGATCTGTTGGTTGGTTGAGTTGTATCTGGCCACTCAAGTGAGTCTCTGGCACGAAGCGCTCATCATCGCCGTAGAAGATGAGGTCATTTTGTTCCTGGACTTCGGTGATCGTAATGTTGCCACCGTCTTGAAGCGGGACAATATCGCCAACTTTGAAACGAACGCGCGTAAGCGGGGCGTTTTGTTTGGAGTAGGTGCGGACGTCATCAATAACCGGGAAATAGACGGTTACCATTCTGAAATCAACGTCCTGAATTAAACCAAGGCCTAAGTCCGTTTCGGCTTCACTAATCCAACGCTGACCTACTGAATACATAGTGTCTTGATACCTGCTGTAACTGCTGTTTTGAAAGGGCGCGCAGTCTAACGTAATCACTCAGAAAAACCCAGTTTCAGTTGTCATGGAGGCGCTAGAGTGTGATTTGTTCATTACGCTGTGAGATCGGAAGAAATCCAGCGCCCATTTCTTTCGATCGGAAGCTGCTACAAAGCCGGACAGGGCTGTATGATCACGGGCACGAGGTCATCTGATCTTCGCGGACTCTGATCAAGTGCTGAAGATGATCCGAACGCTGTACAGCGAAACAAAATCGGCCTGTAAGTCGAAATACTAAAATCGGCGAGGCTAACTGACGGAGTACGAGGATTGGTCAGAGAGTCCATTATATTTCCGATAATTGGTATTATCGGAATATTATGCGTGAACCGTTCTGGCCAGTGGTGCCACAGTTTTTTTACCGATGCTCTGCCACGTTATCTCACCCAGAATCTCTAAATAAAGCTTTTAGAACAGCCACTTGGAATGATGAGTTAATGTTGATTGAATATTGTGGAACACATTTCAAAATCCTTATGCTCCACTGCAAACTCCACTTTCTGAGATTTATGGCTTGAGCCATCCAAACCATTACATCACACTGGCGCGGTACATGTTAACAGCCCATAAGGCGAACGATTTGCCCAACTTAGATTCATCCTGGTACTCGGGGTTTGCCCGGCGAATATACGGGTTGCTGCTTTTGATGCTGACATCCTTGTTCACTAAGACGCTCGTTTATGGCGATACAGTCTATGTCGGTGCCGCATCTAATTTTATTATCCCTATGAAGCATCTTGCTCGGGAGTTTGAACGGTCGTCTGGCCACAACCTGAAAATCTCTTACGCATCGTCCGGAAAGCTGTTTGCTCAGATAAGTCATGGTGCACCTTTTCATCTGTTTCTATCTGCAGATCATCATAAGCCGCTGGCGTTGATTGAGGCTGACCTTGCGGATCCTGTTTCTCTGAAAACCTATGCTCTTGGCACTTTGGTACTGTGGAGTTCTGAAGACGATATCCAGTTAGATTACACCTATCTTATTTCCGATAATTACCGACGATTGGCAATTGCGAATCCAAAACTAGCCCCTTATGGCATGGCTGCCACAGAGGTACTTAAAACCCTGAATTTGCACCATCAAACGAAACCCAGATTGATTACCGGTGAAAACATTGCACAGACCTATCAGTTTGTTGCCAGTGGTAATGCACGGATCGGTTTTGTCGCCCGGTCACAGGCGTATGCTGAAGGCCGCCTGATAGCCGGTTCTGCCTGGGTGGTGCCGAAGTCCTATTATCATCCTATTCGCCAAGACATGGTGCTGACCAGAAGAGGCTCCGGCTTTGGCCCGGCGATTGAATTGCATCGCTTTATTCAATCTGAGACTGGACGTGCCATAATCCGGTCTTATGGATATGATCTGGCTAAATGATGATGTTATCTGATGCAGATATTGGTGCCATCTGGCTAAGCTTAAAGCTTGCCAGCGTGGTCACCTTGCTATTGCTGTTTATCGGCACACCAATCGCCTGGTGGCTGGTCAATACGCGCTCTCGCTGGAAGGCGGTTGTTTCCGCCGTGGTTGCCCTGCCCTTGATATTGCCGCCAACCGTGCTGGGTTTCTATTTGTTGATTGCTATGGGTCCTCAGGGTCCCGTGGGTAAGCTGACACAAAGCCTGGGGATTGGACTTCTGCCGTTTACATTCCCAGGCTTGGTTGTGGCGTCGCTGCTCTATTCGCTACCGTTTGTTGTTCAGCCGATTCAGAACGCCATGCAAGCCATCGGCGCCCGACCGCTAGAGGTTGCTGCCACTCTCAGGGCCAGTCCGCTCGATCGTTTTTTCAGTGTTGTTTTGCCATTGGCAAAGCCGGGCTTCGTCACTGCAGCCATCTTAGGCTTTGCTCATACCATTGGTGAATTTGGTATTGTGCTGATGATTGGCGGCAATATTCCAGATGAGACCCGCATGGTTTCGGTGCAGATTTATGATCATGTCGAAGCCCTTCAATATGCGCAGGCGCATGCATTGTCTGGACTCATGGTGGTGTTTGCTTTTGTTGTATTACTTGGCTTGTACCTAAGTCAGAAGCAACAGGCTTCTATTGTTCGATGAACTGGCTGACGATCGAGATATACCCCAATGAAAATAATCAGCAGGTTGGAGCTTGATGTCCGGCAGAATTCGTATGCGTCTGCAATTGCAGCGACAACCTAAACCGACTGGCAAGCAATTTAATCTGGACCTGAATCTGGATATTCCAGCCTCTGGTGTTACCGCGATCTGTGGCCGTTCCGGCTGCGGCAAAACAACTTTATTGCGGTGGCTGGCTGGATTGGAGCCAGATTTCCCGGGTTTTCTTGAGGTTGATGGATCGATCTGGCAAGACGACAGTGATAAAAATAACGTTCTACTGCCAGCCTGGAAGAGACCGATTGGCTATGTGTTTCAGGAACCGAGTCTGTTTCCTCACCTGACTGCTTCCGGAAACCTTGATTTCGCAATCAAACGCTCTGCCAGTTCTCTGAATAAAGCGGAATGTAACGAAATTATCGAGCTGCTTGGTTTGTCAGCGCTGCTCGATAACAAGCCGGATGAATTGTCGGGTGGAGAGCAACAGCGCGTTGCGATTGCCCGAGCTCTGATGGTCGGGCCACAGTTGCTGTTGATGGATGAGCCGTTGTCGGCACTTGACCGACAGCGCAAGCAGGAGATTCTCCCCTACCTTGAGCGCATAAAACAGACTGTGGATATCCCTATGGTTTATGTCAGCCACTCAATGGACGAAGTCGCCAGGTTGGCTGACTACGCCGTAGTGCTTGATGGAGGGGTCATTTCAACTCAGGGAGTGGTGAATGAGGTGTTTTCCGAAGCCGGATTGATTGGCTTTGAGACCGACAATGTCGGTTCCGTACTGGAGGCAACCATTGAGCGCTTCGATACCGACTGGCACCTCGCCAGGTTGCGATTCCCTGGAGGAGGCTTGTGGCTCAGCGATGATAACCTGGTGCAATCGGAAACGACCGCAAGCGAGTTGGTAAGAATCCGAGTTCCTGCCAAAGATGTCAGCATTGCCTTGAATGATCAGTTAGAGAGCAGCATCGCCAACCGAATTCCGGCGACCATTCAAAGCATCAAAGAAATTGATGGTGCTACGGCAATCTTGCAGCTTAGCTTAGAGAATGAAGATGGATTGTCCATGTTGCTCGCGCGTATAACACGTCGCTCTGTCCATCAGTTGCAACTCCAGCCAGGCAAGCGAGTCTGGGCTCAGATTAAGTCAGCAGCCATCGTTCGCTAGGCTGTCTTTGATAGCCCTGCTATGGAATGATTTAGCCGAATTTCAGCGGTTGTTTCAGAATGGCCAATTCCGTATCGTACCCATTATTCCGATAATTATTTGCAGCAATGAAAATCAACGACCTTCCGCCAACACCTCTTTTTGATCAGGCAGTTCATATTGGCAATCCACTTACCTACGCGCGATCGATACTCCAGCGACAGCCGGAGTTGCGCGCTATTGATCAGATCTACGATGACCTGGTGAACAGTCTCAATTTTTTAGGTAGCTACAATGGCTCCTCTGCGACGTTTAACAGCTACCGGCGAGAGGTAGAAAGGTTGCTGCAGTGGAGTTGGCTAATTCGTCAGGCCGGATTAGCAGAGTTGAATCGCCAGGATATGGAAGATTACCTGGCGTTTTGTCAGTCCCCTCCCCCTTCTTGGGTTGGGGATCGCCAGGTGGCGCGATTCCGAAACTCTCAGGGTGAGCGAGTGATCAATTCTGACTGGCGGCCTTTTGTTGCGCAGCAAAACAAACGATCTCAAACGAATGACTTCAACTTATCGCAGAAAAGCCTGCAAGCGGTTTTCTCAATTCTGTCGACTTACTTCAATTACCTGCAGCAGGAAGACTACCTTGCAATCAACCCGATCAAACTGATTCGGCAACGCAGTCGCTATTTGCAGCGTCATGCGTACCAGGAACCAATCCGTCGAATCTCTAATTTACAGTGGGACTATATCCTTGAAACGGTTGAGCGATCGGCACAGGATAACCCGAAAGAACACGAGCGTTCGTTATTTGTCATGCGTTGCTTATTTGGCATGTATTTGCGGATTTCAGAACTGGTTGCTGATGAGCGAGGGACTCCGGTGATGGGCGATTTTCAGCAGGATCGGGATCAGCACTGGTGGTTGCGCGTGGTCGGTAAAGGCAACAAGGTCAGAATGGTTACCGTGTCGGATGATATGCTTCGTGCATTGCGGCGTTATCGGGAACATCTGGGGTTGTCCCCATTGCCTCGTATTGGAGAGCAAACCCCGATTGTTGCCAAAATCAAAGGGCGTGGCCCGGTCACCAGTACCCGCCAGATTCGTTATCTTGTTCAGGGCTGTTTTGACGCGGCTTATCAGCGAATGCGCGAAGAAGGCTTACAAGATGAGGCCGAGGAGCTTCAGGTGGCGACTGTTCACTGGCTGCGACATACAGGCATCTCAGAAGATGTTAAGTTCCGCCCGAAAGAACATGTAAAAGAAGATGCTGGTCATGCCAGCATGGCGACAACCGATCGCTATATTGACACCGAGATGCGCGAACGTCATGCAAGCGCCCGTCACAAGAAACTGAAGCCCGACTATTAGAAATATCCAAAGTGGCAATGCAAACAATTAGCTTCAGGTAAGGAACCTTTTTTGCTGTTCAGCTAGGAAACTCTTTCTACGGCTACCTTGCAATGCGTATTTTCTGGCTCTCCCTTATTCCTGCAGTTCTGCTGTTGTTCCCGCCACAACTACTGGCTGAACCGACAAACATTTCGATATTGACTGATGGTGCCGCGCTCAATCAGGCTGGGCGGCAGCGGATGCTGAGTGAGCGCATGGTCAAAGCTTATATTCAGCTTGCCGCCGACATCGATACCTTAAAGGCTGAAAAGCAACTACGGTTAGCGCGTAAGTTGTTTACAAAACAGCTCGAAAACCTTCGTCACTATGCCCCGACATTGCGCATCCAAAATAACCTGCGCACAGTTGACGAGCGCTGGTTCGAGTTGCAGGCGGCATTATTATCAGATGAACCATTGGCGCTGCAGCCAATGATTGCGTTGGGTGAGGAGCTTGTGGCGGCCTGTCATCAGGTTGTTCTTGACATAGAGGCTTATGCTGGAACGGACAGTGCCGTACTCGTGAATATTTCGGGCCGCCAACGCATGCTCAGTCAGAGAATGGCTAAATATTACTTTGCCCATCTGAGCGGAGAGAATCTGGAGGCTATTACAGTCGGCTTCCACAACACCCTGGGGGAGTTTGAGCGCGGTTTGGCGACACTTTTGAGCGCACCACAAAACAGTTCAGAAATTCAGTCGGCTCTCTCTGGTGTCGAAGCTCAGCTTGCTTTTTCAAAATCCGGATTCAGACATCTTGAGTCTGGTGAATACACACCGCATGTCATTTCCCGAACCACGGAGAGTATGCTGAAGCGCATGGACGACATTACAGGTATGTATCAACGCCTGCATGACAAATCTGTTTGACATGCAAAGGCAAAAAAACCGGCAGTCGCCGGTTTTTTTGTTGCGGAGATATTCGGGTTTAGTTCATATACTGTCCGCCATTGGCCGAAATATTGGCTCCGGTGATAAAGCCATTTTCCTCACCAGCCAGGAAGCTGACGACGCGGGCAATCTCCTCTGGTTTACCAAAGCGCCCGATAGGGATCCCTTTGCGAATCTGCTCGCGAATTTCCTCAGGCACATCCATGATCATGGATGTCGCAATGTAACCGGGCGACACGGTATTAACAGTGATTCCTTTGCTTGCAACTTCCTGTGCCACCGCCTTAGTGAATCCATACATGCCCGCTTTCGCAGCGGAGTAATTGGCCTGACCAAACTGCCCTTTTTCACCGTTAACGGAAGAGATGTTGACGATACGCCCCCACTTTTGTTCGAGCATGTCGTTAATGACCAGCCGGGTCATGTAGAAAACTGAGGTCAGGTTGGTGGCGATTACATCGTCCCAGTGCTCAGGTGACATTTTCTTCAGAGTTGTATCCCGAGTAATGCCGCCATTATTAACAAGGATGTCGACACTGCCAAAATCCTTGCGAATGCCTTCAATACAGGTCTGGCACGATTCAAAATCACGAATGTTACCGTAGGCGACAGCAATGTCGTAACCATCGGCTTTCATCTGATCCTGCCATGTCTGCGCCTTCTCATGATTGCCGCCGGAATAATACCCCGCGATCACTTGATAGCCGTCATCATGCAGCTGCTTGCAAATTGAAGTACCGATACCACCGGTGCCACCGGTTACTAACGCGATACGTTTTGTCATGCTCTACTCCTTGAGTGCGTATTTGCTTAATTGCTAAGGCAGAATTACTGCCTTACATGACATTAATATGAAGCGCAAAACGTATGCATCTAAAATTAGTGCCGACTAATAATTAACCATTAGTCGTTTGCTTAGCAAAGCTGCCACTAAAGCACTGGCTGAGCTATACTTCGCCCTTTTTCGCATGCTGGGCTGATACACCACTTATGTCTACAAACTTTGTAATTAAATTGTTTCCGGAAATAACCATTAAATCGCGTCCTGTGCGTAAGCAGATCACCAAGATCCTGCGACAGAACCTGCAGACGCTTTTTCGCAAACATGAATTATCGGCGGACGTTCAAAACCGCTGGGACAGCCTGGTTGTGGTGCTCAATCACGATGATGACGCAGCTCGTCGGCATGCAATTCAGATTTTAACCCATACCCCTGGTATTGGTGCCGCCCTTGAAATTGTCGAGTACGAATTCACAACACTGGATGAAGCCTATCAGCACGTTAAGGCAGCCTACGCCGAGGAGCTTGCGGGTAAAACATTTTGTGTACGGATCAAGCGCTCTGGTCAGCACACATTCACCTCGCATCAGGCAGAAATCTACATGGGTGGCGGGCTGTTAAAAGAAACCGAGGCCAGCACAGTCTCCCTTAAAAACCCGGATGTTGTTGTGAAAGCGGAAATCCGTAACAACAAAGTTCAGGTTGTTCGGCATCAGGTAGCGGGTATCGGCGGCTACCCTCTTGGATCACAAGGTGAGGCATTGTCTCTGATATCTGGCGGTTTTGACTCCACGGTTGCCAGTTATTTGATGATTCGCAGGGGAATCAAAACGCATTACTGTTTTTTTAATCTAGGAGGCAGTGCTCACGAAATCGGCGTCAAGCAAGTATCGAATTATATTTGGGCAAACTACAGCGAGAGTCATCGAGTTAAGTTTATTACGGTGCCGTTTGAGGGGGTGGTTGAGGAGATTCTGAAGAATATTGATACTGCCCAGATGGGGGTGGTGCTCAAGCGCATGATGCTAAGGGCGGCGTCACGCGTTGCCGGTCGTTTAAATCTTCCGGCAGTCGTTACGGGCGAGTCGGTCGCTCAGGTTGCTAGCCAGACGCTCACCAACCTGGCAGTTATTGATAAGGTTTCGGATCATATGGTGCTGCGCCCCCTGGCGGCCATGGATAAACCCGAGATTATCGATATCTCGCGCCGCATTGGCACTGAAACCTTTGCTGCCGTTATGCCAGAGTATTGTGGCGTCATTTCTGTGCGACCTACCACCGTAGGCAGTCTGGCGAAGGTCGAGAAAACCGAACAAGATTTTGATTTTACGGTTCTGGATGAAGCGTTAGATAATGCCAAAATTGAGCGAATTGATGATGTCTTAAGTGGCGAGGACAGTGGCCTGGAAAGTGTGCAGTTGGTTTCAACCCCTGCTATTGATGATGTCGTGGTGGATATTCGCCACCCGAACGAAGTTGAAGACGCCCCATTGCATTTAACCAACAACCGTGTGCTGACAATCCCATTTTACGAGTTGGATAGCAAAGTATCGGAACTTGATTCAGGCAAGCGCCACCTGCTGTATTGTCAAAAAGGGACGATGAGTAAGATTCATGCGCATCACCTGATTGCTCAGGAAAAAGGTGACTTTGCCGTATTGGATTGCTGAGAAACGCAGTTTTCGGAACAATAAAAAAGTCCGCTATTTGCGGACTTTTTTATTGTTCCGAGTGAGGTCACCAATCACCGTCTAGCGCGTTGTCGGCAACCTCGTTAACCGGGCGCGCAATAAGGCCTTTGGCACCAAGATGTATCGAAAAAACCGCACCGTTTGCCAAGGGCATATAAACCGCACTTCCAAATTGCGCATCCAGCCAAAGTGCCATCCCTTTTACCGATTTCCACAGGTCAAACCAGCGCGACTCAGAAAGACTGTATACGCTGCGTTCTGCGGTACGCTCTTGTTCGAGTGACAGATACCGCCCTGACAAGCGGTCAAGGCGATACAGGGGTTGAGCGCCTGCTGCAGCGAAAGGACCTGTCCAGGTAATCAGTCTTGCATCAAGCTGCCATTGATCTCCGGCAATCTTGAAGCGCTCTTCAGTACCATCTGGCTGAGCAAGGGTGACGTCAAAGGCCTGGTCTCCCAATTGATAAATACTCAGCGTTGCCAGAGGCTCCTCCTTCAGCAGCTGACGATAGCTCCAAAGGTCTGCGAGTGCGAAAGCGGCCGATATGCAACCAGCCAGTAGGATGAATCCAATACTGCCTTTCAACCAGTGGGTGAACCATTCTCGTCCTTTCCATACAAACGCAATGGCAATCAGGGCAATCAATATCACTGAGACAGTGATTGCGGTCAGGCTTGGTTGCAGCATTATCAGTCCTTTAGTGCGGCAAGGCTCTCTCGAGCCATTTTTAGCGCATCTTCGGCGCCGGTTGTCTGGCCAATCATGGAATCCAAGTAGTACTCAACCGCTGTAATCGCGTCGGCGAAAGACTCAAGATGCGATTCGGCAGGAGTGCCGGGGTTATCAATAATACGCTTAGCAATAAAGTGCTCAAGCTGGTGCAGCATGTGTGCAATATCTTCCTTCTCAAGGAAGATCAGGGAGCCAGCGACATCGTGTAAGCTCTTACCGATATTTTTAACGTGCAGCTTGTCTCCGTTGGAATCAATATAGGAGCCAATGGCGCGCTTGATCATGGTTAGCGCCGTCATCGATTCTGACAGCACTGCAATTTTCGCTTCGCTGAGGCTTACCGGATCAACCAAGGTGGTTTGCTCAAGACCGCTTTGTGTGATGCCACGCATCTCCTGTTCAATGCGGATGATGCTATCAGCAACCGCTGGCATCTGGCTCTGCATCTTTTCAGGGCCATTTGCTTTTAGAGCAGTGCAAAGGCGGCGCGTTTGCTCTGCGGCTTCATTGAGGTTGGCAACCTGAAGGGTGTCGGCAATGCGTGTCAGGCTGGTTAACAACTCTTCAAAGTTGGAGTCGCTAGTGTCAGTGCGCTCCAGCATATCAATCAGATCTTTGACGGATTGTAACTCTTCCTGAAGCGCCTCCGACAGGGAGTCGAGAGCGGACTGATCCGGGCCGGATAAACGATTACGAGCCTCTGCAAGCTGAGTTTCTTTTACACCAATACCAACGTGAAAATCATTCTGGACCTGCTTAATGTCGTTTGTATCTGCCTCGCCCAATGCCACCAGATACAGTAGCTCCTTCAGAAGCCAATCCGGCATTTTTTCGTTAAAGGCTTTGCCCTCGGTATCCTGGATCTTGCGAACCTGGCGATCAAGAGCGCCCAGCAGCGCTAGTCGTTGAGGTGTTACTTCATAAGCATCCTGAGATAACGCCTCAAGAGCCGCGACGGTTACGTACCACAGCGGCCAGGAGGCACCACCACGACTTGCCGATTCAAATCGTTTAACAGCGCGAAGCATAACTTGCAACGGACCACGACGACCCTGCTTGCGCATAAGGCCAATAAGGCCCAGTTGATAAAGTTGGCGAGCCCTGCGATATGGGAAACTTCCGGCCCCGGGTACAGCTTCCGGCATATTAAGTTTTGGCCGGAGATTCACCAGAAAGAAGTAAGCTTCAGGGAGCGGCTTTTCCTGGCGTTGTTTGCGGATCAGGTTGATTGTGGGCACCAGCAGACTTGGCGCCACCTGGTCGCCGTTAGCTACAAAATCGACATAACGCTTCAGAAAGACAACGGCCTGGGTGAATGCCTGGAGCGTGGTCTCGTTTACTTTCTGAGCTTTGACTGCCCTGCCGGTTTCAGCCAATTCTTCGCAGATACGCTCCCCTGCGCGGAAGTCCAGTATCTTGAAGGTTCCGCGAATTTGCTGAACCTCTTCAAGGAATAATCGCAGACTGTCATTGCTGCCGGATTCTGAATAAGCGTCGAGCTGAACGGCAGCTTGATCCAGTGCGTTCGCAATTTCTGTCTTTACCAGATTCAGAGAGGCGGCAAATTGTGAAACTTCACTTCCTGTTGTTAATTCGGCCATACCAAGGGACGTTCTTTGTTGTATTTTCCGCCATTCTACCTACTTAGACTGAAAAGCGCGAAGCTTTTGCGAAAAACAGTCAAAGCCCTGTAACCACGGGCGATGCAGCAGCATCGGTAAACGTTAGTCAGTCGCTTGAGGCATGCCTCGCGACTGAGCTGGTGGCTCGGCCAGTAAACTTCGTATTGCAAATTATTGCAAAAGTATTA
The DNA here is from genome assembly GCA_022448365.1 of Saccharospirillaceae bacterium. NCBI lineage: Bacteria > Pseudomonadati > Pseudomonadota > Gammaproteobacteria > Oceanospirillales > Saccharospirillaceae > Saccharospirillaceae bacterium. The sequence goes on along the minus strand of JAKVCS010000003.1, from coordinate 150,694 downwards.
CATTGCGCGCATTTCTTACCCCGCACCAAGACCACTGGGAAATGTAATGCCATCCTCTCTCACCTCCGCCTTCCTGAACAACTTTTTAGGGAATGCACCGCATTGGTATAAAAAGACCATTGTCGGATTCCTGCTTGCGAATATTATTTTGCTGAATATCGCCGGCCCCTACGTAACGGGGTGGGTGCTGATAGTTGAGTTTATTTTCACACTGGCAATGGCATTAAAGTGCTATCCATTGCAGCCGGGTGGCCTGTTGGCACTGGAGGCCGTCGCACTCGGTATGGTGTCGCCGCAGACTGTTTACGACGAAGTGGTTGCCAATTTCCCGGTTATCTTGCTACTCATGTTTATGGTGGCAGGCATCTACTTTATGAAGGATTTACTGCTTTTCACCTTCACTAAGATTCTGCTGAATGTTCGCTCCAAAATGGCGCTTTCGTTCCTGTTCTGTATCGTCTCTGCATTTCTGTCGGCCTTCCTGGATGCGCTGACAGTCACTGCCGTTCTAATCAGTGTTGGCGTCGGTTTCTACAGCGTTTATCACAAAGTGGCCTCCGGCAAGACGTTTAACACCAAGCATGACCACGCAAACGACGATGAGTTACGCTCATCTCACAGAGAGAACCTCGAACAATTTCGTGCGTTTCTGCGCAGCCTGTTGATGCACGGTGCTGTTGGCACGGCGCTTGGCGGCGTCTGCACCTATGTTGGCGAGCCGCAGAATCTGCTCATCGCCCAGGTAGCCGGCTGGGACTTTGCAACTTTCTTTTTGGTGATGGCGCCGGTCACCATGCCGGTTCTGGTTGCAGGTCTGCTCACTTGCCTTGTATTGGAGAAAGCTGGCTGGTTCGGTTACGGCTCATTAATCCCCGAGGAAGTCCGTCAGATTTTGCAGCAATATGACGACGAGCAAAAGCAACAAATGACTAAGAAACATACTGCCAAGCTATGGGTTCAAGCGGCGATTGCTCTGTTCTTGATTGCAGCGCTGGCATTTCATATTGCGGAGGTGGGCCTGATCGGATTAACCGTAATAGTTTTGATCACTTCCTTTAACGGAATTATTGAAGAACATCAGATTGGCAAGGCATTTCAGGAGGCACTGCCTTTTACGGCGCTACTGGTTGTATTCTTCACGATTGTTGGCGTGATCCACAGCCAACACCTGTTTACTCCGATCATTACCTGGATTCTCAGCACAGATAACGTTTCCCTTGCTGCTCAACCCGGTGTGTTTTTCCTGGCGAATGGTGTGTTATCAATGATCAGCGACAACGTGTTCGTCGCTACGGTATACATTTCTGAGGTGAAAGCGTCATTTGATGCAGGCGACATCAGTCGAGGCCAATTTGAGTTATTGGCGGCAGCAATCAATACCGGAACCAACCTGCCAAGCGTGGCGACGCCAAATGGCCAGGCGGCCTTTTTGTTTTTGCTGACATCAGCATTGGCGCCATTAATCCGCTTATCTTATGGGAAGATGGTTATCATGGCGCTGCCTTATACCATTGTAATGACACTGGTCGGCTTTACTGCGGTGACATATCTGCTCTAGACCCCTGGCGCTTTTTCAGAAGCGACAGCAGATCGGCTATCGCTCCTGAAAAGGTAACATTACGATTGATTAATCAGGTACGCCGCCAGAGTGCGCCGTCACTTTTCTTATCAACCAGATCAAGCATCTGCTCGTGAATCTGTGTCTCATCTGCACTTGCCCTAACAACAAGCAACTCCGCTGAATGCAATAACGAATCATCGAAATTTATGTCTGCAGCGCCACCTGACTGACCGTCTTCCACCGCCAAGGCAAGGTCTGTTTGACCCCCAGTCATTGCCAGATACACTTCAGCAAGAATCTCAGAGTCGAGCAATGCGCCATGAAGCTCTCGATGGCTGTTGTCGATATCGTAACGTCTGCACAATGCATCGAGACTTACGCGAGAGCCGGGAAACATATCACGGGCCAGTTTCAGCGTATCCAATACGCCACAAAACTGGGCAGTATTACTCAAATTGAGTCGATTAAATTCGGCATCCATCATGCCTATATCGAACGCCGCATTGTGAATTACCAGTTCGGCACCGGCAATAAAGTCTCGGAATTCATCGGCGACCTGGGCGAATACGGGGGCTTTGGTTTCTTCGAGCCAATCAATCGATATACCGTGAACTTCCTGTGCCTCGACATCAATGTCGCGCTGTGGGTGTATATAGCGATGATAATGGCGTCCTGTGAGTTTTCTTTCGATCACTTCCACGCAGCCAATCTCAATAATGCGATGACCTTCACCAATACCGGTCGTTTCGGTATCGAGTACGACTTGTCTCATGTATTCACTCTGTTGGAGCAGCCGGTACGCTGCTAGATGTTAACGTTGTCTCTTGTTGCCGCCGCTGGGACAGCAAATCCCCTGCCCGAACTGAGCCAGCGCCGTTCGCGAATAGGCGTGATGCCTGCAATGGTCTTTCTGGCAACCAGAAGATATCCATTCCCTGGGAATTGATTTCGATTTGCCAGAACACGATCGAAGCGGCGACTGAGTTGTTCCGACACTAACTTAATTGGCCATAGGTGTTCAATGTGCTGAAGGTACTCAACCCTCAGATCCAGTAAAGTCAGCCAGTCTTGCAGCCGTCCCGGGGCAACCGGGTTTGATAGCCAGGGTAACTCGCCGGAGAATGTGTGCAACAGCCGGCCCACCCCCCAGATGCTGTAGGGATTAAAGCCGACTACCACTAAGTAGCCGTTCGGGACAAGAACGCGACATGCCTCACGAATGCTTTGATGTGGCCGCCGCCCCATGTCCAGCATGTGCTGCAATACGACCACATCGAGCGTTTCATCCGATAGTGGCCAACTGTAGTCATGGCTTTTGACATCAACCGAGATAATATTATCTTGCCAGGGCAAGCCGATCCGAAAGCGGTGCTGGCAGCGAGAATTCGCCAGAAACTTAGGTTCGGGGTCGATGCCTGCATAAGCGAGGTGCAAGCCCCGCAAAGGCTGAACGGTGTCTTTTAACCAACCTGCCTCCAGTGACAGCAGACGCTGAGCGGACTCTTTTTCAAGCCATCGCTGATATACCTCAGGCTTGATCCGGTTGCCGATTCTGTTCATGCCTAAGTTCTTAATTCCTTGATAGCCAGACCCTGTGTATTTAGACTGAGGCCTTTTCGTCACCCCATTGTAATCAGATGCAACGTATCACACCATTAATTCCTCTTTTGTTAGCAATGCTTGCCAGCGGTTGCGCGAGCAATCAATCCCTTAAACAACCACTTGAGCCGTCTAAAAAATCGGAACAGTCTTTGGTTGTGATGGATCAATACACGACAACTCCGGCCGCTGAAGATAATATCCCGGAATTTGATAATATCTGGCCTCGTATCATCAGCGCCTATCGCCTTAACATCAACGTCAGTAATCCTCGCATTACGTCACAACTCAACTGGTACAAATCCCATCAGGGGTATCTGAATCGCGTTGCTGACCGTGGCATTCGTTACCTGCATTTTATCGCTGAACAAATCGATGCCCGCCAGCTACCAGGTGAGCTGGCATTATTACCGATTGTAGAAAGCGCATTTGATCCGTTCGCTTATTCTCACGGCCGGGCGTCCGGAGTTTGGCAGTTTATCCCGGCAACAGGCCGTGATTTTGGCTTGCATCAAGATTGGTGGCACGATGGCCGACGCGATATCCGAGCGGCCACCGAGGGCGCCCTGAAATACCTGAATGCGTTGCAGCGCGAATTTGACGGTGATTGGCTATTGGCACTGGCCGCGTACAATTCAGGGGCAGGGACTGTGCGCAAAGCGATTCGTAAAAACCGGCGCAAGGGTTTGGCGACCGACTTCTGGTCACTTGCGCTGCCGAAAGAGACCCGTGCATACGTGCCCAAGTTAATAGCACTCGCCAAGTTGGTTAAGGAACCCGCAAGATACGGCGTAGCACTGAAACCGATTGCGAACAAGCCATATTTTGCCATCGTCAATACCGGCGGTCAGATTGATCTGTCCCAGGCCGCTGAGCTTGCCGATACCAGCCTGGAAGAGATTTATCGGCTCAATCCTGAATACAATCGCTGGGCAACCCACCCGTCTGGCCCACACGAACTTTTGATACCAGTAGACAAGCAATCTGTGTTTCAACAACAACTGGCATCAATGCCCGCCAGCTCTCGTGTTAAGTGGCAACGTTATGAAGTGAAGAGTGGTGACAGCTTGCTGACCATCGCGCGTCGTTTCCGCACCACCCCGGATGCGCTGAAACAGGCCAACGGTCTTCGCGGCAACGTCATTCGAGCGGGTGAGCCGCTACTGATTCCGGGGGCGTTCAAAGGACAGAATGCCTACTCCCATAGCGTATCGCAACGGATGGCACGCTTAAAAACAGCACGCCGCCCAGGAAATACCGAGCGCCAAGAGTATTCCGTGCGCTCTGGTGATAGCTTTTGGCAGATAGCCCGCAACCATGACGTAAAAGTAAGCCAGCTTGCCCGATGGAACGGAATGGCACCCGGCGATCCTCTGAAAACCGGACAAAAGCTGGTTATCTGGAGTAAAAAATCTCAGCCAAACAAACGTGAAGTGATCCGAAAAGTGAACTATCGGGTACGTTCTGGCGATTCTCTTGCGCGCATTTCGCAAAAGTTCAACGTACGGGTGTCGGATATTCGTCGCTGGAACTCAAGACAAACCAACAACAAATACCTCCAGCCAGGCCAAAAATTAACACTTTATGTCGATGTAACACGCTGAGGTTGCGCTGATATGAAAGGGATTGCTCTGTTTTTGCTGCTGACTCTACACGCAATGACTGAAGCACGAGTGCCTGTAAAATACGCCCATAACGGTGTACCTGACATAGCCTGGCAGGCGAATGAAGGACTGCCCCTGACCGAGATTGATGAGGTTATTCCTGGCGGCATTTACCGTCAGGGTGTCGCCTCCTTGCCTACCAATCTTCGCCGGATAGGACCGGATACAAACAATGAAGTAGCCGCCCTTCTTAACCAGATGCAGATGCCACTGCTGGCGTTCCATCCGGATAACAACGAACTCATTTCCATGCTGTGCTCGGCCTGGAATATTGAGATTCAAATGCAGACGCTATATTGCAAAATAGACAAAGATGCTCGCTGGTCCGATGGTGTCGCTGTGACGACGGCCGACATCGCCTTCACCTTTGAGTTTATACAATCGGATAATGCCCAGACCCCGATACAAAATGAGACGGTAAGCAACTATCTTGAATCTGTTGAAATATTCTCAGAAAAGATCTTTTCGTTAAAAGCCCGGTTGCCACTTTCAAATCAGGTGTTAAACCGTATGGTGGCACTTCGCCCCCTGGCAAAACACTTTTATACCTCTCGCGATGGCTGGCCGAATACCTTCGATCGCCTCTCTGAGCCAAGCACATCGGCCTACTACATCGATAAAATCTCCAGTTCCGGGCGCGTGACTATTCGTAAGACACTCGACTGGTGGGCAGCCGAGAGACAATTTTTTACCGGACGTTTCAATGTTGATCGTGTCATTTACCAACGGTATAAAGATGCCACAACCCTGCTGGATGATTTCCAATCTGGCGAGATTGATAGTATTCCATTGCAGAAGGATAGTAATTGGCAAAGTGCAAGAATCAAGCAACTTAATGACCGCAAACGCATCGCAGTAATTGAGTTTTATCATCAAGGGAAAACGCGTTTTTCCGGGCTAATTCTCAATAAAAAACATCCTGAGTTACAAGCGATAAAAACCCGAAAAACAATCGTCAGAGCCATGTCTGGCGAATCGGTTAATGCAGAAGATCTACCTGCCTTTGAGTTATTATTCAGCACAAACAACAGCAAAGAACTTAAGTATTATATCGATAATGCCATACGCGCGGGCTTGCGACTGATACCTCGCCAGATTGATCATTCTGCGTTGATGACAAAACTCAGAAACGATGATTATCCGTTAGCCTGGATTGCCATAAAAGGCACACCGGACAATCCCTTCTCTGGAATCTTAAATACCGCACCATCAGTCGAAGAATTGCAAACCGGCATCGATAATTTTTTGTTTGTACCGGGGGCCAGCCAACCTTATAGCCGTTACGCATATTGGCAGTGGCTAGAATTACCCGAACGGATTGGCACACGTATTTCATCAGACCTTTTCGATCCTTTTGATCCGGTTAGCGGTGGAGTTTTCTGGATTAATCCTGAGCGACGTGCCGATATACTCAACAGGCCTGATCGTCGTTCGGGTGAGCGGCCCGTTAGGATTTTGGACGAACGGTTTAAATTTAAAGAACAATAGGCATATCTGAAGCAGAACGTATATGGCAAAAATTATCAGCTTTAACATTAACGGTATCCGTGCACGTCAACACCAACTCGAGGCTATACGTGATCAGCTGGACCCGGATGTCATGGGTCTTCAGGAAACCAAGGTACATGACGAGCAATTCCCGCTCTCTGATGTCGAGGGGCTGGGATATCACGTTGAATTTTTCGGCCAGAAAAGTCATTACGGCGTGGCGCTACTGAGCAAGACCGCGCCTGTTCTGGTACAAAAAGGCTGGCCCTGGGACGATGAAGAAGCGCAAAAACGTATTATCCACGCCCGCTATGAGATTAATGGTAAAACCTATGACGTGTTGAACGGCTATTTCCCACAAGGCGAAAGTCGTGATCATGAAATCAAATTTCCTGCTAAAGAAAAATTTTACGCAGACTTGATGCGTTATCTGAAAGAAAACTTTACGCCGGACGATAATGTGGTTGTGATTGGCGATATGAATATTTCACCCGAAGACACTGATATTGGTATTGGAGAACCAAATCGTAAGCGCTGGCTGAAAACCGGCAAATGCAGTTTCCTGCCAGAGGAGCGGCAGTGGTATCAGGACTTGTTAGCATGGGGCCTGCAGGATACGTATCGTAAGCATTTTCCAACATCGTCCGATACTTTTAGCTGGTTTGATTATCGCTCCAAGGGATTTAATGATGACCCTAAACGAGGCTTACGAATTGACCACATACTGGCGACACCAAAACTTTATGAGGCCTGTCATGATGCTGGTGTTAGTTACAACATACGTGGCATGGAAAAACCATCAGATCACGCACCGATATGGTCTGAGTTCAGTTAGATACGTATTTATCCGCTTAGGGATCACTCAGGAGTGGCAAGCTCACGGTAAATACTGATCCTTCGCCAAGGGTGCTCTCTACCTGGATATCACCCTTGTGCTTTTCAATGATCCCGTAGGAAATACTTAGCCCCAGACCACTACCGACGCCGACAGGTTTATCGGTATAGAAAGGCTCGAAGATTTTTGTCAAAGTCTGAGGTGACATACCTTTTCCATTATCGCTGATACTAACCACTGCCAGTTCACCGTCCGAGCTCAGCTTAACCTCTATGTCACCCCCCTCCTCTATCGCATGGGATGCATTAATTAATAAGTTCGTAAAAACCTGCGACAACTGCCCTTCATGTGCATCGACAAAGATATTTTCACCCAAGTCAGTGGAAACTTTGGCTTTGTACTTCAGCTCATTCCAAATAAGTTTGAGGGTGAACTCCAGACAGTGCTTGAGATCAACTGCTTCCGTTTTTTCACTGTCTGATTGGGTAAAGTGCTTTAACCCGGTGACGATATCTTTAACACGCTGCAGTCCGGTCTCGTTCTCAGATATGACATCACGATAATCCTGCATCAGATTGTAGAGATCTTCCGACTTGATAAGTCTGGCCGCTTTCTCTAGCTCACCCTTTTCTACCAACTTAATCAATTGAGTGATGGTAACGACTGCTTCTTCTAAAAAATTGTTATTACTTATTACAAAGGCAATTGGATTATTTATTTCATGAGCTACACCCGCTGCCATTGTGCCGATGCTTGCCATCTTCTCAGAATGGAGTAGTTGCGCCTGATTAGTAATCAGCTGCTGGTTTGTTTCTTTCAGCTCTTTTTCACGCTTTCGGACAGCGCAGGCCATTGCATTAAATTGGTTCGTTAAGGCGAGCATTTCAACAGACGCATTATCAGGAATATTGATTTCTGTGATGCTTCCTTCGCTCAGGTCAACAATGTGTGCATCAAGCTGTTTAATCGGCGTTACGAAATAGCGCTTTCCCCAGGCAATGGTGATGTAAGTGACGAGTACAGCAAAAACGCTGAACACCAATAATATGGTGGTCAGGTGTTGATAGGTATATAAATCGATCTTGTCCAGATTGACCTTGTAATATACCGGAACGCCCAGAAATTCAGGCAGGGCTTTGTGCCATTCAGAGTCGTTATTTTTACCAATAATGATGGCGCCTTCTGCACCAGGATTACCAATGCTCAATGGAAACTCAGTGAGCTTTGAATCCAGTTCAAGAGAGTTTTTCATTCGTTGCCATTCGAGCAGAGCCAGGAAAAATCCCTCGGTGTTACTGTTGTAAACAACCGGGAGCGTGATCTCGACATGGGCTTCGATACCGGTAACCAGTCGCATTGAGCGACCATCCGGATTTTCCGACAGTTCGCTGAACCAAGGAGAGTGCCCAAAATTGTGTGATCGAGGCGGAAATCTGGCATAAATAACATCGCCTGAAAAATCGAGCAAAAGCTGTTGGGTTTTTACATTTTGAATGGATAAATCGCGAAACAGATCTGTGATGCTGGGAAGTAATATTTCTGGCTGGAGTACCGTTTGGGTGATTAACGGAAGCTGACGCTGCCCCATCAACTCGTTAGTGCGAACCTCGACGTACAGGTCAAGCTGATCAACAATATCGTCAATACTGTTCAGCTGTGCGGCAATCTGTTGGTTGGTCAGAATGCTCCTGAGGCTGAACCATGTCACCAACAGGATGATCAGACTGATGAGCAAAACCCATCCGGCAGTAAACAGACTAAAACTGGTTTCGGTTTTGAGATGTCGGCCGAATAGCTTTTGCACTATTTAGTCTCTTGCTGAACAAGCCTTATAACACCGCTTGAGTCAAAATAACCCATACTGTAATCGTTGCTATTGAGTGCTTCGTGGCTATCAAACCCCTCAGCAGCAAAGGGCTTCTGATACACTTTAATCAGGCCATTAATAGCGGCTGTTAAGTCTTCCAGTGCGAGTTTGACATTCTTTCGGTCGTTGACGATATCGCCTGACAGTCCCGCCTGCTCGATGGCCGCGATCAGGATCAGCATCAAATCATAACTGTGCACGAAGCCGGTTGCAGCTTTAATATCCTCTGGTTTATCGATGCTAGTGAAGGCCTTCTTTGCGGCACCAAACACCCGCTGCGCCTGAGTATCCATGGCATCAAGAAACGAAAATCGTGTCTGAATGAATTTGAGATCAAGATCCTGAAGATTCTGCCCCAGCTGTTCGGCAAAATCGCCACCGGTGATTCCCCAATGACTTCGAATGGGCAGTCTTTCCTCCGACTTGAGTGACAGCATTGCCCTGGCGAAGGTTTTACCCTCTGGGGCATTGGCAACCAAATACAGACTGTCTGCTCCGGATTGTTTGATTTCCCGAAGCATGATACGCGCTGAGTTTTCACTCAAGCCCCAGTTAAACCATTTAATACCGATCGGCTCCTTTTTTTGCTGCTTCAACGCGGCCGACATATTCTTCAGATTCGAACGTCCCCAGCCGGTGTCCTCCAACAGCAAAAATGGCTTATTCAGCCCCTCTTTCAGCGCGTTACTGACAATCACTTTTCCGGCCTTAGTGTCATCGATCGACAGTCTGAATATCCAGTTTTTGCCCTCGGTCCTGGTGATTGGACCAGCGGCCGCCCATGGGTCCATGACAAGAATCCCTTCATCATTAATGAATTCCCGATGGGCCAGTAGCGGTGGTGAATGCAAACCACTGAAAACCGCAAGGGCATTGTCAGTGCTAAGGTACTGCTGTAGGTGCTTCAGGCTTCTACGTGAGTTGCCGCGATGGTCTTTTATGACCACACGCAGAGGGATGTTACTGACCTGACCACCGGCTTGATTAATCGCAACAGTCATACCCTGATGAATAGACCGTCCAGAGTTGACTGCGCCCGTCTGGTCAGCGTCAAGAAAGATCACTAACTCATCATAGGGCTGGGAATTTGCCTCGACCAGTTGACCGACAAACAGTAAAAGCAATACTAAAAGGTGAGAATTAAGCCGCTCCATGCCCAGTACCTTTCAACAATGATACCTACAACTTAAGACCACAGGGCTTCTGAGGTCAACCAGGTGTATCGCATATACGCCTCATCATCGGAGCATGTAAATTGTGATGGTGAGCTTAAAGATACTCTTCGACACTGGCTATATAATCTAGCCAGGTTCTCGCTGAAGACGCACTGTCAGGCTCCTTCAGAGCTCTTTGAAAGTAACGTTTGGCAGTTGGGTAATCCTGAAGCTCAAACGCACTGTTCCCGGCAAGAATCAGAGCATTTCCCTTTTGCTTATCGGGTAGTCCTTTCTTGATTGCTGCTTCAATATCGACGATGACATTATGATAGTCGTTATTTTGAATAGACATTTGTGCAGCTCGCACCAGCAACTTACCGTTATCCGTAAATTTTGCAGCCTCGCGAAGAGCAGTAATGGCGTTAGAGCGCTCCCTACCCTGTTGCCAGGCAGACGCCAGCAAGCGCCAATTACGCTCATTAAGTTCTATTTTACCGGCGTTTAACTGCTGACTTAGAATACGCCCACCACGCTCTGGTAAGCCGTTTGAAATCAGCAATTGCACCAGAAGCATCAGATTATTGTCTTTCGTCAGATAGCCGCCGGCGTATGCTGTTTCCATCGTTTTCATGCTGTTTTTCGGCTGTTCGAGCAGCTGATACATTGAGGCTTGCTGAATCCAATAATCTTCTTTTTGTGGGTTCACATTCAGTAAACGTTGGAACCCTTGGGCGGCTTTCAGATATTCTTTTTGCTGATAGTAAGCAACCGTCATTACCTGAAGCCAGTTTTCCTTAGGTTGTTTACTGCGATCAAGCGCTTTATTTATCCACGGAATTACCTCAGAGTATTTTTCCTGCAGATGGTAGGCCATCGCCAGAGTCGCATAAGCCATTGGTTGGATGTAAACCTTAGGTTTTTCCGGTGTTTTTTTATTCGCTTCGGCTTCGGCTTTTTCGATCTTTAATAAGCGCGACCTGAGGCTTGCGACTGCCTCGGCCTTTTTTTCTTCGCCAAGATACAGCTGGGCAACATTAGTAGCCAGGGCAGATTCCTGAGAGGGTGCCAGCTTTTCAAGCTTTAGAGCTTTTTCAAATTGCTCAAGGGCTAATGTGTTCTTTTCCTGGGCGAGATAAAACTGGCCATACAGTTGATAAGTCAGAGCCAGACCAAAGCTGGGTTTTAATTTTTCGCTCAGGCGCGATAGCTCTTCTTCAGCCTCTGGCCACTTTTCTTCCTGCAGAAATACCTGAATCTCATTCAGAGTTTCGTAAGTTGATTGTGAGATAGACTGATCTGCTGCCTTAACAGGTTGGCACGTAACAAAGGCAGCCAAAACCATTAATAATAGTGCTTTCATTATCAGCGCTTTCCAAGTGTGAATTCGATGGTCTGGGTGGCTATCTGGCCTACCGGCTTACCATCCTGCATCTTTGGCTTAAACTTGTAGCGGAACAATGCTCTGCGAGCTTCGCGTTCAAAAACGCCACGCGGTTTAGAGTCAATAATTTCGACATCCTCTACCGAGCCTTCAGGGTTTATCTCCAACCTTGCGGTTACATACCCTTCAATTTTCCGGCGTTTAGCTTTTTCCGGATAAACCGGATTCTGGCGAACCAGCGGTATTACGTCACTATCACCGAACCCCATACCAACAACCGCATCACCAAGAAAGGACTGATTGGATAGTGCAAGATTCGCTTCTACCTGAGGCATATTGAAGGGCATTTTCTGTGTCTGGACATCTTGCTGTGAAACAGATGTCTTCGGTAACTGGGGTTTTTTGGGTTTTGGCGGTTCTTTCTTTCGTCGTTGTTTTAATTGGGTCTGACTTTCTTGTTTAATCCGAACAAAATCGATGTAGGTGGATTCGCTCTTGTTTTTCACCAGATCAGCCGGACCGGTCACCATGCTGTGCATGGCGAAAAATAAACCCAATGAAACACCGCCAGCAGCAATCAGAGCGAATAAAATCCGAATCGGCGCTGCCATCAGTTAGCTGCCTCAGCCGATATCGAGATATCCTGAATACCAGCAAGACGAATCTGATCCATCACTTTTACCAGCAGCCCAGTAGGCGAAAACTCATCGGCCTGAATAATCACAGCCCCTTCGGGATTTTCAGCTTTCATGCGCTCAATATTGGGACGAACCGCGCGTACATCAATGGCACGGCGGTCAATCCAGATTTCGCCATTAGCGCGAATCGCTACCAGAATATTACTGCCTTTTTTCTCTTCTGCGGTTTGAGCGCTCGGGCGATTAACTGTCACACCACTTTCCTTCACGAACGAGGTGGTGACGATGAAGAAGATCAGCATGATAAAAACGATATCCAGCATAGGAGTAATATCAATATCGTTTCCATCACCATCGTTATCTGTATGACGTCTTGCCATAATAAATATCCGTTATTTAATCCGTTGGCAGCATTTCTGCGAGTTGATGAACGCCGCGTTCGCTGAGGCGCTTAAAGCGCGTGCGGAAATACAAACCTGTCAATGCCACGACCAGTCCAGCCATGGTTGGGATAGTCGCCTGAGAAATACCGTTCGCCATCGCCCGGGCGTTGCCGGTACCGGTAACCGCTAACACATCAAACACACTGATCATGCCGGTTACTGTTCCCAATAGTCCCATTAAAGGACATATTGCAATCAGGATCCCGACGGTCGATAAAAAAGCGTCAGCGGCTTGTCGTTGCTTGCTGATCAAGGTGATACGAATTTTACGTGACGACCAGGTATCGTGTTCTTTGCGCTGCTTCCAGAATTCAGCAACCTGGCGGTTAGAGCGTGGCATTTCAATATAGAAAAACCATAAGCGCTCCAGTATCAGCGCCCAGAGGATAATACTGAGCAGCAAAATACCGTAAAGCACCGGCCCGCCTTGGGCGATAAAATCAAACAACCACTGCAATGGGGAATTCATTGCTCAGCTCACCCTCTAACGTTTTTAGCATTCGCTTCAAGGCTCTGAGCCATAAGACCAGCGGACTGTTCGTCCAATAACTGAATCAGGCGTTTGCTTTGGGATGCGACCCAGTTATGAGCCAGCAACAACGGTATGGCGGCCAACAAACCGAGTACCGTAGTAATCAACGCCTGGGAAATGCCCGCAGCCATTAACTTAGGATCACCAGTGCCAAAGTTGGTGATTGCCTGGAAGGTCGCGATCATGCCGGTAACTGTACCCAGCAGCCCCAGTAATGGCGCAATGCCGGCAAACAGTTTAATGATGGATTGGCCGCGCTCTAATGAGGGTAATTCGCGCAATACAGCCTCATCCATTTTTGCCTCCAGAACTTCAGATTCAATCTGATCCGGCAACTCCTGATAACTTCTCAGCACACGACCTAATGGGTTATTGTCATTGGGCTGATCGATATTTTTCTGCTGCTGCTTCACTTTCGAGGCAATGCTGGCCAGCGTAATCAGTCGCCATGTCGCCAACAACAAACCAAGAATGCCCAGTGCGATAATAATGTATCCAACTTCTGCACCTTGCTGAACACGCTCTAATAAATCCGGGTTTTCGAGTGTCAGGTTAATCAGTGCACCGCGACTCGGGTCCAATGCAAAAGCAGCGATTTCAGACGACGAGGATAGATAGCCCGGGAGCAATGCAGCCACAGCCGGTTGACGACCCAGTTCTCCAAGTTGTTTCAGCTGTGGGTCGTAAGACAAATAACCCTGTTCGTTCACTGCATTAAATACACCGATGCGAGTGACTGTTTGCAGCTGAGGTTTTCCCTGCTGATCGGTTACCTGTGTTTCGAAGCTGCTAATTTGACCGTTTAATGTCATCTCTTGTTGTAACGTAAACCAGAGATCTTCCAACTCTGAAATATTGGGTAATTCTTTGGCTTCGGACAATTTCTCCAGATCGGCCTTGCGCTGAGGTAGCTCGACCAGAGTCAGACTATCAGACAGTACCGTTTGCAAATCGGTCGCAACCTGGCGAACAACACCAAACATCTCTCCCAGATTACCAACACGAAGACGAAGTTCCTCTTCTTTATCGATCAGTTTTTTCTCATTTGAATCAAAACGCTTCTTTAAATCGTCTGCACGATCCTGCTCGCGTTTCAACTGCTCTTTTGCTTGCGCTAATAATCGTTTTTGCGCTGCAAGATCGTTACGAAACGCTGCCTGGCGTGCCTGATCAATCTCGGCCTCACTGGATTGGTAGGCACTGGCCTTTTGCAGCAGTTGTTGTAATTCACTGTCAGCCGATTCAGCATTCACTGCCGCTGGTAAAAATAGTGCCAGTGACAGCAATAAAGAAGACAACATTTTCATGACACTATTCCTTATGACTTAGCTGCTGTTGGCAGAGGCAGGTTTAATAATTCCGGTGCGGCGGTCTGTTGCGCCACTTTGAGTGCTTTACGCAAGTCCCGCATATACTCCTGATCGAGAGCCAGCCAGTCTTGTTTTTTCTGCGACCAGACCCAGGCTTGCTGGCCATCATTTGTTAAACGATACAGCGCAACCCGCCCAATTCGCAGAAAATCATACGAGGTGTTATCCAGCTGACCACGATACGCTTCGATATTTCGGCCGTAGTCTACCTCTACCTGATAGGCTTCAAGCACACGACGGAATTTCTCAGAAATAGTGACATCGGCACGAGTCATCAGGTCGCGCAACAGCGCAACACGTGTTGCACGCTCCTTCGGTAAAAAGGGTGTGTCCAGTTCAACAAATTGTTGCAGGTTGTCCAGCATACGACTCATCAGAGGTAGAATACCGCGTTCGGTGCGCTCTATTTCATTAATCTGACGGTCGAGAGATGCCAGTTCCTCTTCCTGATTACCAACAATTCGCGTCATTTGGCGATTGTATAAATTGAGCTGATCGGCTTCCGCTTTTACCTGACGATAATCATTCAGCAGTTTTTGCGCCTGATCGTCGAGCGAATTAATACGCTGCTGGCTTTTTTGGCCAGTTTCTTCGCTGCTGGCAATGTCTTTTTGAGCGTCAGCTACACCTTGCGCAACGGACAGCGATGGAGAAAGCGCAGAACCGGCAAACGCTAACAGAGCGAGTCCTTTGCTGACATGTGAAATGACAGGTTTCATAGTCTGAAAATTCCAATGGTGATCAAGCGCCATTTGGCGTGTCGGGCAAATTAAGCCGGCAGTGTGCACTGCGTTAGCTTAACCGCCGCTGAAAAGTTGAGGCGCATTATGCCGCCTCATAAAAAGAAACTCAATTGACAGGGATTCTCAACTGAGTTTCTTCCAGCGTCACGGATTATTTACTGCTTGCTGCGCTCAATATTCGACCACACCCAAGCCCAGCTTAGCGGCAACATCGTGACTTGCGCGAGGTGCAACCACTGCTCTATGTCCTGCCTGCCCTCTTAAATAGTGGTCAGCAACCCTGAGAACATCTGCCCACTTCACCGCCAGCAGGCGTTCACGGAATGTCTGGCGAATTGCACGGCTTCGTCCGGTTTTATCCATATGAAAAGACTGCTTCGCTTCACCCGCCGGCGACCCCGGCCGATCCATACTACCAATGATTCCAAGCACAGCTTGCTCAACAAGGTCATCACCGGATTTTTTATTCAGCACCCAGTCGACAGAAGATTGGTAATCATTGAAGGTGCCTTCCACGCGAGGGTCGCGGTAGGAGTAGAATTTAAAGCATGCAATCGAAGAATCCTGAGCGGCACCGGCACCATAAGCACCGCCTCTTTCACGGACCGCGGTATGCAAATAACCGTTACGTAGTACGCCACCCAATACCGCAAGGGGCGCGGCATCAACATGATCCAGCGTTACCGTTGGTATTGCCCAGGCGCAAAAATTAACTTGTGAATCGACCATCCAATACTGACCACCTTCGGTGTTTTGCCAATCAAGCCCAGTCAACGTAGTGTCACCAGCCTGCCAAAGCGCATTAACACTCTTAATATGCGCTGCGGCAAGCGCTTCATCCTGAACCAGCAATGCCTGGCTGGGGTTCTGAATGTGCTCATACAGATCAGTCAGTGCAGCAGTTAATAACGCGGGATCACTCTGCGCGGCTTCCAAACGATGCTTCAGGCGCTTCGCCTGAGGTAAACCGCCCAATTCATTAGCGATGTTCGCCGCTTTATTAAGTGGCGCAGCTGCCAGACTCATCGCCAATGAATGCCCCGCACCGGTTATCCCTTGTTCTTTTCGGGCACGGACCTGAGTTAATAAATCCAGTAAACGCTGGGATTCACCAAAGTCTGGTGCTGTCCAGGTTTCTTGCATCAGCGCACTGAATTCCTGAGCGTTATCAGCCAGCGCCTTTCCGGTCATGACCAGGTAGGCCTGCAGAGATTCGCTGTTGTTAACATGGCCCTTAATTGAACTGTAGGCGGTCAAGCTACCAACAATTGAGGTTTGCTTCTGCTGTTGAGTCAAATAATCGTTGTTGCCAGCTCCGACCTCAGTCCATGCATGAGAGAAAAACGGCAACCAGGTCAATTGCTCGTAATTCAGTGGCGGCAGATCCACCATCTGCTGCTGATAGATAATGCCATTGGTTCCGACGTTATACGCAGCAATATTTAGCCCCTCGGAATGGGTGTTGCTCGCAGCGGTGTGGGAAATTTCCGGGCGTACATCCTCAAGCGTCACTTGTGGCAATATACTCGGGTCGTCTTCCTGATTCTGACGCTCTTTTAATGCCTGGGTTTCTGCAATAACCGTCTTCTTATCCTCATCAGCCATCCCTGCTGCGATGTTTGCCAACTGCTGCGCCTCCAGGCGCTTCGCCTCATCGTTCAGCAGCGCATCCGGTTTGAGAGTAAAACGAACACGATGGCGATTTTCCAGCAACAAACGCTTAACGGCGTTCTGAATGAAATCGGCTTGTCTGACCTTGTCTTTTAGACGGTTAATGGCCGGATCCAGATTGAGCAAGCTGACCGGATCACCGTAATGCGTCGCGGCCGGAATAGCGTTAAAGATCAGCTGCAACCCATACGGGTAATGATCACCGCCAATTTCGCGCTGATGCAATTCCAATTGATGCAGCGCAGCATCAACCATGCTTTGCTCTACGCCGGTTTCGCTGATTTGCGTCAGCGTCTCGAGAATGAGTTCTTCAATCGCCGCAGCATGTTCAGGCTCACTGCCCTCAATACCACACATAAAACTCATTTCACGATTGGAGTCTTCCAGACCGCACAGCGGAGATGGCGACCCTCCCAAATCGGTTTTTTCCAATACCTTTCTCAAAGGAGATGCACTGTTATCCAGCAGGACCTGACTTAACAGATTGGCTTCGAGCTGAGCATCGAGATCGGTTGAATCACCGAGAAGCCAGGCGAGTACGTGATGGGTTTTATGCGCTAAATCGTCATCGTCGACGCCATAACCTTGCTCAACGGAAATGGGAGCAGGATAACGTTTTTCAGGCTGAACACGCCATTGCTTACTCTGCTTTTCAAAACGACTCAACGCCTGAGCATCCAACTTATGTTGCAGCTCAACGATGTCCATGTCTCCGAAGGTCATAAATATGGCATTCGAAGGGTGATAGTGGGTTTGGTAGAAATCGATCAGCTCTTCATAACTCAAATCAACAATGTCTGAAGGCTCGCCACCGCTGTTATAATGGTACGTTGCAGTGGGAAACAAATAACTGGATACCCCTTGCCATAATTGGCTCACCGTGGATGACATCGCTCCTTTCATTTCATTGAAAACCACGCCCTTAAATTCAAGCGGCGAGTTCATATTACCCTCTTCACTGAACTCAACACGATGGCCCTCCTGAGCAAAGTCGAGAGGGTCCAGACGCGAAAAAAATACGGCGTCTAAATAGACATCCAGTAAATTATTAAAGTCTTTATCGTTTTGTGATGCGAATGGATAGGCTGTCCAGTCAGAGCTGGTCATGGCATTCATAAAGGTATTCAAAGAGCGTCGTGTCATCATGAAAAACGGATCGCGCACTGGGTATTTTTCACTTCCACACAGTGCGGTATGTTCCAGAATGTGCGCAACGCCCGTTGAATCATGAGGCATGGTTCGCAGCGCTACCAGGAACGCCTTTTCATCGTGATCGCTTGCCAGGTGATAGTGGACGGCGCCGGTTTTGATGTGTTCATAATGGTGTACGGTGAGATTTAGCGATTCGACCTGAGTAGCATCGATATGACGAAATGCCGCATGGGCCAGATTGTGATCAGACATAACTTCTCTATTCATTATGGATATTTATCCGTTAATCTTAGCAGCGTTATGTCCATCTCCGAAGGATTAAAGGCTTAAGCATGACTGAACAATATGATCCACAGCACGGTTTTGATTGGCGCAGTGAATTTCCGGTGAATGATGAATGCAGTTACCTCAACCATGCAGCTGTCGCGCCGTGGCCGGAGTCAGCAAGAAAAGCCGTCAATGAGTTTGCTGCTGAAAATGTCGCGCTGGGCGCCACTCATTACCACCAGTGGGAGAAGACAGAAGCAAATCTCCGACGTAACCTCGAAACTCTCATCGATGCGCCCCATGGCAGCGTTGCTCTGGTTAAAAACACCTCTGAGGCACTGTCGTTTGTTGCATATGGTTTAGATTGGCAACCCGATGATGTGGTAGTCATTTCCGATCAGGAATTCCCCTCCAACCGCATTGTATGGGAATCACTCGCAAATAAGGGCGTTAAGGTCGTTGAGGTAGCACTCCCTTACGATGACCCGGAGTCTGAATTGCTGGCGGCAATTGCAAAAAAGCCAAAACTGGTTTCCATAAGTGCGGTGCAATACGCATCTGGTCTGCGCCTCGATATCGATCGTATCGGTGCCGCATGCCGTGCAGCCGAAGTTTTATTCTGCATTGACGCCATTCAGGCGGTTGCGGCACAACCCTTTTCAGTACAAAAAAACCTGTGCGATTTTGCCATGGCTGATGGTCATAAATGGATGCTTGGACCCGAGGGTCTGGGCTTCTTTTATGTACGTCCGGCAGTGATGAATCAGTTGAGGATACAGGAATATGGCTGGCATATGGTGGCCAACGCGGGAAACTACAACACCAAAGAATGGACGCTTGCGCCGACCGCCAAACGCTTTGAATGTGGCAGTCCGAATATGCTGGCAGGCTATGCATTAAATGCCAGCATTGAATTGATTCTTAAAGTCGGCCCGGCGCAAATTGAGTACGCTATTGCAGAACGGATTCAATATCTAAAAGAAGGCCTTTATGAAATGGACGCGGTTTTTGGCAACCCACTAATTGATGAGCGACCCTCTGGCATTCTGACATTTCACTTCTGGAATATTGACAGTGCGAGACTGCACAAAACACTCATGCAAACCGGGGTGATCTGCGCCAATCGTGGAGGAGGGATTCGTTTTTCACCACATTTTCACACCACACAAGAAGCACTGGATGATGCACTGGAATGCTTAGAGAGCTTATTACCAATGATGCAATCGTAAGTGCTCGGTTGAGCGTAGAATTACCCGACTCTGTACTTTTACAGCGTTGATAAATGAGTGTCAGATCGAGGGCTGGCTCATCAAAACTGAGGGCTAGCCTACGTCGCCGCGAGAAAATCTGAATGGCCGATGCTATTACTGAGCTTGTCCGCATTTAACGAACAAGCTTTACATCGACAGCATGCTACATTGTGTGAGTAAGGCGATCTGATTTAAGAGCCCCAGCCAGAAACGTTTCAATCTTATTACGTGCGATATTGTCATCACCCGTGAATTGCACGCCAATTCCTGCAACCTTATTACCTTGGGCACCTTTGGGTGTTACCCAGATTACCTTGCCGGCTACCGGGATTTTTTCCGGCTCATCCATTAGCTTCAGCAACATAAAGACTTCATCACCCAGTTGATATTGCTTGTTTGTTGGAATAAACAAACCTCCATCAATGATGAATGGCATATAGGCAGCATATAACACCGACTTATCTTTGATTGTCAGTGACAAAATACCACTGCGACCGCCCATAGGATTCATGCTATCTCCTGATCTTTGATGTACTAATTTACCGGGTTGCGACGAATGGCGGCGTGCCAATCCAGTAGCAAAGATTCCAGCAAAAGCTGTTTATTATAATGGGAAACACCTGACATCAAATTGCCCTGTACCTCCTGCACTTTGCGCTGCAAGGTTATCAGCTTTGCTGAATCCAGCATAGCGCTGCTAAGCAGCTCCGGCAGCAACTGCTGGTATACCAGTGCTTCCGCTGTCACACCAAGCTGTGCTTTTAAAGCATCTGCTAACGCCGTATTGAACCAGTGAATCACATCGCCAATTTCGAGCTTATTCCAGACGGACACCACCTGCTCCAATGGTGCAGAGCCCAAAGTCCATTGCTTGAACTGGCTTACCCACACCTCCTGCTGTTTTCCGCCATCGTGCTCTAGCCAGCGCTTCGCTGCCAGTGGAGCTCCTGGGTTGTAGCGCAAAGCGGATTGTGCATCGGCCTGGCTGACCCCCTGCTGCTGCAACCAGTTACTGGCTTCTGCATCGACAGGAGCCTGCAGCTGTAAACGCTGGCAGCGACTGCGAATGGTTGGCAATACCGAACCAAAACGTTCTGCCTCAAGTAGCAGGAAACTTTCACCAGCAGGCTCCTCGAGGGTTTTCAAAAGTGCATTAGCTGCATTGGTGTTCATGACCTCAACAGGCTTCAGAATCACCACCTGGCAATGACTGATTTGCGGTGTCTGAGCCAGAAACTCATTCACTTTGCGAATGCTATCAATACGAATCTGTCGGCTGCTATCTTCCGGCTGACATATCATGAAATCTGGATGCGTCCCTGCTCGCCAAAGCTGGCAGGAATGGCAGTTACCACAAGGCTGGGCCAGAGCTTCTGTTGCCGTGCGCTGGCAAAGTAACCACTCGGCAGTGTGCAACGACAACTGATGTTTGCCGATACCACTGATCCCCGTGAACATCAGTGCATGGGGCAAACCCGCGGTTTGTTGACGTTTAACCAGATCTTCCCAGACAGAATGCTGCCACGGCAGGATCATATCAAATCACCAGTAGCCATCAGTTGCTGCAATTGGTTAGCAATGTTTTCCTGAACCTGAGGTAATGACTGGCTTGCATCAACCCGTCTGAAACGTGGAAATTGCTCCGCTAACTCCATGAAACCTTGCTGTACGCGTTGGAAAAATTCGATCTTTTCTGTTTCAAACCGATCAACTTGCTCGCCAGCATGGGTGGCACGATTTCTGGCTCTGCGCATACCGAGTTCCAAAGGTGCTTCAAGCAAGAATGTACAATCCGGCTCCATACCCTGCTGTACCAGTTGTTTCAGATTTTCGATCACCTGTTTTGACAGACCACGACCGTACCCCTGATACGCAATGGTCGAGTCGGTAAAACGATCACAAAGCACCCAGGTGCCGGATGCAAGTGCCGGGCGTATAATTTTTTCCAGGTGCTGCGCTCTTGCTGCAAAGACCAGGAGAAGCTCAGTCATATCCGACATAACTTCGTTGTGATGAGCTTTTAATAAATCATCTCGAATCTTTTCTGCAATTTCAGTCCCTCCCGGCTCGCGGGTTATTAACGTATTAACCCCCTGTTTTTGCAGCCAATCCGAAGCGAACCGAATATTGGTGGATTTGCCAACACCTTCACCACCTTCGAAGGTGATAAAACGACCTGTGTTTCTGTTCATACTTGATCCGGATTAATTCGTTTGTGGAGCTGAGCGATATTCTTTTTTACGACGGAATATCTGATATTTTCGGACGGCTTTATTATGTTCTGCCAACGTCTCGGAAAAGTAATGACTGCCGTCCCCCTTGGCAACAAAAAAAAGCGTTGTGCCATTCTGAGGATGCAATGCCGCATGTATTGCAGGACGACCGGCAAATGCGATCGGACTGGGAGGCAATCCCTTAAACCGGTAACTGTTGTATTGGTTGGAACGATCACGCAAATGTTTTTTCTTTAAATTACCGTCAAAGCGATCACCCAGCCCATAAATAATGGTCGGATCCGTTTCCAATCGCATATTCTTTTTCAGTCGCCTGACAAAAACACCTGCGATGTGCGGACGCTCATAGGCAGCACCGGTTTCTTTTTCCACAATAGACGCCATGATCAGTGCATCATAGGGTGTTCGATACGGCAGATCGCCGGCTTTTGCATCCCATTCCTGCATAAGAACTTTTTTCATACGTTGATAAGACTGACGGATAATTGAACTGACTGCCTCACCACTGTGGTAAACATAGGTATCCGGATACAACCAGCCTTCAGGATTGCCTTTGACACCAATTAATTTTGCAATGGTTTTTCGCGTCAGTGGCCGAACATCCTGGCGCAGGCTTTTCGCACGTTTAAGCGAGGCAATCGCCTGGGTTAACGTCGTCCCTTCTATAAACTGAACTTTATAGCTGACCGGTTTTGCACTGGCGAGAAAAGCCAAAAGCTGAGGTCCGGATAGGGAAGCTGGTATATCGAATTCACCAGCGCGCAATACATGCTCCTTATTGAGTAGCTTCGCCTGCAACTTTAGTAAATTTGCGGATACCAGCCAACCATCACTCTGCCATTTTCGGGCAATAGCCGAAAGGCTGCTTCCGGGCGGAATGTCCACCCGCACAGGCCCGTTATTACTGGTCGGAATATTCCAACCAGTGACGCCTGCCGCAATGGTGCTCAAGAAAATCACCAACAATGTGATTTTAATTTTCATGGTCAGAATTCCCTGAACTAAACATGGAAATAAACATGGACTGAATTCTTTGCTGCACCCGTTGAGCTAGCTGCTGCTTTTCTGCGGAATATTCAAAATCATCAATTTTTTTTGCCCAACTGAAACCGTTTAACGTATTACTGAACAGCAGCCCATCGGCTGCATAAATACGCCTCACATCCAATATGCCTTGTTGGCAAACAACATCCAAATCGTCGGCATGCTGAAGTAGCCACTGTTTTGCAACACCTTCAACCCCCGAATTGTCGAGGATGGGTGTCACCAGACGGTCACCTTCCAAAAGATAAATATTACTCATACAGCCTTCAATAACATCTCCTGACCGGTTAAGCATGAGCGACTCTTGCCAGTCCGCTGCAAAGGCATGCCTTGCCATGACTTGCTCAAGACGATTCAGGTGCTTTACTCCAGCCAGGAGTGGCTGATCGGCCAAAGTCAGTGGGTTTACGCCAACGCACCAACCCGAAACCCACTGATTCCAGGCAGGCGCAAGCCGCAGCTGAATCTGGAGATTTGCTGAGTGATTGGCGCCTATCTGATAACCTCTCGGCCATTTATGCGCATCTGCTGAAACTGAATGATTCAATTGACGACTGACAATCAGTTTTAATTGAATATTGCGACTCGCCCGCTCTGCTTCTTCGCGCAGCGCTGACAACCCGGCTATCGAACCGATATCGCCGAGCGCGACGTCAACGAGTCTGAGTGTATCAATGGGAAAATCGAGACGAACAAGCCCACGACAGAGGCGCTGCTTGTGTAACACCCCAAGAGGAAATGTGAGGTCGTGAGTCAGGCGTAGGGTTTCAAACACACCATCGCCAAACTCCTGGCCCCGATCGGCCAGTAGTGGGCCAACACGCCAACCGGCTTCACTGTAACTGGCAGTAATGATCAAGAATCAACCTTCGAAACGAGTCATTAGCAAGCTACCATTAGTCCCACCAAAGCCAAATGAATTGGAAATGGCGGCCTTGATTTCCATCTTACGACTTTGATTGGGCACGTAATCCAGATCACATCCCTCATCCGGATTTTCAAGGTTAATGGTTGGTGGGGCAACGCCGTCGCGTATTGCCAGTGCAGTGATTAAAGCCTCCAGCGCACCGGCGGCGCCCAGAAGGTGCCCGGTCATCGACTTGGTGGAAGACACTGCCAGTGTCGCAGAGTGATCCCCGAATACCGCCTTAACGGCATTGGTTTCAGCAATATCGCCTACTAATGTTGATGTGCCATGGGCATTAATGTAGTCGATATCCTGGGGCTGCAGACCGGCATCATTAATGGCATTACGCATGGCCGCCTGAGCACCAGCACCGTCCTCAGGTGGCGACGTAATATGATGAGCGTCATCGCTCATTCCTAGGCCCGAAACTTCGGCGTAAATCGTCGCACCGCGTTGTTGCGCATGATCCAGTGATTCGAGCACCAGAATAGCCGCGCCATCGCCGAGAACAAACCCATCACGGTCTCTGTCCCAGGGGCGCGATGCCTTCTCAGGTTCGTCATTGCGAGTACTCATTGCCCGAGCAGCAGCAAAACCTGCAACGCCCAGCGGAGAAGAGCCGAATTCAGCCCCTCCAGCGATCATGACGTCGGCATCACCATAGGCAATCGTCCGTGCTGCATAGCCAATATTATGAGTGCCGGTGGTACAGGCGGTAGTGATGGCGAAATTGGGTCCTTTTAAACCATGGCGAATAGCGATATTTCCGGCGGCCATATTAATCACTGAGCCGGGCACCAAAAATGGAGAAACACGTCGCGGACCGCTCTTCTGTAGCTGGGCATGGTTGTTTTCGATCATATTCAAACCACCGATACCCGATCCCACGGCCACACCGACACGATCTTTGTCTACTTGATCGTTAATTCCGGCGTCGAGAATCGCCTCTTCCGCCGCCACCATTGCATACTGCAGAAATAAATCGATTTTTCTCGCTTCTTTGGGTGTCATCACACCAGAGACATCAAATTCTTTAACGGCACCACCGATTTGCGTGGCGTAACCATCACAATCGAAATGCTCGATTTTGCCGATACCACTTTTGCCTTGCTGGACCGCTTGCCAAGTACCATCTACTGTATTTGCCAGTGGATTTACGGTTCCCATGCCTGTGATTACAACGCGTCGCTTACTCATAATCCTGTTCACTTTGAGATTGCATCAACTCCGTGCACTCAGTTGAATGACGGGCATAAAAAAAGCCGCGTCCGAAGAGGCGGCTTTCAGACATTGCGAATCTTACAGATTGGCAATGATGTAGTCGATGGCTTCCTGAACGCTAGTCAGCTTCTCTGCATCCTCATCTGGAATCTCGGTCTCGAATTCTTCTTCAAGCGCCATTACCAGTTCAACGGTGTCCAGAGAATCGGCACCCAGGTCGTCTACAAAAGAGGAAGATGGCTTCACATCTTCTTCTTTAACGCCCAGCTGTTCACATACGATTTTCTTTACGCGTTCTTCAATGTTACTCATGGTGTTTTCCTACCGTTTATTAACTCTAAATGGCCAGTAATTTGGCCTTATCCCATATTCATGCCGCCATTCACATGAATGGTCTGACCTGTAATATATTGAGAATCTTTACCAGCCAAGAAGGCAACCGCTCCAGCGATATCTTCCACTTGTCCTAAGCGTTTGCCAGGAATGGACGCTAGGATGGCCTCTTTTTGCGCTTCAGGCAAGACGTCCGTCATATCTGTTTGAATAAATCCAGGAGCAACACAATTCACCCGAATATTGCGACTGGCAATTTCTTGTGCGAGCGAACGCGTAAAGCCCTCAAGCCCGGCTTTTGCCGCCGCATAATTCGCCTGACCAGCATTGCCTGTAGTACCAATAATCGAGCTGATATTAATAATGCTGCCGTTTCTCTGCTTAATCATAGGTTTAGCGAATGCTTTACAAACACGGAAAACACCTCCCAAGTTGGTGTTCAACACCGAATTCCATTCGTCATCAGACATTCTCAGAAATAGATTGTCACGCGTAATGCCAGCGTTATTGACGACAACGGCTGGCGTACCAAAGTCAGCCAGGAAAGCCTTTAACGCAATCTCAGTTTGCGCTGCATCCGCAATATCAAGAACAATAGAATTATTGTCTGACGAAATTGACTGCAATGCCTCTCTGATCAGATCGGCACCAGACTCGCTTGTTGCGGTACCAACGACGGTAAAACCATCATTGGCCAGACGCTCAGCAATTGCTCGACCAATGCCGCGACTTGCTCCGGTCACCAGAGCCAGTGGATTGCCTGACATTATTCTTTCCCCTGAATAAATTCGATGGCTGCCTGAAGTGACGTAACATCACTGGTGCCATAAGTGACGAGTGACTTATCGATGCGTTTATTAAGGCCCGCAAGCACTTTGCCCGGACCAACTTCAATGGCGGCATTCGCCTTTGGCCTGGAAGCCTCAACCGCGCCAATCCAGTTAACCGGGCTGTATAACTGCGCGAGTAATTTACTGGCAATATCCTGTTGTTCTGCCGGTGCATTATCGACATTGTGATACACAGGGAATTTCGGCTGACGCCAATTAACCGCCTCCAGGGCCAGTCCCAACTCCTCTGCAGCGGCCTTCATCAAACTGGAATGAAACGGCCCACTTACAACCAGCTTCATGGCGCGTTTTGCACCGGCCTCTTTCGCCATTGGAATCGCAGCTTCAACCGCAGGCATCGAGCCGGCGATGACAATCTGACCGGGTGCATTAAAGTTTGCAGGTTCAACAACACCATCGCCCGAAGCCAGCTTGCATACCTCTCGAATCTTCTCTTCTTCCAGATTGAGAATGGCCGCCATGCCACCCTCTCCAGCGGGCACAGCCTGGTCCATCAATTCACCGCGCTTTTTCACCAGCTTTACGGCATCTGCAAAATCGATGGCATCAGCGGCAACCAAAGCTGAGTACTCGCCTAGCGAGTGCCCTGCCGCGGCAACAATATTGAGGTTGTCGGTTTGAGACATGAGCACCCGCATAATGGCAGTACTGGCTGTGAGGAGTGCTGGCTGCGTGTTGTAAGTAAGGTTGAGGGACTCCGCCGGGCCTTCGCTCGCCAAGGCCCACAAATCCTGACCAATTGCGTCAGAGGCCTCCTGAAAAGTTTCGCGAATTTCGCTGTACTGCTCTGATAGATCGACAAGCATACCGACCTGTTGAGCACCTTGCCCCGGGAAATAAGCAATTACATCTGTCATGACTAACCTTACGTGTTCGAGCAAACTGGTCCAGTTTTGAATCAGGTCTCAGATTGGATGAGACCACATATTATTGGATTGGGATTGTTACAATAAATGGTCAGGAATGCACAAGATTATTGAATTAGATTCTTTAATTTTTCAATTCCTGACAAAAAGGCACTACAGTGACGAAACTGAGTCCGAAGGTGTGAGCCTCACCAATTCCGCTTTTACCTGGCTGAGATCCACCAGGCGAGCTTGCTCAAGCAAATAATTCATAGCGGCGTAAAACGCTATTTCATCTGATTCTCCATGGGTTTTAACCACAATGCCATCAACGCCGAGCAGCAATGCTCCTGCGTACCGGGTTGAGGTGAATCGCTTCAAAACCCGCTTCAACAATTGGCGCCAAAGGGGCTTCAGAAGCCAGGCTGCAGGTGACTGATCAAATACCCGGCTGAATTCTTCACGGACCCAGCCAGCCAGGCCTTCGCTGGTCTTAAGAGCCACATTGCCGGAAAAACCATCACACGCAAGCACATCAAGGTCGCCAGAATAAATACTATCTCCCTCTCGAAAACCAACGTAATACTGCGCCATCCCATCACTCAGCAACTGACCTGCCAGCTGAATCTCCTCGGTACCTTTGCTCTCCTCTTGGCCGATATTAAGCAAGCCAACCCTCGGGCACCGCTCTCCACGTGTTTTGCACCAGGCCGCACCTAATCGAGCAAACTCACAAAGCTGATCGGCACTGGAAGAGAGGTTTGCACCCAGGTCGAGCATTAGTAATGGCTTTCCGCCGGTCGGCAGCTGTGTTGCCAAGGCGGGCCTGGACACGCCTTGCATCGTACCCAGTATGGAGCGGGATAAGACCATCAACGCACCGGTATTGCCGACAGAGATCATCCCTTGCGCAGACTCACTCTTAACCTGCTTGAGTGCTGTGGCCATGGTTGATGACTTACCATGGCGTAATACACGCGCAGGTGCATCTTCCATTGCGATAAAAGAATCACAAATAATAAGCTCGACTCGTGACTGATAACGGGAAAAGTACTGACTGGCTTCGGCAGAAAAGTCTGCTGTGAGAGTGATGATAAGGTGAAGATCAGAATGCGAGCGCAATATCTTCTTGCAGGCCTTGAACGCAACGCGGGGACCTAAGTCCCCGCCCATTACATCTACCGCGATGGTAAACATATTAGTCGTTGCCAGTCTCCACGACTTTTTTGCCACGGTAGAAACCATCGGCAGTTACGTGGTGACGACGGTGAGTTTCACCAGTGGTTGGATCTGTAGCCAGTGCAGCACCATTATCCAGAGCATCGTGAGAACGACGCATGCCACGCTTGGAACGAGTTACTTTGCTTTTTTGAACCGCCATGTTTGGCTCCTAACTAACGCTATTTCTGTTTAAGCTGAGCTAAAACGTCAAACGGGTTTGGCCGCTTGTCGTCTGAATCTTCAATTGCCGTTGTCTCCGGCGTTGGCTGTTTTATCTGACATTCACTTTCGGGGTGTGTCGGAAAGCTGGGTAACATCAGAAGAACTTCATCTTCGATTGCCTCCCAGAGATCCAGACGAGCATCCTCATCCAGCTCAACCGGCTCCAGTCGCCTTGGCAACTGTTTTGCCTGTTCGTCGTTAAACACAAGCCCCAAGTTAAAGTCGCTTTCTATGGAAACCGTAACCGGCCCTAGACAACGCTGACATGTCATTACTACTTGTGTTTTGCAGCTACCGGATAATACACGATTACGCTCCTCATCCCGATCAAATTCAATTTCACAGGACACCGGAACATCGCAGCTTAACACCGCGGATTGCAATCTGAGTAGTTTCTTGCTGTCGATATCGGCGATAAATCGTTGATTTGACTCAACTAATTTCGCTGCATCAACACGCTGGGGTAGCCTAGCCTCTGCCATAGTGCGCGACATAATAGGTATGCAAAGCTCCTGTGTCAAAGTTATTTAGTACGAGCGGCATCCGCCACCCGCAAGTTAAAGTAAAAATCGTTATTCGTTAACGTAAATTAGGCGCATCAGAGTGGATTTGAAGGTGCTGCATAACCTGCAAGGCAATGCCTTCACCAATGCTGGCACCAAGACGACTAACCAACTCATCCCATGGCGTTGGCCGATAGGTAAAATTAACCAGTTCCTCTGTGCCGAGTTTATCCCTTGCGATGCGACTGCTAGACGAGAGACCGTCAACCAAGCCGAGCTCAAGAGCTTGCTCTCCAGACCAGACAAGACCACTGAATAACTCTGGATCTTGCTTAAGTCGGTCGCCCCGGCCATTCTTTACCTGAGCAATGAACTGATCATGAGTCACTTTCAACACGCCCTGCCAGAATGTTTTTTCTTCGGGCTTTTCAGGCGTAAAGGGATCGAGAAAGCCCTTATGGGAGCCAGCAGTATACTGGCGCCTCTCAATGCCCAATTTCTCCATTGCATCAACAAATCCAAAACCCGAACCAACGACACCGATTGAACCGACAAGACTGGCCTTGTCGGCATAGATTTCATCCGCCGCCGCAGCGATGTAGTAAGCACCGGAAGCACCCAGATCCATAATGACGGCATACACCGGAAAATCATTCCGGGTTTGTTTTAAGCGCTTAATTTCATCATAAACATAGCCGGACTGTACCGGACTGCCCCCAGGACTGTTAATCCTTAAGATGACGCCCAGCGCCTTCTCATCATCAAACGCATCCCGAAGCGCTGAGATAATAGCGTCCGCACTGGCATCCTGATCGGCAGCAATAACGCCATTGACCTCAATTACCGCGGCGTAACTGTCAGCAGCACCAGCTTTGTCAAGATTCTCCGTAGGCAAGCGAACCATGAAAAGTATCGCCAGCAGGTATACCAAAAATGCAAGCTTAAAGAAGATACCCCAGCGCCGCGTTCGGCGTTGCTCTCCCTGCATTTCCATGACAACCTTTTCGATCAGTCGCCATTCTTTACTGTTATCGTCGGGACGACTGGTAACCGTCGCATTCGTAGAATGATGATTCAGATTTTCATTATCCATTCTGTTTTATCCACTGATTAAGTTCTGTAATGGAGTGACACATTGCCCTGGGCTGACAATCGAGCAAGACACTGCGATCGTGTGCGCCATGACTCATTGCAACGCTGTCGATATTCAAAGCACTGGCCATATTAAGATCGAAGCTCGTATCACCGATCATCAGTGCTTCCTCTGCTGGTATATTCAGTTCATCCAGCAATTCCTTCAGCATCAACGGATCAGGCTTTGATCGCGTCTCATCGGCGCATCGACTCGCAGCGAATTGCTCACCGACAGGGCGACCATCCACTTCCATCTGGGTGAGCATACGATCAAGCCCTTTGCGGCTCTTTCCTGTTGCAACAGCAAGCTTGCAACCCGCCTGCCTCAAATCACCAAGTAAGTCTGCTACGCCATCAAAAAAAGCCATAGCAACTTTACTGTCGTATACAAAGTGACGCGCGTAGACCCGAGTCATCTCTGACATCTGCGATGCGTCAATACCAGGCCACACCGTCTGTAATGCCTCCGGCAAACCCAGGCCGATAATATTTTGCACCGCCATATCCGGAACTGCAGGCAAACCGACCTCCACGGAGGCCTGCTGCATGCTGTCAACAATTCGTCCGGTTGAATCTACCAGCGTGCCGTCCCAATCAAATATGATTAATTTATATTTCAAGATGGCACCCTCCTTTGGTTAGTGCCTTGCAAAAATCACTGTCCGGCAGTGCTTCCAGCTTCAGGAAATCACCCGTTAACGGATGACGAAACTTCAACTGCCATGCATGCAGGAACAAGCGATTAATCCCTTGCTTCTTGTCAATTTCAACAAGACCGGTATCACGATATTTCTGATCGCCCGCAATGACATGCCCCTCGTATTGGCAGTGAACACGAATCTGGTGAGTGCGCCCCGTCACCGGCTCAGCTTCAATTAGAGAATAATGAGGCCCGGCATTGAGCAACCGGGTTCGGGTGTGCGCCGACTTGCCTTTCTCGTCGACAATAACCATGCGCTCACCGGATTGACGCTCAATCCGCAATAGCGGCGCCTTAACATCAAGAACGCTCCGACTCCAGCCGCCATGCACCATCGCCAGATAACGCTTTGATATACCCGACTTGTTTGCCAACATGCGCTGGAGCGCCGTCAGTACCGAGCGTTTTTTGGCAATCAGTATCAAACCGGATGTGTCTCGATCGAGCCGATGGACCAGTTCAAGAAAGGTATGAGTCGGGCGCATCTGACGAAGTGCTTCAATCAAGCCAAGGTTGACGCCAGAACCACCATGAACAGCCAGCCCACTCGGCTTATTCACTACCAACAAGCCTTCATCCTCATGGACGATGGCATCGTCCAGAATACCCTGAAGCACGGTAGACACCGGCGGTGCCTCGTCGCGCTGGGCAATGCGCATCGGCGGAATACGAACGATGTCTCCATCGGCTATTCGCGTATCCGCCTTCGCGCGCTTCTTATTAATCCTGACCTCGCCTTTGCGAATGACACGATAAATCAATGCCTTAGGCACGCCTTTTAAAGTTGAAAGTAGAAAGTTATCCAGTCGCTGACCGTGATTGCCATCAGTAATCGTGACAAAACTAACCTTACTGGTATCGAGTTGAGTCTGAGACATGTAATCCAAAATCAGAAAATTATTGTCCCATCAGGCGCTAATCTCGCCTGGTGGTTTGCTGCACCCTGCCTTTACTGCTATATTCGCTCGGTCGACAGTAAGCCTCCACCGAAAGCGATACACGGAGCCGTCAGACGATGCCGGGAAAGCGGCACAGTATAGGGAAGAAGACAAATGGTTAAAACTCTTCCCGAGAATTAATGGAGCAGACACACGAAGTGTACTGCGCAGTGAGATAAACCAGGCAACCTTGCCGGCATCTCGCAATATCAAAT
Source organism: Saccharospirillaceae bacterium (assembly GCA_022448365.1). Classification (NCBI taxonomy): domain Bacteria; kingdom Pseudomonadati; phylum Pseudomonadota; class Gammaproteobacteria; order Oceanospirillales; family Saccharospirillaceae; species Saccharospirillaceae bacterium. The sequence goes on along the minus strand of JAKVCS010000003.1, from coordinate 118,708 downwards.
TATGGACAGTGTCGGTATCCAATTTCGTAAGAGGTACCAATGCGGACTAAGATCGGCGACCCAACTGGCACCGATAACAATGCAAAGCACCCATAAATATTTTGGTATAGGACCGAGGCCAACGCCCGGACGATGCCAGCAAGTACGTTGCCCCTTAAGAGCAAAACGTACAGCATGAAAAGAATGCTAATCAACGCCACTCAATCTGAAGAGTTGCGCGTGGCCCTTGTTGACGGCCAAAAACTATACGATCTGGACATTGAGCCGGGCACTCGCGAGCAAAAAAAGGCAAATATCTATAAGGGTAAAATCACCCGTATCGAGCCAAGCCTGGAAGCCGCTTTCGTTGACTTTGGCGCCGAACGTCATGGTTTTTTGCCACTTAAAGAAATCTCCCGCGAATACTTTGTTAAGGACCCTGGCCCAGGGCGCATCAATATCAAGGATGTTATGCGTGAAGGCCAGGAAGTAATCGTCCAGGTCGACAAAGAAGAGCGTGGCAATAAAGGTGCGGCATTAACTACTCAAGTCAGCCTGGCTGGCCGCTACCTGGTATTGATGCCTAACAATGCCCGTGCTGGCGGAATATCTCGCCGTATCGAGGGTGACGAACGCCAGGAATTGCGCGAAGCGATGAAAGGCGTCAGCGTACCTGACAAAATGGGCGTTATCGTTCGTACTGCTGGCATTGGACGCAGCTCTGAAGACCTGCAGTGGGATCTGGATTACCTGGTTAAGCTATGGGATGCCATTCAGAACGAGTCACAAAACCGTGAAGCACCCTGCCTGCTGCTCCAGGAAAGCAACGTCATCATTCGCGCGATCCGCGACTACCTGCGCCAGGACATCGGTGAAGTCCTGATTGATACGGAAAAGGCATACGCTGAAGCACTGGGTTTTGTGCAACAAGTCATGCCCGAATACGAGAACAAATTTAAGCGTTACGAAGACAGTGTTCCGCTATTTAACCGCTATCAAATAGAAACTCAGATCGAAAGCGCGTTCCAGCGTGAAGTTAAGCTGCCCTCTGGCGGCTCAATTGTTATCGACCCAACGGAAGCACTGGTATCCATCGATATCAACTCCGCACGTGCCACCAAAGGTTCAGATATTGAAGAGACGGCTCTGAATACCAACCTTGAAGCGGCAGATGAAATCGCTCGGCAACTGCGCCTGCGCGATATGGGTGGCCTGGTTGTCATCGACTTCATTGACATGATGGCAAACAAAAATCAGCGTGAAGTAGAAAATCGCCTCAAGCGCGCTCTGGAAATGGATCGCGCACGGGTTCAGGTTGGCCGCATATCTCGCTTTGGACTGGTCGAAATGTCTCGCCAGCGCCTGCGTCCGTCACTGGGTGAAACCAGTGGTCACGTCTGCCCTCGCTGCAGCGGCACCGGCGTTATCCGCGACATTCAGTCTTCTGGTCTTTCCATTCTTCGCCTGATTGAAGAGGAAGCCGCTAAGGAAAATACCGGTCAGATTCGGGCCGTCGTGCCAGTTCCTGTGGCCAGCTTCCTACTGAATGAAAAACGCAATCTGATTGCCGCGATCGAGGAGCGTCATAACAGCAAGGTATTAATCCTGCCCAACCCTCACATGGAAACGCCGCATTACGAAGTGTTGCGACTCCGTCCTGACGACAGTCTGATTGGTGAGGTGAGTTACGAACATAAAATTGAAGCGGCCGATGTTGAATACGGCGTTGATCTGGCCACTGTAGAGAACAGCCGACCTCAACAAAAAGCAGCCGTAAAAACGGTCGCACCAGCTACGCCAGCACCACAACCAAGTTTTTGGAACAAAATAGGTGCTGCATTGGCGACGTTATTCGACAGCGCCAATGATGAGAAAGAAAAAGAGAAAAAGCCGGCTAAAAACAACAACGCAAAGCGCAAGAACGATAATAATCGTTCCCGTAACAGCAAAAACGAACAAGGGAATGACCGCAACAACGGGCGTGGCAATCGCAATCGCAATGAGAGTCGTGACAACAATGACAATCGTCGCAAGGATCGCCAACCGAACAAGCGCAATGACTCTGAACGCGGTGAAAACAGCCGCAGTGATTCTCGCCGTAAAAATGACAGCCAACGCGATAACAAGCGTGAAAATACCCGCGATAACAGCCAGCGCAATAAGAAACGCGACAATGATCGCCGTGACGATAAGCGCAAATCTGAAGAATCATCCACTGAAGCCCGCAATGACGGCCAAAAGGCTCAAAGACGTGATCGCACTCAGGGAGAAAGTCCCCGTCGTCGTCGTGAACCCCGAGAAAAATCGAATGAGCCGTCTGAGGTTGTAGTAACCGCTTCAGGCGAAACCAAAACGGAAACAGAAGCTAAAGTAGCAAGCCAGGCAACCATTCTCGAATCTGCAGCCCCGGAAGCCAGCGAAGATCGCAAGCCTCGCCGTGAACGTCGTAGCCGTCGTCGCAATACTCGCAGCGACAAAGACACAATCACTGAAACACCGGTAACGGAAGTTTCAGAGGTAGCGACTGAAACGCCAGCTGAAGAAACACCCCCGGTAAAGGCGGAAAAAGCAGAGGAAAAAGAAGTAAAAGCAGCCGATAAACCTGCCGAAGCTAAATCCGACTCTAATGAAGCACAGGAAGAAAAGCCGCGTCGCCGCAACACGCGTCGTCGTAGCCGTCGTCGCAATGATGCCGAAGGTAATTCAGATTCAAATACTGAAGCAAAGGCTGGAAGTAACGCAGAAGAAAAGACTTCGCCTGCTGAGAAAGAAACAGTAGTCGCAGAAACTTCTCAGGCGCCAAAAGAAGAAACTGAAAAAATCAAGGCAGCTCCAGCAGAGAAACCGACTAAGGTGGAAGAAAGAACGACTAAGCTGGAAGAAAAAACGCCTGAGGTGAAACCTGCCGAAGCAGAGAAATCTGATAAAGCAAAAGTTGGAACCGATGAGAAAGCCAATACCCGACGCCGCTCTCGCCGTCGCAATACTGGCCGCGCTGCTAATGACCCTCGCAATCAGGGTCAGGAAGTTGCGAACTCCGAAGGCAAAGCCCCTGCTGAAACTGAAGCGGAAAGCAAAGAGTAACCCCCGTTATTCTTTAAAATAAAAAAGCAGCCTGTGGGCTGCTTTTTTATTGCCTGCTGACGGCATACAGGCGCAAAAAAACCGACAATCCTTCGGGAGCCGGCTTCTTGTAACGGGATTAATTAATCTGGAGATTCAAGCGATAACGCCCTACTCCCTCACCATTCAGCACTTTAGCCAATACACCAGCCAGTTGCGAACGACCCAACTCGGTTGTCATCGACTCGAGCTGAGACAGCTGCCACTCAGCAGCCACTTTATTCAGAACCGCTTGTTTCTCTGTCAGAGGAATCTCAACGGAGTCAACACCAAGTAAACTGACGCCTCGTAAAATAAATGGAAAGACGGAAGCTTCCACTTTTGTACCGGCAATCATGCCACACGTTGTTATTGCACCTTCGGGCTTAACTTGTGGTAGCAAGCCTGAGACCAGGTCGCCACCAACCGTATCCACGGCTCCCTGATACAAAGGCTTCGCCATGGCTTTACCTTTGACATTCAATATATCGTCACGCGTAAGAAAGGCACTGGCACCGATTGACTCCAAAAACGCTTGCTGATCAGGCTTGCCGGTTACAGCAACGACTTCGAAGCCAAGCTTCGCAAGCAGAGCAACTGCAACAGAACCGACGCCACCCGTTGCCCCAGTAACGACAACAGGTCCGGAGTCGGGGCTAATTCCGTTACGCAGCAGCTTTTCCACACTCAATGCTGCGGTAAAACCGGCAGTACCCCAGGACATAGCGTCCGCAGCGGTAAGGCTCATTGGGCGCCTGAGTACCCAGCCAGCCGGAACACGTATTTTTTGAGCAAAACCACCGGCGGTATTCATCCCCAGGTCATAGCCAAAAACAACAACAGAGTCACCTGCTGAAAAAGCGCTACTCGAACTTTCGGCAACGGTTCCGACTGCGTCGATTCCAGGCGTGTGCGGAAACGCTCGGGTTACACCCTTATTACCACTCGCAGATAACGCATCTTTATAATTGATCGAAGAATACTCGACATCAATCAACACATCTCCTTCTGGTAGAGCAGCTGTGTCCTGCTCCTGCCAGGACGCCACCATTCCCTGATCTGTTTCTTCTACGCGATATGCCAGAAATGCCATAAAAGCCCCTTCGTTTAAATGTAATCAGCTTTTGCTTTGCATGCGATTGTTTGCCGCGGTTAATAATTTTGTTACTGCAGATTCGAATCCAGCCTGAGCAGCAAAGCCCAATTTTTCCTGCAAAGACTTCTTATACTCATATTGCACGGTATAAACATCAGCGGTTTCACAAGCTGCTACCAAATAGTCATCACTGGTACCGATTTCGTCAATCAGACCATTTGCCAATGCCTGCTGACCGTACCAGATGTCGCCAGTAGCGACGGCCTCAATATTCAGGTTTTTTCGGTAATGTCCCACGTGTTGCTTAAACAGCTCGTGCGTGTCTTCGAGGTCAGATTGGAATTTATCTTTTGCCTTTGCAGAATTGTGACCAAACATAGTCACAGTGCGTTTGTACTCTCCGGCAGTGAATAACTCGAAATCGACATCGTGCTTCTTCAGTAAACGATTAAAGTTAGGAAGTTGAGCTACAACGCCGATCGAGCCGATAATTGCAAACGGTGCAGCAACCACCTTATCCGCCAGACAGGCCATCATATAGCCACCACTGGCAGCCACTTTATCGACGCAGACCGTCAGCGGAATACCTTTAGCTCGAATGCGCTCAAGCTGCGATGATGCCAGCCCATAGCTGTGAACCATACCGCCACCACTTTCCAGCGTTATCACAATTTCGTCATCTTTCGTTGCCATGGTTAGTACGGCGGTAATTTCCTGGCGCATCAAGTCAACATCACTGGCTTTAATATCACCATCGAAGTCCAAGACAAAAACGCGCTTTCTTTGCTCTTCCTTCTCTTCTTTCTTATCCTTCGCCGCCTTTTTAGCCGCTTTATCTTTCTCTTTTTCCTCTTTCTTTTTGGCTTTCTCGAGCTGCTTCAAGACTTCTTTATCAAGCAATACTTCTTGCAGCTGGTCCCTCTGGTCGTCCAGCTCATCATTCAGCTTCTTCACGATAAGATCGCCATCACTGGACCCCTTCTGTCTTGAACTCAGCGATATGACTCCACCAACAACAATTAAAATGGCAACAACAATGGTGATTGCTTTAAGCAGAAAAGCCCCATATTCAATCAGGAATTCCACAAACACGTCCTTAAAAATAAATTACACAAGCGCGCAAGCATAACCCAAAGCTGAGAGTGAACAAACCTGTGTGTGAAGCGTATAAACATCGGCTCCGGCACCACCAAAAGACAAATTCAAACAATCGTATGAAATTCGATTGACAGCCAGCTCAGCTCACCATAGAGTGACCAGCGTCTGATAACGACAATTTCAAGAACAGGATGCTGAATATGTAGCATCTCAATTGTGCACCTGTTTTACTTAAGCAATAAAAAGGAAACCGTTATGGCATCTGTTGCAGAAATCATTGAAACCATGAACAGCAAGTTCAACGCCGACGCTGCTGCTGGCCTGGACCTGATCTTCCAATTCAACATTGAAGACGGTGACACTCACCACCTGATCGTTAAAGACGGCACTTGCTCTGTAGCTGCTGGCGAAAACGACGATGCAAACGTTACCCTGATCATGAACACCGATACTTTCGCAGGTATCGCGTCTGGTGAAACTGATGGCATGCAAGCCTTCATGTCTGGCCAGTTGCGTGTTGAAGGTGACATGATGCTGGCTACAAAGCTGGGCGAACTGTTCCCGGCTTAATAGCTCAAGCAAAAAAAACCGCGCTACTTTAAAAGCAGCGCGGTTTTTTTGTGCCTGAAATTTGAAAGACCAGATTACAGTCGATTGAGCCCGTTCAAAGCGGCAACGCGATAGGCTTCAGCCATAGTAGGGTAATTAAAGGTGGTATTGACGAAATACTTGAGGGTGTTGCCTTCGCCTTTCTGCTCCATAATTGCCTGACCGATATGCACGATCTCTGCTGCCTGGTCTCCGAAGCAATGAATGCCGAGGATTTCAAGTGTTTCTCTATGAAACAGAATCTTCAGCATCCCCACACCCTCAGCGGTAATTTGAGCACGGGCAATGTTTTTGAAAAACGCCTGCCCTACCTCATAAGGGACTTTCTCCTCGGTAAGTTGAGCCTCTGTTTTACCTACCGAACTGATTTCCGGGATGGTGTAAATACCGGTTGGAACTGAGCCGACAAACCGGAAATCTGGCTGAGAAGAAATTTTTGCTGCTGCTGCACGACCCTGATCATAAGCGGCGGATGCCAATGCTGGCCAACCGATCACATCACCGACTGCATAGATGCTTTCCACTGCAGTTCGATACTCATTATCGATTTCTAACTGACCACGGGAGTTGGTTTCCAAGCCGATGTTTTCTAATCCAAGGTTTTGAGTGTTTCCGGAACGACCCGCAGCCCATAAAAATGCATCGGCTTTCACTTTTTTGCCGGAAGCCATACGCATGGTGACATGCCGTTCGTTAATTTCCAACGAATCAAACTGCTCATTGTGACGAATCAAAGCACCCTTATCCCGCAGGTGATAGCTCAATGCATCTGAAATTTCATCATCCAGAAAGTTGAGCAAACGATCACCAGGGTGAATCAAATCCACTTTAACGCCAAGGCCCGAGAAAATGGACGCGTACTCACAACCAATGACACCAGCGCCATAAATAATGATGGTTCTCGGCGTATGCTCGAGCTGCAGCACAGTATCGGAATCATATACACGGGGATGAGAGAAATCGATATTGCTCGGACGCCATGGACTAGAGCCGGTGGCAATTACCACCTCTTCAGCATGTAAGCGTATGTTTGACGCAGTACCATTGTAAACGTCAATGGTATTGGCATCGGCAAAACGTGCAGTGCCGTTATATACACTAATGCGGTTGCGACCGTAAAACTCAGTTCTCAACTTTACCTGTTTCGCAATGACCTTCTCGGCACTTTTCAGAACACGTGGAAATGAAAACCAGCGTGGCTCTCCGATCTCGCGGAACATCGGATTGGTGTTGAAGGAGATGATCTGCTTCACGGCATGGCGCAGCGCTTTTGACGGTATCGTACCCCAGTGCGTACAGTTACCACCGACCATACTCTTATCTTCTACGACGGCGACTTTTTTACCATTTTTTGCCGCATTCATCGCAGCACCTTCCCCAGCGGGACCGGCACCGATGATGACCACGTCGTATTGATAATCTGTCATATTGACAACTCCATCCACTAATTGTTTGTTAGACACCTGTCATTGTAGGCTATTATGTCAAATTCGTAGCACTAGCGCTTAGTCGCATCGTAAAAATCTGCATTGTCAGATACCGCTTCGGCATCCTTTGATTCTTTTTCGCATTTGTTTTTGTCTCCTCCGCAAACGTCACACGCACTTTCCATCCCAACGGCTGCCATCCCTCCACACGAGCCTGAGATAGGTTTACGACCCATGAGCACCCCCACAGCCATTAAAGAAACAAAAACCAACATGGCACCAAACACAATTACGATTGTCGACATTATTATTTACCTGTCTTGTATTTCAGATTGTGACACCACTTCCGGGAACCACGCTCTGAACTGATTAGAAAAATATTCTTTGAATCCATTCTCCTCACGCACGATCATGTATGCAGCGAGGTTGTTTTGTTCAGCCAACAGCAAACCAGCTTCCGGTCCCGCAACATTCAGCGCCGTCGCCCATGCATCCGCATAAGCACTGCGTTCGTGAATAACCGAGACAGATGCGAGCCGGTGACTTATTGGTTTGCCGGTTTTAACATCAATGGTGTGGGAATAGCGCACACCATCCAGTTCGAAATAATTGCGGTAATCACCCGATGTCGCCACAGCGCGGGCTCCAGGAGAAAAAATAAGCTGTGGAGATCGCTGCTGAAGATCGCCGGAGGGTCGCTCTATCGCGATTCTCCAGGGGATATTCGACGGCTTATTGCCAGAAAGCCGCATTTCACCGCCGATTTCCACCAAATAATTGTCGATTCCATAGTCTTCGTACAGTTCGGCGATCTGGTCTACGCCCCATCCCTTTGCAACCGCGGATAAATCAATATACCGATACTCTGATCGCTCCAGATTCAATGCTTGCAACTTCAACGCATCACTACCCACTCTATCAAGCTGCAGTGAAATCTGTTCGTTACTGGGTTGACGCTCAACCTTGGCATCGGGACCAAATCCCCAGAGATTTACCAGAGGACCAATAGTCACATCAAACAGTCCATGAGAGGCGCGATAAATCGATAGGGAAATTGACAAAACCTCTGCAAGATCGGAAGAAACCCTGAAGTTGATGTCGTCGGAGCGATTGATCTGAGATAGCTCTGAATTACTGATGTAAGTGGACATAGCTGCGTTGATTTCACGCAAGCGATGATCCACCCTGTTTTTTATGTCAAAAGAACGATCCTCTGTATCCACCCAACTGATGTTATAGGTCGTCCCCATTGTATTGCCGGCAATTTTATAGACTTCTTGTGTTCCTTTGTCGGGCAAGCATCCGGCTACAAATGCAACTATTCCAAACAACAGCACCAATCGATAAATCATAAACCCTCCAGTCAGTGCGATTATAAACCAAGGTTATGTCAATACGCATGAAGTTTTGGATAACTGATGCAACTTCCGGACGGTTTGAGCCACTGCGCTGCGCCATCGGCACACTGAGCTATACAGAGAAAGCAGAGCGAAGAAGCCGCCCTCACCATTTTCACGCGATCACTGACCGCCACACCAACAGATGCTGTTTACACCTCAACAGATGAGACTCCCCCTCAATAAATATTGGGTTGGGAACGATTATCACGTAAAATCTTTAGACGAATCTGGAGAATATATATGCAAGAAGTCATGCCCGATGAAATGCTGGAACTGATCGCTCAGCGCTTCCGCTTACTGGCAGATCCAATGCGTCTGAAGATACTGCATCAACTTCATGAAGGCGAAAAATCAGTTACCGAGTTGGTTAAGGCCACGGGTGCATCTCAGCCGAATGTGTCGAAGCACCTGTCGACATTGCGCAGCCATGGCATGGTGAAACGTCGCCAGAATGGCAATATGGCATTCTTCAGTATCAGTGCGCCATTTGTATTTGAACTTTGCGATACGGTGTGTAATAGCATGAAGACTGAGTGGGAGCAGAAACAAAATCTACTCGGTACGATCAGCAGCTGAAACCTTATGCTCCAGCGGCCTCTGCGACAGTCCAAACTGAACGACCTGGATCTCCCCTGCCACTGACAAGCCCAAGACTCTGCCAACTGTTCAGAATCTGCTGAAACTGGCCACGGCTGATGCGCACATCGTCGACAGCGTGGGCTTTTGGATGGCGCGTCAGCAGTTGATTTGAAACTTTTTTAGCAATCACAGACTCCAGCTGCGATCGAAGTCGATCCTCGCTGGCTCCATTTCGCAAAAGATGAAGGACGCCTTGCAACAATTGATCAAGGCGAACCGGCAAGAAGACCTCCTCCCTCGTCAGGTTGCCAGCTTCATAAACTTTTGCCGCAATCTGCAGGCTCACGACCTGTTTTGCTCTCGCAAGCCGCTGCTTGGCTGAAAGATTACTAGCGGGAGAAGCCAACGATTGAGCCGGCGAGTCAGATCTCGATTCGGCGCCCGATCTTGCCGCATAGGACTCCGGCAGCCATCCGCCTTCAAGCCTCTGACTGGCGAGCGTGCTCTTCACATGAGACAGCAACTCATCCCTTAAATGCCATAAGCGGTAGCTTGATTGTTGAGCGACAACCCGGTGGAAACCACTAAGTCGCCTCTGTTCTTCAGACAGGTTCTTTTCGGGAAGTGCATTTTTGATAAATGATACGATTGGCTTTCCGAGTGTTTGCGCGTGTACAAACTCCCTGTGTAAAAAGCTGATGCCGGTTGGTGCCATCGGCCCGTACGAATCACCGAGCAGCAAAATGAAGAGGTCCGCTTTCTCTATTTGGCTTCGAACCAGATCCCAATCATACGCGCTTGCCTCCGGACAGTAAGCAAAGCCAACGTTAATCATCTGATGACGAGCGAGCATTCGTTCAACTTCATAACGCTCCAGCTCCATTCCTTGTGCTGTCGAGGCGAGATAAACCAGGTAGTGTTTTTGAACTGGCATTGTTGTTCGAAACCCTTCATAGCAGCGTACCTGCTGCGCTAACTTATTGCTGTTCAGCTAACTATAACAGCGCTGGTCCATTCAGAACAAACCGAAACAGCCCTGACAATGTAAAACAATTACATTTAAGCGCCGATGGGATAAAATCGGACTTTAATATTGATAAACAGACATCATGACCCGCAAAAAGAAGACGCGCTCACTGAGCCGTATCCATAAGGTTAAAACAGGCAGCATCTCAAAACTTAAGCGAGAGGCAGGCAACGACCGGCAATCATCCAAGCGCATCAAAGGTAGAAAACAGACATCTACCTATGAAAAGTTCCTGGCTGAAAACCCGGAAGCCAAACAAAAAGCTGTCGATGAGCAACAGAAAGAGCAAAAAGCCGCTGAAACACCTAAACCCGTCAAAACAGAACCGAAAGAAAAAATCGGCAAGGAACGCGGCCTGCTGGATCAACTGGAATCGAAAGACTTTAAAGATATCTACTGATGCAGCGTTGGAATGAAGCTCAGCTGTGGCTTACATGCTTTCCTGTCGTTCCGGAACATGTCGCCCGCCCCTGGGACGCTGCGGATGAATTTATATTTCGCAGCGTACCGCTAAATAAGCCAACACTGGTGATAAATGATCGCCATGGAGCGCTCTCCTGCCTATTTGACGATCATTGCAGTCTGGTTGATAGTGCTTGTGCCATTGAGGCCATCCATAAAAATCGCGCTCACAACTCACCTCAGGGTTGTTGCAAAGTGGTCACGCATGAATCTGAAATTCAAAACGGCCTGCTTCAAGCCGTGATCAAAGCTCCCAAGAACTTTGAACAACTTAAGTTCTGGTTGGCAATATGCTCGGAACGCTTAGTCGAGGGTGGTGAAATATGGCTTGCAGGGATGGCCAAACACATGCCAGTAGCCTGGCTTCAATGGCTTGAAGCCCATTGCGAGCATTACCAACAGTACCGAATCGAAAAGAAGGCAAGGCTCATTAAACTTGTCAAACCTGCAAGCGTAACACCCAAGACGCAGGGATATATCTATAATGGACTCAATTTCAGCGCCCTACCCGGCGTATTTTCCGGAAACAAGCTCGATATTGGCAGTCAATCGCTACTACCTCACCTCGGAATAATCTCAGGCGGCACCGTTGCAGATATTGGCTGTGGCAATGGCCTCTTGAGTCTTGTTATAAAACAGAAGTCTCCGAACACAAGAGTTATTGCATGCGATGATTCTATGCTTGCTGTTCGATCGGCTTTCAACAACGCTCAGTCTAACAACATTGACATCGAGGTGCTTCATAGCAACGCCCTGGACAAAGTCAATGAGACTCTGGACTGGGTTGTCTGCAATCCGCCATATCACGACGGTCACAAAGAACTGACCAATATCGCGGCCACCATGTTCGATCACTCATCGACCAAGCTAAAGCCTGGAGGCCAGCTTCTGGTGGTTGCCAATCGACACTTACCGTACGGAAAAATTCTGCATCGCTTGTTTCGAAACGTCGACGTATTAAAACGCGACTCAAAATTTAATGTGTACATATGCCAAAAAGCAGCCAGCTAATCCAACCCTCTCAATCAAACGAAATACTTTTTGAAGAGAAGCGCAGTCGATTTATCAGCGAACTGTTTCCTGTTAATGACGAACAGGCAGTCAAGAACCGCATCAAAGCATTAAAGAACAGCCACCCCAAAGCAAGTCATGTTTGCTCCGCTTATCGTCTTCGTAAAAATGGAAAAATTATCGAGGGATTTTCCGATGACGGCGAACCCTCAGGAACGGCTGGTATGCCAATGCTAAAAACCATGCGCCATCGAAATCTGGTTAATTGCACAGTATTAGTAACACGGTATTTTGGCGGAACAAAACTTGGAACAGGTGGACTTCAGCGTGCCTACAGTCACTCTGCATCTGAGGTTATATCGTCACTGGACGACAAATTCTACAAAACCGTTGTGGATAGGCAGCCAATTAGATTAACCGCTGATTTTCGATCTGAGGGGATAATTCGCAGACTGCTTGGAGCTGCCGGCGCTACCCATACAGAAGTCAAATATGAAACAGATGGCATCACTGTCTTTGCTGAAGTACGGGAGCATGACGCTGAAGAAATCATCTCAGACTTCCTATCGAGAGGCTACGACTGCACCACAAAGTAAAACGGCCACCTATGGTGACCGCTTTAGCCTCTAGCTTCCAGAACGTTTTATTTCAACATTCTCTTTAGCCCATACCTGGTAACTCACCATGTCAGCACGGCTTTGTTGGGTACGACCCTGCTCAATCAAGGATTCGCTGGTTTGCATACTCTGCCAATCTTTTTTGATGACTCCTTCGACCATCACAACAGAATAACCACCCGGAGTGCTTACAACGGCTGATTGACCCTCAGCCATTTCAAACGCTTTTTGCTGTACAGAACGTGGTGCATCTGAAGACTGATTAAAGCTTGTTTCAACCTGAGTCCACTGCACATCCGTAACATCACCATTCTTGATGGTTTCTGCTTTATCTTTCGCAACATCTTTTGCTTTAGTCGAAGTAAGTTCAGCAACAATACCCGACTTAACAAGATTCAGAGCTTTCAATTCTGAGGGCTTGTACTCATTAATCGCAAACACCAAAGCACCTGCCGCCGTTTCAATGACACCACTGATCTCACGATCCAAAAGGATATTATCCTGGAAAGCCGCAGTACGAATTTCATTGTTTGAAGCAACGCCATCGCCATAATTTCTTGAGAATAACGCTGTTGATTGCTTATCCAGACTTAATGCATCTGCAACTTCTTCGATAGAACCCGCCGAGAAAGCAATATTGGATAGCTCTTGCTGTAATTCAGCGAACTCAACTTCTGCCTTTTCGGCACGAACATCAGCTTCAAGTTGTTCTTTCATTTCATCCAAAGATTTAACATCAGCGGCAGCAACCTTATTCAGCTTGATAATATGGTAACCGAATTCTGTTTTCACCGGAGCAGAAACCTCTCCTGTACTCAGGCCGTACAGAGCATTCTCAAATTCCTCAACAAATGCCCCGCGGGTATTCAGGCCAAGCTTGCCGCCCTGAGCTTTCGTACCGATATCATCAGAAAACTGTGAAGCAAGCTCGGCAAAATCCTCACCATTATCCAGGCGCTGCTTGATGTCGGCCGCTAATTTCTGAGCGTCTTCTTCAGTAATATCATCGGAGATTTCGATCAGGATATGACTGGAGTCGCGCTGCTCAAGTTCTTTCTCTTTTGCAACGTAGTCCTGATATAGCAAGTCGACGTCTTCGTCGCTGACTGCTTGCTTGGCTGCAAGTACACCACGTTCCAACTGAACATAATCGATGCTAACAGTCTCGTCAGTCATGAAACGACTCTTATTCTCGCCATAAAAGCTCTCAATTTCTTCGTCAGAAACCTCGATATCCTTTTCCAGAGAAGCGCTATTTAGCTCAACAAACCTGAAACTACGCGTTTCATTTTCCAGAGCTTCTTCGAGCTGAACCGAAAAAGGAGTTTCCACTGAGCTTAAAACAAAGGCTGCACGGGCTTGATTAACTTTAATATCTCCTGCCAACTCATTGCGAAAACTGAGTGGCGACCAGCCGTTCATGCGTAAAATATTCTGGAACTGTTCTTTGCTGAATTTTCCATCCAACTGAAACGCTGGCATCGACACGATTTGAGCGTCAATGGCTGAGGTTGAAGCGTGCAAGCCAAGCTTATCAGCTTGCACAAGCGCGACCTTTTGATTGATCAACTGCTCAAGAGCAGATTTACGCAGAAAGCCCTCGTTAAATAGATCTTCGTTGTATTGATCACCAAATTGATTACGAAGATTATTTTTCTGCTGCTCGACTAAACGAACAATTTCCACCTCATTAATATCGTTGCCGCCAACAGACGCCTTAGCCTCTTCGCCACCACCTAACGTGACGATGCTTTCTACGCCCCAAAGTGCGAATACAGCGATAATAAAAAATACGATTATTTTAGCGACTATACCCTGAGCATTATCGCGCATCGTTTGTAACATGCTTACTCCAAATTATTTTTTAAGCTCGTTGTCACAAAAAAAGCGCATCAGTCGATGCGCTTTTAATTTGGCGGACCGGACGGGACTCGAACCCGCGACCCCCGGCGTGACAGGCCGGTATTCTAACCAACTGAACTACCGGTCCGAATTTCTTTAGTTAACCGCGTCCTTCAGAGCCTTACCAGGCTTAAAGCTTGGCACTTTGGCTGCTTTAATTTCAATAGGCTCACCAGTTTGAGGGTTACGGCCAGTACGGGCTGCACGCTCTTTTACCTGAAAGGTACCAAAACCAACGAGAGCTACCTGATCACCTTCCTTTAGAGCACCACCAATACTATCAATCATGGCGTCTAAAGCACGGCCGGCAGCGGCTTTTGGAATGTCGGCGGATGCTGCAATAGCGTCGATCAATTCAGACTTGTTCACACTTAATCCCCTTACTCTGTGCGCAGTTGTCAATTCTTGTTATGCGAATGGGTGATCGCTAATCAAAAAATTATTAAGAGCCGTGATTTATACCAACAAGCCCTTATACCGTCAAGCAACCTTAGTGGGTACTTGGCCTAGTTTTTTCTTCCGAAGATGGCGTGGCATCATCTGCCGTATTAATCTCAGCCAATACACCATCAGGTTTTTGCTCCAAAGCCAGATCAAGCACTTCGTCTATCCAATCTACAGCGACAATTTTCAGGTCTGCCTTGATGTTTTCCGGAATGTCACGCAAGTCTTTTTCATTTTCTTTCGGAATCACCACCGTCTTTATACCACCACGATGCGCCGCCAGAAGCTTCTCTTTTAAACCGCCAATTGCCAACACCTTGCCGCGAAGGGTTATCTCACCCGTCATCGCAACATCGGCTCTCACCGGGATACCGGTCATAACCGATACCAGCGCGGTTGCCATACCAATACCCGCACTCGGGCCATCCTTTGGCGTTGCACCTTCGGGCACATGAACATGAAGGTCATGTTTTTCGAAATAGTCTTGCGCAATCCCCATACCTGCAGAGCGACTGCGCACCACCGTGAGCGCCGCCTGAATGGATTCCTGCATGACATCACCCAAAGAGCCGGTTTTCACAATACGCCCCTTACCTGGTGTTGCAGCAGACTCAAGCGTAAGCAGCTCTCCACCAACTGATGTCCACGCAAGACCTGTAACCTGGCCAACTTCGTTTTGAGCACCCGCCAGACCATAGCGAAACTTGTGAACACCGAGGTATTCCTGCAATAACTCTTCGCTGATTTCTCGGGTTGTTTGATTGGACTCAAGAATATTAGCTTTAACAACACGACGACACAGCTTGGCTATCTCACGCTCCAGACCACGAACCCCCGCTTCTCGGGTGTAGTGGCGGATGATGTCTTTTAGTCGCTCATCACTCAGTGAAAACTCATTGTCTTTCAGGCCATTCTGCTTGACTTGCTTAGGCAACAAATACCGTTTGGCAATGTTGACTTTTTCGTCCTCCGTGTACCCTGGAATACGTATGACCTCCATACGATCGAGCAACGGACCAGGCATATCCATACTGTTGGACGTACAAACAAACATGACATCCGAAAGATCGTAATCCACCTCGAGATAGTGATCAGCAAAAGTACTATTCTGTTCAGGATCTAACACCTCGAGCAATGCCGAGGCAGGATCACCACGATGATCCATTCCCATTTTGTCGATCTCGTCGAACAGGAACAACGGATTCTTAACGCCAACCTTAGACATTTTCTGGACGAGCTTACCGGGCATAGAGCCGATGTATGTTCTTCTGTGGCCGCGAATCTCAGCTTCATCGCGAACTCCGCCAAGAGCCATTCGAATAAATTTACGATTCGTTGCTCGCGCAATAGACTTACCCAATGACGTTTTGCCAACCCCCGGCGGGCCAACCAGACACAAAACAGCACCACGCACTTTCTTAACGCGATTCTGCACTGCCAGGTATTCCAGAATACGCTCCTTCACCTCTTCCAGGCCGTAATGATCAGCATTCAGGATTTCTTCAGCTTTTGCCAAATCATGGCTAACGCGGCTGCGTTTCTTCCAGGGCAGATTTACCAGCCAGTCAAGATAGCCTCTCACCACTGAAGCTTCCGCAGACATCGGAGACATCATCCGCAGCTTCTTCATTTCAGACTCCGCTTTTTCGCGAGCCTCCTTGGTCATACCAGACTGTTCAATCTTTTGATTGAGCTCGTCGAACTCGTTAGAACCATCTTCACTTTCACCGAGCTCTTTCTGAATGGCTTTCATTTGCTCATTCAGATAATACTCGCGCTGACTCTTCTCCATTTGTTTCTTAACGCGTCCGCGAATGCGCTTCTCGACTTTTAATAAATCGATTTCAGATTCCATGAGTTCCATCAGGTGTTCAACCCGAAGCTTCACATCTGTCATTTCCAACACATTTTGCTTTTCATCTAATTTGAGCGAAATGTGCGCCGCAATGGTATCAGCCAGACGACTTGCATCTTCAATGCCTGAGATCGTTGACAAAACCTCCCCAGGCACCTTTTTTGAAAGCTGAACATACTGCTCAAAATTCCCAGTCAACGAGCGAACGAGCACTTCATTTTCACGCTCAGGCAAATCGAGTCCCTGCTCTTCCGCAATTTCGCCACGGAAAAGCTCTTCTTCGTCAATAAGGGACTTCATGATGGCCCGGGACTCACCCTCAACCAAAACTTTAACCGTACCATCAGGAAGTTTGAGCAACTGCAGGATGGTTGCAATGGTACCTACAGAGTGCATATCTTCAATGCCCGGTTCATCATCTGATGCATCGGTTTGCGCCACGAGCATAATACGCTTGTCTGAAGCCATGGCTTCTTCAAGCGCATTAATTGATTTTTCACGACCCACAAACAAAGGAATGACCATTGCTGGGAAAACAACAACATCGCGCAATGGTAGTAATGGCAATATTTCAGTGGACATAGATATCTGACTCTACTTTTATCGATACTTACTTTGATAGTGGGGATTGGCAGTTATAAATACAAGGCTAAAAACAACAAAAGGAGCCGAGGCTCCTTTTGTTGTTCAGTAATTAATCGGCGTTCAGTCGTCATCAGGTGAGACTTTGCCCACATCACTGCTTTCGTAGATCACCAGCGGCTCGGCATCCGACGTGATTACCGATTCCTCAACAACCACTTTAGCAACATGCTGCTCTGAAGGGATGCGATACATTGTTTCTAACAATGCCCCCTCCATTATTGAGCGCAGACCACGCGCACCGGTTTTACGCTCCATTGCCAATTCCGCAACAGCCTCAAGTGCAGTATTTCGGAATTCAAGCTCGACGGACTCCATCTCGAACAGCTTTTCATACTGCCGTATCAGGGAGTTTTTAGGTTCAGTCAGAATCCTCACGAGTGCGTCACGATCAAGCTCGTCGAGAGTTGCCACCATAGGAAGTCGTCCGATGAACTCGGGAATCAATCCGTATTTCACAAGATCGCCAGACTCGATATCACGCAGCACATCGCCAACAGCTCTCTCGTCCTCTTTACCTTTGACAGTAGCAGAGAAACCAATACTGCTTTTCTCTGATCGGTCACGAATGATCTGATCAAGGCCAGCAAACGCACCGCCACAAATAAACAGGATATTAGAAGTATCAACCTGCAGGAATTCCTGCTGCGGATGTTTCCTACCGCCCTGCGGAGGAACCGATGCAACCGTACCCTCGATCAGTTTTAACAGCGCTTGCTGAACACCCTCACCCGACACATCTCGAGTGATGGATGGATTGTCAGACTTTCTCGAAATCTTATCAATCTCGTCAATGTAGACAATACCACGCTGCGCCTTATCGACATCGTAATCGCACTTCTGCAGCAGTTTCTGAATGATGTTTTCTACATCTTCGCCAACATACCCAGCTTCCGTCAGCGTTGTTGCGTCTGCGATTGTGAAAGGAACATTCAGTAGGCGAGCCAGTGTTTCTGCAAGCAGCGTTTTACCGCTACCTGTTGGACCAATAAGCAGAATATTGCTCTTTGATAGTTCGACTTCGCCCTTACTGCCACCAAACTGGAGTCGCTTGTAATGGTTGTAAACCGCCACCGCAAGAACAACTTTTGCCTTATCCTGACCAATTACGTATTCATCGAGAGTCGCCTTGATTTCCTGCGGCGTTGGCAAGCTATCACTACTGCTCTTACTTTCGGCTTCCTGTACTTCTTCACGAATTATATCGTTGCACAGATCAACACACTCATCACAGATGAATACCGATGGCCCGGCGATCAGCTTTCTGACTTCATGCTGACTTTTGCCGCAAAAAGAGCAATACAGCAATTTGCCATTATCGTCGCTCTTGCCTTTTGTATCGTCGGTCATTCGACTGCCTCGTTCTCTATATCTACTTTCAAAAAGATCTCTCTTTTTGCCTTAACTTTCAAGCTAACAGAGTGTTCCTTCGCTAGCTGCGCTTTTCCAGTACCTTATCAATCAGGCCATATTCCATTGCAGTATGAGCATCCATAAAGTTATCTCGCTCAGTATCCGCTGCAATTGTCTCGTAACTCTGACCCGTATGAGACGCCAAAATTCTGTTCAGCTGCTCTTTGGTGTTTTGGATATTCTGAGCCTGAATCTGGATGTCGGTTGCTTGCCCCTGAGCGCCACCACTAGGTTGATGAATCATAACGCGAGAATTCGGAACACTGAACCGCTTGCCTGGCGCACCCGCGGCCAACAGGAAGGCTCCCATACTGCAAGCCTGACCAATAACCATGGTACTTACATCCGGCTTAATGAACTGCATGGTGTCATAGATAGACATACCAGCAGTCACCGAACCACCTGGAGAATTAATGTACAGGTGAATATCTTTATCAGGGTTTTCGGACTCCAGAAACAGTAACTGAGCAACCACAAGATTGGCCATGTGATCTTCTACTGGTCCAACAAGAAAGATTACCCGCTCCTTCAGGAGTCGAGAATAGATGTCGTAAGAACGCTCACCGCGAGCGGACTGTTCTACCACCATAGGAACCAAACCACTGGCTTGGATAATGTCTGACTGCTGCTTAATGGAGTCAATCATTCGACTCTGCACTCCCTGATCTGTGAGTATTCTTTTTAACAAAAACAGCCGCATCCAACGGATAACGGCTGTCCAGAAGTTTAGCCATTGATTGGCTAAATGTCAGTTACTACAGACAACTTATTGAGCTGGCTGGTTCGCTGCACGAATAATTTCTTCGTAAGTTGTCTCGGTTTGACTAACTTTTGCACTAGCCAGAACCTTCTCAACAACCTGCTCTTCCAAAGCCATTGCCTCAACCTGAGAGCGCTGCTCCGGGTTGCTGCTGTAGTACTCACGAACCTGATCAGGATCCTGATAAGTCGCTGCAACTTCTTCGATCAGTTGCTCGACCTTCTCATCAGATGGGGTCAGATCATTGGCCTCAATGGCAGCATTCATCAGCAGCCCGATTACCACACGCTTCTCAGCTTGCTCCTTGAACAACTCAGCAGGAAGCATGCTTGCATCCATACCCTGACCACCACCAAATTGCTGAACAGCCTGCTGACGCAGACGATCAATTTCCTGATCAACAAGCGATGCTGGTACTTCAACCTCGTTGGCTTCTACCAAACCCGTGACAACCTGCTGCTTGGTTAAGGTGCGAATTGCGCGGGCCAATTCACGATCCATGTTCTTACGAATCTCAGTACGGAATTCGGCTTCATCGGACGTTTCTACACCAAACGCCTTGTAGAACTCCTCATTAAGCTCCGGAAGCTCAGGCTTTTTGACTTCATTAACCTTAACTTTGAACTGAACTGGCTTACCTTTCAGCTCTTCTTTGTGATAATCATCAGGGAAAGCGATATCCAGTGTCTTCTCTTCACCAGACTTAGCACCCTCAAGACCTGATTCAAACCCTGGAATCATCGAGTTCGAACCCAATGTCAGACCATAACCTTCAGCGGAACCACCCTCGAATGCTTCACCGTCGATAAAGCCTTCGAAATCAATATTCAACTGATCGCCATCGGTGGCCGCATCATCAGAGGGGCTCCATTGAGCCTGCTGCTTGCGAAGAGTCTCAACCATGGTCTCCAGGTCAGCATCATTCACTTCTGCAGACTGCTGCTCCACTTCAATAGCAGCAAAATCAGCCAGCTTCACTTCTGGGTACACTTCAAAGGTTGCCTTGAATTCAAGATCTTTACCTTCCTCATCCACAACCAGTTCGAACTTAGGCATGCCCGCAAGCTTGATCTCTTTGTCCTGAACAACCTTGAAGAAAGACTGTTGCATTTGCTGATATACAGCTTCAGCGCGCGCTTGCTTGCCGAACTTCTGCTTCGCAACTTTTGGAGGCAGAGGCTTGCCTTTACGGAAACCCGGCCCCGGGTTATTTTTTTGGCTTTGTGAAATGCGCTTTAATTCATTTACTACTTGCGCTTCAACCTCAGCAGCCGGAACACCAGCGGTCATTACCTGTTCCAGACCTGTGGTGGTCTCAATGGACACTTGCATAGATGCCTCTCAATCAACAATTTACAAACGATGCCACAAAACTATTGAGCATCAACAAATTCAGAAGGTCGCGGAGTATAACGCAACGACACTAAGGAAGAAAACATAAGATTGATCGTGAGTGTATTGGAGAAAACGAGGAATAAAGAAGATCAAAAAAAGGGGAAGTGGGGTGGCCGACGGGGATCGAACCCGCGACAACAGGAATCACAATCCTGGACTCTACCAACTGAGCTACGGCCACCACATTGTACTGACGGAACACCAATATATTGGCGCGCCCGGCAGGGCTTGAACCTGCAACCCTCGGCTTAGAAGGCCGATGCTCTATCCAGTTGAGCTACGGGCGCATGGCCACTTGACGGTATTAAATCAAGTGGTCGGGGTAGAGAGATTCGAACTCCCGACATCCTGCTCCCAAAGCAGGCGCGCTACCAGACTGCGCTATACCCCGATTTCCCTCTCAAAAGGCGTTCACCCCTTGAGTGGCTGCGCATAGTATAGATCACCCCCTAACCCGTCAACACCTTTTTAAAAAAAATTAATAAAAACAATCGCTTCCCAGTATTTAACCTGTTTCAGCAATTATTAGTGAGAGTGCATCTTTGTTTTGTCAGGCGCACGTGAGAAAATCCGCAGCTCTTAGAATTTGTCACAGGATATCTCCATTTATGTCCGCTCAGTTAATCGACGGAAAGGCTGCTGCTGCTGCCATTCGTGAGTCCGTAAAAGCACGCGTGGAACAGCGCTCCATTGAAGGCCTAAGAGCCCCAGGGCTCGCCGTTGTTCTCGTCGGCAACGACCCGGCATCTGAAGTATACGTATCTCACAAGCGAAAAGATTGCCAGCAGGTAGGCATTCTATCCAAGGCGTACGACCTGCCTGAAACAACCACACAACAGGAATTACTCAACCTCATCGACCAACTGAATGACGATAACGAAGTGGACGGCATCCTTGTGCAACTGCCACTGCCGGACGGGCTTGAGGCATCAGAGGTCCTCGAGCGGATTGCGCCAACGAAAGACGTGGATGGCTTCCACCCATTTAATGTCGGTCGCCTGGCACAAAGAATTCCACTACTGCGGCCCTGCACACCAGCAGGTATTGTCGATCTTTTGAACAGCACCGGCGAACCAGTGCGAGGCCAGCACGCGGTCATTGTCGGAGCCTCTAACATCGTTGGTCGCCCAATGGGATTAGAGCTTCTTATTAAAGGTTGTACAGTTACAACCTGTCACCGCTTTACGCAGGATCTGAAGCATCATGTCAGTCAAGCAGACATCGTAATTGTTGCAGTAGGAAAACCAGGCATCGTCAAAGGCGAATGGATTAAGCCCGGCGCGGTCGTAATCGATGTAGGTATTAATCGACTCGATAGTGGCAAGCTGATTGGCGATGTGGACTTTGACGCTGCCGCAGAGCGAGCAAGTTTCATTACACCGGTGCCCGGCGGTGTTGGCCCAATGACCCGTGCAAAATTACTGGAAAACACACTTCTGAGCTGTGAAACCCTGAGGGATTAACAGCGCTATGCCTGGCTGCGACGCATCGTGATAACACCTGCAGCATTCATGGTGCGACGCAGCCCTTCTGCCAATTCCGTTTTGACAAGGTTCAGCCCCAGTGCTTCAAGCCTTTGGTTATTGCCGACGGCACAACTCAAATCTCCCGGCCTGAAGGGATGATTAACAACCTCGAACGGAGTTGCGGTCAACAAACAGACCAATCTCACCAATTCATTCAGCTCTGTGCCAACGCCAGTTGAAATATTGACAGCACTGAAGCCTGGCTTGACTGACGACGCCAGGGCAATAATTGCAGCAATTGCGTCTTCAATGTAAATAAAGTCCCTGATCTGGTTGCCATCGCCGTATA
Organism: Saccharospirillaceae bacterium; assembly: GCA_022448365.1. NCBI lineage: Bacteria > Pseudomonadati > Pseudomonadota > Gammaproteobacteria > Oceanospirillales > Saccharospirillaceae > Saccharospirillaceae bacterium. The sequence goes on along the minus strand of JAKVCS010000003.1, from coordinate 96,075 downwards.
CATCAAGCTTCTGATTCGTTAAGGCTGCCTGGCAAAAGCGGCTGATTACATCTCCACGCCAACCATCCAACCAGAATCCATAGACATTGAAGAAACGCATTGCCGTTATGCTGATGCCGTAGCGCAAAGCATAGAAGCGTCCATATTGCTCGGTAAAGAAATTAAATAGCCCTTTCATACTGATTGGCTGAAGCTGCGCATTCTCCAAAACACTGGTTGAACTGTTCGGCCCGTACACTGAATCCGATGAAGCAAACAACACAGGGATATTTCCGAAGCGAATCGCTGTTTCGAAGACATTCAGCTGATCCGCCAAACAGGTGTGCAGCACCCGAACACTCAAGTCCCTCCCCTGTATTTCACGATGACGTTCCTCGGGTGTATACGACTCCAGCAGCTCTGCCGCAGGCTTGGCAAGGTGAATACAAACGTCGGGGCGAGCACCACCAAATACCCGTTCGAGCAGCGAACGATCACTCAAAAACCCCTGATGCCATTCGATTCCTGCAGAATTTATTAAGTGATTCGGGCATTTTAGACAATCATAGCCCACTACTCGGTGACCCATTCTGAGCAACTGAGGAATGAGCCATCCTGCGACATATCCAGCCGAACCTGTAACCAGTACATTAGCCATAACAGCAAAGCCTTATTTTTAAACCTCTGTCTCGCTGCAGCAATTAGCTGGCCAGTTTTTCTCCAGAAATTCGCCTCAGATTTTGCTGATATCACTAAGTCTTTCGCATATTAAAAATCGGGTTGCATTTTTTCTTTCTGAATTCGCACATTGCAAAGCTGCAACACGCGTTAGAGCAATCATTCGAGAAATATCTCAGATTTCTGTTCCGGCACAATTTTCGCTGTGAAATCCATAGTAATACGAAATAAGGTCATACCATGAAGATCGCAATATTCCTCGATAGCCGGAGTACTGGCGGCATAGAAACCCACGTAGCTCAGCTAAGCAGAGGGCTTCTCGCCTTCAATATTCCTTTCGACCTTATATTTTATAATCGGTACGACGATCAACACCCGCTACTGAGACAATTAAAGGGCTCGGTTAACGTGATTAATATGAAGGGATCGATATTCAACCTCAGCCAATACCTCAGAAAAGAAAGACCTTTACTTCACACCCATGGATACAAGGCCGGCATCATTGGCCGGTTACTGTGCAGCCTTCACCGATTACCGGTTGTCTCTACCCACCACAATGGTGACCCGGGAAAGGGACGAGTTTTTATCTACAACCTGATTGATCGCCTGACTTCCTGTGTTAGCCAAAATATCTGTGTCAGCGAGAGAATTATGAATAAGGTACCGGGTGCGAAGACACTCATCCCGAACTTTGTTGATTTCCCCAAGGGTGAGGAGAATCATAACGGACGCTACCAAGTGGCTTTTGTTGGTCGCTTTTCTTCAGAAAAAGGGCCGGATATTTTTGCAAAAATCGCAGATGGTTTGCCCTACTCTTTCGCAATGTATGGCGATGGAGAAATGCGACTGCCACTGAAAGAGAGTAATCCAAAGATACGCATGTATGGTAGCGTTGATATGAAGAATCACTGGCAAAAAATACGTTTACTGGTTATTCCTTCAAGGTATGAGGGACTGCCACTGGTTGCCATTGAGGCACTCAGCCATGGAATTCCTGTTGTATCAAGCAGGGCCGGAGACCTGCCAAAGCTCATTAAAGCTGTCGGAATTGGCAATACAGTCAACCTGGAAAACATCGATGTGTTTAAAAAGAGAATAAACTTCTGGATGCAGAAAAACAGCGAAAAATATTTAACAGACGCGACCAAAGCCAGAACGTTCATTTATAACAACTACAGCCTCAGAGCCTGCATACCTTCCGTGATTGAGGTCTATCGCAATGCAGCGAACTGCTATGCCGAAGAAATTTGCTGATTGCATATTCAACCTCACGCAAAGAGATGACCAATAGCACAGGACAACATCGCCGCATCATGACGCTGGCCGTCAGTGGTCAGCTCAGCCTCAACCAAGGTGACATTCTCAAGCTCCTGTACGAAGGGCTCGATTGCTCGACTGTTCGGCCAAAGCACAGCATCAGGAAGCCTGATGCCCGCTCGACGGAGCAGATCCAATTGATGATCCAATGTCAGATTATAATATCGATCGCCACCGCCTAATCGTTCCTGCGTCAGATTAGCCACCAACACAAAACTGCCTTTGGATTTATTAATAAGATCGGAAACACCATCAACCAGCAAGGGCGGCATGACACTGGTCATAAAACTGCCGGGGGATAATAGGATACCGTCAGCCGACGCCAGAGCATCCGCCACTTCTGGTGTTAATTCAGCTTTATGACTTAAACCAAGATGCGCAAAAGGCTCGTGATGATCATCTATTTCCACTTCACCGATTACCTCAACTTCGCCATCAAACCCGGTTAATGCGACAGGCGTATAAGACATTGGCAGCAATCTCGGCTTGATGTGCAACAATTCGCGCATGACATCAATGGCGTCCGTTGGTGATACAGACATTTGCTCAAGTGCAAATAACATCAGATTGCCGAGATTATGACCATTCAACTCGCCTGCTGTAGAGAAACGATATTCGAACAGCAACTGCCCAATACTGGGTTCACGACACAGCTGGTTGAGACAATTGCGCAGATCGCCCCAAGCGATCGTATCTGCCTCCCGGCGCAGTCTGCCAGTCGACCCGCCGTTATCCGTGGTTGTCACAATGCCAGTGAGATTTTCACCAAGTGATTCAAGCGCAGTTAATAACCGGCCTAAACCATGCCCTCCGCCAAAGCAGACCATCTTAAGCTTCGGGCTAATTGTTTCCATTTGCCCAGCGCTCACGCTTACGATAAATGGTTGACGCACTCACCTCTAACAGTGCCGCTGCTTTAGGAATATTATCGCCACATTGCTTGATGGCGCTTTCAATAGCATCTTTCTCGACTTGCCATAAAGGTCGGATTTCAGTTTGGACAGACTCATGCACCAAGCCGGGTTGCGGTGCAACCGCTGCCATATTAAGCAACGGATTGGGAACCATTTCCGGTGGCGCAATTTCGTTAAGTGGTGGCGGCAACATCTCCTGGGTAATATCACCGCCCTGATTCAGCACCACTATATTACGTATTACATTTTGTAATTGTCGCACATTGCCGGGCCACTCATACGTTTGCATTGCGATATTGGCACCAGCTTCAAAGCCCGAAAAATTCTTATTCTCTTCCGAGGCATATTGATTCAACAGATGGTTCATAATTAGCCCAACATCTGCACCACGCTCTCTTAATGGAGGCAAGTGGATTGGAATAACATGCAAACGGTAATACAAGTCTTCGCGGAAGTTCCCTTTTTTTACTTCTTCCAATGGATCTTTGTTGGTGGCACAGACAAAGCGCACGTCAACCGTTTCCAAAGTATTGCTGCCGACTTTTTGAAAGGTTCCGGTTTGTATAAACCGCAACAACTTAGTTTGCAGATCGAGGTCCATCTCGCACAGCTCATCAAGAAACAGGGTCCCGCCATTTGCTCTGCTGGCAGCGCCTTCTCTGGCAGAAACCGCTCCAGTAAAAGCTCCTTTAGTGTGACCAAAAATCTCGCTTTCCATCAGATCGCGAGGAATAGCTCCACAGTTAAGTGCAATGAATGGTTTCTGAGCACGCGCGCTGCGCTTGTGTATCGACGTAGCACACACTTCTTTTCCGGTACCACTCTCCCCTGTAATAAAAACGGTGGCATTGCTACTGGCAGAGCTATCAATAATCCGATAGACACTTTGCATCGGTAGTGAAGCACCAATAAAATCTTCATATCCTTCTCGATTAAACTGATCTTTAAGATTATCGAGCGCTTCGCTCATACTCTGATGATCAAGCGCATTTGAGAGTGTTGTCAGCAGACGCTTCGATGAAAAAGGCTTTTCAATAAAGTCGTATGCGCCAAATCCCATCGCTTCAACCGCCATATCCACTGAACCGTGTCCAGTAATGACTAAGCTAACCAAAGGGAATTGCTTCTCATGAATGTGGCGCAGTACATCCATCCCACTCATGTCCGGAAGGTTAATATCAAGCACAATTGCATCTGGTAAATCACGCCCGAGGTAACCCAAGGCGCTTTTGCCGTCCCCAACAATGTCGACCTGATAACCCGCACCGAGCAGATATTCCTTATAGAGTTCAGCCATTGATTCACTATCTTCAACGATCAGAATCCGTTTTGTTGACACGTCAGTTCTCCCAATCCTTCTGCCTTAACGAACAATAAATTGTTTATCTGGGCACCAATACCAATAATGTGATGTCATCAGCCACAGACACACCCAACCTATTATCATAGTAGTCCAATACTTGGTTCAGATTGGGTTCGGGCTGCATTAGTTGTTGCTTAATTTGTGACTTAACAGTCATGAGCTGTTCTTCCGTGAGTGACTCAGTCAGCCCATCAGTAAATAGTACCAGCGGCCCATCAAGTCGGATTTTCTCTGACTGGTAGCTGCCACCGACGAAACCAAGCAACGGCCCACCGACCAGTTCAGCCGTTTGAAAATCGTCCCCGTCGAATAGCCACGGATGAGGGTGCCCAGCCGATGCCACCTCAATCTCTCGGGTACCATCCGTTTTTATTGCCACGGCGGTCAGCAGCGAACTTCCCAACAAACTGACATCTTCGAGAGAAGCCGCAAATGCATTCATAAAGCCGTCGGGCGTAATTGCACAACCAGCCGCCGATAGACCAGCTGCCATACCTTGCAGAAAACCGAGGTAGGCATGCACAAAAAACTTGGCTTGCTGATCGTGCCCCATGACGTCGGCTAACATCAGCAATTGGCCATCGGCACAATCGTGTTGATAGACAAAATCACCGCCTCCACCTTCGGCAGTGCGGTAAGCACAGTAAACCTTGAATCCAGGTGTCGTACGTTTCACTTCAGGATGCAATTGATTAGAGATGGATGGCGCCAATTGGCTGGAAATTTCACGCTGTAGCTGCTGGTGACGAACGAATACCCGATCAAGCTTGGCGAGCAACAGCTTTTTCGAGACAGGCTTTTTCAACACATCATCAATGGCCAAACGGCTTAAATTGTCACTTTCTTGCCCGGTAAGAAAAATAAAAGGCAGTGACCGATGCAGCTCCTGAGCCCTCACCCGAAATTCGACGCCACTCATGCCAGGCATATTGATATCAGACAGAATTAAATCCGGGGCGTGTTGCTTGAGCCAGTTCAATGCTTCTACCGGCTCTGAGAATATCTGAACCGCATAGTCACTGCTTAAATAAGCCTCAAGCAACACCAACAGACTCCGATCATCGTCAACGATCATGATCGTTTTTTGGGTAAGCGACTCAGGTTTGTTAATTCGCATTGTCAGGCGGTTAATACCGTTTGTGGAGGAATATGCAACCTCATCGGATAGGCTTCTTATCAAACCAAGCCCCATACCACCGGTTTTCAACTCCTGAAACTCAATGTCGGCGGATGACATCAGCTGCTCAAAATTTTCCAGACACGCGCCATCATCTTCAATATCTAACGCCCAAACGGTTTCGTAGTCGGTCAACTCAATGGCAACCGTTTCCGGTACTTTCGCAGGGTGTTTGACCAGATTGGTCAGCCACTCGCTGGTGAGCAGAACCAATTGATCCAGGCGCGAATTCCCCACCGCTGAACACCAGTGGCTAACCTTATGTCGCAGAGGTGCGATTTTATCTCGCGAAAAGTTCTGGCATTGATGTCTGTTTTGGTAACTCGTCATAAACTTCCCACACTAGCAGACCTGGTCCAAGCAGCGCTTCAACTGATCCAGACTCGTTTTTATCAACTGATCAAATGCACTCACTTTATCCATCGATACCATCTGACCATCTTTCGCTGATAACTCAATTGTTTTTGCCTCACGAGACAACGCCAACGCCCCGTAACTGGCAGCACTGCTTTTAATGGTGTGCGCTTCCCGCGATACACCACTCCAGTCCCCCGCGGCTGCCAATGTACCGAGATGCTTTCGTCGCTGCTCAGTTTCTTCAATAAAAACCGCAGACATACGCCTGACGGCTGCTGAAGATGTGTCGGACAGCAATGATTGCAAAATATCTATTTCGATTAACGCCTCTCCATCGGAAACCGTCACATCCTCGTTGTAAACAACTCTGCACACGCCATTCTTTTCGACGCTCAGGTTCGGGACGGTAGCTTTCGACTGAAGATGAAGTTCGCGTCCATCAACGTCAGAACTTGCGGTGATCGCCGGAGCAGTGACACCCCGTGCTTCACATTTTTTCCGATACCAATTGGTCAGCTGTAAAAACATTTCCTGTTTATTAATGGGTTTTGAGATAAAACCCTGCATACCAGCCTGATGACAGTCTGCTTTTACATCGGCAACCACATTAGCCGTCATCGCCAGAATCGGTATTTCTCCCAACTTTCCTGGCAGTGTGCGAATCTGTCGCGTTGCTTCCAGCCCATCCATTTCCGGCATCTGCAGATCCATTAAGATAAGGTCATAAGGCAAACTCTGAACCGCCCGTAACGCCTCAAGACCATTGGCAACCGCATCGACAGAATAGCCCGCTGACCGCAGCACATTTAGCGCAACCAACTGATTGGCCTGGCTGTCTTCGGCTAGCAATATTCGGAATGGTATTTCCGGTGATAATTGAGTCATTACGGCATGATCAGCATGGTCCTGAACCTCATCCTCATTGCCAATCAATTTTTGAATGGTATTGGCTAACAACTCCGGGCGACTTAACAAAGATAAACACGCGTCAAAACCGAGTTCGCAATAATGTTCAAACAATGCCTGATTGTTACCCTCAATCAGCAGGAGTATCGGCGTACTGGGAAAATTGCACTTAAATTCATCAATATACCGATCGGCTTCGTATGGCAGGTAACGGAAATCAACCACTAATATTTGCATCGGATCATCCGGACCCAGAGAGAAAATCGATTCGATGCTATCCACAACAGAAATATACGATTTCATCGACAACAGCTGTTCTTTCAGCAACAAAGAGTCTTTGTCACGGCCTACCGTCAACCCAAGATGAACGTGCTCAAGCCGCGCTGACAATACCGATCTGGCTTCCCCTGCGCTATCAAGTGTGAGCCCGAATGAAAAACAACTGCCCCTCCCGACCTCACTCTCCAGTGCGATTTTTCCTGACATCATTTCGACCAGTTTCCGACTGATCGAAAGCCCTAAGCCAGTGCCACCAAAACGGCGTGTATCTGCACCATCAACCTGCACAAAATCATCGAACAAACGACGCTGATTCTCTGTACTGATGCCGATACCACTGTCCTCGATCGAGAAATTAAGTCTTACCTGAGCGTCGTCACAGTCAATCAGATCAATGCGCACCAGAACATAGCCACTCTCGGTGAATTTCAGAGCGTTGCCAATTAAGTTCATCAGAATCTGACGGATACGGCTTTGATCGCCCATCAGACGAGATGGGATTTCAGGGTCGATAAAGCATGCCAATGCGACACCCGATTCAGCCGCCCGCGCCGATAATAAATCGATAACGCCATACAGCATCTGCGCCGGGTAAAATTCCGCGGGTTCAATGGAGAGCTTTCCCGCCTCTATTTTTGAAAAGTCTAATACATCGTTAATAATCGACAGCAGGGCCTGACCGGAATGCAATGCAGTATCAACAAAGTGACGCTGACTTTCGTCAAGCTCCGATTCCTGCAACAAGCCCAACAGCCCCAGTACGGCATTCATTGGGGTACGAATCTCATGGGAAATAGACGCAACAAATTGCGACTTGTACAGATTTGCCCGTTCCGCTTGCTCTTTGGCATGCAACAATCGCTGTTCATTATCTTTGCGTTCGCTGATGTCCTGAAGCGCGGCTGCAAAAATAGTCTTACCACCGGCATGAAGGGGAAAGATGGTCAGCTCCACCGAGAATCGTTCTCGTGATTTGCGCTGAGCCACCACCTCAACACGCTTATTGATAAAGTCTCCACCGCCATTGTCCAGATAGCGCTTCATACCCGCTTTATGAAAAGCCCTTGCCTCTTCCGGAATGATGAGCTCACCCAGATCACGCCCCATGGCTTCATCTTTGAGATAACCAAAGGTCTGACATGCCGCAATATTAAAATCCTGAACCACACTGTTTTCGTCAATCAGAATGATGGCATTGGTGCTGTGATCAATGACCGCCGTGTGTATCGCCTGCTGCGCCTGGAGGCTTTCCTCAACTTTCTGGCGTTCACTGACGTCTTTAACAATCGCAATAATCAGAGGCACCTGCTGCTGGTAGCAATGACTCAGCGAGATATCCACGGGGAACAGGCTGTTGTTACTGCGGCGTGCCCAGGTTCGTAATCCCTGTTCAGGAAACTCAGGAGATTCACCACGACGCAGACTGTACGCCACGTTCTGCAGCCAATGTTGAATATCGAATCCATGGAAATAACTGGTGATCGTTTTTAGTCGTTGTTCATTAACAGAAAACATAGCGGCTGCTGATCGGTTAAGACTGACAACCCGCCCTTCAAGATCAAAGGCAAGCACTGCTTCCGGAAGGTGATCCATTAGCAGCACGAGGTGCTCTGCATACAAATCCGGGTCAGGACGACCGGATTTCGGTTGTTGACTGGGGTGACCTTGCGAATAATGTCGCTGCTGACGTTTTTGTGACTGCTGATTTACCCGTCTCAGCTTGCGACCAATCTGCCTGGTAAAATGGCTGGTTACGATCATAGATAATCCTTTCATCCATTGCTTATCAGCCTAGCAGCAAAACCGCTGATTCACCCGACGGACGGGGCTGTGCTCTGGTAACAGCAATCAGATTGACATGTTCAACAATGCCGAACTCCGTACTTTTTTTCGAATCCAGTTCATAGGGCCGGGCAGCCAACGTTGTAATCGGTATGTTTCACGAATCAGCTCGTCGGCAAGACTTGGATTCTGGGCGTCATTGTAAACACAGCCGGAAAGTTGGATACCCAGCGTGTTTAATCGATTAACCGCACAATTCAAATGACTCTGGCGCGTTACTCCGGCTTTAACCATCAACAATACGCCTTCGCACTCCGCTGCAATGCGTTCTGCAGGCAGGTTATGGCGATTAATCGCATTCAGAGGCGAGGTGTCGATAATGACGACTTCGTATTCTTGTAACCACGCCTCAAGGCAGCGAGCCAAATAGTGCTTCTCTCTCAGCATCAGGTTGCCCGTCGGAGTCACAGGCGCTGGCAGAACCGCGAGGCAGCCTGTGGAATCGTTAGCAAGTTCGGTAGTTTCAATTTCACTGGTCAGGTGGTGTTCAAGATTCTGCCAACTGCTGTTTTGCAACCCTAACTCGTTCGCAATTGCCGGACGACAAAAGTTCATATCCACCAATAAGGTTTTATGACCACCGGCCTCCGCACGGCGTGCCAGAGCACAGGTCAATGTCGTTGTCCCCTCTCCCCCATGACAGGACGTAACCGCAAGACTGCGTAAGCCACGATCGATGGTTTGCGAATAAATACTCTCAAGCTCCGCATAATGGATTGGCAATTCAAGCCGCTCTGATGATTTCTCCATCCGCTTCATAGTGCTGCTGCTCCCAATGCATAGACTGAAATAATACTTAACGCATCGGTTACACCTTCCATAAAGATGCGCCAATTGCTGCGTGAAATATTCGGTACATAAACCGTATCCCCTTCTCGCAGCGCCGGTAGATTGGCAAAATCCGGATTCTTAACAAACTCAACCAGATCAAACGATGTGGATTGTTCACGACAGCACGAAGCATTAACTACCACAATTCTCTCGACATACGCCGCTTCGGTTGGTCCTCCGGCCTGAGCCAGCAAATCAAGCAAGGTCATATTGTCGTTAAAGCGATAGCGACCAGGCTTAGCGACGGAACCCAAAACCCGAATGGTTGATTCTTTTTCTTCATCCAGCCAGTTCCGGTCTTTTTCCGGAACAAAAATACTGTCTCCGGGTAAAACCCGGGGGAGCAACGTTTCGTCACCGGTTTCAAAATACAGCGCCAGATTCAGTTTACTAACCCGCGGCTGATCGTCGTTGCGGTGCATTATCCGGATATTGTGAATATCGGCATTGTTCGAAGGCCCATCAGCCGCTGAAAGAATATCCAGAAACCCCATACTGGCATCAAAAGCGTATCGTCCAGCGGCATTTACCTGACCAAAAACATAAATTGAACGATCCGGTGCCTGACGTAACCACTTGGCTTTATTGTCGGTTGGGTCCTGCGGCAATTCGGGAACCATAACGGTGTAACCAGCTTTTAATACGGGCAAATCCTTGATGTGACCGCCACTTTCATTAAATGCGGCCAGATCAAACACTTTGCTATCTACCCGGCCATCGTCGTGGCGCACAATAATCTGCGTGCCAGAGATATCGGCACGCTCTTCTGGCCCACCGGCATGAGCCAGCAGATCAAAAATACTCATTTCATTCGACCACTCATATCGGCCAGGGCGCAGCACTGCCCCCATGATATAAATAGCTCTGGTTGGCGGAACTTTTAACCAGGAGTTTTCGTCTGTGGCACTTTTTTCCGGAACAAAAATGGCATCACCGGGTTGAATTTCCGGCAAGCCAATACCACTGCCAAATTCCGTATACTTCTGAAGATCAAATGGCACAACTTCGCCATTAGCCCGTAATAATCTTATCTGACGGGTTTCGGCAAATCGGGTGGGACCGCCGGCATTCGCCAGAATATCCAGGAAGGTTGCCCCCTCCTGATTTTCAAACGCACCAGGTTTAGGAACTTCACCCATGACGTAAACCATTCGCGCACCGACTTTCACCTCTTTTGCCGCGATTGGAACAAAAACCGTGGAACCTCTTTCGAGATTAAGCAGTTTCTGACTGTTACCATCGTCCAGATACGCTTTCAGATTAAACAGAGTTGGCTTGTTATTATTAATGATACGAATTTGTTCGACACCAGCGTATCGGGTAACGCCACCGGCACGCATGATGACGTCGATTACTGTGCTCTTACTTTTGAATGAGAACAATCCAGGATTCTGAACCTCCCCGAATACTTTAATGGCGTTTTTATCTTCAGCCGCATCACCACCAGAGATCAGCGTTGCTGCATCAAACTCCGCCTCAACGTTACCAATTAATGGCGACGCAGGTACAAAGATTACATCCATACTTTGCAGCGCCGGGATAAGATTTTCATCACCACTATCCAAGTACGCTTTGTAATCGAATATCTGTTCTTCCTTACCGTCAGCGGTTGACCGTTTAAGCTGCATTTTATCCAGTTGTGCACCGGTTTTCAGGCCGCCAGCCAGGGATAAAGCCATTTGTATATTCGCATCGGCTGGCAGATCAACCTGCCCCGGATTCTGAACATAGCCCAGCACCGTGATTAACAGTCGACGTTGTTTTATCGCAATATCCAAACGCGAAATGTCTCGATATACAGTCGACAATGCCTGCCTAATCGCAGCATCAGCCTGCTGTAGAGTGAGTCCTGCCAGCGGAAATTCACCGATTTCCGGCAGAATAATGACCCCGCGTTTATCCAGCGCGAAATCTCTGTTTAATTCCTCTTCTCCGGCCAGCGCTATATGCAAACGATCACCGATATTGATAATCCCTTCACTCTCTGTTTTGTATTCTGGCTGCTGGATGTCTGGGAGTTCAATTTCTTTGTTTGGCAGCTCCTCATTACTTACAGATTCGAGCAGTTCAGGGCTGCTGACCGGTTGCTGGATTATTTCCTGCGGTTGAGGTTCATTAACCGCAAGCATGTCGCGCAATTGTTGTGCAAGAATTTCAAGCTCCGGATCAACGACTTTTGTTGTGGTGTCTAAAATGGCTTCAGCTGGAACAACTGAGGAGGATACGGACAGGATAAATAGGATGATTGCCCGCTGAACCACATGCATTTTTTTATTCGGTGCGGTAGGCAATTCCATAACTACTCTCCCTCAAGCGCTGACTGCCGGCGCTGAAACTCATCAAAATAGGAGTGGCTGAAATCCTGATTTAAACTTTCTTCCTCAACGCCTGATGTGTGCGGCTTATAGGCTTCACTGATAGAGGGCTGCCAGTCTCGTACTCGCTTCGCTGAGTCTTCTGAGGGGGTATCATCCAGCCCAAACTGATGATCCATTCGCAGGTAAAAATATTCGAGTGACGGCTGCGGCTCGATAATCTCAACATTAACCCGACGATTATTCATCCGCCCTTCCCAGGTAAGATTGGTATCTCGTGGCAGATGTTCACCGAAGGCGCGGATTTCAATTTTTTCAGCATCAATACCGTTAGCCACCAACTCTTTTTTAACCGCCTTTGCACGCCGCAGCGATAAATCCTGGTTGTAATCGTAACTGGCCCTGGCATCCGTATGGCCGTTAACTCTCAGCGTGAATTGCGGGTACTTTCGGAGGTACCGGGCAGCAATTTTAACCCGCTCGCGGTAGAAGATTGATAACTTATCGGAATCGGTTTCGAAGCCGTAATCGCTGTTCAATAGCTGGAATAGCTGGTACCGGACATATCGTGCTTTCATGTTGCCATCAGGTTGTGACTTCCCACGAACCAGATCTTCCGGGCAATCGGTATGACGTTTGATGTAAATAAGGCGACGCTCAAGCTCATCGATTTCGCGATGCATAATGACTAATGAATTACGGGCATCCTCCAGCAGGTGGCTGTCGAGTTCGCGACGGGTTCGATTGGACATCATCACCACCTCTCTCACTCTGGCCGGAATACATTCGCGCGCACCACGGAGAATCAGTGTATCCAACTTAACATTGTGCAAACTCCACTGAGTCTCAAGCGCACCTTTGCTTTCTGCCGGGATGCCAATCCAATCATCGATTTGATCCAGGTAATACTGGCGCGTCGTATCCACCTGAACATCACCGCCGTGACCGTGATCTGGCCAGCTGGTGCAGGCCGATATCATTGTTGTCATGACAATGATGGCTGATATCGGTAACACGCGGTGTGTGTTACGAACGCCTGATCTGCGATTCAATCGGATGATTGGAGTGGTCATATTCCGGCCTCCTGGCGGCTGATGCTGAGCGCAATTAATGCACTGTGCTCTGGTCGTCCGCTTTCTTAGACAAGTAACTGTTGAGTGTGTCGAACACCGGAATGGTGTTAGTGATCTTCAGTATCTCCAACAGTTCTTTTGGCTGGCCGGTCACCCCCAGCAACACCATGGAGCGTTTTTGCGCCACCAGACGCTTGTACAGGAATACCAGCGCCCCGATGCCAGACGAATCAATAAAGCGTACACCGCTTAAATCGACAACCACATCGCTGCCATTAACAGCCAGGTCCTCGAACAGCGGCTTAGCGCTACCGACGCTGGTTACATCGAAATCACCATCCAGACTGACTACCTGATCCTGGTTGCACTGATAGTTGATAATACTCATTGCCATTACTCCGTTACTCACTCATAGAACTGCGTTGTCGTTGTGCGTTGTACTCGGGGTAGATAGTTCAGGCTTCTTGCTCTGGACTCGTAAACCGCCCTCTGCCAGATGAGCAGCAAACGTGATGCCAGAAGAAGATAGTTATTCAAATTCAATAACTTAGAGTGCTTTAACATCGACATTAAAGGTAAAGAATCAGAGGGGCGATTACCCTGTTTTTAAAATGCGTTGCGAATTGCAAAAAAGGTCATCTATTTTGAAAAGCGTCTTGCGAGACTTGATATTACTGATTTCGGAAATACGCCAGACCAAAACAAGATCGCCAACAACGCAGCACTTGCCAGCACCCCTGATACCAACTGCGCAGCAATGGATATGAACGGTGACAACAACCAAAGCGATACGACGAAACAAGTACTGACGGTAAAAGTAATCAACCAGGTTTTATGCTGATACGGCAGATAAAGCTGGCGTTGGCTATACCCGTAAAACAACAACAACCGGATCATATAGACAATCGCCAACACCATCACGGCACCGGTGGTGCCCTGCTTCGGAATCAACCAGAGATAACCCGCAACAGCAAGAACCGCAGCAAACCATTGAATCCACATTTGCGTCTGACTGGAATCACCGCTGAAGCAGCCAAGATTTAATAAATCGCCGGCATTTTTAATCGTAGCAACACACGCCAATCCCATCACCAGAGAGGCTGCGCCGTGATAAGCGGGCGGCAAGGCAAGGATCAGGAACGCCGGTAACGCCATCATCATTGCTGCCCCAAGAAAAATCCCCATGTTGGTACCCAACAACGCATAGTCAGCGCATTGCTGTGTGCCACCCGGCTGCTGCAACAGCCGGATACGCTGAGGGAACCACCAAAGTCCAAAAGGTTGCATTAACAGGCCGAGTATTAACGCGAACTTAGCTGCGATTGCATAAATCGCCAGCTGCTCGACACCTACTTTATCGGCCAGCAGCCAGCGATCCAGCCCGGTAATGGCAAACAGACCAATACGACTGAATACAATCGGAGCGCCATAACGCCCGATTCGTGCCAGATCACATTGCTGCAAACAATCGACAAAGCCGGAGTGTTGGAAGAACGACAACTGAAACCGCAGCAAGGCGATGACCATCAAGGTACTGGCGACCGCCCCGGCCACCAAAATGGCGTCAATTCCCCAACCCAGTTCAAGCAGGACAATGACCATCCCGGCCTGGATAATCGCCTTAGCCACGTTCAACAAACAGAATTGCTTTGCCAGCGACTGCATTCTCATGAGAGTCAACGGGATGGCAATAAATCCTTCAATAAAGGTGGGGATGGCAATCAGCCAGATATGATGGATTTCGATACCCACAGGCAAGAATTCCAGCAACCAGTGGTCAAACAGCGCTAATAACACCAAAGCCGTTAAGGTGATCGCACAGGCCAGCGTCAGACACCCCGCAACCACGCTGGCGTCACTGGCGCTTTCACCACTCACGTAGCGATACAGCGCTTCCACCAGACCAAAGCCAATCACAATCGTGCCGATGTCGGCCAGAATCAGCAGGGTTTCGAGCAGCCCATAGGTGGCTGGGTCGAGCTGTCGGGTGACATAAGGCATCATCAGCAGTGAGATACCTTTCATCATCAGAATACCGATGCCGTAATACACAGCCTGACTTAAACCGCTGACCGGCGGTTTTTCGCAAGGCTCGGTTTTGGCAACAGTCACCGGTTGGCAACTGGCCGTGGTCTCAGATGCCATGACGCTGCCCCTCAGCCCTGTGCGTGGAAGCATCGGCTTCGAACCACTGACCCAATCGCCGGGCGAGCAGCAACGCATCAAAATCGCGACTCACTTTGCGATACGCCGTTTCAATACGGTGTTGCAGAGCAGGTTGCCGTTGAGTGAGCCCTGCAGCACGCTTATCAGCGGAGGATTGCGCAATTCGGTCGGACCTCGCCGCCGTCAATTGGTCGATCAGCTGAGCGAGGGTGTTTGCCAGGTCTTGTGAACTGTTGTGTCGGCATACCCAGGCACTGGTACTATCCAGAATTTCCCCATCTGCCATGATGTCGGTAGTGACAATGGGTACCCGACATGCCATGGCTTCTTTCAGTGTCAGCGGACCGGTATCCATAATGCCCTCCGCAGTTTGGCAGAATGGCAATACAACGGCCTGATAGCCACCCAATTTCTCCGTTACCCAGTGTCGGTCCACCCGACCAATAAAACGCAACCAATAGCCAAGATGAAAATTCTCAGAGAGCGCCTGCAACTCATCAGCCATGGGGCCGTCACCCGCAATATCAACGATAACGCGCTTGTCTCTGGGTAATTGTGCGATTGCTTTGATCAGGTAATCGACGCCCTTCGTTTCAGACAGTCGACCGAGAAAGAGAAAACGCAGATCTGCTGCAGTGTTTACTGCCTCGCTACGATGCCGCCGTGCGCGATTGGCACAGAATAATCGCGTATCGACGCCACAAGGCAGATGCACAATCGTGGTGTCTTTTGCCAGCAGTCGAAATTGTTTGTACATCCGTTTGCAAACTGCAACAACGAAATCTGCATTCTGCAACTTAATCTGCAAGTCCTGGGGCGTCTTATACACATCAGAGCCGTGACACGTGAAGGAAATGCGCAATCCCGACAAACGCGCTGCAACAATGCCATTGCCTGCTGGTGCCCAGGCAAAATGGGCGTGTATGTGTTGGCAGCGGCTTTGTCGCACCAGGTGAATGATCTTCAACGCCTGCAGAAACAAGGATCGCGGTCTGACCCCTGTTTGAGCAAATAAAAACCGAATACCGGACAGCCATGCCTTGCGTTTTCTCGCCATTACCAGGGTCGAAAAAACCGTTTTGTACATCAGCCAGAGAATGGTCAGCAAAAGCTGACTGGCGGATACTTCTGAAACAGCTCGTGATTGCGCCAGAATAGCTTCATCCCCCTCCAGACATGGTACTGGGGAGCGCTCAAGACAAATCAGCTGTACCTCATGCCCCTGCTGCTGCAAGGCCTTAATTTCGGTCGTGATAAAGGTTTCACTGGCCACCGGAAATACCGGGACGAGATAGGCAATTTTCTTCATAACGCTCCCTTTTTGCCGTTGGGCAACGATTCCCGCCTAACGACTGAGAATCTGGCACCCACTTTGCTCTGAAGTAAAAGAATCTGATGTGGGTTGAGCAAAGCAAATGCCAACCTGAAATCTCAACAACGGAGAAAGATGATGAGCAGCCCATCCGATAACAAGCTTCCACTCAGTGTCAGCGTGATTATTCCAACCCATAACTGTTTGCAGTATCTCCCCAAGGCAATCGAGAGCATTCTTATTCAGGGCGTTGAGAATATTGAGATATTGGTTATCGATGACAACTCCGATGACGGCACCTTCGAATGGTTGCTGGAACAGCAATCTGCCATTGCCCAACTGCGCGCTTATCGCCTCAGCGGCGTTGGTTCAGCAAGGGCACGAAACTTCGCATTAAAACGAGCCCAGGGGGAGTTTATTGCCTTTCTGGACGCTGACGATTATTGGCGTCCGGGTAAACTGCAAAAACAGCTGGATTTCCATCGCAGCAACCCACGGGTAGGTATGAGCTTCACCAATTATCATCACACCACGCCAGAACGCACCGACCTCGGTGATTGCTTTGGTTTCTGGCCGCATTTTAAACGCATTGCGATCCGCGACGATGAATTTCATACCCTGCCAGCCGCCGCAGAGCGAATCTACAGCGAGAATGTCATCGGTACCTCCTGCGTTATGGTGAAGACCAAGGTGCAACGAGCCGTTGGTGGATTTGATCACAAACTTAAGTCGGCCGAAGACTGGGATTTCTGGATGCGCTTCTGCAAGATCAGTCGGGTTGGTTACTGCAATCAGGAGCTGATGGAGTACCTGGTACGTCCCGGTTCGAAAACCAGCAACCGACTGCGCCGTCTCGACCATATGAAAATCATCATGAACCGCTACGAGCGCTACGTGAAACGACTGAACGTCTGGGCGGTATTGCAGGCACGCGGACGCTTGGCCACAGGATACGCGGAGTATTACGCAGAGGAACACCACTACATGCTCGCATTCTGGTACCAGTCCAAGGCATTTGTTCTGAATCCGTCGACACGTAACCTGAAAGCAGCGATTGCACAGCTCTACTGGGCATTAAAGTCCAAAAAAGAGAAGCAAGCTGCCTAGCCAAGAGCGCTGAATTGCCGAGCGATAAGACGGCGAGGAATCTTATCCTCGTCGCTCTGCTCTTTCTTCATGAGGCCATTTGCGCTATAAGGCCTGAATGAAAACACCAAAACGACTCCAGCCCCTGATTGCCGATGGCATCATCGACGAAGTACTCAGCCAACTGATGAGTGGCAAAGAAGCCACGGTTTACAGCGTTCGCGTCGGCGACGAGATTCGCTGCGCCAAGGTTTATAAAGACGCCGCCAAGCGCAGTTTTAAAAAAGCAGCTCAATACCAGGAAGGCCGTAAAGTAAGGAATTCCCGACGTGCCCGGGCGATGGAGAAAGGTTCCAAATACGGACGTTCCCAACAGGAAGATATCTGGCAAAACGCCGAAGTGGATGCCTTGTACAAACTGGCGGCCGCCGGAGTGCGGGTACCTGAACCTTATGGCTGTTTCGATGGTGTGTTAGTGATGGAGCTGATTCGCGATGACGAAGGTGATGTTGCGCCACGGTTAAACGACGTGATGATGGACGCCGAACAAGCCCGGGAAGATCACTTTGTTGTGATGCACTATATCGCCCGCATGTTATGCAGCGGCATTGTGCATGGCGACTTATCCGAGTTTAACGTGCTGGTGGACGACTACGGCCCGGTGATTATCGACCTGCCCCAGGCCGTCGATGCTGCGGCGAATAATAACGCCAAAGCCATGTTAGATCGCGACGTACGTAATATGAGCCTGTATTACGGCCAGTTTGCCCCTGAGTTAAAAAACAGCCGTTACGCCGATGAGATGTGGGATTTATTCGAAGACGGCAAGTTAACACTGGATACTGAATTAACCGGCCTGTTCGAAGATCCTACCGAAGAAGCGGATGTTGATTCGGTGCTGGAAGAGATTAAAGCCGCCTTTGCTGAAGAGCAGGAACGGCTGCAACGTATTAAAGAAGCAGAAACCGACGAAGTCGAATAACTCCGCTTTACTCTTGAGTTGCTTACACCTCAGCCTGCTTTCTCGCAGGCTCTTCGCCCGCTGCTGCAAAAGCCTTTATTTCAAATTCTGGCCCTTTTAAGGTTCCGGGACCCTTTCCATCACCGCCTGATTTATTGCGGTTTTCCTTATTACGATCTAAGAACATCAATAACGGTGGTAAAAACAAGAAATCAACCAGCAGCGCGACCAGAATGGTGATCGCCAGCAACATGCCCATATGATTGCTTGGATTAAAGTGCGAAAACTGCATCACCATAAAACCACCAATCAACACGATCGACGTCACAATCAATGCGGTACCCACGGTACTGAAGGCGTAACGAATGGCTTCTTCAGCGGAGTAACCTTTTTCCCGGCGGGCGCGCAGATATTTGCTTAAAAAGTGCACCGTATCATCAACGACAATACCCAAACTCAGGCACACCACCACAGAAATGGCGGTATCAATCTGGCCATTAATCATGCCCCAGATTCCGTACGCCAATACCGCCGGAACAATATTCGGTACCAGGCTGATCATGCCGATTTTAAATGAGCATAAGGCGAAAATAAGCAGGAAAGAGATTAGCACCAGCGCCATCGAAGTGCCGCTCATCATACTGCCGATATTACGGAAGGTCAGATTGGCAAATACGATATCCAGGCCCGTGCCCTCGTTTACATAAATGGCCGGTGCATTAGCATCCAGCCACTCTAATGCCTTTTGTTCCAGCTCAAGAATATAAATGGAATCGGCTTTGGAGAACGCCACCGACATACGGATAGCCGAACGGGCGTTGTTAATGGTGTCGTCCAGACCCAGGCCTAATGGCAGCGACAGTTCGTACAATAATAAATACTGAGCCGATAGCTCACGGCTTTCCGGGATCTGATACCAATCCTGGTCATTTTCATGCAGATTTTTATTTAAGCGTTTGATGATATCCGTCAGGCTATCAACGCTGGTGACTTTATCCTGAGTCGCCAACCACTTAGAGAAATCATCCGCCTGCTGCAGGAAAGCCGGGTTATTAATACCACCCTCTTCTTTGCTGTCCAGCACAAAAAATATCCTGTGCAAGCCACCGAGTGACTCGTTGGTCGCTTCCAGGGTATTACGCACCTCAAAGGTTTCGTCAAAAAACTCGTGCCAACGCTCGGTAATAATGTTGCGGTTTACCTGAACACCTACCGCCACAATTAATATCAGCATGGCGACAAACAACGGCTTGTAGTGCTTGATGACAAAATCAGCAAAGGCAATCATGCCAGTTGGTTCATTATTAACCGCTTTGCCTTTGGGCGCAGGCATAATCGAAAGCATGGCCGGCAAAAAGGTAATACTGTACATCCAGGCGAAAAATACCCCAACGGCAATCATATTGCCCATATCCTGATACGGTGGAGAGTCGCTGGTATTCAGACACAACACACCAATAATGGTGGTAATACTGGTGATAAACACCGGCGAAAAGTTAATACGCAACGCTTCCTGAATGGCTTCCATTTTCGTGCGGCCATGGGTCAGCTCATAATAATAGGTAATCAGAATATGGATGGTATCGGCGACGGCAATGGTCAGAATTGCTGTGGGTACAAAACCGGTTGGCGGCGTCATGGTAAAGCCAAGCCAGCCGAATAAACCAATGGTCGATAGCACCGAAAAACTGATAATCATCAGGGTGAGAATCATGCCTGAGAAGGTGCGTAATAAAATCACCATGGCGATGATCATAATCAGGTAAGACAAAGCCAGCAGGTTTTCAATATCCTGTTTGATAGCCTCCCCCATGGTGACGTTAGAGGCCAGGGAACCACCGATCATAATATCGAAATCCGGATACTCCGGGCGCAGAATATTGGCCAGAGCGCGAGCGGCGTTAACCACTTCGCCGGAGGCTTCACGGGTCATTTCTTCTGGTAGAACCGTACGTACGGTCACACCGGTGGATGCACCATCTTCTGAGATCAGTCGATGAATCATGGTGGGTTCATCAAACGTGATGCTTTTAATTCGCTGCAGCTGGTCACTATCAAGACTCATTGCCTCTTCATAGAGGAAATCAATCATCAGCTCATCTTCTTCCACATCGGTATGCTGATAGTTTTGCAGGGAGGTTACGCGCTGTGAATAAGGTAATTCCCAGCCTTTATTGGTCAGGGTTTCGATCAGCGCCAGACCCCGATTAGTGAAGACATCCCCTTCTTTCGCTCTGAGGTAGAAAAACACGTTCTCCTGCTTGGAGAAGGTTCGCTCCATATTCTCAAAAGCGAGCAACTGCGGGTTATCCGGGCCGAAGTAGGTTCGGAAATCGCTGGTGAAGGTCAGCTTGGAGGCGCCAAAGGTGATGATGGCGACGGCCAGGAAAGTAATGACGGTTAGCCATTTGCGCTGGGCGATAACCCAGCGAATGTAACGTTCTAGCATGGTGAAATCATTTTTTTGGTGAGAATGACAAATATTTTAAGTGTTGCCTGCCTGCAGGCAAGGTTGATATAGGACGATTGTTCAATCACCATACCGAAACTAAATTTCAGGAAACTCGATTTCAATGCAACCTTCCGACATAGGATTGAGTATCCCATATCTTGAAGACCCTAATCATCGATTGAACTCAGTTCTTGACTACGCTAGATAAGCTATATTTTAACAATAACTTAGTAATTACCAATCACAGCATCTCAAATCTAGCTAACGAGCCGGTATCTCACATAGGTATATTTATTCTTTAAATAAAATAGTGCTGGCATTGTCCAACCACTTATTCAGGCACTCAATATCTTCGATGCATCTAAGTTCAGTTAAAATATAATCATACTCACCGCGTTTTTTTGCACGGACGTAAAAAGCATCACCTTCGCTATCATATTCCCCTGAAGCAGTTAGATTAGCCCTTACAACTTGCTCTATTGCCGGACCATTACCGCTAAAACCGTATTTTTCAAAAAGGTGGACAAACGAGGGACGACCGCCCTTCTCAGAAATCTCCACCGGTATCGATATAGAAAGATACTGGGTGTCTGAATAAATTGTCGGTGGGTAATATTTTTTAAGTTCCGCCTGGCTTACATCCTGGCGACATGACGCTAAAAGCACGACAAGGAATACAGATGCGACATGAATCCGATACATTCTGGTCCCTTACAGTTAATTATTGTCCATCAAAGCATACGCTCGGCCTCAACATGATAGTCCATTAATCGTCACCATCCAAAGCAGAATCTCTCGACTATTTATTGCTTCTCACCAGCTCTATACCCCTCCGGATTACGGCTCTGCCAGCGCCAGCTGTCCTTCACCATATCAGCCAACCCCAGCTCCGCCTTCCAGCCAAGCTCCGTCTGCGCCCGACTGACATCAGCATAACAGGCTGCCACATCGCCCGGGCGGCGGTCACTGATCCGATACGGCACATCGACATGATTACAGTCTTTAAAAGCGTTTACCATTTCCAGCACACTGATGCCATGGCCGGTGCCCAGATTAAACGCCTGTACGCCCGCCAAACCTTGCTCAGATAATAACCGCTGCACCGCTTTTACATGGCCTTTGGCCAAATCCACTACATGAATATAGTCACGCACGCCGGTGCCATCACAGGTGCTGTAATCGTTTCCAAATACCGACAAACATTCACGCTTACCAATCGCTGTTTGGCTGATAAACGGCATCAGGTTATTCGGAATACCGTTCGGATCTTCGCCGATCTGACCACTTTTATGAGCCCCCACCGGATTAAAATAACGCAGCAGAGCGACCGACCAGGGATTATCAGAATGAGTCAGCTCATCCGCGCGAGGTAAATCTCGCAGCATTTCTTCGATAATCAGCTTAGAACGACCATAAGGGTTGGTTGCCGATAGCGGCATATCCTCCGTCAGAGGCAATTTCTGAGGGTCGCCATACACGGTCGCAGAGGAACTGAATACCAGATTTTTCACATTATGGTCCTGCATCGATTGCACTAACTTCAGTGTGCATTCAATATTATTTTCATAATAAGAAATCGGGCACTCACAAGACTCGCCAACAGCTTTAAGACCGGCAAAATGAATTACGGCGTTAATATCGTGAGTATCAAACAATACATCCAGCACGTCACCGTTACGAACGTCACCTTCAACAAAAGTAACTTTGTGGTCGGTTAATCGCTCGACCCGATGCAGAGACTCACGACAGGAATTACTGAGGTTATCGAGCACCAATACGTCGTATCCCGATTCGATCAGTTCAACACACGTATGCGAGCCGATGTACCCGGCTCCACCAGTAACTAAGATCATGTCCAACTCCTGAAAAGTTATTTCTCACAAGTTCTTCCTGAAACAACGGCTTCAACTTCCGGCTATCGATTCTCACCCCGTGGTTTTATCGCAACCAGTTCAGTACTCTGCGATTGTTTCTGCTCGGGTGCTTTCTGTGCGTCGCTCTCATCCGGGTTTGCCTCTTCTACCTGACCAAGTATCCGATTCCCCACCTGTGTCACCGCTACGCTAACGGCAAGCAGAATGTACAACGGCCAGGTAAACCCCTGGGTTAAAAAGGTACCAGAGACCATAAACCCCGCCAGTCCAGCCAGCACTGATTGCGCCGTGCCAAAAATAACCGCAGAGCATTTTCCCTGCTGGTACAGCGGTAACAGGTTATTCACCAGACGGCGCATCCCAGATACCAGCTTTACGGTTAAAATGATAAAGACGATTAACCCGACGTAACCTGTCTCCGCCAGCACGCCAAACCATGTACTGTGAACAGCATGGTTCATGCCATCCCAATGCGGAGAATAGAAGAAATAATTTGAAGTGAAATTATTTAAACCCACGCCTGTCAGTGGATGTGTATTGGCCATTCCAAAAGCTGCCTGCCAGGCATACAATCGACCGGCCGCTGATTCGTCAATACCGCTTTCACCCGCCCCCCCCGAACTGCGGTCGGATATGCCGGCCATGGCTAACAACCCAACCAAAGCTATCATCCCCAATCCAATCAACAACAATTTTGATTTAATTTTATACAGCCCAAACACACCCGATACCGCAAGAATGGCTAATAACCCACCCCGACTTTGAGTTGCGATAATGGCACTGGCAATGACGAAATAACCAACCACACCGAGACATCTCACGAACATAGATCGGCCTGTCGTTAATGCTAAACCGGCCGCAAAACTGATTGGAAATGAAAGTACTAATGCCAGATCATTCGGGTCACCCAATACTGAACGAATATCCCTGGCGATGGTCACCCTCGTTCCTTCGACCAGGCCAATTCCATTGGCCTTATTATTCAATGCCACCAGACCAATCGCGATACCTGCAATGACAATCATATTTGCCAATATCGCAAACTGCTTTTCTTCACGAACCATCCAGGCGATGGCAAATACCATAATGGCAATTTTTGAATAACTGCCGGTGTACATACTGATGGCCATACCGCGATTACTCGCAAATAGAAGCCCCAAAGTCACCAGTGCAAAAAACACCAGAAACCACTTCAGTTCAGGGGTGATGAATGGTTGGATTTTTCGGGTTATAACCAGGTGCCATCCCAGTGCGCCGAGCGAAGCGAGTGCCAGCAACAAAGGAATTTTAAATGGCATCAGAAATATAAATGCTTCATGTATGCGAAAGAACGAGAAAATAATAAAGCCCAGACAAACCACAAAGGGCATATACAACACGCCAACGATAGCGATTGGCGCCAGGCCTGCTAAAACGATAATAATGGGATGCGGAATAAAGTTCCAAATGCCGCCGATAACAACACACAGTAAAGATATCGCAAAAATTCGGCTGAATTGTGGTTCTCTGCTGTTATCAAGTCCTGCGTACAGTGGATTTCCCATTACATCACCCCAGCGTCAGCAATGACAAAATCAACCCACCATTACTGGCCGCGCCCAAGAATCATCACTTTGATCGTACCGAACACGATTGATAAATCGGCCTTTAACCAGTTCCAGACGCTACTCAACGACAACGTGTAAGACAAGTCGTAACCCAGCTTATTTTTAACATCCTCCAGGCTTTCGTCATATCCCTGATAGATTTGTGACAATCCGGTTATGCCTGGCTTAAGCCCGTAGGTACGATCCGTAAAATAAGGAATCTGCTTTTCCAATCGATTACAAAAACTTGGACGTTCAGGGCGTGGACCAATCAATGACATTTCACCCCGCAATACGTTCAAGAACTGTGGTAATTCATCCAGACGGGTTTTTCTCAGAAATTTACCAACACGAGTCACCCGACAGTCATTTTTGCTGGCCAGTACTGGGCCGCTTTTCTTTTCTGCATCAGCCGCCATGGTACGGAATTTAATCATCATAAAAACGTCTGTACGTGATGGCAGAGCCTGTCCGATTCGGAGCTGTTTGAAGAACACAGGGCCGCGGCTCTCAAGCTTGATCGCTAATGCAATAAAAGGGAACAGTGGCAATACCATGAGTAGTCCCGCTAGCGCAGCCATGACATCAAACCCGCGTTTAAACATAACAACGTTCGACGGTACAAACTGGTGCGGCAGACGCTGAGTCTTCATGTGCCGCAGCTCCTGTTCAGAGGTATAGCGCGATGATGGACTATACGGATTTCTGCTTCTTTTCAGCTGTATCGTTGCAATGGTCATTATCTGCACCTCACTACGCTAACGAATTTTCTGCCAACTACGCTTCTCGTCGACTCGAAGTCCGAACAAGCGCCTCACGCCGTTATAGCTGTTACGCAGCAAATAGCTGGCCGAACCAATCAATCCCATAAAATGACCAACACACAGATAACTGACTAACCTGACAAGTCTGTTATTCAGTAGTTTCGAACGCACGATCCAATCCTCGCTGTCGAGGAAATGCAGACAGGCCACCAGGTACACGGCCAATTGACCGACATAAATCATCCCCCAAAACCAGTGGTACGGTGTTAACCAGGCTGAAATACCCAACAAAGCGAGCATGCAATACGGCATAAGTACACGAAGTAGCTTACCCGACGCGAACATCCAGCAGACCCACCCCAGGTCTGGCAGAAACAGCCTTTTAAGTCGCAAAATTTGTTGCAGATTGCCTTGCGAAATGCGAATACGCCGTTTTGCATCCAGCTCCTCATCGGAGCCTTCGGTTTCAAGAATGCGTAACTCAGGATCAAACAGACTTTGATAACCTTTGGCAATAACGCGCATCGGCAGAATAAAGTCATCATTAATGGTATCCATCTCTAATGGGTCACAGAGATTCGTACGAACAGCATAAAAAGCTCCCGGAGCGCCCATTACCGAACCCAGATCACTTTCCATCTCACGAATACGATTCTGATATTGCCAGTAAGCACCCTCTCCTTCTGTGCCTTGCTGCAGCAGCGAGTAATTACCAGTGACCACACCAATATTAGGATTACAGATAAAATGCTGGGCCATACGCCAGATGGCATCGGCGGAGAGAATGGCCGATGCATCTGAGAACGCAAGAATATCGGCTTCACACTGTTTAATAGCCTCGTTAACCATCGCGACTTTACCGCGGTTCTCGTCAAACTCAGCAATACGAATATTAAGATCTTTATTCGAGAAATGATCCACTGCGTTGCGTGCAATTGCTACAGTATCGTCGCTACACCCGTCACACAGGATCGTAATGGTCAATTTATTAGTCGGATAATCGATCCAGCCTAAGCTGTCAATCTTCTGTTCAATAACCGCGGCTTCGTTATACACAGGGATGTAAAGGTGTACCGATGGTACGCGCGAATCGCCAACGCAATTACGAAAATCCCGCGATCTGAGAAACGAAAAGTCCGCACGTCCGCGGCGCCTGACCGATGATATGAGTTTCAGTAAAATCGGATAACCAAAATGATGATAAATAATCACGACAATCAGCATCATCGCTGCGACTTCAATTCCCATGACGGTATTTTCATAATTCATAACCATCTCCTGCAAACTGCTTTTTTCAATGACTCGATTTCGGGCCACTGCATCACATGCTAAACCCTATTTATCCGTTCTTTTAATTACTATTCATGCTCAACGAGTCGTTGGTAGGCAACAATCATCTGGCGTATATCCCGGTGATCTTCAACAAACTTTCTTGGGCTGGTGGCTTCATTGCTTG
This sequence comes from Saccharospirillaceae bacterium, assembly GCA_022448365.1. Taxonomy (NCBI): domain Bacteria; kingdom Pseudomonadati; phylum Pseudomonadota; class Gammaproteobacteria; order Oceanospirillales; family Saccharospirillaceae; species Saccharospirillaceae bacterium. Next base: position 69,387 of record JAKVCS010000003.1, on the reverse strand, counting down.
CCGCTATCTGCCGCAATTGACGACGAATTGCCCAGCCAATTGCCTGGCTATCACTGGCGGGTACCAATAAGCCGGTCTCTTCACAGCAGGCTTCTCTGCAAGCACCAACATCCGTTAACACGACCGGCGTATTACATGCCTGGGCCTCCAGCGGAGACAGCGGCATCCCTTCATTGTTGGAAGCCAGAACAAATAAATCGATCGCCTGGTAAAACGGCAACATATCACTGAGATTTCCAAGCAAAAGTACCCGCTGCTCAAGGTTATGACTCTGAATTTGTTCCGTTAATTCCCGCCGTAATGGACCTTCACCGGCAATAAGTAGAACAACCGTTTCCGGTAGTTCTTTAATACTGTCAATCAATATCCGATAGCCTTTCTCTGCCACTAACCGACCAGCAGCGCCGATAATCTGGAGTTGATCTGTTTTATTTATCTTGTTCTCACTGCGACCGAATAAACGCTGCGCCAGACCAAGAGTCTGAATGGCTTGAAATTTATCACCAGGTTTAAAATATTGACTATCGATACCGTTTTCGATCACAGTTACCGGGTAACGCAACCCGGCGTTACGAACGTTTTTTGCAACTAAACTGGCATCAGCCACCAGGTGTGGACGGGCCCACTGCAGCGCTAAAAGCTCCAGTACCCGGCGCTTCAAATTGCGTAGATGCCAGGCATCATGTTCGGTATGAATGCGATGGTGAACCCGAGCAAGGCGAGCAGCGGTACCGGCGTAAATTAATGGTCCGATATGATGGGTATGAACCACCTCAGCATGGAGTGAACTGAAGATGTCTTTCAGTTGTTTGACGACGGACGGCCGCCACCCTGAGTATTTATTCAGAAAATACAGTCGCGCAGAGTATTCTTTTAACCTTGGCCATTGGGCCAATGACTCAGCAGCATTTCCTTCAAGGCTGACAACATAAATTTGGTCATGACTGTGCTTGAGCATTTCTAACACCAGACATTCAATACCACCGGGGCGTAAGTGCTGAACCACATGAACAACCACTTTACTTTTCGGAGAATCCACAGGATTGATTAGGGTCAGTTTGGATTTATTCATAATCATGTTGCTTTTAATGTTGTTGCTTTCGTGATTCGTCATGGCATTCCCCCTGATCAATCATCAAATACGGTATCGCTGATGGTCAGCGGTTTTAATTTCGGGATACGACTTAGTACAGGCGCATTGGTCATCTTCTGCAGCTGATCACTACGACGTAGCGTGGTATCGAGTAATTCAAATAATAAAGCAAGGCCTGTACCGAGACCGAGGCCGCCGATTATTCCGGCTAACACAAAAATCAGTGCGGGAATATTCGATGGTGCACTCGGCGTAAATGGTTGATCGATTATTTTTATACGGTTTTTTTCCTCGAATTTACCCAGGGAACCCGTGACCTTTGCCATTTCGTAGCGCTTCAGAAACTCGTTGTAGAGTTTTTTTCGTGTGTCTAAATCGCGTTCCAGTTCTGTCAATTCACGTTCGACGGTGGCGAACGAACGAACCTGAATATCCATACGACGGATCTGAGATTCAATACTGGAAATTTCCTGCTTCAGACGTTGTTCTTTGGTTTTTGACTTTTGAATATCCTGTAATTGCGATACTAACAAAGTCGATACGCGAGACTGATCCGCCATTGATGCGACACCACGAGTTTCTCCGTTATTGGTGGAACTCATGGCAAGGTTCCATAAACGTTCAACCTGCTCAGGTGTCAGTGTCGCGGTTTTTTCCATCAAATAATTTCGTTTCTTTCTTAGCTGCACCAACTGTCGTTGGGCGTGAACCACCTTTGAGTGACGATCGGTATAGCGCGAACGCAATAATTCCAACTCACCGGTTAGACCGACAATTCTTTTTTCGAGCGCCCCAACGACCGGATTGGTTGAGGTTAACTGTTTATCCATACTGGATAATTCAGCTGTAGCTCCGGATAGCTCAACGTTCTTTGCTGCCAGTAACTGGCGCAATTCCCGCAAGCGCTTAACGTTCCCGCCATGGAAAGCCGGCAAGCTTGCCGCATTCTTATGTTTAAAATCAGACAGAGCCTGCTCAGAAATCAGGAGCTGAGCCTTCTGCTCTTCAATTTGCGCCTTAATAAATTCTTCAGATTTCGCAATGGACGAGCGCTCCGGCGCTAATAACTGATCAACAAAATACTTACTCACCACTTCCAGTGTGCGTTTCATTTTATCTGGCACACCGGCGCGATATGAAATCTGCACCAAATCTTTACCGCGCTGATTAAGACCGATTCCAGAGGATAATTGGCGAATAATGCGATCTTTATCTGCTTGCCCAATTCCTTCTTTAAATAGCTGTAGCTCCTCTGCAACAGAAGTCAGGACATGACGACTGTGCAACAGAGTATCGAGCGCTGCGATACGCTCTTTCAGATTGGTAGAAACCGATAAATCCTCAAGAAACGGATTTAATTTCGAGGTCTCCTGTACCAATATGGTGGTATGTGTGTCGTACACCTTTCCCTGTGTTGCTCCAATAACACCGCCCAGCACCGGAAGAATCATCACAGGTATCAAAATGACATAACGCTGGCGCCAAGCTGCCATTAAAATCAGATAAAAATTTCCCCAGACCGAGTTATTGCTCATTGCGCCCTCCCTGGCGAATCAGTGCCATGATTTGTTCGCGTGTGATGGCATTATTACGATTCGGCTCAGTGTTTTGCCGCTGGGTTGCTGGCTGCTGGTGCTTTTCACTCATGACTGGTGTCGACCCAGCTTCCTCTACATTCACCATTTTTATCGATACCTGATTCGGCTCCATGTCCGGACGGTATTCCTGACGAATGGTTAATGCTCTGGGAATTCGATTACGAATGGTTTTACCGCGATTGTGGCTGGTCAGCCAGTCCGGGCCCTGGCGCAACAACAGAACGAAACCTTGATAATCCGATGCCTTTTCGCGACTCGCAATCGCCAACCAATGGAATAGCTCGGTAACCTGAGCTTTGGTCAGTGTTGTTTCCCCCGCAGGAAACGACCAGATAATTTCATCCCGATAGGCTGGGTTCTGTGGTATATATTCTGTCGGTATTGTGTGCTGAGCAGCACGTGTTGAGGCGGGACTGACCTGCTGAAGCACAAGCGCTTGTTCAAAAATTGTTTGATTGTGGTTGTCAGGCTTTGTGGCACATCCCTGTAAACCACAAGTGAATAAAATCGGTAGTAAGGCAGTGGCGAAACTTGACCAATCAAAACACCAGCTTTTCAGACAGTTCAGCATCCGACCACGAATCTGGCTCGTGGTAGCTTGCTGAGGTTGCCGTGTTTGAAGCCGACTGGCTTGCTGCTGGTTCATCGATTGCACCCGATTCAATTGCATTTTGCTTCACATCTTGCGTCTGCCTATCTGAGTGCTTCAACCTTCGTGCCATATTCGTAATTTTTGCAATCATCCGGCGGATGTCGTCATCGCTCAGTCGGGCGGCACGTTGCCAGTTGTCGCCAATCGATTTACGTATTGTGTCGATCAACCGACGAGCCTCATTGGAATCCTGCCGCTGCAACCAGGTTAACCATGCCAAATCGGTGTATCCCGTCATGAGGTCAAATAAGCGCAGGTCAACGTCCGGAACAGAGTGACAAACCTCTGGTTGTGGCGGAAAAAAATGGTAATCCGCTTCCCGGCCATCGGTTGGATCATAAGGATTTGCGGTCGGCATTCGACCGTGCCATTGAACATAGGCATCCGCACCGGAATGCCAAAGAAAGGCGCCCGCTGCCAGACGATATCTCGGCATGTTATATAACCAGACTTTATTAGAATGCCCATCTCCATCTTTTTTAAATCTGTCGATATCTTGTTTTCGCACGCCAAAACCGTGATTAATGAGCACCAGGTCAAGCGATTTCATCAGGTCTTTTTGATTCGGGTTGTTCAAATGACCCGCCGCTTTTGCAAAGCGATTTGCAGAATGCAATAACCGGGTATTGTTTTTAATCTCCTGAAACTGTTTTTCATGAGCTTCGTCGGCTACCGACCAATAAAGATCATAATCCGGCTGAACCGCATCCAGCCGCGACTTCAAGGCATCCTGCTTCAGCCACTGACTCAAACGTTTGAACGGTGTGTACGCCAGAATGGGCTGTTCTGGGTAAAATTTTCGATACAGCGCCAGCTGTTTCTGCCACACAGGTTGCAGATTTGAAACCGGTGTCACCATCGGCGGCGCCAGGGCTTTAAGGCCGGTCTTCTGTAAAAACGTCAGGTCACAATACGCTTGTGCGAGTTGGTATGGTTTCAACGACTCAAACCAATTCAGTGCTGGGTTATTATCCAGATAAAGTCCAACAGCTTGTTTTGGAAGCGGCAGATGAATCGGCAAGACGTCCAGCGTGTGTTTAAACAACACCAACTCTGATTGATCCTCAGACACCAGAACCACGTCGAACGGATATGCACCCGCATCTGCGACAGTGAGCTTTCTCTTTGGATGAATAAACAGATGAACGACGTATTCACCGGTGGTCACTGAAGATTCTCTGGCAAGATCACGCCCATAACGATACTGTTTTTCCAGGCGGAAATGACTACCAGAGCGAATCCATTGTGGCAGTGCTATCCGGGCTTCGATGCTAAATGGCAGCGTATCGACACTGTCAACCCGAATCAGAGAGCCCGCTTTACTTTCATTGTTAACACTCACCGGAAACTGCAAGCTGTAGGGTTGGTTTAATGCCAACAGGCTGGTGTCCGGAGCGGTCACCTTCCGGAGTGTTTGAGTACCGTCCACATGGTGCCAATGTTGATTGAAATAGTTTTTCCGACGCTGATTCACTTCTGCAACCAGGCTTTGGACACCCAGATCAATTGGCTCAAAAACCAAACCCGCGATGTATCTCTGTTGCGGACTTTCCCCCTCCAGCGTTATTTCGAGCGATGCTTTTTTGAGTAATTCTTCAGATATTTCAACCGGGTATTGTTGTACCAGACCACGATGACGAACGATGTCATTCCATGGGTCTGAGGTGGCCGCCTTGCTGTAAAAACTGAGATAGGCGTTGTGGTACCAGTCACGGGCATCCGCAAAGTCGTGTTGGCCGCTGTACAGATCTCCGTTCAGTTTGATATCGAGATTCATTTGTCGAGGCAGGTTTTCCCATTCACCAATGTCTTCCCGAAACAATGTCAGACGCCAAAATCGGCTGTGTTTTGCCGTATTCTGGTCAATAGCAATTTGAATCTGATCAATACCGGCAATGCCATCTCGTAGCCAGGGATCTGGACCAGGACGACTAACGGCCCGTAAGTTGCCTTTTAAACTGATCTGCTGAAACGTATTGCGTTGATCACTGACCTGCTGAGCACCTTTCAACACCGAGCTGGTTTCTGTGCCGAAATCCAGCACCAGCGCGCCAGTGTCATTCACTGCGCTGGTCGCATCGGTTTTTTCCGCCAACATTATGCTACCCGGCATGAGTTCAGCCTTGGTGATAGAGACTGATGTTAACTGCACATCCTTTGTTTTTCTGTCTAACTTTCGGCCATAAAATAAGGTGACTTTCTTTAACGTCGTGAGATCCGGCAATTCACCATCACTGCGGCGCATTCCCTTTAAGTTAAAGTCCAGAGAAAAAGGACCCGGAGCAATCTGGCGTTCAATATTAACCCGGGAGTAATAATCAGAACTGTTCGCGTCATCCAGTCGCAGGACGACCAATACCGCTTTCTGGTTTGGATTAACACCCGAGATATTGAGCGTCATTGACGCATCGATTTGCCGCTCTTTGTCAAAGTATTGTGACCACGGTAAATCTTGTTCATCAGTCAGTAAGGGGTAATCAACCTCCCCAGCGTGAGCGATGTTTAATGATATGAGACAGACCAGCAAGGAATATAGATAACGGTATAATGATTCGAGCGGTATGAGATGAGTCAGACGATTGCGCACGCATCACCTCCAGACTCAACGCCATACAAGCGACGCAAAATTTCGTGCTCCACCAGCAATGCCCGAGCGCGCCAACTTTGATCGGTCACTTGCTCTTTACGCCGACAACTGTGACTTTGCATGCGCTGAATATCGCTCCAGTCTGTTATGACATCAAACAGATTTAACCCCGCCTTGTCCAACACCAGCTGATCCACCAGCAGAATATCTGCGGCTGCTTGCTGAATTAATTCTGAGAATCCATCCGTGTCAGATGGCGAACTTACTTTGATCCATTTCCGGTAAGGCTCTAAGGCCGGAAAATCAGTGGCCACAATTGGCTTACCAACCGCCATGTATTCACGCAGTTTTAGCGGATTGCAGGCCTGTATCTGGGCATTATCTTTAAAGGGTAATAACGAAACCTGCCAGTGGTGAACATAATCCGGCAGTTGTTGATGCGTTTTTTCTCCGAGGAAATGAATATTCGGTGCCGACCGCAATCGACTGACATCACACCGCACCTGCCCGATCAATACGAAGTTCCAGTGCGGCAGGTTTTGGGCCGTTGCCAGCAACATTTCCTGATCAAGCCAGCTGCTGATGCTGCCATAAAAACCCGCCACCGGACCGTCGGGTAAATCGTCCGGACGTTTGCCGGGTGCTTCAAAGAAGTAATCCGCCACACCATGGGGAATAAACAGCGTTTTCTCTTGGGGAAATTTATTCAGCAGCGTTTCGCTCGCCGCGAGAATCAGGTCTGCCTTTTCCACCAGTTCTTTCTCGAGCTTTCCAATCACATCGTGGTCAACGCCCTCGAGCGCGGAGAAGTCATCGCCACAATAATAAATCGTGAAACATTCATTTACCTGCCCCAATAACGGCACCGCACTTGGTAGCGACAACCATAAAATCGGTTTTTGTTGCGCCAGACTATTCTGCGCGCTGTAGAGTCTTTGTTTGATCAGTTTTTCATTCAGCCAACGCACACCTTTATTGCCATGGAACGGTATCGCCACAGGGTCAACGACCGTTGGTTGCCAATCGGTGGGAGATTTTTTATTTAACGGATTCTGATGATTGGCTTCCTCCGGTGTGAACTTCGGACTTGGTTTAATCATTCGCCAGCCCTTGGCCACAACCCTGGTGAAATCGTCGACGGATAATTTCGGCGAACGCATACCAATTGAATTTACCCAGGTAATTTCGTGAAATTTAGAAAGCTCACGGGCAAGGTGTTGGGTGCTGCTGGGATGTCCTCCCCAGTCTTCACCGAAAATCACCATCGGAGTATCCGCTGACATTGTTTTATTTTCATCGGTTTCTGGCTGGGTCATAACGAGCTCCGTTTGGTCTGATCAGTTCAGCGCTTTAATGACTTTGGCAGGGACTCCACCAGCCAGAACACCCGAGGGCAGACTGCGGGTCACAACGCTTCCCGCTGCGACTACGGTACCCTGCCCTATGGTTACTCCAGCCATCACAGTGACTCCAGTGGCGAGCCAGACATCCTGCTCAAGCACAATATCACCGACCTGGTCATCGGTTTCCGGCATACCCTGGGCTCTTGCCACCGGATCGAGCGGATGGCCGGGAAATCCGGCCAGGAATACCTTACCCGCCAGCCGCACGTTATCGCCGAGAACTACCCGGGTTCCCACTGCAATGGTGTTTTGCCAGCCGACATCCACGTTACTGCCAATTTTCAGTTGCGGTGTTTGTACCGCACTGCTTCGACCGCATAACGTCGTGATACCGGACATCCGGGTATTGTTGCCGATTTCAATGGATAAATTGCCTAACACCTGTGGCATGCCGCTGTATAAATAAAAGCGGCTGCCGCATTGAGTCAGACGACTTTTAAACAGAGGAGTCCAATAAAGAATGCGCGTCAGGTTAGCCCAGCCTGTCACGCATTGATTGTGCAGCCAGTACAGCGGCTTATGGATCATTGAAATCGTCGGAACCTGGAAAAACCGAATACTGTTAATAACATCGAAACAAACTTTCGCCAGGCGAGAATCGGACGTTTTTAACCAGTGTTTGACCGCTTGCATCTGCGCACTCCTTATTATCAGGGTCATTATTCAACCGTTACTGACTTGGCCAGATTACGTGGTTGATCAACATCCGTTTCCCGCATCAGTGCCGTGTGGTAGGCCAATAACTGAACCGGTATCGAATACAGAATCGGGTGCAGTGCGACAGGCGCAGTGGGCATCTCAATCGCGGCATCGGTCTTATCGCCACAAGCGGTGATCCCACGCCGATCGCTGATCAGGATGACCTTAGCCCCCCGGGCTCTGACCTCTTGCAAATTTGAAATGGTCTTTTCAAACAAGGCATCAAACGGTGCCAGCACCACAACCGGCATATCCCGATCGATCAGCGCTATTGGACCGTGCTTCAGCTCACCGGCTGCATAGCCCTCTGCGTGTATGTAGGAGACTTCTTTAAGCTTAAGAGCCCCTTCCAGAGCAATCGGATAACACTGCCCCCGCCCAAGGAATATGGCACTGGTCGCTTTATCGAAAATCCGCACAACCTGTTGAATCGCCGCTTCATGTTGTAACGCTGTCGCTATGTACTGAGGCACCTCACCCAGGGTCGACATCAGAATATTTAATTCGGTTTCTTGCTGGGCGAAACGCTGCCTCGCTGCATCGACGGCCAGTCGAATCAGAACGGTTAATTGCGAAGTAAAGGCTTTGGTTGAAGCCACACCAATTTCTGGCCCGCATAATGTGCGATAAACAAAGTCAGATTCACGCGCGATTGAGCTGTCCGGTACGTTAACAATGGATAAACAGTACTGATTTTGCTCTTTGGCGTAGCGCAACGCGGCCAGGGTATCGGCGGTTTCTCCGCTTTGGGAGACAAACAGGCAGCCTCCCTTGCCAATTAACGGCGGTTCCCGGTAACGGAACTCGGACGCGAGGTCGACTTCAACCGGCAATCTGGCGAGTTTCTCAAACCAGTATTTAGCGACCATCGCGGCGTAATAACTAGTGCCACAGGCAATGATATGAAGGCGGTCTATATCAGCAAAGTTCATTTCCGCCGCGACCGATAAGCTGAGTTGGTTTAAACCATCCAGGGTACGCTGTACGGCCGTTGTTTGTTCGTGGATTTCTTTGTGCATGAAGTGGTCGTGCCCTTCTTTCGTCACTCCTTCCGTAGAATGCTCGATGCGCTTACGTGGGCGGTTCACCACATCCATGTGTTTATCAAAGATGTAAATATCACCCGCTTCGACAAGTGCCAGATCGCCTTCTTCAAGGTAGATCACCTCATCGGCCATCAGGCTTGCTGCGACTGCATCCGACGCAATAAACGCAGATTGGTTGTTAAAACCAACCACCAGCGGGCTTCCTCGCCGGGCGGCAATAATCTGACCATCTTTACCGTTAAATAAGGCACCGATGGCGTAGGTGCCGCGTACACGGCTTAATGCCCGCTTGGTAGCAATCAGTGGTTTGTAACCCTTGGCCAGGTAATCACTGATCAGCAGTGGTAAAACCTCACTGTCGGTATCGCTGGTGAATACATGGCCCCTGGCCTCCAACTCAACACGAAGCTCCTGATAGTTTTCGATAATGCCGTTATGAACCAGAGCCACATCGTCGGTCATATGAGGGTGGGCATTGATAACTGTTGGCTTGCCATGGGTTGCCCAGCGCGTGTGGGCAATGCCGGTATCCCCGGTAAGGGGATGATTCTTCAGCGCAGTCTCGAGGTTATTCAACTTGCCATTGGCACGACACACATCAATCACATTGTCTTTAATGGTAGCGATACCGGCGGAATCGTAACCCCGATACTCCAGCGCCCTTAGTCCATTGATCAGTGTTTGCGCTGCCTGCTGGTCATTTACGACTCCAAATATTCCGCACATAACATCACCTTAGGATTTCAACTTTCTTCACTTGTCTGATCTCTTTAGCGATTAGCGGGCCAGCTTCACCATTCTCAGCTAAATTACTGTTTTAAAAGCCTTTTATAGAAAATCACGCACGCCTTTTAGCATTTTGTATAACCGGGAATACTTATCGATTCGCGTTTTGCAAAGCGATTTGAAAAGTGACTTAACTACCCACATTCATATATCAGATTTGGTGCACAGGGATTAAATATCTCTAAGCACGCAATTAACATTAAACAGGCAGTCGAGCGTGGGACTATTTCACAGGTAAGAAGAAAAGACCTGTTGGGGAGATTTATCGAAGAGCATGCGGATGGGTTGTGAAAGGTACTGACGAATGGTCTTATTAACGGTGAAAAATGATTGAGTTACGTTGATAAGCCGTGATCCGTTCGCCCACGAATAACGGCTTATCAACCTATACATGATGTATTACAGCGCCACTCGCCCGCCGACTGGAACCTCCCAGGTCAGCGGCTGTTTTGAAGCATCGTAGTACCACACCTGAACCAGCAGTTTCTCATGATGTTGAGGAATCACCAGTTTTCGTTCAACGTTTTTAGTGGTCAGTGAGCTGCCAAGAATACGGCTGCCGTAGTCGATGACCCAACCCCCGCCCGCGGCATTGCTGTCGGCTTTGTAGTTACTGTAAACCGACAGATACGCCTGATTTTCAGTCTGGTCAGATAAATCCAATACCAGTGTCATTTCACGGTGTGAGACAAACTTCAGTGTTTCGTCCGCTTCTATGTCGGCCATTTTGACTTCTTCTGCGACGTCCTGATTCCTATCATCCGTTTGCGGATTCTGGGTTGCAGCCGTATCGTCACCACCGCCACTCTGACACCCCGACAGAAGGGACACAAGAATCGGTAAAATCATCAATGTACTGTTCAACTTTGTGCTCATAGTGTCATCTCGCTCGTGTGTATCTGACTTTTGCTGTTACTGTCGTAAACTGCATCGCGCTAGGGAAATACTTTCCCCTCAACGCGGTTAGCTTCCTGATACCAGTCCAGATCTTGTGCTTTGCCAGATTCGATATGGTTGCGGAAATTTGGATAAGCCTTCAGCAAATCAACACCGGTACGAGGATGCTTCCAACTGGTGGCTACTTCCATTGCCCATGGCAGATTGTTGCTGTTTTTAAAGAAGCGCTCGGTCTCTGAGTCAGAGGTGTCATCACCGGTCTTAAAGATACTGGTATCCGCCTGCTCTGTCGGAGCAACATCGGCCAAGTGCATCTCCCATTCACGACCTGGATGGGACGAGAAATGCGAACCGTGGTAACGATTTGGCGTTGCAAAGATAAATGGATCGTACAACGTGCTCATAACCGCAGCCGGTTGCAGCTCGGTAAATGGCAGACTCAGTTCAAACTCAAACTGGATGTCATCTGTACAATTAGCACTGGTACGATAATAGGCACAACTGGTGTCTACCAGATCCCACACGTCGTTGGTGACAACCGCGATCAGTTCACTACTTTCCGCCTCAATCGGATTAGCCTGTTCAGTTTGCGCTTCGCCGTCAAAGGCGTAACGGAAGCGCATTTTTTGTGTATCAACCGCCGAAGCCAGAACACCCGGCACCCGAATAGCAAAACCATTGTGATAACTGGCACCGATGGCAACCAGTTGGCCGTGGAAATCCACCCGTTGCAGTTTATCGTCACGTTCAACCGTTACAGTGCGATAATGAAACACAACATCATTCATATCGTAGTCACCTTCCAGCGGCCACAGGTCCTCATAAGCCAGAGTGGTCCAGCCTGAGGCAGATGGGTAGTAGGTATAGGTGACGCCCGCGTCGCTTACCTCCATGGTATGGTCTTCCACTTCACCGTCGGTGGCACCACCGAAGTAATCAATCCCGGTTTGCGAGCCTAACCGTAAGCGCACCCAGCTTGAGCCAGTTGTCGCATCCAGTGGTACACGAACGACCAATGTATTTGCTCCCGCTGACAGCAGCTTGTCTTCAAATACATGTTCACCGGCATCGGCAAAATCACCATCGCCGTTCCAGTCAAACCAAGCCTGTAAGTACGCTTGCTGAGAAGCAGTCACCACGACCAGATTATCCAGGCCGCGCACCAGACCGGTCACCAGTCCTAAACCGTCTTCATCATCCGAGCCAGAAGCGTCATCGCTCGAGGTTGAGGGGTCCGAGGTATTCTGCGCATCAGTCTCTCCGTCAGGAGCAGTCGTTCCAAGGTAAATACCACTGCCGATCTCATGTCGAGGACCGTTGCCTGCAATCGAGGTTGAATAGGTGTCAGGTGCATCACCGAAGTCGATGGTACTTGCGCCTTCATCCTCATCAATCAGAGGGGCATTGGCACAGCGGGCACCATCGTTTTGATTGGAGAGCGGTCCGTCAGCAAATTTAACGGCGGAAAAATCCGGAGAAGCACTAGAAAGATTGTCAATCGATAAATTGACCCGGTAAATTTGCCCATCCTGGTTCCGGGACACATAAAAATAACCATTCACGTCAAAATACGCAGCGCCAAAAGTACCGGTCTCACCGGTGCTCCCCAGTTCAGTGGCCACCCCGGTGACGATGTTAAATTCAAACAACTTTCCGTTGTTATTATCGATACCGTAGAGCTTGTCGTTGCTTGGGTGAAACGCAAAATCGGTTAGACGAACGCTCGGGCTGGTGATAATAGTCTGCACATCCAGGTAGTTAGACGCATCCGGGTCAAGATTTATCTTATAAAATCCTTTGCCGGTGCGGTACATATAGTAATGATTCTCGTAAACGTCACCGACGTAGAAAGATCCGCTCGGTTGGTTCGTTATCGGCAATACCGTTGCCTGAAAATCCTTGTCAAGGCGCACAAACTCAAGCGTCGTGGTACTGAAGCCATACATATACCGACGATTGGTACCGTCATCATCAATCTGATCGTTAAAGCCGACACCATTAACGTTGACAGACATACCCACGTCATCTTCCAACGGCTTGTAGCTACCCGAGACAAGATTGACCCCGTATACGGTTACCGGATTCCCCTGAAACAAAAATGCCTTACTAGGGCAGGTCTCAAAGGGCGAACCCAGAGTGGAGAGCGGTAAAGCAACTAGCACTATCAAGGTGAATAATGATCGCAACATATCGATTGCTCCAAGCAACTTGCAAAATGATGTGGTCTGCAACACCTTTACAGCAACACCAATGCCAAAACCTAAGCCATTGTTTTTATTCGTTTTTTAAGTTCCTAGTTGATTGCAAAATGCAATTTCTGTTAAGCGAATGGCAATTTGCAAACAGGTGAAATTTCCACATTCCGCGGTCATTTGTAATTCGATTGCAACAAATGAGAGGTTTAAGGCATAATCCAATGCTATTAATTCTCAATTACAAATATTTACCATGAAAAAAACTTTGACCACCTTCGCGGCGCTTGCAGCTTTGACGGTTACAGCCCACGCTGATACCGCTCTACAAACTTACCAACAGCAAGCAAAAGAGCTATTAACGACCCTGCAAAACAAGGGCAACAATATCGAATCTGAGTCGGCCCAGCTGGTAAGCACCAGTCTGCCAATCGTGAACGCTTTTATCGCAAAATACCCGCAATGCACGGAATACCTGACAGCGCTTAAAAACGCTGCGGATGTCATTCCAACGCTGCCTCTGGAAGAGATTGAAAGCGGCTATCATGCCGATGGCAAACTGCCTAAATTTGACGATGAAAACTGTTACCATGCAAAAGATCTGCTGGTTCATCCGGCAACCGTTCAGGCAATGGCTGCACAAGGCATTAAAACGGATAAAGAATGGGAAAGTGCTCAGCATGAGATTGCTGAAGTGCTGGGACACTTCTCAGCTGTAGAAGCAGCAATGGCTCACTGAGATTTACTGCAGTAAAAAAGCCCGATTCGTCAGTGACGAATCGGGCTTTTTTTATGGTGCTGATTTTTTCCTTCGCGTGACGCAGAAAAAATCAAACTTTCGACCAACTGGTGCCGTCCGGACTATCTTTCAATACGATGCCCTTCGCCGCTAATTCATCACGAACCTGATCGGCAGTGCCCCAGTCTTTGCTTGCTTTGGCCTCGGCGCGTTTTGCAATCATTTGCTGAATCCAGCTTTCTTCACTGTCATCAACATCGCCTTTGAAGAAGGCTTCCGGATCGCTTTGTAACGTACCCAACACATCACCCAGCTTTTTCAGCAACGCAGCCAATTGGTTCTTTTCGCTACCCTCAGCTTTATTAATAGCCGTAACCAGTTCGAATAATACTGAGATGGCTTGTGGCGTATTAAAGTCGTCGTCCATAGCCGCTTCAAAACGCTGGGCATAATCCGTGCCTTCCACTACGTCTACAGACGCATCTGCCGATTGCAGGGCCGTATAAAAACGCTCCAGTTTCTGCTGAGCTTCTTTCAGACCTTCCTCAGAGTAATTAATCTCACTGCGGTACTGACTCGACAACAGGAAAAAACGCAGCACTTCAGCGTCGTATTCTTTTAATACATCACGAATGGTGAAGAAGTTGTTTAATGACTTAGACATCTTCTCGCCATCAATACGCAACGCGCCGGCGTGCATCCAGGTATTAGCGTAACTTTCACCGGTGGCTGCTTCACTCTGAGCAATTTCATTTTCATGATGCGGAAATTTCAAATCCGGTCCGCCACCATGAATATCGAAATTGTTACCTAAGCAGCAGGTCGACATAGCAGAACATTCTATGTGCCAGCCCGGGCGGCCTTCACCCCATGGTGAGGTCCAGGACGGTTCATCCGGCTTAGCGGATTTCCATAACACGAAGTCCAACGGATCTTCTTTTTCATCGGCGACATCAACACGAGCGCCACTTTCAAGTTCTTCTAAAATTTTACCCGACAGCTTGCCGTAACCTTCGAACTTGCGAACGCGGTAATAAACATCACCGTTCGACGCTGCATAAGCAAAACCCTTATCGATCAGGGTTTGCACCATAGAGAGAATGCCATCGATATGCTCGGTGGCTTTCGGTTCGGAGTTCGGTGCAATCACACCCAGCTTGGTGAAGTCCTCGTTCATGGCATCAATCATGCGATCAACCAGCACATTAAAAGGTTCGCCGTTTTCATTTGCACGATTGATAATTTTATCGTCGATATCGGTGATATTACGGATGTAATTCACCTCATAACCTTTGTGGCGCAGATACCGTACGATCACATCGAATGCCACCATCACCCGACCATGGCCCATATGACAGTAGTCATAGACGGTCATGCCACACACGTACATGCCTACCTTGCCATCAACCAGAGGTTTAAATTCTTCTTTCTGACGCGTCAGCGTGTTGTAGATGGTTAAAGCCATAGTCTTTTATTTGCTCGTTTAACTGTTTGTGTGTGATTCAACAATCTTCTTCCGTTATTTTTATGAGCAGCAGCATGGCTGCCGCACGACGGTTAAAAACAAGGGCAGAAAGTTATTTTAACGTTAAATATTAATCTTCTGTTATTGCGTTAAAGATTTATCTTCGCGCAAGCCAATGGTCAGGTTAAATACCGGTTTTTCTGCAGAGTGATCGTAACGATCTGCCACGTAATAACCTTCACGCTCGAACTGGAAGTTCGACTCAGGTTCAACGCTGGCGAGCGCCGGTTCAACAAATGCCGTGGTGATTTGCAGAGAGTCTTTATTAACGTGATCCATAAAGTCACCCTCTTCTTTCTCCGGTGCTGGGCTGGTAAACAGGCGCGAATACACCCGTAATTCGGCTTCCTTGCTGTGTGTTGCTGATACCCAGTGAACCACACCTTTTGGCTTATCACCGTCTTCCGGATCCAGTCCGAGGGTATTTTCAATCAGCTTCGCACGCACCAATACCACGTTGTCCTGCTCGTCTTTTTCGTAGCCAGTCGCTTCCAGCACATAAGAGTGGCGGAGACGAATACGCTTACCCGGCGTGAACTTCTTCTTAAATTTCTTGCTGTACTCTTCTTTAAAGTCGTCCTGATCGATATACAGCTCACGAGTGAACGGCATCTCACGCGCGCCTAAATCCAGCTCGTGATGGTATTCCGCCGATAGCATTTCCAGATGCCCTTCCGGCACGTTCTCAATCACAACCTTTAACGGCTTGATCACTGCCATACCACGCGGTGCATTATTATTCAGATCGGTACGCAGCGCATGTTCCAGCATCGCGACATCAACCATACCGTCAGAGCGGCTAACGCCTATCATATCGCAGAAGTTGCGAATCGACGCCGGAGTGAAACCGCGACGTCGCATGCCGGAAATGGTGGTCATACGCGGGTCATCCCAACCAGAAACCACTTCTTCATCCACCAGGCGCTTCAATTTACGCTTAGACGTTACCGTATAGTTCAGGTTCAGACGACCGAACTCGTACTGAGTTGGCTGTGCCGGAACCGGCAGGTTATTGATGTACCATTCGTACAGCGGCTTATGATCTTCAAATTCCAGCGTACATACCGAATGCGTAATGTGTTCGATAGCATCAGATTGACCATGAGTGAAATCGTACATCGGGTAGATGCACCACTTGTTACCGGTCTGGTGGTGCTCAACATGACGCACGCGATACATAATCGGATCACGCATATTCATGTTCGGCGACTGCATGTCGATTTTGGCACGCAGTACAGCTTTGCCATCTTCGTATTCGCCAGCACGCATTTTTTCGAACTCAGCCAGGTTTTCTTCGACACTGCGTTCACGATACGGGCTGTTTTTGCCCGGGCGGTTAAAGTCGCCCTTGAAGTCATCAGCCTCTTCCGGCGTCAGATTGCAGACGTAAGCATTACCAGCTTTGATCGCTTCCACAGCGTAATCAAACAAGGTGTCGAAGTAATCCGAAGAGTAACGGATATCGCCGGCCCATTTGAAGCCCAACCAGGTGACGTCCTCTTTGATGGCATCAATAAACTCCTGACTCTCTTTCTCAGGATTAGTGTCGTCAAAACGCAGATTACACTCACCCTGAAACTGCTCTGCCAGACCAAAGTTCAGACAAATCGATTTGGCGTGGCCCACGTGCAGATAACCGTTTGGCTCAGGCGGGAAACGGGTAACCACTTTATTGATTTTACCGCTGTTCAGATCTTCCTGAACAATCTTGGCAACAAAGTTGTTACTTACCGGATTCGCTTCCGCTTCATTTGTTGGAATGTTATTGCCGTTATCAGCATTAGTGGCGTTGGTGTCAGTCATAACCGTCCGTTTTTTGTACAAACTCATTGGCAAAGCTTGAAAAGCTTGGCCCAAAACTCAATACAGGGCCTGTATGGCCCGAAAAAAGGCGTTATTATACGCGTTCACTTCCCGTTTGGGATACACGAATTCACTACCTGAGGCTCAATATGATCCTGCTGAAAACCAACTTTGGCGACATTCAAATCGAACTGAACCATGAGAAAGCGCCAAAAACTGCTGAGAACTTCGAAAACTACGTTAAAGAAGGCCACTACGATGGCGTTATCTTTCACCGTGTTATCGATAATTTCATGATCCAGGGTGGCGGTTTCGAACCTGGCATGACTCAGAAGAGCACCAACGCGCCGATCGAAAATGAAGCGGACAACGGTCTGGAAAACAAAACCGGCACCTTAGCAATGGCCCGCACCATGGACCCACACTCGGCTTCTGCTCAGTTCTTCATCAACGTAGCTGACAACGCATTCCTGAACCACACTGGCAAAAACCCAGAAGGCTGGGGCTACTGTGTGTTTGGTGAAGTGGTTGAAGGTATGGACGTGGTTAATCGTATCAAAGCTGTACGCACCACTATGGCCATGGGCCACCAGGACGTACCGGTTGAAGATGTAATCATCGAGAAAGCAGAGATCGTTTAAGGTCTGGTCGCTTTCACCTATGGTGTGTTTTTCAATCGCCGGACCAAGGCAACATCCTTGTAAATAGATCCGGCGGTAACGTCCTGTTACCTGCTTCTGAAAAACACACCACAGGCAAAAACTCCTCTCCGCCCAAACACCTCATCGATACGGAACAACAGTCAAAATGGCCATCTACTTTATCTCTGATATTCACCTGGAGCCCGGTCGCCCTGCTCTGGCTCAAGGGTTTGCCAAATATCTGCAGGATCTTGCGGCAAAAGGTGACGCCGGTCAGCTTTACATTCTTGGTGATTTCTTTGAAGTCTGGATGGGTGACGACTTTATTAATCCGTTTGTTGATCAGGTTAAAGCCGCTCTTAAAGCACTCAGTGAAACAGGCACAGAGATTTTCCTGATGCACGGCAACCGTGATTTTTTATTGGGCGAAAATTTTTGTCGGGATGCGGGCTGCGCACTACTTCCTGACCCATCGGTTATTCAGCTGGGCGATGAGAAGGTATTGCTGATGCATGGCGACAGCTTGTGCACGGAAGACGTTGAATATATGAAAATTCGCCAGGTATTCCGCAGCACAGCCTGGCAGCAAGACTTCTTATCAAAATCCATTGAAGAACGCATCGCGTTTGCTCGTCAGGTTCGATCCGAAAGCCAGAGCGATCAACAAATGAAGTCGGCGGAAATTATGGACGTTACACCATCTGAAGTTGAGCGCGAACTATCCGAGCATGGCGTCAATGCCATGATTCACGGCCATACACATCGCCCAGCAGTTCATAATTTAGACAGTGGCAAAACCCGCTATGTCTTAGGGGATTGGTCAGATGAAAATGGCTGGGAAATTCGTTGGGATGAAGATAGCGGCATCAAGCTAAAAGAGTTTGCTCTCTAACTACCCTTGCAGTGCGCTCAAAATAAAAGAGCGCCCCCTGTGGTCGCTTTTTTATTTTTGCACTACTGATCCATCAGAGCACCTGCGGTTCAGGCTCCAACTCCACGTTAAATTTTTCCTTTACGTCGCTGGAAACAGCATCCCGGATTGCCAACACATCAGCCAAATCGGCAGTTCCACTGGTCGTTAATACCAAAGCCTGAAGCGAGTGCATGGATGCCTTACCGAGCGACTTACCTTTCCAACCAGCCTGCTCAATCAACCACCCTGCGGCTAACTTAACGCTGCCATCGGATTGCCAGTAACCCGGCAGGTCCGGAAATTGAGATCTTAATTTCTCAGCAACCGCAGCAGACACCACTGGATTTTTAAAAAAGGAACCGGCATTGGGAATTTCTACCGGGTCGGGTAATTTTGAAGAACGAATTGCGCATACCTGATTGATCAGATCCTGAGGAAAAAACCCTGAATTCTCCGACGCCCACTGAGCCAGAGGACCATAGCTAACATTTGGGTTAAATGATTTCGTCAAACGAAAGGTTACCGAAGTAACAATAAAGTCATTCTTTAGCTCGCGTTTAAAAATCGAATCACGATAACCAAAGCGGCAGTCGTTTTTCGATAACGTCATCAGCTGCATCGAACTCAGGCAAACACCCTGCACTTCGTCAAGCACATCGGCAACTTCAACACCGTAAGCACCGATATTCTGAATAGGAGATGCACCCACGGTTCCCGGAATTAACGCCAGATTTTCAATACCATGACCATACTGCTGAGACTCAACCACCCAGGCATGCCAGTCCTTGCCCGCATCAACCCTGAGTGAAACTGAGTTCTCATCCTCACGTACAATCTCGATCGTTTGCATCGATGATTGCAGAACCAAACCATCAACTTGTGCAGGCATCAAGACGTTACTTCCGCCACCAAGCACTTTGACTGTCATCTTTTTCTGACGAGCATAAGCGAGCAACGACAGGAGTTCTGAAACTGAAGAAAACTGAGCAAACTGCTCAGCTGCCCCAGGCAAACTCAAAGTATTCAATGCCTTTAAGTCTTTATTAAATTCAATCAATGCTTTAGCGGAGGACGATGCATTAGTCATATCAAAAATTACAGCTGCTTTTTAATATCAGCTAATAAGCTTTCACAGGCATCCTCTACCAGATCAAGCACATGCTCAAAACCTGCCTCGCCGCCATAATACGGATCCGGCACTTCAAGCTCGTTAAATTTTTGACTGAATTCATACAGAAATAACTGCGGTGCTGACATGGCACCGTTGGGACAAATATCCTGAAGATTGGACAGATTTTCTTTATCCATGGCCAGAACATAATCGAACTGATCAAAATCGGCCGACACTGCCTGACGGGCACGAAGTGCAGATAAGTTATAACCTCTTGCTTTTGCGTGTGCGGTGGAGCGAGCGTCCGGGGACTTTCCAATATGCCAGGCTGCTGTACCAGCAGAGTCGACAAAGATTTTGTCTGTCAGACCGGCATCGTCAACCATTTTCTGAAACACGCCGTGTGCCGTTGGCGATCGACAAATATTCCCGAGACACACAAACAATACACGCTTCATGATTATTCAGGGCTCTCGCTACGGGCCTGAGCTTTTTCCAGCTTTTCTTCTTCGCTCATCTTACGGGCGGCATTTTCCAGCATTACCGGCACACCATCCTGAATCGGAAATGCCAGGCCATCAAAGGTACATAGCAATTCCTGCGCTTCGCTATCCAGCTTTAACTTACCCTGACACAAAGGGCATACCAGCATCGCTAACAATTGCTTATCCATTTTTGACTCTCTCAACTCTTAATTTTAAAACATCTCACGACCGCTACCTGAGCCGGTCATTGCTTATTCGTTGCTTGCCGTTAAAAGCGATAATAACAGCCGATCAATATTATTCGCGGCACTGCTCACCAGCTCAGCATCAACGGCCAGATACCACATATCATCAGTCACAAATTCGCTGCATTTCACCCAGTCTTTTTCCGTCATAATTACAGGTAAATCGTCGTCAAACTGCAGGTCCTGAGCTGTAAACTGGTAATGATCGGCATATTCATGTCTGATCACCTCAGCACCCAATCGCTGTAACGTCTTAAAAAAACGCGACGGGTTACCGATACCCGCAACGGCATGGACTTTCACCCCCTGTAACGACTGCAAACTTCTGCATTCGCCGCTATGAGCATTGATCAGATTACGGGCAACAACGGTAAAATCTGAACCATTGTCCAATCTTACATCGACTTGCTCTACTCTGGATAATGACTCTCGCAGAGGGCCAACAGGCAGTAACCAGCCATTGCCAAACTGACGTTGACCATCGACCACCAAAATCTCAGCATCGCGACCCAGAGCATAATGCTGCAGACCATCGTCGCTAAAAATAATATCGACCTGATTGTCGAGTAACTCAGCGGCACGTTTACGTACAGGGTCAATCACAACCGGACAATTAAGCCGTTGCTGCAATAACTTTGGTTCATCACCGCTTTGCTGAACCGATACAGCATCGGTAACCATCAGAGGAAACGCCTTGCTTTCAGCGCCGTAACCGCGACTGATGATACCCGGCTCATAACCCAACTGTCTTACTCGCTCGACCAAATAGGTAATCAGCGGAGTTTTACCCGTTCCACCGACCGTGATATTGCCAACAATAACCACCGGGGTATTCAGGGTTGCAGCAGGCTTTTGCTGAGCTTTCCTTCGCTTAAGAACAAGCAGCGGCGCCGCAATGAGCCAAACAGGCAATAACAACCAGTTTAACCCCGGAGATGGGCGATACCAATTGGCTTCGATCGCTGCAGCCAGGCGCTGTAACATTGATCACTCTGCCCCTTCGGAGAATTGCAGCCGATGCAACTGTGCATAAATCCCCTGCTGAAGCAGTAATTGCTCATGGCTCCCGTCTTCTTTGATCTCGCCTTTATCGATGACAACAATACGGTCAACGCTCTCAATAGTACTCAGGCGGTGAGCAATCACAAAGGTCGTCCGGCCTTTCATGACCTCTTCCATCGCAGCCTGAATATGACGTTCGGATTGGGTATCAAGCGCCGACGTTGCCTCATCCAGAATCAGTATCGGCGCATCCTTTAACAACGCACGAGCTATCGCGATTCGCTGGCGCTGACCACCTGACAATAAAACGCCACTTTCGCCGACTTTGGTATCGTAACCGTTGTCGAGATTGCGAATAAATTCATCGGCATGGGCAGCCTTTGCTGCTGCGAAAATTTCTTCGTCGGTCTTAGACCTTAGCGATCCGTAGGCGATATTTTCTTTAATACTGCCGTTAAACAACGTGACATTCTGACTGACAATAGCGATATGACTGCGCAGATTATCCAGCGAAAACTGGCTGATATTATCGTTATCGATCAGTAATTCGCCTTCCGTCACATCATAAAAACGCGGTATCAGATTCACCAGCGTCGACTTACCACTGCCGGATTTTCCCACGAAGGCTATCGATGTTCCGGCCGAAACATTCAGGGTTATATTATGCAACGCAGGCTTATCAGCCCCCTGATAACGGAAACCGACACGGCAAAACTGCACCTCCCCTTTTACTTTGTTGCGGCTTATGACACCATCATCAACTTCTTCCGGCGCATCAATCACAGAAAAGATCGACTCAGCGGCGGCCACACCTTTTTGCACAATGGAGTTAATATCAGTTAATGCACGAATTGGCTTAGCAATTAACGACGCAGCGGTAATGAACTGCAGGAATTCAGCGCTGTTCATACTGCCTGCCGCGACACGACCAAACATCATATAAATCATAAAACCCAATCCCACGGCGATAATAATCTGGTTGATTGGGATATTAATGGCATTGGTCAATTCAAACTTAAGGGCTTGCTTACGGTTGTATTCACTGGCGGAGGAAAAACGTCCTTCCTCATACTCCCGACCACCAAATGTGCGCACTTCACGGAAGCCATTAATAGTTTCGTTGGTAATCTGCGTGACTTCGCCCACCGACTTCTGAATACGACGGCTGTATTTTCGGAAAAAGCGACTGGCAAGCGCCACCATCAAACCAATCGCCGGAATAATACCGAAGAAAATAAAGGTTAAGGTGTAATCGAGGTAAATCAGATAAGCCATCAGAAAGATGACCGTGAGCCCCTCCTGAACAACAACCGTCAACGCTTTCGTTGAGGCGCCGGTTACCTGCTCGACATCGAACGTTACCCGCGAAATTAATCGCCCACGGGATTCCATATCGTAATAACTGGTTGGTAAGCGGGTCATCTTATTAAATAATTCGGTACGAAGAGCATGGACCACGCCACGCCCAACCACCGCGGTAAAATATTTCCCCATGAACGTGGCAATACCACGATAAAAAAACGCCCCCACCAACATCGCCACCAGCATGATAATTTTTTCT
Source organism: Saccharospirillaceae bacterium (assembly GCA_022448365.1). NCBI lineage: Bacteria > Pseudomonadati > Pseudomonadota > Gammaproteobacteria > Oceanospirillales > Saccharospirillaceae > Saccharospirillaceae bacterium. The sequence continues at coordinate 46,409 of JAKVCS010000003.1, read as the reverse complement.
TGCTGAGGATCTTGTAACGTTTCCTCCACCACCCCCATCAGGTAAGCCATCACAGGAGCAGCCGTGGCGAAAATAGCAAATCCCAGGATACTAATGGCGAATGCCAGCTTATGCGGCCAGACATACGAAACGAGGCGCCGGTATAGGCGCCCTGTGCTGTAGGGGTTTTGATCTTGAGCGATTGAATTGTGTTCAGACATGCTGCTTATTCAGACTTCGACGGCTGGCGTGTGGTGATACTGAGATTGACTAATCCTAGCTGGCCTGCTGCATCCATTGCTTTGACAACAGCTTCGTGAGGCGTCTTAGCATCTGCGGTAATAACGACCGGTGCTGTTTCACGTTCACCCAACATTTTTTGCAGGGCACGCTTCAGTGTTTGCAGCTGCGCATTAACCAGCGACTGATCATTTACGCTGTACTCGCCAGAGGCCGAAATTAAAATTTCCAGCGCCTGCAACGGTGCGTTTGCAACCTCTGCGGTGGCTTCTGGCAAATCAATACTGAGATGATTTTCCTTGGTAAAAGTCGTCGAAACCATAAAGAAAATCAGCAACAGAAACACAATATCAATCAGTGGCGTCAGGTTAACCGCCACTTCTTCGCGATTCTGACGTTTAAAATTCACTTACGCAGCCTCGTCGTTATCGGCAACTTCACGCTCACCGTGCAACACATCAACCAACTTAATGGCTTCCTGCTCCATAAAAACAACCACCTCATCAACACGACGCTGCAGCATGCGGTGAGCAATCAACGCTGGAATGGCTACCACCATGCCCGCTGCGGTGGTGATCAAAGCTTCAGAAATACCGCCAGCCAGTAAATTGGCCTGGCCAGTGCCAGCGATGACAATTTCGGAGAAGACCTTAATCATACCAATCACAGTACCCAGCAGACCCATCAGCGGTGCCACGGCAGCAACCGTTCCAAGCGCGCTGAGGTAACGTTCCATTTCATGAATTTCATGAGAAGCAACTTCTTCGATGCTCTCTTTCATAATGGTACGCCCATGACGGGAGTTCATCAGGCCAGCCGCAAGAACACGCCCCAGCGGAGAGGAAGCGCGCAACTCTTTGATACGAGAGCTGTCCAGCTGATTGTTCTTCATCCAACCCCAGACCTTCGCCAGCAGATCCTTCGGCGCAATCTGTTCCTCGCGTAACGTCCAAAATCGCTCTACGGTAATTGCTAAGGCTAAGATGGAAGATATGATGATAGGAACCATCATCCAACCACCACTCTGGATGATTTCCAGCATATTGGGCTACTCCTGCCAAACGGTTTCAGCGCTACTCTACCACAGCGCCCGGTGAATCTTAACGTCGGCCAAGAATCGGTAAAAAATCTAACAAAATCAAGGGCCAGAAAAAATTAGATCATTTCAAATCGGAAACCAACACTGGGGGAATGATCTTTTGCTCTGAGGGATATACCCAAGGTCGCTGCCACCCCTGACGACTATAACTGATGCGCCCGTTGGTATTGAGGGCAACCGAACCACGCTCTGCTGTGCTTAGTATACGAATCCCAGCCTCACGATACCGGGTAACCACGGAAGGGTGTGGATGCCCGAAGCGATTATTGAAACCCGATGAAATCCAAACCTGCTCCGGTTTTACAGCGCTCAGTAGCTTCCCGGAAGAACTGGTACCACTGCCGTGATGAGGCGCAACCAGGATATCCGCCCTGAGCTCACTGCCATAAAGGCCAACAAGCTCTTTCTCCGCCGCAACCTCAATATCACCGGGAATCAGTACACGGAGACCAGCAAACCAAACCATCACCACACACGACTGGTTGTTATCGTTTGCTCCAGCAAGCTGGTAGGCAAAAAAGCGGTAGCGCACCTTTGAAGACATTACCCGCCACTCGTTGTCACGTCGACACGCCAGTAACCGGTCGGCCGAAGACATTCCATCCAGATGTCCGGTCTGACCCTGATAAATCGCATCAACATCAAACTGCTGAATTAACGCCGGCATGCCACCCGCATGGTCATTATCAGAATGGCTGACGACCAGCTGCAACCGTCTGACGCCTTTGCTTCGCAAATATGGCGCGACCACTTTTTCACCCAAATCGAAGCCCCCCCGATAACGTGCGCCTGCATCTACAACCAGGGCTTTATCACCGTCATAAACCACAATACTTAACCCCTGACCAACATCCAGCATTCGCAATTCGGCTCGATCAGAAGCGGCGAGTGCGAGAGCAGTCACCACTGCAACCGGCACCAGGAGATTCATCGGAACCGTCAGAGACTGCAGCCACAATAAGATCAGTGCACTGAGCATCAATAACTGCAGGCGGGATTCGATCGACAGCCCGACGTTAAGTACATTCCAATTTTGAGACTGCTCAAGGACATACCAATAGCCCTCACCGGCAATGATCAACAACGGCTGAAGCCATTCAATATCGACCACCGCGTTGGCCAATGACAACGGCAGCAGAATCAGACCGACATACGGAATCGCCATCACGTTTATAACAATCTGCCCAAGGCTAACAGGCATACTCCAGCTCAGCATCAGCGGCATCAGAGCAATAAATATCAGTATTTGCGGCAATGCCGCAGCGCGTATCCGCGAGCTTCGCTGACCACTGAATACCGTTAATAACACCGCAACCGCCAAAAACGACAGCTGAAAGCCAAGCTGGGTGTATATCAGTGGATTTACCAACACGGCCGACATTAACACCAAAGACAAAATGACGGTCCAGCTAAAGCGTCGTAGCGACATCCATAAAAACCAAAACAATAGCAACATCAGCCACGAACGAAATAACGAAATACCGAAGCCAGCTAACCCAGCATACAAACCCGTTGTTAATACGATCACTGACATAGAAATCGCGCGGTTTGCAAGTACGCTACCTGAGGTGACCACCACCAAGAGTCGCCTGAACACCCCAGCAACCAGCAAAGCGAGCACACTTATGATCCCGAGGTGCAGACCACTGACGACCAGCAGATGCAAGGTGCCAGTGGCCTGAGCCAACTGCCATTTTTCAGCCGAAAATGCGTTTTTCTCAGCAAACACTAACCCAGACACCCACGGGCGCGCCTCAGTAGAAAGTGAATTCAGTCGGGCATCAACCACCGCGGATCGAACTTCAGTAACAGTAATGCCACCGCAATGACGCGCTGATGATACTGAGTTCATAACGACATTACGCACATACCCAATGGCGTCTATGCCATTGATCAGGTTGTAAGCCTCATAATCAAATAACAGCGGATTGGCAAACCGTCGGGGCGCGCGGAGTACCGCCGTTACCTTGACGGTGCAGCCAACCACAAAGACCGATTCTTTAGTTACTTTTCTATCTGAATACCAGCTGAGCTTTACACGTTTGAGTTGCGAGATATCATCAGGCGGATCCATCACCTTCGCGGTGATTCGCAAACCTGACACATGATGCTCGATTCGCTCAGGGATGATGCTCATTTCGACTTGCAACTTATCCTGACTCAACGCCAGTCGGCTCGATAACGATTCCGATAACCGATACTGACCATAGCCCACGGATAACAGCACAATCAGAGGAAGACCCGCCCAGGGTAACCATCGACGTTTCGCCCACGTGTCTGCGGGATAGAACTTTCGAAAATTAAGATAGGCTATCGTTAATATCGCTACGGCATAAATCACCAGCTGAACTGGCGTCAGCAAAGTCGCGATAACGACGGATAGACTGACCAGCCAAGCCAGAATGGTTATAGACAGCTTCATCCGTGATTTGCTCTCTGGTATTTCATTTACGAAGTCGGCATAATCCGCGCGCCCTGTGACCATTCACGGCGACGTTTAATCTCTGGTTTGCGAGTCAACTCTTTGTATGCCCAAAAAGTTACTGAAAAAGGTCTTCCCTACTCCGGAACAAGTTCAGGCGAATCCATCCCTGGCGTTTCTGAGTCCACTATTCAGTAAGCCTAACCTGTGGCACCTGAATCGTCGATCAGTCGCTCGTGCCTTTTTGGTGGGGTTGTTTGCCGCATTCCTGCCTCTGCCATTTCAGATGGTGATAGCAGCCTTTATTGCATTTTATGTTAATGCAAATGTCCCTATTTCCGTTGGCCTGGTATGGATCAGCAACCCCATTACCATGCCTCCATTGTTCTATGCGACATACGTGTTTGGCGCCTGGCTGTTAAATATTCCCACTACAGAATTTAATATAGAGCTGTCGGTGGAATGGGTCATGACGGAACTGAACGCGATCTGGAAACCCTTGCTTACCGGTTCAATCACGGCCGGTCTAATCTTCGGAATGCTCGGCTATTTCGGCATTCATATCGCCTGGCGCATGCATGTTATGAGCAACTGGAAAAAGCGGAAAGTCAATCGCCAAAAACTGAATTAAGCCGGCGAACAACCGATACCCAAAAAGCCGGTGAAGTATCAGAATACAAAAAGGGCCCTGCATGGGCCCTTTTTAGTTTTACCGGCTTGCGACCAACTTCTATGCATCCAGCAAGGTTAGCGTCTGGTCCAGTAATCGATACTGACGATTCATGCGACGCGCGAGACTGGCGTCATGGGTTACCATGACAAATGCCGTATCAGATGAGGCAGTCAACTGAACCATGGCATTCTCCACCTGTTGCGCCGTTTGCTGATCCAGATTGCCGGTCGGCTCATCCATCAGCACCAGACGGGGTTTATTTACCAACGCTCGGGCAATCGCCGTCCGCTGTCGCTCGCCACCGGACAACTCTGCGGGCTTATGATCCATGCGATGCTCTAGGCCCATTTGCGCGAGACACTCTGCCGCTCTTTTTTTGGCATCAGCGCGAGGGACGCCACCCAACAGCTGCGGCATCATTACATTTTCAAGCGCAGAGAATTCTGACAACAAATGATGGAATTGATAAACGAATCCAATTTGTTGATTACGCAATTCGGTTTTAGCCTTCTCGGACATCTGATTCAGCGACTGACCACTGATTTTAACCTCACCCTCATCGAGAGAGTCCAACCCACCCAGTGCATTCAGTAAGGTGGTTTTGCCAGAGCCAGACGCACCAACGATGGCTACACTTTCACCGGCAGCAACCTGAAGCGCAACATGCTGCCAAACCGTTACCGCCTGAGGCCCTGACGTGTAAGTTTTCCTGAGCTTGCTGGCATCCAATACCAGAGATTGATCATTCATAGCGCAAAGCCTCGGCTGGTTGTACGCGGGAAGCGCGATAGGAAGGATACAAGGTCGCCAGGAAACTCAGGGTCAGCGACGCCGAAGTCACAACGGCCACATCCGACCATAAAAGCTGTGATGGTAAATACGAAATAAAGTACACATCGGCGCTGAGAATCTGGAAGCCAAACATCTGCTCTATCCACGCAATGATTTCAGAAATAGATAATGCACCTGCAACACCCAGCACCGTTCCGAGCACGACGCCAACCAAACCAATCGAGATGCCCTGAACCATAAAGATGGCCATAATGGTTGCTGGCTTAGCACCCATGGTGCGCAAAATAGCAATGTCCGATTGTTTATCGGTAACCACCATTACCAAGGTTGAAATAATATTGAAGGCCGCTACCGCAACGATAATTAGTAATAATAAGCCGATCATGGTTTTTTCCAGCTTAATTGCCTGGAACAGATTGCCATGTGTACGAGTCCAGTCGCTCCCTGAATAATAGCCATTCAACTTACTGGCGAGTTCCCAGATACCTCGCGGCGCATCAAACAGGTTGTCGAACTTCACTCTGAGAGCCTGAGCATCGGCCTTCAATCGCGCCAGCTTGGCGGCATCACGCAAATGAATAACCGCCAGGTTGGCATCCAGTTCAGCGCCGACAGAGAACACACCCACAACATTAAGGCGCTTAATTCTTGGCAGCACGCCGGCTGGCGATAACGTTGCTTCTGGCAGCATCAGCGTGATCTTATCACCCACCACGACATTCAGCCTTTTTGCCAATAAATCGCCCAGTAGTACGCCGTAACCTTTGGGTTTTAATGCTTGTAATTCCCCATCCGTTATATGATCCGGTAAAATAGACACCCGGCTTTCCGCATCGGGATCGATGCCAGTGATCATAACGCCCTGTACACGACCACCGTATCCGAGCATCCCTTGCAGACGCGTCAGTGGTGCCGTTGCAGTCACCCCAGGCTGCGCCTCAACCTCTTCCGCGAGCGCTTTCCAATCTTTTACGCCACCACGCTCATACAACACACCGTGCGGCACCATGCCAAGAATTCGTTCGCGCAATTCGCGATCGAAACCGTTCATCACCGACAACACAAGAATTAATACGGCAACCCCCAGAGTCATACCGACCATGGAAGACGCGGAAATAAAAGAAATAAAGTGATTACGTCGTTTAGCAGCGAGATAGCGCAGCCCTATCCAGAAGGGCAATGACTTAAGGACCTTCATTTTATAAGTTCTGTAACTGACAAAGGCCGCAAGTTTGCACGACATCGGATACAGATGCGATAGCCGAACCGGGTTTCAGACAAAAATTTGCATAAAGCGCTACTCGCGACAGCAAAAGCGGCCTAAAATCCCAGCGGTAATCCTTCCACACGAGTTCTGATATTGAATAAACGCATGCCAGCAGAATGGGAGCCTCAATCTGCTGTTCAATTGACCTGGCCACAAAAACAAAGCGACTGGGGCAGTAATCTGCACCGGGTGGAGCCGGTATTTCACGCCATTGCCACAACAATTGCGGCCCATCAGTCAGTGATTATTGCGTGCGGAACGGATGCCGACTACCACCGACTGAAACATCTGTATCAGAACCACAGCAACGTCAGACCTTACCGCATCGACACCAACGATACCTGGGCACGCGACCATGGCCCAATCAGTTGCTTTAACGCCGACGCATTGGAACTGGTTGACTTCCGCTTTAACGGCTGGGGAAATAAATACAGCCATCAACGTGATGATCGCATTACTCAAACATTACATTTAAAGCAGGCCTTCGGGGACCTCCCACTGCGCGGAGCAAGCTGGGTACTGGAGGGTGGCAGCCTGGAATCTGATGGCCAGGGAACACTGCTGACCACGACGCAATGCTTACTGAACACCAATCGCAATCCTCACATGAACAAGCAACAAATAGAGCTGCAACTTAAAACCGACCTGGGTTTTGAGCGAATACTCTGGCTCCAACATGGCAACCTGATAGGTGATGATACCGACGCCCATATTGATACACTTGCTCGCTTTTGCTCAGCAGATACCATTGCCTATTGCCAGGCGAAACAAAGTGATGAGCACTACCCTTCCCTCCATGCAATGGAACTTGAGCTTCAGGCATTTCGTCAGCCGAACGGTGAACCCTACAAACTGATCCCACTGCCACTTCCAAGCGCCCAATATGACGACGAAGGAAATCGCCTGCCCGCTACTTATGCCAACTTCTTGATTATCAACGGCGCAGTATTATTACCAATTTACGGAGTATACGAAGACTTATCAGCCATCGAGCGGCTGATGCAGGCATTTCCGACTCATAAAATTTACCCCATTAATTGTCGTCCAATCATCGAGCAATTTGGCTCATTACACTGCCTGACTATGCAAATACACGGCACTCGCCAATAATGTGTCGTGTTACCGTGAATACGGCACAGCGCAAACATGGCGTAAAGTGCCTTGCTGTTTGACCGCCGTTCACTAGCATTGAACAAAGACGTGCTTCAGGAAACGCTATGAAAAAGCTCATACACAGTTTGATTGCTTCCAGCCTGCCACTCAGCTTATGCGCAGTAGCAGAAATCAGGGAAATTCCCCCGGAAGAGATGACCGAAGCGTATATCCGGGATACCACCGTTATTGTTCGCAAGCAACAACCAAGTCAGGGACACAATGACAAGAGCAATGCTGTGATTCGGGTGTCGCCAATTGATCAGGATTACTCCGAGGGAGAGGCCACCGCATCCTCGACTTCCAATACCGAATATGCAGTACAGCCAGAGCACCAGTATCTTGGCGAACATCACACCATGGAGCTGCTCAATCAAGTAGCCTACAGCTTCCGTGCCCCCGAAGCGGATGAAAATAAGGAAGCCCGTGACGACGCCTTACGTGCTGCCCTGAATTTGCAGCCGGGCGAGACGATTGACTACGACAGTCTGCGATTCCCCAGCCAGATACCTGACGGCGTCATTCCTCCACTGGGGACAGACGTGTCTACGTCACCAAGCCAATTTGTATTATCCATCCCCAATACAAATAACTACACCCCAAAGAACTACGTGACCCCTGGCGGCGAATACCAAATCGATATCACCCCAGACAGCATCAGCTTCACCATCAACACCCCTCAATAACGCTGAAACGCGACTTTGCACAGAACAGGTCATTAATTTGGCCCGTTCTCGTTGTCTGTTTGTCTTACAACTGAGAAAACACCGCTTTTTTGGTGCTCACGCACCATGACAAGAGTCCGTAAAGAAAACATACAACTGTGGCAATTTGTCTATAAATGCAGTAAGGTAATTTTCACAATAACAATAAACCATCACCACACAGAGAGCCTAAGTGTATGCAGTTCTCAAGTTTCTCCGCCTCAGAATTACGCGCATCGCCGAAGATTCAGATGCTGGATCGCTACAAGGTCGAGTATCAGGCATTCAGCCTACCTGAAAACAGTCACAAGACACCGGTCGTATTTTTAGGTGGCGCGTTCCAGAGTTTCAGTTCCTTCCGCAGCGAAGTGGAGCTGGTTTACACCACACATCCGGTCATTCTTGCAGACTTCCCATCTCAGGGCAGCAATGATCAGCTTGCGCCTGAACTGGATCTTGAGGACTACGGTAATCTGATCGCAGATTTTCTCGACATAAATGCTATCGATAAAGTGATCGTGCTGGGTATCAGCTACGGCTCAGCAATGGCAACTCTGTTTGCTGCCAGCCACCCTGAACGCATTGATCGTCTGTTGCTATCCGGTATCACGTGCTTTCGCAGAGAAAGCCTGATTACCTTACTGGAAGACAGTCTGCAAATGATGGCACAAGGTAACATGCAGGCATTTGCGACTACCGCAGTGTGCAATCTGATTAACCATAATCGCCTGCAAGAAACCGAAGTCAGCCCTACCTACAGAAAAGTGATGTATCGCCAGATCGCTCGCTTAAATAAGAACGAACAAGCGCGCTATGCTCAGAATACCGAGCGGCTACTGCGCTTCCCGGGTTTCAACAAATTTCCGAAGTGCCCAACACTGATCGCTACCGGTGAGTTCGATAATTTCACATTGCCGTCTGAAAATGCGGCGGTTGCACGTCAGTGCGCTGCAGCGACCTTCGCTGTGATTCATAATGCCGATCACCTGGCTCAGTTTGAGCGCAAAGAAGCAGCCAGCACGCTATTTCATAACTACATGTGCGGCACGCCCATTGGTGACGTAGAAGGTGTAACAATCTACAACCCGCTGGCTTACGACCCGGCGGATCAACGATTGCAAAGCCGCCAGCGCCCACTTGAGCAACCTTATACTTTACTCGACAAACATACGGGTAAGGAGCATACAGTCCGTATTCAGAACATTAATTTTGCGGGTTGCGAGTTAGAGTTGGTCCATGCAGATTTATCACTGAACGAATCCTGCAATGAACTCTTCTTGTCTCTGCCGGAAACCGGTAACGATTACCATGTTCGCATCATGGAACGAGATAAACGCTTGCTCCGCTGCCTGATTATTCAACGCGAGCTTAAAGCCGCCGATACACTGCTAACGTATCTCAAAGATCACCTGCTCATGGTTCGTGACAACGAGCCACCACAAAGCGAAGGTCAGCTGGCCTGAATTGTAAAAAAAAGCCCCTGCGCCTCTTCAGGGCGCTGGCTTTTTATCGCCACGCACCATCAGATCCGTTTCAGAGGCGGCAACGCATCCAGCAACAGCTGACCGTATCGATGTGACAACAATCTCTTGTCGAGCATACTCACACGACCATGGTCGTCTTCCTTACGAATCAGTCGCCCACAAGCCTGCACTAATCTGACAGAGGCTGCTGGCAGGGTAAGATCCATAAATGGATTACGCCCCCTGCTCTCAAGCCACTCACTGGTTGCCGCCAGAATCGGATCATCCGGAACTCCGAATGGTATTTTCACAATAACCACATGAGTTACGTAATCACCGGGCAAGTCAATCCCCTCGGCGAAACTGGCAAGACCAAAAATTACATTACCAGTACCGTTATCAATACGTTCTTTATGCCTTCTGACAATTTCGGTCTTAGGCAGGAAACCCTGACATAACAGGTTGTCGTACCAGTCGGATATAAAGTAATCCCGGGTAGCTTCAAGCTGCGCACGCGAACTGAAAAGAATTAACGAACCCTTAGTGAGATCAATGTTTGTCTTCAGCCATTGTTCGACATCCGATTGAAACTGATCACTCTTTGGGTCAGATGCCAGATTGACCGTTTCAAGCTGACCCAACTCTGGGTAATTGAAAGGCGACACAACACGTTGATAATTCGCCCAATCGGGCAAGCCCGTTTCAAATGTCAGATTATTAAAGCTGTTGAGCGCCGTCAGAGTCGCAGATGTGAGTACAGCGCCGTAACAACGCCACCAGAGGTTTTTTCTCAACTGCGCTGCAACAGAAATCGGCGACGCTGAGATGCGAATATCCCAATCATCACCGTAAGGTGTTCGTGACAACCAGCGAGCAACCGGGAGTTCGCCCTCTTTATCTTCTGCTGACAGCCAGGAAACGGCTTCAGATAGCTGTTCAGCTCGCGCATACATAATGCCCATAGGCGCTTGCCAGCTTTCTGCGATATCGCGGGAAAAATCACCGTCGCCTTTCGGATCAAGCGACTTTTGCAACGCATCCGTCAACTTTTCCAGACACAAAAGCAACGGCTGTAACGGCTCTTTAATGTTGGCCATGAGTTGCCGCAAGTTGTCGGGCATCTGACCAAATTCAAACCTCAGCCTCTCCTGCTCACCGAGTAACTCCATCACCAGCGGCCACACCAGACTCATGGTCTGAATAATCTCCCGGATCTGGGACGGTGCCTCTCCAAGGGAGTGCAGCATTGAATGCGGAATACCCCCGGCAGCGACAAACTGTTCTAAACCCTTTTCAAGCTGTGTCAGCCACTTTCTCTGTGCCCGGACACCAATCTCCAAGCGAAAGTGATTGAGTGCCTTATCCGCAAGGTGATGACCTTCATCAAGAACATAGATTGTTTTTTCCGGTGCAGGCAATACAGCTCCGCCACCCAGCGACAAGTCGGATAGAACTAAATCATGGTTAGCAACAATAACATCGGCATCTTCCATCGCCTTACGTGCTTTAAAGAACGAACAATTATCAAAATGCTGACATCGACGGTTAGAACATTCACGGTGCGTTGCCGTCAGGTGACTCCATTGACCATTTTCAATTTCATCCGGCCAGCGGTCGCGATCACCATCCCAATCACCCTTGCCATAAGCCAGCAACATCGCTTCGTACAGTTCTTTATCCTGTTCTTCAGGCGACTGCTCAAACAAATCCACTGTGGTTGATAACAAACCGGATAACTGTTGCAGTGACTTATCAAGTTTAAGAAGACACAGGTAACGACCTCGTCCTTTCGCCAAAGCAAAATTAAAAGGTAACGATATATTTTTCTTTAAATTTGGCAGGTCTTTGTCAAGGATCTGTTCCTGTAGCGCAACCGTTGCGGTCGATACCAGCAACTTCTTTTCTCTTTCGATCGCTATTGGCAGGGCAGCCAATAAATAGGCGAGTGTCTTACCCGTACCAGTGCCCGCTTCAACAACACAGATACCCTGATCATTCTCACGCTGACCCTTATCATCCTCACGCACGGCGCCCAGAGTCTTCGCAACCTCGGCAATCATTACACGCTGTCCGTACCTCGGCTTTAAATCCAGGGTTTTAATCAATTCACGGTATAACCCCTGAATGCGCTCTTTGGTTTCTTTTTGCAACATATCAGTCGATTGCCTGCCAACCGCGATTTCGTTTTACCGGTAAGCTCCAGCCATCAATTTCAACCACGATACCGCTCGGCGTTATCTCACTGAGCGTTAAACCAGGTGCGATATAATCGCCCTCCTGCCAATCATGGCCGTTCATACTAACGCTGCGCTTATCAGCTACTGAGCTGTAAATGTGGCCGGTTATGATCAGATCAGGGACTTTCTTAAGTACATTCAACGGCGGCAATTGTCGCTGACTTCGCTGAACCCGCTGACTAACCACATCTTCCGATTTGTTGTCAGGCAGAATTTTTTCTGACCGCTTTTTTAGGACTGGCGGATGTTGCGCGGCTGATTGTGGCTCTCCCACAGAACCAGAAACATTGTGGTTGTGTTCAACTGACTGCCTTTCTGCCCGCGATTGATCCCCACCGGATGATTGTCTAGCGGGCATGACATCAACGTATTCTGGCTTTTCCGCATTAGCTTCAGCCCTGAAGCTTACAACGTCATCACCTTCGGAGAGCTGGCTGCTTTCTGGCAAATACCAATACGCAATGATTGCGGAAATCAGCAGAGCCATGACCATTCCGACAAAGAGCCCTGGCAACAATGATGACGCTTGCTTGGCAGAGTCACCGTCGAGCCAGCCGGATACCGATGGTTGTGATTGACCATGGTGCTGACGCTGCTGCTCCGACTTTTTCAGTGCTTCAAGAATATACGACATTACTGCACGCTCTCCGTCGCAGCTACCTGCATTGCCTGGAGTGCCAAGAGGGTTTTTGGTCCAATCATCTGATCTGGTTTCAGACCATGATTGGTTTGGAATTCTGCGACCAGGCGCGCTAACAGCGGATCATACAAGTTAGCCATATTCGCCGGAGTATCTTTTCCAACGGGTGAAATAATCTTCCAGCCTGCCTGATCAGCTCCCGACAATCTGTCACGAACCCACGCGACGACCTCGGAACTTTGGCCAGGTTTAATAACACCGGTATAACCAGCCGGTGGCGACCACAGTACCAAAGACCGGCCGAGATAATCATAATCACCAGCACTGAAGGTGCTTGCCGTAATCCAACGCTCATGTCCTGATATGACGTCACGAACATAAATCATGGCAGGCAATGAAGCGGACTGAATATCACTAAGCGGCCATCCCGCCCAGAGACAGCGCAAAGAAGACCTCTCCAGTTGCGCACAACTGTCCGTCTCAACACCGTAGACCCTGGCAAGCGAGGCAACCGGCGTGTTAACGGATTCTGCTGATTCCTCAACCAGTGGCCATGACAGATATTGAGATGCAAACCAGATTCCCAACACCAGTGCACTGCTACCAACACTCCAACCAAGCCAGTTGATTGCCTTGGCGGAAGAACGGTGCAGCGCAACCGGCTTCAGTTCATCAATCGCTCGCTTCACTGTTTTTCTATCCGGTGCAGCTTTACCCTGCGAGTAGGTACCCAATAATGCACGATCCGCAACGCTGTTGATCAACCTCGGAACACCTTGTGTTGTTTGCCATATGAGACGCGATAATGATTCGGCGAATAGCGCGTTGTTTACAGCACCGCTGTATGCCAGCCGATGGGACAGGTAACGAAAACACTCGTCACTGGTCAGATGGTTAAGGTGGTAACGGGCTGTGATCCGCTGACTCAACTGGCGTAATTCGTACCGGGCCAGCAGCTCATTGAGTTCGGGCTGTCCAACCAGAATAACCGTCAGCAGTTTTTCCGTACTGGTTTCCAGGTTTGTTAACAAACGAACCTGCTCTAACAGTGGCACAGGCATTGACTGAGCTTCGTCAATCAGACAAATGACTTTTTCACCCTGAGCATACATATCCAACAGCGCGTCATTCAGCGTTCGATACAACACTTTCAAACTTGCATCTGACGGGTAATGAATCTCCAGCTCTTCACAGATCGATTGAAGCAGCTCAAGCGGTGATAACTGGGGATTAAATATATAAGCAAGCCGGGTATTTTCGGGTAATTGTTCAATAAAGGCCCGGCATACCGTTGTCTTACCAGTGCCGACTTCACCAGTAAGACACACCAGACCACCGGATCCGGCAAAGGCATAATGCAGATGCGCCAGGGCTTCCTGGTGCGCCCGGGTGGGGTACAAAAAATCGGGATCGGGCGCAATACTGAATGGAAAGCGTGTCAGGCCGAAGTGTTCAAGATACATGGAATGTTTGCTATGCCGGGTCAGCAGGCATAATACCGGAATTTATTATCGGGCGCAGGCCCGATGAACACTCGCATAAGATCGATAAATCACCAACGCCAATGCAGCGCTAAATTAACATCGACATCACGAGCCTTCGAAGCTTTCGACTGATCCGAAGCCAGCGTCAGCCGATGCCACTCAGATTGCCATCGAAGACCCAGTTGTCGCGTTGAATAGGCATCAACGTAAAACTGCCCGAACCCGGTGTCCCAGCCCTTCCCGACACCCAGCCGGCGGTATTTTTCATGAATATAGACGGCGGCATCGATACTTAGCGGTTGGTAAGACAACCGGGCCTGAACCGTCATCGGTATTGAAGTTAAATAATAATCCAGTCCAGAACGACCACTGGCACTGCCCTGCGCATTACAGATCGGATTGGCAGGTGAGTTGAACTCAATACACCCACGGGTGAAGGTCGCCGCATCAAATTCGAGTCGGTTCCAGATATCGGCCAGTTGATACCGAAGAAGAAATTCAGGGCTAAATGTTACCTGGCCGGACAATGACAGACTTACTCCCTGACCATTTTTATGGTCGTCTTCGTACTCAAGGATCTTATCTTCGTCAAAGTAATAATCGAGCAATGCAGATGCATTAAGATCCGATTCCTCATTACCACTTTCAGCAAACCCTTTTAAGCTGCCAAATTGATACCGATCGATATCATAAACAGAGATCCTGGGCTCCATCGCCCAACCACCGGCAAACTCAAAGTGCTTGCCGAAGGAAAAGCCACTGGCACGAAACGACTTTGCTTCGAGGTCAACATCACCGGCACTGACACCTCCGCCTTTCTCCAGCGAGTTGAAGAACCGTGATGTTTGTTCTGAAAAAGACAAGTAATAGTACCAGCGCCGATCCCGACTGAAACGCCAACCATTCACTGCAAAACCATAGACGCTCGTCAGGTTGGCGAAGGCATATTCCCCTGGCTGAAATGCTCCATCCCAGCCCGATATCATATCCTCAATGGCTACAGGGTCGGAGCTGGCAACCAAATCTGCTTCCATAAATACAGATCCGGTGGCCGATACCGCTTGATTACCGGGCGCCAGCGCCAAACACATCAAAACAGCAGCGACTTTTTTACTACCAGCGATCATCACTTACCGAGAATAACGAAGTCACCGTTGATGAAGCGAGCAACGTAGACATCGTCGCGTTCCTCACGAACAACCCCCAGCAGCGCCCCCTTAAAACCAATATAGGCAAGCGCATCACAACGGATGACGCCCTGATCCCGGTTTGCGGCACCGCACGCTTTCACATCGGTATTCGCTTGAGTCCGCTCGTAATCGACTTTGCTTGTGGCAAACAAGCCAACGCTTTCCGCTGCATCTTTGCCCGCCAGTACCACGCCCCCACGGAAAATCAAAAGAGTGCCGATTTCCTCAATACTCAGGTCATTACCCGATCCAAAACCTGCGCGATAGGCGACGAATAAACTCTGAGCATCCGTGCCAGTTGGCACCACATCAACCAGGTATTGGTACTTATAACCAAATGTGATTGCAAAATCGTACAGGTTATCGGCCAGGACTTTTGCTTTAATGTCGGCGATCAACGGTCCAACACTTTCCTCTTCTTGCCCGGTATCCCGATTGTAAGTCTCAGCTGCCAGCCGGAGTGATAGGCTATCGACGCCGTATCGTATCTGGGAAACCAATGCGCCGTTGAGAGTCACAGCATTCGATTCATCAAGAGGTAACGGTTCAATAACCTCAACATATTCCTGAGTTTCCTCATTCAACCTGACAACAGGCGCGACCGGCAACCGCACCTGATAGAGCCCTCTACTTGGCACCGTATAAGTATTTCGCTGTAAAGCGAGCGCAAGTGAGCTGATATTCGGCTCTCCTGATACCGCGGTCTTTTCATCACACGTTTCTTTTTCGTCGTCACCAACCCCTGTGGTAACCACCGTACCATTGCCGTTTTCATCGACATTGATCGCACATCGTTGCAGATAGAACTGATCAGACTGATCGACCATTGGAATCAACCGGTTGCGATACCCGATTGAAACATTGTCATTGTCTGTCAGTACCACAAAGTCGACATAACTGATATTCCCGGAATAGTCTGCGTCGTCGAAATCTTCATTACCAACCCGATAACGAAACAACCCCTCACTGATGTTGATCACCCGTCCTGGTAGCAACATCCACTGACTCCGCGTTAATGTGTCAACAGCATCACCGGCATTCATAGCAAACTTGGGTAAAAAACTACCGCGCCCATTAATAGAATAGATTTCAGGCAGTAATTTTTGCGCGAGTTGCTCAATCTGAATGCTCTGCTGACCAGCCGGCAACGCTTGTAAACGTCGGACGGGCTGACTACAGACATTAACCGCTGGAGTGTCCGGAGCACTTATATCGAGAGAGCACGCCTCAATATCAAACTGATTCGCTTCATCGGCAACAAGGTGCAATCGATAACGAGTACCGGATGCCACACTGCCATCACCATTGAGTAATTGAAGGTCGAGATAATCGACAGATTGGGAATCAACAACCTCATTACCTACAAAATAACGAAATACTGAATCCTCCTCGCTAACCACATCAAAACCCGGTCTGACCTGCAGAAATTCTTCCAGCTGCGGCCATTTATTTTGTGGGTAGTAATTACTCCATTCCGCCGAATTGAGCGTCAGAATTCCCTCTGTTTTATCTCTGATTTCCTCGTCAGCGCCTGGATTAATGATGTCGCCCTCAGCGAGACCACGATAACTGATGCGTTTGAGGTTATAGCGCATCTCGCTGCTTTCGATAATGGGATCAGTGATACCCACCAACTCAGCTTCAAACAGCTGCGTCAAATCGTAACTGCGTTCTACACCACTGGATTGGACACGCACACTCGGCCACACCAGCTTCAATGTAAGCGGTTCTGCTACTGCAAAAGGTACAGGAGTGGCCAGAGCATTTTCATACTCTAATTCCAAATAAGGCTTAACCAGTTGTCCGGTGGAGTCGCTGCCTACATCAAAGCTGAAACTACGACTGTTTTCAGTAAGCTTACCTTCTATATAAATTCTGAAGAGATACGATTTACCCTGCGGTGGCTTCCTTGGCGTGTCTTCATCTTTTTTAAAGCTCAGATACAGAACATCATCACTCCCGGAGACCAACTTCAGCTTTTTAGACGGTCCTGGATTTCCATCGTCGTTCGTATCATCCGCAATGCCACCATTATCAGGCAACTCAATTTCTTCGATCGTCACTCGACCGCTATCTGCCAGGGGATTGCTCGGATCAGGCGACCCGTTTAACGCGGAAGCGTAATAGTCGACAGCATCACGAACAGTTCTGAATCCTGCCATTAAGTCCGGTCCGGCAAGATTCAGCGCCTGATCAAGATCATCCCAGTAGCGCTCCATATGGCGACGATATTCAAAATCAATAAAGCTGGGAAGACAATCTGCAGCATCAGAGTCTGAGCCGGTGCAAGTGGAAGGATCTGAACCATCAAAATTAATAAGACGCTTGTTAAGGTCATCGATAAACCATTTTGCATTGGCGATGGAATCGATCTCGGACTGTGCAGAAGCATTCAGTGTTGGAACCGGATGGGATGTATAAACCCCTTCATCCGCCTGCTCAATAACAGCGCGCGCGGCAACAATATCCGCCAAAACGGCATCTGCAACACTGGGCACCTGAAGGTTTCGCCCCCTCAGATAGGCA
This sequence comes from Saccharospirillaceae bacterium, assembly GCA_022448365.1. Taxonomy (NCBI): domain Bacteria; kingdom Pseudomonadati; phylum Pseudomonadota; class Gammaproteobacteria; order Oceanospirillales; family Saccharospirillaceae; species Saccharospirillaceae bacterium. The sequence goes on along the minus strand of JAKVCS010000003.1, from coordinate 28,541 downwards.
ATGTTTTCCCGAAGAGCCAACTCGGCACCACGCCATATCTCATCGACAGAGATTTCTGAGCCATCATCAGGTGCCCTGAGGAGCATCTGTCCCTTATTAGCGTTAAACGAGCGAATAATATGATTCAGGAACTCTACGTAAGAAGTACCATCGGGTTTTATATACTGCAACGACGCCAACATTGCGCCATAACTAATACCCTGCTGCTGCAGCAACAGCGGTGTGTCCAATGGAACGGCAAGTTGCGACGGTGCAATCGGTCTGACTGACGTAATATCCGCCACACCAAGAAGCTGAGATATTCGCTTGTTAGCGACATCAATCGTATAACGGCTATAAATCCCTGGTTTTGCGGTATCAGGGTTATTTACACCATCATTGGTTGTGTCTATGTAGGAGGTGTATGCATAAGCATTGGCAATGTGAGTCAGCCAATTTACGTTAACCACCATGTTCGCAGCAATATCAGTAACCAGCGACCGATACTCAAACCCTTTTTCAAGGGGAATATTGCCCAAATAAGCCGTTTCTTCACAGCCTGCGACTTTTTCGCAACGAATTTTGGAATTGCCGGTGGGCGACGAGGCAATAACCACCGTCGGGGCGCCAATTTTGTCGCCTTCAATAACAACCTCAAAATAGCCATTAGGCGCTGTGGTTGTCACACGACCGACAAGCGCCTCTTTATTGTCATCCGTCAGCCCGGTTTCGGGCTGGCCCTGATTGGTTATCGAGACGGCCTGAATGGTGGTTGTAGCCATATTCGCAGCACCGGCAAAACCACTGACTTTTTCGGCTCTGGATTCTTGAAAGCTTGTTGATGAATTACCACTGCAGCCCGCAAGAGCAATTGCAGCGGTCGCTGATAATGAGATCAGACGAACGTAGTGCATAATTATTCTTCTTCAGATTTCCCTAAACTGATTTTACGGACAGCTGAGCGTTTGCCTACGCCTGCCGTCCCGTTTTACCGCCACTTTACACGCCTTAATGATAAATATGCATATTTATCAGTACTTTCCGACTTAAAACTATGTGCAACCCGGGCTTACGTGGCGTAACAACCAATATTCAGCGCCTGACACCACGCCAGGACAAAAAAACCCGGCTATTACACAATAGCCGGGTTTTTTATTCTCTTTAAAAGAGAGCTATAACCAGTTGAATTACTAAAACTTAGTTAGCAGCTTTAAACTTCAAACGATAGGCGTGCAGCAATGGCTCAGTGTAGCCACTTGGCTGCTCTTTACCCTTGAAGATCAGGTCAGATGCCGCCTGGAATGCGATGCCGTCAAAGTTAGGCGCCATGGCAATGTATGCCGGATCATTAGCGTTCTGGCCATCTACAACTTCAGCCATACGCTTCAGGCTGTCTTCAACCTGCTCCTGACTACAGATACCATGCTCTAACCAGTTGGCAACGTGCTGAGACGAGATACGCAGAGTTGCACGATCTTCCATCAGGCCTACGTTGTTGATATCCGGTACTTTAGAACAGCCAACACCGGCATCCACCCAACGAACAACATAACCAAGGATACCCTGACAGTTATTGTCAATTTCGTTCTGAATGAACTCTGGCGTCAAGGCATCAATCTGCTCCTGAGTCATCAGAGGTACGGTCAGGATGTCGTCAACGTTAGCGTGATCACGCTTCTTCAACTCTTCCTGTACCGCAAATACGTCTACCTTATGGTAATGCATTGCGTGCAGAGTGGCAGCAGTCGGAGATGGAACCCAAGCGGTGTTTGCGCCTGCTTTAGGGTGACCAATCTTCTGCTCCATCATCATCCCCATCTCATCCGGGATAGGCCACATGCCTTTACCGATTTGGGCACGGCCAGACAGAGAAGTTTCCAGGCCGGTGTCGACGTTCCAGTCCTCGTAAGCGTTGATCCAGGTTTGTTGCTTCATAACGGTTTTAGCAACAAAAGGACCAGCCAACATAGACGTATGCAGCTCATCACCGGTACGATCCAGGAAGCCAGTGTTGATGAATACAACACGATCTTTCGCAGCACGGATACACTCTTTCAGGTTAACCGTAGTACGACGCTCTTCGTCCATGATGCCCATCTTCATGGTGAAGCGCGGCAGTTCCAGTGCGTCTTCGATACGACCGAACAGTTCGTTGGCGAAAGCCACTTCCTCAGGACCGTGCATCTTAGGCTTAACGATGTTTACAGAACCGGTAGTTGAGTTCTTAAACGGTGCATTACCTTTCAGATCGTGCATTGCAATCATGGTGGTCATCATGCCATCCATGATGCCTTCCGGTACTTCAGAACCGTCAGCCAGCAGGATCGCAGGGTTAGTCATTAAATGACCCACGTTACGAACGAACAGCATAGAACGGCCTTTCACAGTGAACGTTTCACCGTCTAAACCGGTGTATTCACGGTCAGCGTTCATGGTACGGGTGAAAGTTTTGCCGCCTTTAGACACTTCCTCAGCCAGGTCGCCTTTCATCAGACCTAACCAGTTGCCGTAAGTAACTACTTTGTCAGCGCCATCAACACACGCAACGGAGTCTTCACAGTCCATAATGGTGGTCAGTGCAGATTCCATCAGTACATCTTTAACGCCAGCCGCGTCAGTAGAGCCAATCGGGCTTGACGCATCGATCTGAATTTCGAAACGCAGGCCGTTGTTTTTCAGCAGGATGCCGGTCGGAGCCGATGCATCACCGGTGTAACCTTGCAGTTGTGCTTCGTCCTTCAGACCAGTCACAGAACCGTCTTTCAGTGTTACAACCAGCTTGCCACCTTCGATAGCGTATTTTGTGCTGTCAGCCTGATTGCCAGCGGCCAGCGGTGCAGCTTCGTTCAGGAAGTCACGAGCATAAGCGATGACCTTATCGCCACGCACCTGGTTGTAACCAGGACCCTTCTCAGCGCCACCTTCTTCAGAGATGGCCTTGGTGCCGTACAGTGCATCGTACAGAGAACCCCAACGCGCATTGGAAGCGTTCAATGCGAAACGCGCATTCATGATTGGCACAACCAGCTGAGGACCCGCCATTTGAGCGATTTCTGGCTCAACATTGGCCGTCGTTGCAGCGAAGTCTTCACCCTCTGGCAACAGGTAGCCGATTTCCTGCAGAAAGGATTTGTACTCAGGGAAGTTCAGAGGCTGACCTTTACGCTCAGTGTGATAAGCGTCGATCTTAGCTTGCAGATCATCACGCTTAGCCAGCAGCGCTTTGTTCTTCGGTGCCAGTTCGTTAGCGATCTTGTCGAACTCAGCCCAGAATTTCTCAGCGTCAACGCCAGTTCCTGGAATCGCTTTGTCGTTGATGAAATCGTACAGCTCCTGAGCGACCTGGATGCCACCCTTCTGAACGTATGCAGTCATGATTAAGCCTCAATTTTTTAGTGGATTCTCACAACAGAACCCGGATCCATAAAGCTGCCTGCGGATAAGCGCTCAGTAGGCGTGCACTTTGGCCGGCAGCTGAATAATTAGTTGCCGCAGTATACCTATCGGCGCTCTCATCTCCTATAAGCAGCATCAATGTCGAAGATAAGGCGCATAAATACGAACTATACACAATTAAATTTCTGACACTTCCCTACGTTTTTCCGTTTTGCTGACCTCGATTTTAATCATATACAATACTTATACATAGCTTATGCATTAAATATACAAGCACCGGAGGTGTGGTATGGCCAAGAAGCAACAAGCTGATCCCATCGAGCGTCAGAAACTGCTTGAGGAAGACATAAAACGGTTTCTCAAAGCTGGCGGAAAAATACAAAAGATAGAGGAGGGCATTACGGGTGAAAAACACCCATGGTTAAAAGGTCGTAAAACCGACAGGCCATGCACTGTGGTCAATCTCCCGAACCACATTGCTCCAGGCCAATTTATTTGATGAAGCGCTGATTGCAATCGAGCACGCCAACGGGGTACCTTCCACTATTTGGACTCAGGTTCCCCTGATTAATGCAAGAAATCACAACTCTCGTTCTGTCATCCGGGCGCTCAGCTGTCGAACTGGCCCTCTTCGTTTTATTGCCAATTATGATCGTGATGCTCAGCCTCATGCGCTGGCTGGAAGCAAACGGTATGCTACAGAAAATAGTGACGATCCTTACCCCAGTACTCCGTCCATTCGGTCTCAACGGCATGGGCATTTTCGCCATGATTCAGGTACTTATGGTGAGCTTTGCTGCGCCTATCGCGACTCTTGCAATGATGGCCAGAGGCGGTGCCTCAGACAGGCACATCGCTGCAACATTCGCGATGGTTCTGGCATTGGCACAAGCCAATGTCGTATTTCCAATGGCCTCAATAGGCCTTAATATCCCAGCCACGATGGCGATTGCGATCGCGGGAGGACTTATTGCTTCCAGTGTTACGTTTTACCTGTTCGGTAAAAATCTCAACGACTCGGAAACACTGGCAGCTGAACTGCAACAACAGAGCGACGGGAGAGACAATTTACTGGTCGTTATTCGCAAAGCCGGTCAGGACGCGTGGGACATCGCCATGGGCGCCCTGCCTCTTCTCGTGGTCGCCTTGGTTGCGGTCAAGTTATTTACTCTGACAGGGGCAATCCAATGGATCGAACAACTTATCAGCCCTTTGCTATCGATATTGGGCTATCCCTCTGAAACATTAATCCTTGCAATTACCAAATACGTTGCTGGCGGTACGGCAATGATGGGGCTTGCGGTTGAAAGTTTTAACCAGGGGATCATCGACCACCGCGACGTCAATCTCCTTGCTGGTCTGTTACTGTGCCCCCTCGATGTTGCTGGTGTCGCAATTTTAATCGCCGCCGGGAAACGGGTTTCTGCGGTTGCCCGACCTGCCATATATGGCGCCCTGCTCGGCATTGTCTTCCGGGTGATTTGTCATACACTACTGTTTGCCTGACAACACAAAAGCAACAAAAAAGCCGCAACGATGTGCGGCTTTTCAACCATCCGGACCTTGTCTTACATCAAAGTCTGGAACTCCCCGTTAACAAAGCGAACAACCCAAATATCGTTCTCTTTGCGAATACGACCATACACAACACCGCGATAATTGATCGGAATAATCGCATCCTCCAAAGTGCTGGTGTTTGGGAACTCAGCCTGATTAGCCGTGACGCAGCGTTCGTATTGACCATCATTATTGGTGATGAATTTGTAAGGCAACTGGATTGAGTTATTGGCATTTTGTACAGCAGCAACAATTTCTGCAGGTTGCGGGTCATCGCTATCGCCTTCCACGTTCAGACTCAGACCATCCTGGAAGATGGCAACACTGCCAGAATCTGCCAGTTCGTTAGTTGTGTTATAAACCACCGATATCCGATCAAGACCTGAACCAATCGCGGTTGACACATTACCTGCCGTGTCACGCTCGTAGTCGTGGGACAACACGGCCGTCACCTGATAGCGCTCTTTGGTGGTCAGCGTTAGCGACACATCGAGTAGTGTGTTTGGATCTTCGCTTTCTGAGGTATTGTCATCCAACATGACCTCAGCAGCAAAACGCATGGTGTTGAGACCGAGAACCGCTTGCTCATAGAGCGTACCGCTGAGTTCGGCACCGGAGTCATCAAGAGCATCCAGCTTCAAACATTGGTTACTGTCTTGAGAGGCGGGCCAGGTTACGAAGTATGTACCTCTGTTAGCCACCTGAATGCGAGAGAAGACACCGATTTCCCAAAGGTCATTGAGCGACTGCTGAACATTGCGTGCACCAAGTATTCGCTGCTTGGGATCGCAACTTTTGACGCTGCGGCCGGCGCTATCCAAGGTTAAAGTACAACGCTCAAAATCGTGAATCGTAACGGTATCGCCTGTGTCACCATCACTGTCGAGATCACGACTATCGGTAATCGTGCGCTCCTGATGGAAGCGGTAGCGGTAAGAATCAGCTAATGGCACAACAAAGTCGAAATACTCAGCTTGCTGGCCCGACACTGTTTCAGTACCAAACTGATAACTTACCAGACCGGCCTGAGTGTTACCCTTGGGATAGGCAGGATTGGTACGCTCTTCAAGAAAACCACTGAATGGGGCGAATGTTGTCTCCGGATAAAACTCATCTGCGTTGTTCGATCGAGCAGACACAACCAGTTCGGTTATCTCATCGTCAACACTATCTTCGCCATCAATTTTATCGGAGATACGCCCACTCAAAGCCACACTTTGAATGTTATAACGACGTTCGTCGTTAGCATCATCTGGATTTTTCACACCAAAATAGAACTGAGAGTAGGTGCCCTCCACTTCTACTTCATCGTCCTCGCCCTTGTTGGCGTAGAAATTAAAATCGGCCCAGCGCAGTTCATAAGCCAACTCCTCTGCAGCGGGTTGTATCGCAGCAACGGAATCGGCGTAATAAATTCGAATCCCTGAAGGTGAAATTATGTCGGCCTTGGTGTCAGTGTCTTCATAGGTATGCTCCAGTGTAAAAGTCACACCACCAATCTGATACGTGCCCTTAATCAACAGATCAATTGCCTGAGACGAAACCGGATCGGTAATGCTGTCCGTCAGGTTAATATCAGCAATGGCCTGACTGACCGTCACTTCACCGGAATTGATGGTTAAGACATTGTTACTGAAATCGGCTGCAGTCAACCACTCCCAGCCTTCCTCACCATCATGGGTCGTGCAATTCCCTTCTAAACACTCGATGTAAAGTTGTTTGGTTTTTACAAAAGCATCGACAATTTTGTTGAAACTGTCCTGATGTTCATCGCCAACGGCTTTTAGCTTGTCACGATAATCTTCCAGGCGCTTTTTAAATGCCTCACCACCGTTAAAAAAGTCGGCCTGATTATCCCGCAAATTTTGTAAAAACTTCTTACTGCGTTCAATCCCCAGCTGCATATCCGCAGCCACACTCTCTCCCAACAAAGAGGAAAGGGAGCCGGGATTAATTTGAGTTGGCATCCCGGCATTTTCACGGAAACTGGCGATATTTCCTGCGAGAGCCAGTACCGTTTCATTAACTGCTGCTTTCACATCAGCGTTGTTTACAGGTGCTTTTTCAAGATTGTTCTTGGCTGATTCATAAAGACTATCAAGCGCAATGCTGTAACCCGCGAGGCTACCCGACTGCAACATTTGACCATTATTGGTCACCAGCTCTTTAGCAATTTTAGTGGCTAATGGCTCTGCAGAGGGATTGGCTTGTAGCGCATCCAGATTCATTTTTTGCCAGGCCGCGAGTAAGGCACCATACCTGACCGACACTGCCAAACTGCAATTAGATGGCACACTGAGCGCATCAAGACGTGTCAGATCCGCTGGGGCACAGCTCTGAATATCATCAACGCCCATCAATTGATTTACCTGAGATACAGACTGAACAACCGAATATGGCGAGTGGAATCCGGTTGTATCCCAAACACCAGTCCGACTGCCACTGGTTTCCTGATAAGTTTCTACAAACACGCGCTGCATTGCTAACTCAGCAGCCAGTTCAGTAAACGGGGTTACATAGATGTTCTCGTTGTTACCCAGGTCATATGCGACCGCCCGCCATGACATATCGCCTGGCGCATAGCGACTGCCAAACTCGATGCCGTTACAACCATCCACCAACTGACACTTGCGTGACGTGGCATTAACATCACGAGATGAATCGGCGACACGGCTGACTAATTGAAACTGATGTACTTCATCGTTCGGAATACTGACTCTGGCCTCGCCGTTTTCAGCCGCCGCCACAGCAACCACATTTGGCTGCTGTTCAAAATCCGTACTTGGCAATCCGGATTCACCGATAACCTGAGAACGAATCAGACCATAAGCAATGTCGCCTTGGTTAGAATGTACCGTCACTGTCGCATTGCTGCTTGAACCGGAGTTGTTATCGTTATCACTGCACCCGGCAACACTCGCCAAAACCACTGACACCACAACTGGCGCCAAAGTAAATCTGTTCATAGACCCCTGAACCATCTGGTAACCGGTCAGAGCCACAAGCTCCGGACCACAAAATTTTGATCGGCTATCATAACAGGGTTTAAAGCTGGGTGTTTGGTAAGGATTAGTAAATCCCTGTTTTCAATGCGCACTGCAAACCGTGCAGCCTGACGGCTTTTTCGCTAGAATGCCCGCCGCTTTCCGGAGGCCTTATGCAATTATTTGTTGATCAATTAACCAATGTCGATTTCAGCTACCTGGATGCCAATCGTGGCATGGTGGGTGAGACCTGGTGGGCATCTGCCCTGCTTGATGGCGTACTCGACGATCAGGGAATGATTTGTGACTTTGGCGTCGTTAAAAAGGTACTGCGTAACTGGCTGGATGATGATATTGATCACCGCTTATTACTCCCCACTCAGAGTTCACAGCTGCAATACACGCTGAATGCCGACCGGATAGATTTAACCTGGGAATACGGCGACGGAAAGACTCTGCGCATGAAGGCACCACGTCAGGCGGTTGCATTGGTCGACGCCAAAGAAATTACCGCGGCATCTCTGGCCCAGTGGTGTCGGGAGCAGTTGCGTCCTTTCTTCCCGGTCAATGTCGAGCAACTGAACCTGAGTTTTGAGCCAGAAGCCATCAGTGGTGACTACTACCATTACAGCCACGGTCTGAAGAAGCACGACGGCAACTGCCAGCGCATTGCCCATGGCCATCGCTCACGCATCAAACTCTTTCTCAACGGACAGCGTTCACAACAGCTGGAGCAATATTGGTCGCAGCAATGGGCCGATATTTATCTGGGCAGCACAGAAGACATCGTCAGCCAAAAAGACGGTGTTATTCACTATCGATATCAGGCGCAACAAGGCGAATTCGAGCTGTGGATGCCGGAATCCCAATGCTACCTGATGACAACAGACACTACGGTTGAATTTATTGCCAGCCACCTGGCTGCAGCAATCAAATTACAACACCCGAGTGCGGCTGTTAAAGCTCAGGCATTCGAAGGCGTGAATAAAGGCGCGATTGCCCTGGCTTAAAAACACCAGACTAATCGGTCAATGGCTGTCAGCATAAGCAGCGCCATCCTGTTCCATATTCTGGCGCAGCTTACGCTGCCCGGCGATAAAGACAACCGCTGCCACCGGTAGCAACCACCACAACCACTCCGCCATGGAATCGGCATATTGCTTACCAAACACATAAGCCACAGCATATATTACCGTCGCCCACACCCAAATTGAGACGACGTTAGCGATTGTGAACGTCCATCCTGGAACCTTTGCCAAGCCACAAGCAATATATCCAAAGGTCCGTAACCCCGGCATGCACCGTATCAGTGCCAATTGATGCCAGGGCGCTCGCTGGAGCGGCCTGATCTGACGCTGAATCATGTCGTGCTGAAAACGCTTTGCCAACCAGGGTGAGAAGTGAGCGGCACGGCCAAATAAATACAGCGCACTATCACCAATAAACATGCCGATACAAGTTGCCCCGAAGGCAACTTCCGGCGACAGCTTTCCACTGGCCGCCAGCAGTGCAGCACCGATGATTGCAAGGTCCTCCAGCATAAAGGTTGAAATAATGACAATCAGAATCAACCAGGCTGGATGATCGTAATAAGTTAATAGGGATTCAAGCATGTGTTAATTGTCGCTATTGAAGGTTGTATCGAAATTAGCACGCCATTTTAACTTTTCCGTGTGACAAATTGACGACCAAGAATTTTCCCGTAATTGCTGAGTTTGAGACAAAAATCCGTTAGAATCTTGCGCCTTTTCATTCACAGCCTCGTCGAGAGTACGTATGTCCACCCCACTGGAACTGTCTGCGTTAACAGCAATTTCTCCAATTGATGGTCGCTACGGCAGCAAAACTGCTGCACTGCGTCCGATTTTTTCTGAATACGGTCTGATCCGTGCCCGTGTTGAAGTTGAAATCCGCTGGTTACAGCGCCTGGCTGCGCACGAAGCCATTTCCGAAGTGCCCGCTTTCAGCACCGACACTCAAGCTCAACTGGACGCCATCGTTAGCGATTTTAGCGAGGCAGACGCTCAGCGTATCAAAGACATCGAAGCGACAACCAACCACGATGTAAAAGCGGTTGAGTACTTTATTAAAGAAAAATTCGCAGGCAATGACGAGCTGAACAAGGTGAACGAATTTGTTCACTTCGCTTGCACCTCAGAAGACATCAACAATCTGTCTCACGCTATCATGCTGCGTGCCGGTCGTGATGATGTTCTGTTACCGGCCATGCAAGATATTGCTAACGCCATTCGCGCCCTGGCACACGACTACGCAGAATTGCCAATGTTGTCTCGCACCCATGGCCAAACCGCATCTCCCTCAACTCTGGGCAAAGAGATGGCGAACGTGGTTGCTCGCCTGGAGCGTCAGATCAAACAGATCGAAGGCGTTCAGATGCTGGGCAAAATCAACGGTGCTGTCGGCAACTATAACGCTCACATCTCGGCCTACCCGGATATTGACTGGCAAGCCAATGCTGAAGAGTTCGTTACCTCTTTAGGCATTAACTGGAACCCGTACACGACTCAGATCGAACCTCACGATTATATCGCTGAACTGTTTGATGCAATTGCTCGCTTCAACACCATCCTGATCGACTTCGATCGTGATATCTGGGCTTACATTTCTAACGGTTACTTCAAACAGAAGACGATTGCCGGAGAAGTGGGTTCCTCGACCATGCCACACAAGGTTAACCCGATTGATTTCGAAAACTCTGAGGGTAACCTGGGACTGGCGAACGCTGTTCTGGCTCATATGGCTCAGAAGCTGCCTGTTTCTCGCTGGCAGCGGGATCTGACTGACTCCACCGTGCTTCGTAATATGGGTGTTGGTGCTGGCTACAGTCTGATTGCATATGCCGCTACCATGAAAGGCATCAGCAAGCTGGAAGTTAATGAGCAGCGCCTGGCCGAAGATCTCAATAACGCCTGGGAAGTATTGGCAGAACCGATACAAACGGTTATGCGTCGTTACGGCATCGAACAGCCATACGAAAAGCTGAAAGCGTTCACTCGTGGCAAAGCCATTACGCAGGACGCAATGGGCGAGTTTATTGCCAGCCTCGAACTGCCACAAGCCGTGAAAGACGAGCTGAATGCCATGACACCAGCGGCTTACATTGGTAATGCTGCGGCTCAGGCAAAAGCCGTTTAAGTATTTGCCTCTGAACCACCGAAAGCCCTGATTCGTCAGGGCTTTTTTATTGAGATAACCCCTGACTATCAACTGGCCATGCGTTGTACCATCGGATCTTTAGTCCTTCAACAGACTCAGACACCCGAGCAACCCTCATGGTGCCGCGTTAGAACAATCAACCAGCTGTTAGTCTTACATTCCGCAGAATTCAGACTCCCGAAAGGCGCACCCTATGCACGTACTAGGTCATTTATCCGTCGAACAATTCCTGCGTGATTACTGGCAGAAAAAACCTGTATTAATCCGCAACGCCTGGCCCGAGTTCGAGCCACTTATGCCTGCCGACGAATTAGCTGGCCTGAGTCTGGAGCAGGAAATTGAGTCCCGCTTGATTATTGAAGACGGGATTGCAAACGATAGTGACGGTGGGCCATGGCAACTCAAATGCGGCCCGTTCACCGAGGAAGACTTCCGCTTACTGCCAGACGATAAATGGACACTACTGATTCAGGGTGTCGACCAATGGATTCCAGAGGCAGCTGATCTGCTGGAGCACTTTCGTTTTATTCCCTCGTGGCGCATTGACGACCTGATGATCAGTTATGCAGTAGACGGTGGCAATGTTGGCCCACATTACGATCAGTACGATGTGTTCTTACTCCAGGCAGAAGGTCAGCGTGAATGGTCAGTTGGCCAACTATGCTCGGAGCATAGTCCGTTCATCGAAGGCCCCAAAATACGGATTCTAGAAGAGTTCAATGAGACCGATTGCTGGGTATTAAACCCAGGCGACATGCTGTATCTGCCACCCCTGTTTGCTCATCACGGAGTCGCAAGGGGTGAGTGCATGACCTACTCTATCGGATTTCGCGCACCTTCCCAGCTCGAACTGGCACAGGCTGCACTGGATGAGGTTCTGGTGAGTGCCAGCGAAGACAAGCGCTATCAGGACCCCGATCTAGGCGTGCAAAAACATAGCAGTGAAATCGACAGCAATGCGGCTGAACGACTGAGAAACACCCTCAATTCTGCCCTGGCGGATGAGACTGTTTGTCAGCGTATTCTTGGCAAACTAATGACGGAAGCCAAGTACCCGGAGCATCGTCCTGAGAGCATTGATGAACTTAGCTGGTCCGATATTGAACGACAGTTAAACACCAGCGGCCAGTTGCGCAAATCCGAATTTGCCCGCTTCGCTTTCGGCAAGGCTAGTCATGCCGTCGAGTTTTTCTATCAAGGTCAGTCTCTGATAATGGCAGCCAGCGAGCTGCCATTGATTGAACAACTGTGCGACGCCAATGCGATAAATATTGAAGCCATCTTGCGGCATGCAGTCACTCAAGAGGCAAGGAACCTGTTGACCACGCTATTCCGACAACAATTGTTATACACTGAAGATTGAGTGATGGTCGCGACAGATACAAGGTATGACAACGTGGAAGTAAAAATCGCCGACTGGGCGGATCGAGTACAAAGAGATATCCTGCGAGACATTCGTCAGCGGGTGTTTGTCGAAGAGCAAGGCGTCCCGGTTGAAGAAGAATGGGACGACAAAGATAGTAACGCCGTGCACTTTATGGCGATGGATGGAAAGCGTCCGGTCGGGTGTGCCCGCTTATTTGCCGATGGGTATTTTGGCCGTATGGCAGTATTGGCCGAGCATCGCGATCAACACTGGGGATCGCGCCTGATCAAAACGATGGGCGATTACTACCAAAGAGAAATGGGCGGTCGAATGCTTAAAGCATCAGTACAAGCTCAGGCCTTTAATTTTTACCTGCGAAATGGATTTACTCCCGAAGTTGAGTTTTTCTGGGATGCAGCCATTCCCCACCTGACCATGACCAAAATACTTGGCCGCGACCACAGTGTCAGTCATGACTTTAAACTCGGTGAAGACTCTCAGGTTTACACCTATCAAAACAACGCAGCGATTGAGGGGCTGTTTCAGATCGGCTGCCAAAATCGTCCCAAGACCATTGTCCTCATGATTAATGATCTGCAACACCCCATGTGGTCGTCGAGCAGTTCGCTTGACTCTATAAAGCGCTTTATTCGCAGCTCAACAAAGCGACACATCCAGATACTCATTGATTCAGAGTATGCTGGTATTAACGATCATCCACTGATTCAGCTGGCGTCCAGAGTAAGCAGCCGTATTGAACTTAAAGTACACAGTGGCTTAAAAATGAACGGCGCACTGTTTGAACCGTATGGTTATTTATTAGCCAGTGGCAGTGACGTAAAGGCGTGTTTTAACGACCGCTCAACTACCAGCCGTTACAAGGAGCAATTCACAGAACTTTGGACCAGTGCACGACCAACCCGCGAAGCACGGCGAATACACTTGTAAGCGCCGCACAACCGGCCATTTATGCGCTGTAATTCGTTGAAAGAAACACAAAGACGTGCATCGCAAGCACAACGGACGTCAGTATCAGTCTCAATTTTTTATAAGATGCTTCGTACGCAGTTTTAAACAGTGGGTTGGCTTCAATCCACAACAGCAACACAAAGCCAACCGATAACATTAACACCGCAACGTTAATCGGTAGAAAATAGGCTATGGTTCCCCAGAGAAAAGCACCGATCGATAATGCCAACAATGTGTTGTCAATTTTTTCCGGGTTCGCCTGCTCCACTCCCCAACAGCCCCCCGCCATAAAAGCGAGAATCAGAACCGAATAGAGTTTGAACAGTTCTGCAGCCCCTTCAATACCAATTCCCACGGCAAGACCAATGGATACAAACGGGATCAGACCCGCATATCCCAAACGTTCAGATAAACTCAAAGACTTCATCATCGGCAGTTCCTTTTTTAGTATTCTTTCTAAATATAAAACAAAAAAGCCATGACGGTGCTCCGTTATGGCTTTTTATTTATCTGCGGTGATCAATATTGATTAGCGGTCCATCAGCAAAGCTTCTACCCGCTCAACATCTTCTGGCGTATCAATGCCATGACCCGGAGGCTCGTCAATAATTGACATATGAATTTTCACGCCATACCAAAGTGCCCGCAATTGCTCGAGCGCCTCAGTCGTTTCAAGCGCGCACACTGCCATTTTCTGATACTGCCGCAAAAATGAAACGCGGTAACCGTACATGCCAATATGACGAAACACTGGCATCTTGGTCGTCATTTCATCCGTTCCATCCTTATAGCCGTCACGATCCCATGGGATGCTGGCACGACTGAAATACATCGCGAACTGATCCTTATCTAAAACGACTTTAACAACATTCGGATCAAAAGCATCGCGACTCCCGGACAACGGAGTACACACAGAACTCATACCAGCCTGCGGATAATCAATCAGGCTCTGGGCTGTCTTTTCGACTAATTCCTGCGGAATCAGTGGTTCATCACCCTGAAGATTGACGATAACAACATCGTCTCCCCAGCCCTTAATGTCAGCAACTTCCGCAATACGCTCAGTGCCATTGTCATGGTCTGGTGAGGTCATAACCACCTCAGCACCAAATGAAACAGCCTCCCGCTGAATTCTCTCGTTATCAGTGGCAATCACGATGTCTTTCACGCCGGTCTCCAGCGCTCTTTCGTAAACATGTTGAATCATGGTCTTGCCAGCCAACTCAAGAAGCGGCTTACCCGGCAAACGCGATGACGCATAACGCGCCGGAATTACAATTTTATATTCGGACATTTCTTTCCCTTTCGATACAAGCTGCCTCGCTGAGATGCAACCTCATCATTGGCTACTATTGAGCGCCGTAATAATCTCGATACCAGACAGCAAATTTCTCAATACCATCCTTTAACGGTGTATTGGGGGCAAATTCGACATCTTCAATCAGATCATCAACATTGGCATACGTGCGAACAACGTCACCCGCCTGCATCTCCATGTAATTTTTGTCGGCCTCAACGCCAAGAACATCTTCAATGGTCTGAATAAATTCACCCAATTGCACGGTATTATGGTTACCAATATTGTAAATTTTATAGGGCGCTGAACTGCGGCTGCTATCCCCCGATTCCGGCGTCCAATCAGCGCCCGCGCCCGCTGGAATTTTCTCAGTGATACGAGTAACACCTTCAACAATATCATCGATATAAGTGAAGTCGCGCTGCATTTTCCCATGGTTATAGACGTCGATAGATTCGCCACTGAGAATCTTCTTAGTGAAACCAAAATACGCCATATCCGGCCGCCCCCAAGGTCCGTACACGGTGAAAAAACGCAATCCCGTGGTTGGCACACCGTAGAGGTGCGAGTACGTATGAGCCATTAACTCATTCGACTTTTTTGTTGCAGCGTACAACGATACCGGGTGATCAACACGATCGGCAGTTGAATAAGGTATGTCGGTATTCAGGCCATAAACGGAACTGGAAGAGGCATACACTAAATGCTGTACCTTATGATTGCGGCAGCCTTCCAGGATATTAACAAAGCCAACAAGATTACTATCAACGTATGCGTGTGGATTTTCGATCGAATACCGCACGCCGGCCTGGGCTGCTAAATGCACGACACGATCAAATTGATGCTCAGCAAAAATAGCCTCAACCTGATCGCGATCGGCCAGTTCAGCTTTTACAAACTGAAAACCATTCAGTTCTGCCAACCAATCCAGGCGAGACTCCTTTAAAGACACATCATAATAGTCATTGAGATTATCAATACCAACGACTTCATGCCCCTGTTCGACAAACTGCTTACTGGTAAATGAACCAATAAACCCTGCCGCACCCGTAACCAATATTTTCATGATCTATCCGAATTAATTGTCTGATTTTTGTTTTTCAAACTCTGGCAGCATGGCTTTTATATAAGCCTCATCGAGAGGCATCCTGCTACCAAGAATAATATCTGCAACTTCACGGGCGACCCCCTTACCACCTTTGACTTCGGTGATCAGATCCGCATGGTCTCTCACCAACCAAAAGGCATCTTTAGGAGCAACGCTCAGGCCAATACGCTTCATAACCTTAAGGTCGATAACATCATCACCGACGTAACAGACTTCTTCGGGGGTAAACCAAAGCTCGTCCAATAAGGAGGATAATTGTGACCATTTGTCTTTGCAGCCCGGATAAAAGTGCCCCACTCCCAGGTCAGCAACACGTTTTTTGAGAGGTGCAGAATCCTTAGCAGAAATAATGGCCGTAACGACGTCATATTCACCCAACAACTTGATGCCAACACCGTCTTTAACATTAAAGTGTTTTACTTCTTCACCAGTGGCTGAGTAACTCAGCGTACCGTCTGTTAAAACGCCATCAACATCAAACACGACAAGCTTAACCGCACGTGCTTTTTCTTTTATTACATTTGGAAGATGAACCATAATTCCACCTGAACAGTAGTTACTCAGGCAATTGTAACCTGATTCCTCAGGATTTATCATTTGGCTTTAAGCATTCCGAGAACCGGAAAAGAAATGGCATCCCCAAGGGGATTCGAACCCCTGTTACCGCCGTGAAAGGGCGGTGTCCTAGGCCTCTAGACGATGGGGACACTAAGACAAACATAATGAGATTTGGTGGAGCCTAGCGGGATCGAACCGCTGACCTCAACACTGCCAGTGTTGCGCTCTCCCAGCTGAGCTAAGGCCCCGTCTCAAAACGTGGGCGTATATTACGTTTCAGCTCCTATACTGTCAACACTATTTTTTCCATTCCCCTTAAAAAAATTCTCTAAAACAACAACTTACGGCATAACAACGTAATTTGTGCAGAAATCCGACAGCTCAAACCATAAAAACAAAAATAAAAAAGCCCGCTAGTAATGCGGGCTTTCCGGTCAGGCACAAAGCACTCAGGCCCCTGCTATCTCAGCCTCGATCGCAGCCGAAATTGAGCGATACTCCTTTTCCATCTTTTTCATCTTTTTCTTACCAACACCACCAAGGGTATCAAGTGCGTGACGCACCCGTGCACGACTCATATCCGGTCCGAGCAACGCCATGGTATCAAGCACCGAAATGGTGGCGGACGTGCCAGCAATGGCCATAAAGAACGGATACAGGAAATCGCGCACTTTCAGTTCCAACTGTTTTGCCAGAGCAAACAGACGCTTTTCGATTTCTTCTTTTTCCCATTGACGAATCGCTTCAAGCTGCCACAAACCATATTGAACAGTCGCCAGCATCTTATCTTCGTCATACGCTTTATGTTCAAACTGCTCCTTCGTGAGAACCTGCAGACCTGCCAGGAAATGTCCTGCGAGCGGTGCAACGTCTGAGAATACTTCCACGCGCGGTTGAATATGAGGAATGATCGGATTCACTTTCTCAGGCTGCAGACCCCATGCGGCAAATCGCTGAGCAAACGCATCGACGTCAAGATCACGCAACCATAAACTGTTCAGCCAACGCAATTTTTCAACATCAAATACCGGGCCACCCAGAGACACTCGCTGAATATCAAAATTACCGAACATTTCATCACGCGAGAACTTCTCACGTTCATCCGGCATCGACCAACCCATGCGACCGAGGTAATTCAATACCGCCTCTGGCATAAAGCCCATACGCTCATAAAACATAATCGACGTCGGGTTTTTACGCTTGCTCAGCTTCGACTTATCCGGGTTACGCAACAGCGGCATATGGCACAACGCCGGCATGTCCCAACCAAAGTACTGATACAACAACTTATGTTTAGGGGCAGAGCTGATCCACTCCTCTCCACGGATTACATGAGTAATCTGCATAAGATGATCATCCACAACGTTTGCCAGATGATACGTCGGCATGCCATCGGATTTCAGCAGAATCTGAGCATCAACCTGAGACCAATCCAGCTCAATTACACCGCGCAACATATCCGTTACTTCACATACACCCTCTTCCGGCACCATCATGCGAACCACAAAAGGCGCGCCGGCGGCTTCTCGTGCGGCCACCTCTTCATCAGATAACTTCAGATCGGAAGGCTTCAACGCCATGCTGTTGCCAGACTCCTGGCGCTCTGTACGTAATGCATCCAGCTCATCGGTGGTGCGGTAACACTTAAACGCATGCCCGCTCTCAAGCAACTTATCGACGTGTTCGAGATAGATAGCTTTACGCTCACTCTGACGGTACGGACCAAAGTCACCGCCACAATCAGGGCCTTCATCCCAATCCATACCCAACCAGTTAAGGCTATCCATAATCGCTTGTTCAGACTCGGGCGTGCTGCGTGCCTGGTCGGTATCTTCTATACGTAAGACGAACTGACCGCCATGCTGGCGTGCAAAAGCCAGGTTAAATAATGCGATGTAAGCTGTGCCTACGTGAGGATCACCGGTTGGAGAAGGTGCAACGCGGGTGCGAACCGTCATAATGGATATCTCTGGTTAGGATTGAAAACGTCGCGATTATAAAGAAAGAAGCACAATAAAAAAACGCAGCGTTTTGCTGCGTTCTGATTTATCGGATGAAGCACTGCTGTCAGGCAGATTGGCGAATCTCAACTTCCATGCCACTGATGATATCGATCACCCGCGAGCTGGCGCTCTCCATCCGTTGTAAGTGTTGGATGGCTTTACTTTCATCATGATTTTTGAAGCATTCAAGGGCTTTAAAGCCACTTTCATGAACTTCACGATGCGGATCTTCCAAACGCGAGTATGAGCTAAGGTGGCGATATTTTTCATAGCCAATCCCCTCAGAATACCACTGACCAAGGCGACAACTGGTGTGGTCGCCCATGCCTTCGATCGAACCCACATCGTTACTCCAGATACGGTTATACACCTGAGATTTCCAGACAACATGATCCAGCTTCACCGTTTCAAGGAAACTCTCCGCTGCGGTGTACGAAAAACTTTGCGACACACGCCTGGACACATCCCCGAGCGCCTGAATATGGTCTGAAACCTTTTGCACCTCAGCCGCCAAATATGTGCCCTGATCACCCACCGACGTAATCCCGGACGACACCCGATCAACTTCTCCGCTAATGGTAGAAATCAGCGCTCCGATTTCCGCGGTTGCCTCGGCCGTTCGCTGAGCCAGAGTTCTCACCTCATCAGCTACCACTGCAAAACCGCGGCCCTGCTCACCAGCACGAGCCGCCTCGATGGCCGCATTCAGTGCCAGCAGGTTTGTCTGCTCAGAAATCCCCTGGATAAGGCCAACGAAGTTCTCGATACCACTGGCAACGCTTTTCAATCCGCCAACGGCCTCTGAAGCATCTGAGGATTTCTCCCGGATACCCGACAGCTGCTCAGTCAACCCTCCCAGGGTCGAACTGATATCACCAACTTCGTGAAGTGAATCTTCAATCTGAGAGTTTTCCTCGGTGAGATTCGTGGCAGATTCAGCCAACGTATTGCGGATCTGATCGATCGTCTCGTTGGACGAGAACCATAAATTGCGCATGTCCTCCATATGCGTATATTGATTCAGGCTGTAGAGACTGCGCATATCGGCCACATCCTTCACTTTACGCAGTAACTCGTTGTCGCGTTCCAACTGTTCAATTCTGCGCTCCAGCGCAACCACCTGAGCAGACGGTTCATTAGACTTTTTATTAGAGAAAAACACACAGCCTCCAGAGATTCTTTATGCACTAACAGAATTAAATATAGGAAAGATTCTGAGCTTTGCCGGATAAGAAAAAAGAATTAGGAGTATTTCGGATACACTGAACGACCAAATGCGCCACAAGTTTTCATCCCAATACCTGAGCCGTTACGTACCTATGGAATGTGTGGCAAGGCAACTGGGGCGCTCTGATACATCCATGATCAAGAAGCATCACGGCCGCTGGATACCTAATGAGTCCCTGTCTATGGCTGGATTGGTTTGTGAAATGCTTGACTTTGAAGCACCCGAGGAAAACACGCAGCCGTCTAAAAAATCAGTTTCTCGATAAAACTCTGAAGTCAGATTGAAGATTACGACAATGCTCTTTTAACTGAGTTTTGCGCTCCTCATTCATCGACAAGCTACCAATCGCAGCGGGCCATAAAGTACGCTACGCGCAAGAGCTGATTCTTCCCAGACACGGTATATGGCACCTACTGGAAGCCCTCAAGAACCAGAAAATAGGATCTGGCCTGCTGACCCAAGCATTCGCTCCCTACGCCTATCCTGAATTTGGGTTTTATGCTACTTGCCTAAGCAGCCGGCAGCTCTCCCCTCTACTACCCGTGCACTTCTTGCTCTGGCAGTTGGAATGTCGAGTGATTCCCAGTAAAAACGGGGATTTCAAACAAGGATAAGTACTAAAACCTATAACCAACACCTGACGAAACACTAAAACCTATATTTGACATCAAGGCAGCTCTCTACTGGAAGATCCCATGAACGATGTATCGCAAAAGTTGGCCGACTCCCTGGAGCACCTAAAGCTTTTGCAAGCTAACCAAAAGCCCTTCACCAGTGACAAGCCTAGAGTCTACAGTTTGTATCCACCGTGCATTGATGCCAGATTTATTCCTGGGTTCAGCCGAAGACAATTATTCAAGATATAATGCCCTGTATCTATTTGCAGTAAGAGGAGACCCATTTGCACGCGCTTCAAGAGTAAGATGACGATAATGCTCTGCTGCCCTCCTGGGTGAAAGTTCTTCCATGTTTGTGGCTTCAAATCCAAAAGCACAGGAGGTAAATGGTCAACGTTAGGATGCTTCTTCTTCAAATCACTGAGAAAAGTAAAAGCAGCACCAGCAACATCGGACTGTACGTCGGAAACCCCATCTGCAACTATCTAAGCGAAGGTAGAACCAAACCCATAGCCAGAATTTTCATTTTCTGTAAAAATCGACAAGGAATCAGACAGACATCACCTCAGGGCTAAAAAGCATCACGCAAAATATCGAAACGGTATTTGGTAAAGAATTATCGAAATCACACAACATAAGAAATACAAAAAAAGGTTATGTACAACTCCTTGGAAAAGATACGAACTTACATCAAAAAAAATTATTCAAACCAAAAATAACAAAGAAAATGAAATCAAAAAAACTAGCGTATATATGAACTTTCGATGTAAATCGATCTCCCTCATACACCTTTGCCGACACGACTATCAGATATGGAATCATACACTAAGTGGGTAACTATCATCTAGCTTTCGGATAAATCGTTGTTTTTCGCTGCCACTATTAAACCCGATTTCAGAAGCAATCTCCTTGATAGCAATCTCCTTTGGAACAACGTCCATAGTCTCAGAAATCAGATCCCTAGCACTATCAACATCACTTTCAATCTCTATACCTATAACGCTGAACCAATATTCATATGAATATGCCAAAAATATCCCGGCGTTCCTGGAAAAAACAAATGTTTTTTCACAAACAAATGTTTCTTTCAGCATAAAACTTTCTACGTCGTCTAACGAAACTTCATAAAGCCAGTCTTCGCCCCCTTCTAGCAAAAGGATCTGCAGTTTAGTTTCCCCAAATCGACTTACTAACTTCGAGAAACCAGCCAAATCAATAGCGCCTCGATCAAATGCCAAACTAGTAACACTATCTTTAAATACACCATCTAAAATATCTTTTTCCATCTCAAAATGACGGGATAAGTAGTTTTTAATTGTCTGCTTTTTTTCACCTAGTATTTCGTACATATCCATCCCCTATCCCAATTTTATGTGTTTGTCTACCACCCTCATTCCGGCCAAAAGTGACAGATCCTGTTTTGCTATTATACTTGGTATAAGTCAGACCACCTTGGTGTAGTTTACATTCCCCCTAGCATCGGTACCTTGATTAAGATCGCGCTCTAACAATCTATCAGAAAATGAATCTGTAGCTTCATTGGTAACAATATTCTTTTGGTTGTTCTTCTCTAGAGACTTTGAAGTATTTTTTGCAGTACTTGTAATTTTCTCATCACAATTATAAACCAACAACCCAGCATCACCCGCATAATAGGTATGCCAATCACTGACTTCTAAGTTATAGGTTGTCTCAACTTTATTCAGGTACTTAAAGTCAACAACCGTAAGTGTCTTGCCGTCCCGTCGCTCAACTTCTAAGCCCGGCACCAGGTTAATACTGTCCAGCCAGCCAAAGTCTTTTACCCAGATCGGATGATCATCCGTCCCTTCGATACATTCACGCTCACCTGATTCTGAGTTTTCCAGAATGAGTTCATACAGTGGGCGATCCTGAATAATAAATAACTGCTCGACCGGCTTATAACCCTGCTCTCCGGTGGCAACGTTTTTAGCCAGAACCTGATCGCATAGAATTTATTGCAACCAAAGCAAACATCAGTGACGCTTAAAGTTCCGAACCACACTGACTACAACCCCAAACACGTCCAATGCTTCATCTTTAGGGATAATTATCGGCGGGTAAGCAGGATTACACGCTACCAGCTGAGGCACTCGGCGCAACTCAAGGCGTTTACAGGTTAGCTCTCCATTCCAGCCAGCAATCACGATATCGGCATGACCCGCTTCCAGAGAACGATCAACAACCAAAATATCACCATCCTCTATCCCGGCATTCACCATAGAGTCGCCCTGGACTCTCACAAAGTAAGTGGCTGCTGGATGCACAACTCGTTCAAGCCCAACGTCGTTTCAATGTAGTCGGTAGCAGGCGACGGAAATCCCGCCGATACATGCGATACATAAAACGGCACATTATACACAGACAGAGAATCTGCCCGATCCAATACAGACAAGACCATAAATACTTACTTAGCTCGAATACTGCTTATCTATACAGAACTATATCCAATTAGATATCGACAAGAGCCAAATGAGGTCAAGAATGGAATTTATGCTAATCAGCATTGCGGGGTATCTATGGTTCGAAGTAGAAAAGTATGAGCGCAGGTGCAGAGCAAGCGGCGTAGAGCCGAGAGTCATTCAACTAAGAATAACCAAGCGTAAGTGCCGAAATTAACGACAACCCAATTATCCCCAAAAGTGTACTGTGGTACTGATTTGCTCCGAAGCGTCAGATACACAAAAAATAACAAAATCTAAAATGGGGATAGATTGGGGGATGGATTTTTAACAGACATAAAAAAGCCCTGATAAATCAGGGCTTTTGAATTAGTGGCGGTGAGGGAGGGATTCGAACCCTCGATACCTTTCGGTATACACACTTTCCAGGCGTGCTCCTTCGGCCACTCGGACACCTCACCAAGCTGACTTAACGTCAGAGGCCGCGAACTATACGCAGTGATTGCGTTAAGGTCAACACCATTTCTCTAATTCTTTGTTTTTATTCGCTTTTTCCTTCCCAGCTGGTTAAGAAGTCAGTGCTTTTAAGCTCTGGCGGTTGTTTCAGCTTACAATTCACCTGACCGATGTAAATAAAGCCCACAATTTCTTCATCATTTGCTAAACCAAGCCCTTGCTTCACCTCAGCGTTATACGCCAGATCACCAGTACGCCAGATCGCACCCAGCCCCATCGCCCAGGCAGCGCTCAGAATATTCTGAATACCCGCCCCAGTGGAGAGCAACAATTCTTCTCTTGGCACCTTTGGATGCTCAACGATTTTTGTTACCGCGATTAACACCAGTGGCGCGCGCAATGCCATATTACGGATCTTGCGTTGCTTTTCCGGCGACAATTGCTCGCGATTGGGTGTTGCCTGATAAAACACCTCACCTAGCGCGACACGACTTTCCCCTTGCACTGAGATATATCGACTGGGCCTCAGCCAGGCGTGGTCCGGTGCCCTCAGAGCAGCCTGAATAAGAGTCTCCAGCTGGTCGGCTGTAACATCAGGGCCGGTAAGCTGCGGCGCAGAGACCCGTTGTAAGATATTTTGCAAGGCTTCCATATAGTTACCGCTCAATAATTCTGAAATGTCGCTATTGTATCCTGACATCAACGACATAGCAGCCTGACTTAAGAGTCAATGACTTGCCGCTGACGACAATTCTGGGTATATAGATGTACAGATTCGCCGCCTCAGCTCTGCCAGCGCCGACCAATAACTACAACGATTCAGGTTCTGACAATGTTTGACCCGCAAGAAACGGCTCAATTTTCAGAGACAACTCTGCCTAAGCAAGACTATCTCGCCCGCATCATGGGCTACAGTGTTGCCGTGGTTACAACACTGGTGGGCATCATTCAGGGTCACTACAGTACAAACGCATTTGGCGTTGTTATCATTGCCCTGCTCTACCCTCACCTGATTCATGTCATCAGTCGCCCCTTTCGTAAACGACACGCCTATTCAACACGCCAGTTTATGATTCATGGTGATGCTGTACTGTGTGGTATTTTTCTCGCCTACCTGCACCTGCCGATTCAGCTGGTGGTATTGTTTCTGATCATGATCAATACCAGCTTTATTATCGTTGGCAGTGTTACCGCCTGGGCTTTTTGCGTCATCTCATTAGTGTCCGGCGGTGCTGCCGGCCTGCTGATGTTCGGTTATCACAAAGCGGCACCCATACCAGACCCGGTATTTATTACTGCGGCACTGGGTGTCGGCATGCATTTGGCTATTTCAGCATTTAACAGCAATCGACAAGCCCGTGACCTGATGCGGTTGAAACTCAAATTTCAGGGTCAGGTCGAACGTTTCCAGGCGCTGTCTCAGCAAGTCTCACGCTATGTTGCACCTCAGGTTTGGCAATCTATTTTCTCAGGCAGGCGCCAGGCCAAGCTCGAAACTCAACGCAAAAAGCTGGTTATATTCTTTTCCGACATTGTTGGCTTCTCAGCATTATCAGAGCAAATGGAGGCGGAAGCCTTCACCGACCTGCTGAATCAGTACCTGACCGATATGTCGCGTATTGCACTGAAACACGGCGGCACCATTGATAAATTCATTGGTGACGGGATGATGATATTTTTTGGCGACCCCTCCAGCAAAGGTACAAAAGGTGATGCCATCGCCTGTGTTTCAATGGCAATCGAAATGCGCCGTCATATGCTGCGCCTGCGAAAACAATGGGCAGAAATTGGTATGACTGCTCCGCTGCAAATTCGCATGGGCATCAATACGGGTTATTGCACCGTTGGAAATTTCGGCACAGAGAGCCGCATGGACTACACCATTATCGGTAAAGAGGTGAATCTCGCCAGCCGCTTGGAATCCAAGGCCGAACCCGGAGAAATTCTCATTTCCCATGAAACCTATGCGCTGGTGAAAGATAAGGTTATCTGCCGCAAACGTGGCACAACTGAGGTAAAAGGCTTTCGTGATCCACTGCCCCTGTATCAAATCGTTGACTACCGTCGCGACCTGGGAGCAAATCCAAGCTTTATGAATCATGAAACTGACGGTTTTTCACTGCATCTGGAGTCGGACAAAATCCGTGAAGAAGACCGGGATGCGGTCGCCGCAGCCCTGGAAAAGGCGGCTACTAAAATCCGCAATAAGATTGTGGCCTGACCAAAAGTCAGGCCATGATGTGTCAGCACTGCTTATTGGCGGGAGAGACGAAAGTTCACTGCAGTTGCTTCAGGGTCTGTGCTGCGAAACGGATTAATGTCCAAGCCACCGCGTCGCACATAACGCGCATAAACGGTTAATGCTTGTGGCTTGCAGGCAAGCATAATGTCGCGAAAGGTGCGCTCGACGCACTGCTCATGGAAGTCCTGATGCTGGCGCAATGAAACCACATAAGATAACAAACCGGCCATATCAATGCGCTTACCCGTGTATCGGATATAGAGGCTACCCCAATCAGGTTGCCCCGTAACCGGACAGTTAGACTTCAATAAATGGCTGCACAACCAGCCATCAAACTCCCCATCCGACACCTTAAGTAACGAGGCATCCAACTCGTAACTCTCGACACTGATGTCTTCATCATCGATGCATAATGCATCGGGTGCTGCAGCGAAAGTGGCGTCAATTGCGTGAAAAATCACCTCAACCGGCGCACCCGCCGCCGCCGACAAATCTCGTGCCATACGAGCCCGGACTTCTTCTGCAGAAGCTACTTTGGTCTGGTTATAGGAGTTGAGATACAACTTGAAGGATTTGGATTCAATCAAAAACTCTGACGTCGCAGGGATCCGGAATTCGGCTAAACACACATGTGGTTTACCTTTTGGATTCAGCCAGGAAATTTCATAACTGTTCCAGATATCCAGACCAAAGAACGGTACCTGATAACGGTCCAGCCCCTGACTTTTCCAACTTTCATCACGAGCAATGGGATACAGCAAAGTCGGATCATACACATCCTTATATTCGGATATCTGACCCAGCGGATTGTGCTCACTATTAACGGATGTCATAAATTTCCTGCCAACAATTTTCTGATTATTGTCTCATACCAACACCGCGACGCATCAGCCAGATGCAGTAAAGCGCTGCGACAATAATAAATGCAAACAACATGATAAATGAGGTCAAAAGATCCACATCCGAGACGCCTAAAATACCGTATCGGAAGGTATTTACCATGTACAATATAGGATTGAATAACGAAACGCTCTGCCAGAATTCAGGTAACAAACCAATAGAGTAAAACACTCCCCCAAGATACGTCAGAGGCGTTATCACAAAGGTCGGAATGATGGAGATATCATCGAATTTATTCGCAAAAATCGCGTTAATAAAACCACCCAGAGAAAACAGCACCGCCGACAACAGAATAACCGCTACGACGACGAACAGGTTATGAATCTGCAACTGGGTAAAATAGAGCGATAATAACGTGACAATCAAACCAACCAACACGCCACGAGCAACACCACCAGCGACAAAACCCAACAATATCGTTCCGGGGTGTACCGGAGCGACCATCATCTCTTCGACACTGCGTTGGAACTTATTACTAAAAAATGAGGAAGCAACATTACCATAAGCATTGGTAATTACACTCATCATAATTAAACCAGGCACAATAAACGCCATATAATCAACGCCTCCCATGTCACCAATTCGGGAGCCGATGAGATTACCAAAAATAATAAAATACAACGTCATTGTAATTGCCGGAGGAACCAACGTTTGCTGCCAGATTCGCATAAAACGACGAATTTCTTTCGTAACAATTGCCCTCAGGGCAACCCACTGCACACGCATGACAGACATTACTTTGACTCCTGAACCAGATTAACAAACAACTCTTCGAGGCGATTGGACTTGGTTCTCATGCTGCGTACTTCCAAACCAACCTCTGTCAACTGCTGAAAAATGGCATTGATGCTTTGTCCTTTCTCGACGGTAATCTCGATGCAGTCCTGAGACGCAACGAAAACGTCATAGCCGGGTAAAAGCAGACTCTCCGGAACCGTTGAATCCAGATCAAACACAAAAGTTTCTGTATGCAGCTGTGCTAACAACTCTCGAGTACTGGTCGCTTTTACAATTTCGCCCTGATTGATGATGGCAATATTGCGGCACAACTGCTCCGCTTCTTCCAGGTAATGCGTGGTTAAGATAATCGTGGTTCCCTGTTGATTTAACTGCTGCATAAACTCCCACATGGAACGGCGCAGTTCAATATCAACACCAGCTGTCGGCTCATCCAGAATCAGTACTTTCGGTTTGTGAACCAAAGCCCTGGCAATCATTAAGCGACGCTTCATACCGCCAGATAACATACGTGCCTGAGTTTCACGCTTATCCCACAGATCGAGCGCCTTTAATAAGTAGTCTGCATTTCCCTCTGCTTGCTTGGCGTTCAGGCCAAAAAATCCAGCCTGAGTAACAATAATGTCGCGCACTTTCTCGAATTGATTAAAGTTAAATTCCTGTGGTACCACCCCCAGGTCGCGCTTGGCGTTAAACGCCTGCGTATTCACATCATGACCCATAATGGCGGCGCTGCCAGACGTTTTCTGAACCAGTCCCGATACAATACCAAGCGTGGTAGACTTACCGGCTCCGTTCGGGCCAAGCAGTGCGAAAAAGTCGCCCTGTTCTACCGTCAGATCAATGCCTTTCAACGCCTGAAAGCCGTTGTCATAGACTTTGGATAAGCCCGACACCTGTAACGCTGGAACCATCTTGATAAGTACCTTTATGAATCAACCTGTAAATGAACGCCTGAACCATCACCTGCTATTGCTGAGTCAGGTACAACAACGAATGCAACGCGCCAATGAATCGAACCCTGGTGCGATAGCAGAAGAGATTTTACACCAGTTACAGCAACTGATTGAGCAACTCAAGGAACGCACTGATTCAGCCTACTGCACCGGACAAGACTGGCTGATCGGCATTCTGATTCACCAACCGCAACTGACACCCGTTATTGACCGGGATCTGCTTTGGTTCTTCGGTGGCGAATGCCTGCATTTTATGACTGATGAAGAAATCGATCTATTCCAGAGACTCGACGAGCAGGAAGCAGAACATGATACGTCATCCGGCAGTTTCGATCGCAATGCCGTCAAAGCCCTGCTGCAACAAAACTCCGATCAATTCGATGCATGACACTGAGTCTTTGCGCCCGATGCAACTTCGGGCGCCGCATATCCTGTCTCAGGATAACAGGCACAAAAAAAGCCGCATAAAATGCAGCTTTTATCGACCTCAAACCAACCACACGGTTTGATTTGGAGCGGGAAACGAGATTCGAACTCGCGACCCCGACCTTGGCAAGGTCGTGCTCTACCAACTGAGCTATTCCCGC